>DATIXU010000056.1:0-1004 GCA_035518275.1 Steroidobacteraceae bacterium
AAAATCGCGTCCAGCGAATATTCGAAGGCTTCTTCAATGATGGCTTCGATCACGCGCCGGCCCACGCCCTGAGTTTTGGCGCTCTCCGCCACCGCCAGCGACCGCACTTCGCCGGTTGTGGGTGAATAAAAGTGCAGGGCGCCGCAGCCCAACAAGCGGCCGTCGGACTCGGCAATCACGAAATCGCGCATGCTCTCGGAAAGCTCGAACTCCGTGCGCGGCAGCATGATGCCTCGCGCGGCATAGCCGTTGATGAGCTCCAGCAGCGGCGCGATATCGGACATTCGCGCCTTGCGCACCTCGACCGGGATTTGCGCCTGCTGGGGCTCCACCAGCGCGTCGCTGCGGATGCTGCTAATCATAGGAGGTCGCTCGTTGAGCCGCGCGCACGATTTTCGTTCCGCACGGCTCGCCCTGCAGCAATCGCGCCAGCACGGCAGGCGAGGCTCCAGGCGCAATTTCAATCTCCTCGACGCCCGCCTCGAGCGCCATCGCGGCCGCGTTCAGCTTCGCCTGCATGCCGCCCGTGGCAACGCCTTCGGTAATCAGACGCTGGCAATCCTCGGCGGTCAGCACCGGCTGCACTTGGCCCGAAGCATCCAGCACGCCCGCGATGTCGGTGAGAAAGATCAGCCGGTCCGGACGCCAGGCGGCCGCGCACGCTGCGGCCATCTGATCGGCATTCACGTTGTACATGCGCCCGTCACGGCCGCCGGCTACGCAGGCCACCACCGGCAGGTATCCTCGGGAGATCAGCACATCCAGCAGTTCCGGATTCGCGCGCGTCACGCGGCCCACCATCCCGAGCGCGGGATCCATCGGCTCGGCTTCCACCAGGTTCGCATCCACACCCGAGAGCCCGACCGCCCGCGCCCCCGCGGCGATCAGCGCGGCCACCAGTTCCTGGTTTACGCTTCCCGCCAGCACCTTCAGCACCGCGTCCAGGGTCTCCGGCGTGGTCACGCGCAGCCCGTTCACAAAGCGGCTCTCGATTCCCCGCTCGG
>DATIXU010000057.1:0-2310 GCA_035518275.1 Steroidobacteraceae bacterium
GTGATCGGCGGCGGGATCATCGGCTCGTCCGTCGCCTACCACCTCGCCCTCATGGGGTGGAGCGACATCGTGCTGCTCGAGCGCGACCGGCTCACCTCGGGCACCACCTGGCACGCGGCCGGCCTGATGGTCACCTTCGGCTCGACCTCCGAGACCTCGACCGAGATGCGCAAGTACTCGCGCGCCCTTTATGGGCGCCTCGAGGCGGAGACCGGCCAGGCGACCGGTTTCGCCCCGATCGGCTTCATCGAGGTCGCTTCCGACAAGGATCGGCTCGAGGAATACCGGCGGGTCGCCGCCTTCAACCGCTACTGTGGTGTCGACGTGCACGAGCTCTCGCCGCGCGAGGTACAGCAGCTCTTCCCGCTCGCGAGCACGGACGGCATCGAAGCCGGTTTCTACGTCAAGGAAGACGGCCGCGTAAATCCGGTGGACGTCACCATGGCGCTCGCGAAGGGGGCGCGCCAGCGCGGTGTCCGGATCATCGAGGGTGTGCCGGTGAGCGACGTCCTTACCGAGCACGGGCACGTCACGGGCGTGCGCACCGCACGCGGCGAGATCCGCACGGACATCGTGGTCAACTGCGCCGGTATGTGGGCGCGGCAGCTCGGGGCACGCTCGGGCGTTGCCATCGCCAATCAGGCCGCCGAGCACTACTACCTGATCACCGAGCCGATCCGCGACCTGCCGCCGAACATGCCGGTGCTCGAGGATCCGGGCGCCTACGGCTACTATCGCGAGGAGGGCGGTGGGCTGATGGTGGGCCTCTTCGAGTCGGTGTGTGCCCCGTGGCGCGTGGAAGGGATTCCGGAGGACTTCTCCTTCGGCGAGCTGCCGCCCGACTGGGAACGCATGATGCCGTTCCTCGAGCGCGCCATGTCACGCGTGCCGATCACCGCCGAGGTCGGCATGAAGAAGCTCTTTTGCGGTCCTGAGAGTTTCACGCCGGACCTGCGGCCGATCGTCGGCGAGGCGCCGGAGCTCAGGGGCTACTTCGTCGCCGCGGGACTCAACTCGATCGGCGTGCTGACGGGCGGGGGTCTCGGGCGCGTGCTCGCTCACTGGATCGTCACCGGATGCCCCGACGTCGACGTGACCGGATTCAACATCGATCGCGTGCACGCTTACCAGGCGAACCCCGAGTACCGCCGGGCGCGCACCGTGGAGTCGCTGGGCCTGGTCTACAAGTGCCATTACCCCATGATGTCGCTCGAGAGCGCGCGCGGCGCGCGCAAGTCCCCGTTCCACGATCGTCTCGCCGCCGCCGGCGCTTATTTCCGCGAGGTGAGCGGCTGGGAGAGCCCGGACTGGTACGGCGCGCCCGGCAGCGCACCGGACCCCGGACCGCTCGGCTGGGGACGACCGAGCTGGTTCGCGCGCTGGCAGCACGAGCATCGTGCCGCGCGCGAGAACGTGATCGTCATGGACATGTCCTTCATGGGCAAGTTCCTGGTCCAGGGGCGCGACGCCGGCCGCTGTCTCAACCGCATTTCCGGCAACCAGGTCGACGGCGCACCGGGGGTCATCACCTACACGCAGTGGATGAACGAGTCGGGCCGCCTCGAAGCCGATCTCACGGTGACCAAGCTTGCAGAGGACCGCTTTCTCGTGGTCGTCACCGACACCATGGTGCGTCACGCCGAAAGCTGGATGCGGCTGCACATTCCGGCGGACGCCCACGCGTTCGTGACCGATGTGACCTCTGCCTATGGCCAGCTCAACGTCCAGGGTCCCAGTTCGCGCGCGCTGCTGCAGAAGCTCACCACCACCGATCTCTCGAATGGCGCGTTTCCGTTCCGCGCCGCGCGTGAGATCGACATCGGGCTCGCGCGCCTGCTGTGCATCCGCATCACCTACCTCGGCGAGCTCGGCTACGAGCTCTACGTTTCTGCCGAGCAGGCGGTGCACGTCTACGAGCGCATCGTCGAAGCCGGCAGGGAGCTCGGACTCACTCACGCCGGGCTCAAGGCTCTCGGCAGCCTGCGCATGGAAAAGGGCTACCGTGATTACGGACACGACATCGACAACACCGACGTGCCTTCCGAGGTGGGCCTTGGCTTTGCGCTCGACCTCAAAAAGCCCGGCGGCTTCATCGGCAAGGAAGCGGTCGTCGCGCACCAGGGCAGGGGTCCGCTCATGCGCCGCCTCGTCCAGGTGCTGGTAGAGGATCCCGAGCCGCTCATGTTTCATGCCGAGGTCTTGCATCGCGACGGCATACCGGTCGGCTACGTTCGCGCCGCCTCCTACGGACACACCCTCGGTGGTGCGGTAGGTCTTGCGATGGTCGAGCCGCACACGCCCGTGGACGCG
>DATIXU010000058.1:0-37082 GCA_035518275.1 Steroidobacteraceae bacterium
TAGGCGCCGAAGGGTGCCATGAACAGCACGACCGGGAACGCGCATAACCATGTTTCTATCTGATAACGGCTCAGCCCGTGGTCCACGAATGCGCGGTAGCCAAAGCCTAAGATGCTCATCGCGGCCTGCAACACGATGCTCACGTAGGTTGCCGACTTTTCCAGCATCCTGAAATGCGTGATCAGAAGTGTATATAAGAGAATGTCGGCACCCGTTCCGAACAGGCTGCTGATCATGCCGCCGAGGAACAGGGTGAACCACAGGTACGCCGTGTCCCTGCGCGACTCGACGACGAGACCGCGTTGGTTGCCACGGTGTTCGTGCAGGTAATAGGCGATGACAAAAGTGGCGGTAAGAGACAAAAACAACGCCTGAATGAGATAAACGGGGATGGTCTGCAAGGTGAGCATTCCCAGCAGAAAGCCGGCAAAGCACACCGGGACGAAGATCAGAAGAGGCCTGTAATCCCTCAACACCGTCTCGTCCCTGGTCAGAATGAAAATACTGGCGCTGGTCATGCCGATGCTCTGGATCATCAGGCTGAAATCTCGCGCCAGGATGCGGTCCACATGCAGAAACACACTCAACGCCGGAAAGGCGACTGCACCGCCGCCCTGGGGCGTTAACCCCGCGACGAAGGCGCCGAGCACCATTACCGCGGGGTAGTACCAATGGCCGCTGAGGAAAGCGACGCTGTCGAAAGTGGTGAACAACGCGATCCAGGCCAGGAGCGCGAGAGTGAACCAGAGAGAGAACAATTTGCTCTTGAACATCAAATTGTCCCTTCCGGTCTCCAGCGTAATGTATTTTCATTTTTCCGCGTATAGCAATCCCTTGCGACCGACGGCTGTAGCAATTCTGATTGCGCAGGGCACCCGAGAGTCTGTCCGTAGCCCACGTCTCGCGGGGCTGTCGTAGGGGTAGTCGCAACGGACGTGTGTGCGGAACTTCCCACAGCTCGAGGGCTTGAGCTGACGTCATCACCGCAACCCGGGGAACCCAATTACAACGGTAATTCAAGCACTTGAGTGCACTCTGCTCTCATTTTTGTTCGCCATTCCGTGCAAATTCAGTGCACGGCGCAGCGGCGAGAAAGTGGTATTTTGGACCGACTCGCTGATGCAGTGGGCCGGCGAGGCTGACACCCGCGATACCGCTGAAGCGTTGGAGTGGGCAGCCGAAAATCGCGCTGAGCTATTTCAGCGTTGGCAGCAGTATTCCGAGGAAGAGCCATGAGCGAAGCTACCGCAATCCGAATCGCGAACGTGAAGTACGCGGGCACGGGCCTGCAACTTCTTGTGCGCTGGACAAACAACCAGGAAATGACGGTGAACCTGGGTACTCAGCAGCGCCCCGTCTCACTTTCCGCGTAAGATTTCGCGCCGCCGGTACGACGATGCGGCGCAGTATCTGAGCACCGGGCTCGCCTACTGCGAGGAGCGCGACCTGGATTTCACACGAGCTTATATGCTCGCGTACCGCGCCCGCATGAGATTCGAGCAAGGGTGCTGGCTCGCCGCGAGCGAGGATATCGAAGCGGTGCTGCTGCATGCCGACGGGAAACCGGTGACGCTGATTCCCGCTTTGCGCACGCTCGGGCATCTGCGAATTCGACGCGGCGACCCGGACGCGAGCTCGCCGCTCGAGAAAGCGCGGGCGCTTGCCGGCCCGGAGCCAGAGTTGCAGCGCTTCGGCACACTCGCGGCCATCGCAGCCGAGGCTGCGTGGCTGGTGGACGATTGGCAGCGGGTTGTACGGGAAGTGATGCCCGCCTACGAACGCGTGTCGCGGCAGCCGGATCCGCGGATGAAGGGCGAGCTTGCCGCGTGGCTGTGGCGCGCAAATGCGCTCGAGGTCGTGCCGAGCGGAATCGCGGAACCGTATGCCATGGAGATCTCGGGCAAATGGCAGGACGCCGCGCGTGCCTGGCAGGCGCTCGGCTGCCCCTATGAGCAGGCAATCGTGCTGGGCTGGCACGGCGGTGAGCCCGAGCAACGCGAGGCACTCAAGATCTTCGAGCGGCTCGGCGCCAACCCGGCGACGGAGGCACTGCGTCGGCGGATGCGATCCCATGGCATTCGCGGAGTCCCGCGCGGCGCGCGCTCGTCGACCCAGAAGCATCCATTTGGCCTCACCCGGCGCGAGGCGCAAATCCTCGAACTGATGCGCGACGGGCTGCGCAATGCCGCGATTGCCAAGCGCCTCTTCGTGTCACCGCGCACCGTCGACCATCACGTCTCCGCGATCCTCACCAAGCTCGACGTGTCATCGCGCATCGAGGCCATCGATGTCGCACGCCAACATCCGGAATCGGTGTTCCCTGCTTCGCACGGGTAAGAGCCACAAAATAGGCAGGCCTCCGTCCCAACTTGGGCAACGCCACCGATTCGATCCGCTAACCCGCGCCGCAAGATTCCCCTCGGCCGGATTTCCCGGCCAGGACACGGAACAAGCCGCGGTGCCGCGCTACCTGATCGAGCGAGACTTTCCGGATGGAGTGAGCATCCCTCGCGATGAGGCCGGCGCAAGCCTTTACCGCAGGGTCATCGACAATAACGCCGAAGATGGCGTCACCTGGTTGCAGTCCTACGTAACGCCCGACCGCAAGCGCACCTTCTGCATTTATGACGCGCCAACGCCCGAGGCGGTTCGGCGTGCAGCGGCTCGCAACAAGCTACCGGTGTCGAAGATCACCGAGGTCCGCGTGCTCGACCCCTACTTCTACGACTGACTACGGAGATTGCTATGAAAATGCTCATCGCAGTGTGCTCTTGCCTGCTTCTCACCCCGGCATTCGCCGCGGACCCGCCCGGACAATCAACCGCTACTCCGGCAAAGAGCGCGGTGCACCGCTATCTCGTCGAGCGAACCTTCCCGGCTGGTGCACTCAAAGGACTCGACGCCGCCACCAAGAAGAAGGTGAACGCGAACAATGCATCGGTCGGCGTGCACTGGGTCACCTCCTACGCGAACGCCGAGGAGACCAGGACTTTCTGCGTCTACGAGGGACCGAGCGAAGCGGCAATCCGCAAGGCAGCCGAGCTTAACAAGCTGCCCGTGGACAGCATCACTGAGGTACCCGTGACGTTATCACCGAAGTAGGCGGTCTCTGCCGGAGAGCACCGAGGCACCTTGGGGAGGTCATAACATGAAAGCCTGGGAACCTGCAGCCCGGCGATCAGCGAAGCCGCTGGCCGCGCTCGTCGATTGCCTGCTCACCGTCCTCCTTGGTGAAGGGCCCCTTCGGACGGTTGATCAGGATCGGGTGCGCGAGCATCTGATCGATCAGTTGCTCGTCTGTCCAGTGCTCAGCGCCGGCGTTGCGGATCAGAGCGAGTGTATTGCGGGAGGTCCCGCACGCGGGGTTGTGATAGATCGTGACGGCAGGTGACTCGGTCACACTCCGCTCCCAGTCCGCCGGGAGGCCACATCCGGCTGCTTCTCGGGACTGATGAGCCGTGCTCCCACGACGTCGGTGCTACGCCGTTCCGCCTGTCCGAAGAGGACCTTCGCGACCTGCAGTGCAAGGAGCGCTCCCACCACCTGTGCGACGATGAAGCCCGGCACGTCCCCCGGGCGGATCCCCGCAAACGTGTTCGAAAGTGAGCGCCCGATCGTGATCGCGGGGTTTGCGAAGGAGGTCGAGGCCGTGAACCAGTAAGCCGCCCCAATCCACGCGGCGACCATCCACGGTGCGTCCTCCTTGCGGCGATGCCCGAGGATCACCAGGATCAGGCCGAAGGTCGCGACCGCCTCGGCGAGCCATTGTGCAGCTCCCGCGCGCACGTGCGACGAAGGCTGAATCAACGGCAGCTCGAACATCGCGTGCGCGAGCACCGCCCCGAGACAGCAGCCGGCGACCTGCACGAGGACGAACGCGGCTGCTTCACGCCACGGCAGGGCATTACGCAGGGCCTCAACGAGCGAGACCGCCGGATTGAAGTGCGCGCCGCTGACAGGACCCAGCAGCGCGATCAGCGTCGCGAGCGCCGCTACTGTGGCTCCCGTGTTGGCAAGCAGGGCGATCGCGGTGTTCCCGCCCGCGAGGCGCTCGGCCATGACGCCCGAGCCAATCACCGCCGCCGCAAGGAACAGCGAGCCGATCCCCTCGGCCGCGAGGCGGCGGGCGAGGCTCACGCCGCACCTTCGGACGGACGTGCCTTGCCGATGGCGTCCAGGCGCTCCTGCAGCCTAAGCCGGTCAAAGGAGGCCAGCGGAAGACTCGTGAAAATCTTGATGCGGTTGTCCAACATCCTGAACGCATCCCGGAACGCGACCCATTTCTCCGTCTCCGATCCCTCGACTGCCGCGGGATCGGGCACGCCCCAATGCGCGGTCATCGGCTGGCCTGGCCAATACGGGCACACCTCGGCGGCCGCGTTGTCGCAGACGGTGAACACGAAATCCAGGGGCGGCGCCCCGGGCGCGGCGAACTCATCCCAGCTCTTGCTGCGCAGGCCTTCCGTTGGCAGCTTCATCTTCTTCAGTAGCTCGAGCGCGATCGGATGCACGACGCCCTTCGGGTGACTGCCGGCACTGAAGCCCTTGAATCGCCCCCGACCCCAGGAATTGATCAACGCCTCGGCGATGATGCTGCGCGCGGAGTTTCCGGTGCAGAGAAAGAGCACATTGTAAGGTCGGTCTGTCACGGATCCTCCTCGCTCCAGTTCGCGAGCGTCTTCGCCATGCAGGTAGCTGAGGTCACGACGATCGAGCGCAGCAAGGCAGCCGACCCGAAATGCTCCAGCGCGCCCGCGCCGACAATTGGTGTTCCGTCAAGCGCTGCCGCTGAGTGGCCGGCATTCCGCGTCACAGGCCGCGTCCGCGAGGCTGCAGCAGTTCTCGGTGAGAAACCCGACCAGCGCGTTCATGCGCCCGATATTCGGGCTGTAGTAGAGGTTGCGGCTCTGGCGGCGGCTGACGACGAGCTTGGCCCGTACTAGCTCCTTCAAGTGAAAGGACAGCGTCGGCGCCGGAATGTCGAGACGCTCGGCAAGCTCCGAGGGGCTGTAGCCGTCGGGGCCGCGCTTCACGAGCAGGCGGAAGACGGCGAGCCGCGGCTCGGACGCCAAGGCTCCGAGCGCACCAATCACGTCGATGGGTTTCATATTTTCAAGTATATCGAAGTACGGACCGCAGGCAAGCCCGGCAGAGACGTGTTGGCACAACGGCGCAACGCGATCTTTCCGAGCTGGCGGCGCCTTCTCACACCTCGAACAGCCCAGCAGCGCCCATCCCGCCGCCGATGCACATGGTGACGACGACGCGCTTTGCGCGCCGCTTTCTGGCGGCGATCAGTGCATGGCCGGTGAGGCGCTGGCCGCTCATGCCGTAGGGGTGCCCGACCGCGATTGCACCACCGTCGACGTTGAGCCGCTCGTCCGGAATGCCGAGTTTGTCGCGGCAGTAGAGCACCTGCACCGCGAACGCCTCGTTGAGCTCCCACAGGTCGACGTCCGCGACCCTGAGGCCGGCGCGCTTCAGGAGCTTCGGCACTGCATACACCGGACCGATGCCCATCTCCCTCGGGTCGCACCCCGCGACCGCGAAGCCGGCGAAGCGGCCGAGCGGCTCGAGGCCGCGGCGTGCGGCCTCCGTGCCGCTCATGACCACGCAGGCACCCGCGCCGTCCGAGAACTGGCTGGCGTTGCCCGCGGAGATGAGGCCGCCGGGAAGCGCGGACCTCAGGCCCTTGATCGAGTCGTAAGTCGTCCCAGGCCGCAGGCCCTCATCGACAGCGACCGTGACCTGCTGCGTGTAGAGGCGGCCGGTATCCTTCTCCATGCCGGCCATCGTCACGGTGATCGGCGCGATCTCCTCGGTGAACCCGCCCCCGTCCTGCGCAGCGCAGGCACGCTGCTGACTGCGTGCGCCGTATTCGTCCATGCGCTCGCGCGTAATGCCGTAGCGCTTCGCGACCTCTTCGGCGGTCTCGAGCATCGACCAGTAGATGCCGGGCTTGTGCTCGCGGAGCCACGATTCCTTGTAGAGATGCTGGTTGAGCTCGTTCTGCACCACCGAGATCGCCTCGACGCCGCCCGCGACGTACACGTCGCCCTCCCCGGCGAGGATGCGCTGTGCGGCCATCGCGATCGTCTGCAGGCCTGACGAACAGAAGCGGTTGATCGTGGCGCCGGACACCGAATCCGGGCAACCGGCCCGCAGCGCGATCTGCCGGCCGATGTTGCCGCCCGTGGCACCCTCGGGAAGCGCGCAGCCCATGATCACGTCCTCGACATCCGCGGGGTCGACTTTGGCGCGCTCCAGCGCGCTCTTGACCACGTGGCCGCCGAGGGTAGCGCCGTGCGTCAGGTTGAAGGATCCCCGCCAGGACTTCGCGAGCGGCGTTCGGGCGGTCGAGACGATAACGGCTTCGCGCGTCATGGCTGCGCTCCCGCGGATTTGAATGCGCCACCGGCGCTGGCGAGTCGCTGGATCAGGGGCGCGGGCGTCCAGAAGCCCGGGTCGCCATACGGATTGCGCGCGAGCTCGCGCATGCGCTGCGCGACGCCGTAGACGCCGATCTCGTCGGCGTAGCACATCGGTCCGCCGCGCCAGACCGGAAAGCCGTAGCCCGTCAGGTAGACGATATCGATGTCGGAGGCGCGCTGCGCAATGCCCTCATCGAGAATCTTCGCGGCCTCGTTGACCAGCGCATAAACGAGCCGGTCGACGATCTCTCGCGCATCGAGCGTGCGCGGCCCGAGATCCAGCGTCCGGCGGTGTTCCCTGATGAGGTCGTCGACGATCCTGGATGGGTAGGCCGTGCGGTCACCGGGCCGGTAGTCATACCAGCCGGCCCCGGTCTTCTGGCCGAAGCGGCCGAGCTCGCACAGTTTGTCTGCGAGTTTCGAGTACTTGAGGTCCGGGTGCTCGAGCGCGCGGCGCTTGCGGATGTGCCAGCCGATGTCATTGCCGGCCAGATCGGCCATCCGGAACGGGCCCATGGCGAAGCCGAACTTCTCCATGGCAGCGTCGATCTCGATGGGGCTCGCGCCCTCGTCGACCATGAAGAGCGCCTGGCGGAGGTACTGTTCGATCATGCGATTGCCAATGAAACCATCGCACACGCCCGACACCACGGCGGTCTTCCTGAGCGTCTTCGCGAGCTTCATCGTGGTCGCGAGCACCTCCTTCGCCGTGGATTTGCCACGCACCACCTCGAGCAGCTTCATGATGTTCGCGGGACTGAAGAAGTGCATGCCGATGACGTCGGCGGGGCGCTTGGTGAACGAGGCGATCCGATCGACGTCGAGCGTCGAGGTGTTGGTGGCAAGAATCGCGCCGGGCTTCATGACCGAGTCGAGCGTGTGGAATACCTTCTCCTTGACGCCGATGTCCTCGAACACCGCCTCGATGACGATGTCGGCGGACGCGATGTCCGCGTACTTGAGCGTGGGTTTGAGGAGCTGGGCCCTGGCCTCGGCGTCGGCGGGCTTCAGGCGGCCCTTGGCGACTTGACCTGCGTAGGTGTCGCGGATGCGTGCGACGCCCCGGTCGAGCGCCTCCTGCCCAACCTCGAGCAGGAACACGGGGATGCCCGCATTGAGGAAGTTGATCGCGATTCCGGTGCCCATGGTGCCCGCGCCGATGACCGCGGCACCCTTGATCTCGCGCTTCGGAGTCGACTCCGGAACGTCGGCGATCTTCGCGGCGCTCCGCTCCGCAAAAAACGCGTGCCGCAGCGCCCGTGACACCGGCGTCATCATGAGCTCGGCGAACAGCTGCCGCTCGGTCGCGAGGCCCTCCTCGAATGGCTTGGTTGCCGCCGCCTCGATCGCATCGAGGCACTTGAGCGGTGCCGGGAAGTTCGGGTAGGTTGCCCGGATCGTCGTGCGCGCAAATCCCAGGATCGCCTCGATGTTCGCCCCGCGCACCTTGAGGTCCCGCACCCTGGGAAGCTTGCCACCCGCCGCGAGCGCCGCGCCCTTCTCGGCCGCGAGCTTGATCGCCTCCGGCAGCGGGTCGCCGGATATCAGCGCGTCGAAGAGCGGGCTGCCCTTGAAGAGCTTCGCCGGCACCGGCTCGCCGCCGACGATCACGTTGATGGCATTCTCGACGCCGATCAGGCGGGGCAGCCGCTGCGTGCCGCCTGCACCTGGCAGCAAGCCGATCTTGACCTCGGGAAGTCCGAGCTTCGCGGACTCGCTCGCGACCCGGTAGTGGCAGCCGAGCGCGACCTCGAGGCCACCGCCGAGGCACATGCCCTCGATCGCCGCGACGACTGGCTTCGGGCTCGACTCGACGGCCATGATGACGTTGTGCAGGTTCGGGGCTGCGAGCACGGCCGGCGTGCCGAACTCCTTGATGTCAGCGCCAGCGGAGAACAGCGCGTTGTTGCCGGCGATCACGATGGCCTGGACTGCGGGGTCTGAGACGGCGCCTTCGACGGCGGCGACGAAATCGCGGCGCGTCGCGTGCCCGAAGCTATTCACCGGCGCCTCACCGAAGCGGATCACCGCAACGCTGCCCCGGTCCTGTCTAACTACTTCAGTCACGACTCCGCTCCTCTTTGAAGGCTAAGTTTGCGCTGCCACGGGCGAGCAAGCTCTCGAGCCGTGGGTCCTATCGTATCGCCGACGGGGCCAACCGTTCACAGGCTCCACGTAGGTACATGTGCGAGTTGCATTGCCTGGATCTGACCGCCGCGCCGTTCGACGAGAAGATCGAGTGGACCTGGTACGAGGTTTGGCGCCACGAAGGCCGCCGTGTCCGGTGATCAGACTCGCTCGACCCACTGCATTCCTTCCTTCACGTAGCGCCGCTTGACCGCCGCCCAAGCGATGCGGTGTGCGGCCTCCTCCTGCCGTGGATCGCCCATGTGAGCCTCGAAGGCATGGTTGAAAGCCTCGCGGTAAATATCCTGCGCATGTTCGGGAAGATGGCTGCGAACTGACGCAGGCAGCTGTGAGTTGTGGCTATATGGCATCGCATTCGCTCCTGTGTGAATTCCTAACTCACGCGCCGCCATCGGCGCCAGTAACGCTCCAACGGTCGTTCCCAATCACGAGGCCTGGCGCAGTAAAGCGGCCCACCCAGAGCCAGCGCCTCATGGGTCAGCCGGCCGCGTCGCCGGTCGATGCGGGTGAGCAACGGCTGGAGATCCGCACCGTTGCGTTTCGCGACTCCGCGGGCCCGCCGGGCAAGAACGGCCAGGTCGTGCACCTCGCCGAGATAATCGGTCAGCTGCTTGGCCTGCCGGGCGAGCCTGGCCATCCTCGAGCGACGCATGGGAGTCAGTATCTCCAGGGCATAACGCAGGTACTTCACCTGCTTGCGCCATTCATGCAGCGTCCGGTCGACGGGGTCAGCCTGCACAGCCGGCAGTGCGCGCCGGCCGCCTCTGTAGATGCGCTGCAATGCCGGACCGAGCACCGACCAGCCATGCACCCCGACACGCCACTGACCCATGCGGCCGCACAGCCGGTCAAGGGCGCGGCGCGTCCGCGCGAGCGGTGCCGGCCGCGCGCGCAGTCGCCACCGCACCGCTGCCTCCTCCGCCTGCAGCACTCGCGCCAGCTCGGCGACGGCGGGATCGCGTCGCAGCGCGAGGCTCTCCTCCCGCAGGGATTGCAGCGTCTGAGTCAGCACTTTCGCATCGCGAGCGGCATTGAGGGAGTGCGCGGCGTCGCGCAGCACCGCATTCGCGCGATGAAACCTCAATCCAGTGAGCGCCGGCCGCAGCAACCGCAATGCCGTCCGGCATCTCTTGAGATCCTTGCGCGCCTCGTGCACAGCCGTAGCGGACGTGGCAGCCGACGCGAACGCACGCCCTGCCCGGCGCGCGAAATGACGTACCACGTGCTTCAGCGCGCGCGTACCCGAGCTCCTTGCATCGATGCTGTTGCTCGCCACGACGGTCAAGCTCAGCGCACCGTCTGCCAGCCGGTATCAGCATTTGTGCGTATGCTTTGCCAATCTCGCAGGCCCCTGTGTATCGCGACCGAGCGGGACGCCCCCGGGATAGGTACGCATTGCCGCGGGCATCGCCTCATGGCGCAATGCGCATTCGCGCGACCCGGTATGCGCTCAGTGAGGAGTCCGTGGCTACGCCAAGTCCCCATGCCCCGTACCCTACCCGCGTCGCCGGGTCGGCTCAGGCGGATGAGCTCTTGGGCATCGTGCGCGCGCTCTACGCCGAGCTTCACCGCGCCGAACCGGACCTGCAGAGCGTAACTTTGCAGAGCGCGCTGGACCGCGACCTCGGGCTCGACAGCCTCTCGCGCGTTGAGCTTTTACTGCGGCTCGAGCAGCAGTTCGGAGTGCACCTGTCCGAGAACACGCTCGCGACGGCCGAGACCGTGGCTGACCTGCTGCGCGCCGTGACCTCTGCCGTGGCGCTCGGCGAGGCTCCACGCCGGGTCGCGCCCGTCAATGTAGCGGCACTCGCGCCCCGCCCCCGCTTGAACGAACCGCGCGAGGCCGCGACGCTGCTTCAAGTCCTGGAATCGCGCGCCCAGTCGAGTCCCGCTGCGACCCATGCGGTCCTGCTCGGCGAGGGCGCGCCCGAAACTCTCACCTACGCGCAGCTGCTGGACGGCGCGCAGCGGGTTGCCGGCGCACTCGTGCGTGCCGGTGTGCCAGGCGGCGCCACGGTCGCACTGATGCTGCCGACGAGCAGCGCCTACCTGCACTGCTTTCTCGGCGTGCTGCTCGCCGGCGCCATCCCCGTTCCGATCTATCCACCGACCCGCCCCTCGCAGCTCGAGGAACACATCCAGCGCCACGCCGGCATTCTCGCGAATGCCGCGGCAGATACGCTCATCACGTTCCGAGAGGCGCGCGCCGCCGGCCTGCTGCTGCGGGCGCGGGTGCCGACGCTGCGCAAGGTGCTGTCGGTCGCCGAGCTCCTGCAGGACGGGCCCCTCGGCACAACCCCGAGCGTGCCGACTGCGGACTCGATCGCCATGCTCCAGTACACCTCCGGCAGCACGGGCGCACCGAAGGGTGTCGTCCTGACACACGCGAATCTGCTGGCGAACATTCGCGTCATGGGCAGGGTCGTGCGTGCCACCGACTCCGATATCTTCGTGAGCTGGCTGCCGCTCTACCATGACATGGGGTTGATCGGCGCATGGCTCGGCTCTCTTTATTACGGGTGCCTGTTCGTCGTCATGCCGCCTACGTCGTTCCTCACGCGGCCGGTGCGCTGGCTGCGCACCATTCACGACTATCGGGCGACGCTCTCGGCCTCGCCGAATTTCGGCTATGAGCTGTGCGCCCGCCGCTTGAGCGAGCAGGAGCTCCAGGGGCTCGACCTGTCGTCGTGGCGGATCGCGTTCAACGGCGCCGAGCCGGTATCCGCGGACACGCTGGAGCGGTTCAACCGTCGCCTCGCCCCCTACGGGTTCCGGCCGGCTGCCATGACGCCGGTGTATGGACTCGCCGAAGCCGCGGTCGGACTGACATTCCCACCGCTCGGCCGCGGGCCGATCAGCGACTGCATCGATCGCGATGAAATGATGCGCACCGGGCGCGCACTGCCCGTCGCGACGGATCATCCGCGCGCACTGCGCTTCGTCTCCGGCGGCCGGCCGCTGCCCGGCTATGAGCTGCGTCTGGTAGATGAGGGCGGCGCAGAGGTCCCCGAGCGGATGGAAGGCACGGTGGAATTCCGCGGCCCGTCGGCAACCTCCGGCTACTACCGCAACCATGAGGCGACCAATCGGCTGCTTCATGGCCGGTGGCTCGACACCGGCGATCGCGGCTACCTGGCGGCCGGCGAGCTCTACGTCACCGGCCGTCTCAAGGACATCATCATCCGGCGCGGCCAGCACATTTATCCTGACGAGGTGGAGCGGGCGGTCGGCGAGCTGGCAGGCGTGCGCAAGGGCTGCGTGGTCGCCTTTGGGACCAAAGATGCGGCCACCCAGACTGAGAAGCTCATCGTGCTCGCGGAGACCCGCTACACCGATCCAGCAGCGCGCGCACAGCTCACCGCGCGCGTGAATCAGCGGGTCGTCGACAACCTCGGCGAGCCTCCGGAAGAGATCCTGCTCGCCCCTCCCCACACCGTTCTCAAGACCTCCAGCGGCAAGCTCCGTCGTGCAGCCACCCGCGCCGCCTACGAGGACGGCTCCCTCGGCCGGGCGCACGCCGGCCCCGCCCTGCAGCTGCTGCGCCTCGCGCTCCAGGGGGTGCGGCCCGAGCTGCGGCGCATTGCACGGTCAGCCGCCCGCATCGCCTACGGGCTGTATGCCGATCTCGCCGTCCTCGTCTTCCTGGTCGCCATCGGACTGCCCGGCCTGCTCATGGGCGATGCACGCCGGATCTGGCGGTTGAATCACCATGCGGCCCGCTGGCTCATCCGCGCACTGCGGATCCCGTTCTCCGTGGTCTGGGAAGCGGACCTCGACCTCTCGGCGCCTCACATCATCGTGGCCAACCACTGCAGCTACGTGGACAGCGTCTTCATCGGAGCGGTCTTGCCCGAAGTACACCTGTTCATCGCCAAGACTGAGCTGCAGCAGGTGCCCCTGCTGGCAACCTGGTTACGCCGAATCGGTACCGTCTTCATCCAGCGCTTCGAGCCTGCGCAGAGCGTTGCGGAGGTGGGCAGGCTGGAGCGGGAGCTCGCCAACGGCAACTCGCTCGTGATGTTCCCCGAGGGCACCTTCACGCGGGCAACGGGACTGCGGCCCTTTCATCTCGGGGCATTCCAGGTCGCTGCGGCATCCGGTGTCGTCGTCGTCCCGGTGACGCTGCGGGGAACGCGCTCGGTACTGCGCGATGGCCAGTGGCTGCTGCGGCGCATGCCGGTCAGCGCGGTGGTCGGGCCGCCGCTCGCCCCCTCGCCTGCCGAGGACCGCTTCGCCGCGGCGGTTCGCCTGCGGGATGCGGCGCGCGAGCAGATTCTGGCTCGTTGCGGCGAGCCGGATCTGCTGTAGTGCCAGGCAGCGAATCTGTCCATGAGCGTGCATTGGGAGCACTTTCCACACGAGGCCGACATGGGCGTGCGCGGAGTGGGTGCCACCAAGGCGCAGGCTTTCGAGCAGGCGGCGCTTGCTCTGAGCGCCGTCGTGACCGACCCGCAGGCGATCGAGCCGCGGCAGCCGATCGAGGTGGAGTGCGAGGCACCCGACGACGAGCTGCTGCTCGCGGACTGGCTGAACAGCCTGATCTACGAAATGTCCGCGCGCCGGATGCTCTTCAGCCGCTTTTCGGTAGAGCTCGACGGTCGTCGCCTGCGCGGTCGGGCGTGGGGAGAATCGGTCGATCCCGCGCGCCATCATCCCGCGGTGGAAATCAAGGGCGCGACCTACACCGCGTTGCGCGTCGCACAGGAGAACGGCGAGTGGGTGGCGCAAACGGTGGTGGATGTCTGAAGCCATGGATCTGAGTCTCTTTACGCAGCGATCCGCGTACGAGTGGGAAATCCCTCAGCACGATGACATGCGCGCGCCGGCCGTGATTTTTGCCACCGAAGCGCTGCTGCGCGCGATGGACCAGAAGGTGTACGAGCAGGCGGTCAACGTCGCGAGACTCCCGGGGATCGTGAAGGCCTCCTATGCCATGCCGGATGCCCATTGGGGTTACGGCTTTCCCATCGGCGGCGTCGCCGCATTCGATCCCGACCAGGGGGGCGTGATTTCCGCTGGCGGAGTCGGCTTCGACATCTCCTGCGGCGTCCGCTGCCTGCACACGGGGCTGACGCGCACCGACGTCGCCGCGGTGCAGAAGGACCTGGCAGACGCCTTGTATTACCGGATTCCGGCCGGCGTGGGCAGCACTGGAGCCATTCGCCTTGGCGCTGCGGAGATGGATGCGATGCTCGCCGGTGGGGCGCGCTGGGCAGTCGAGAGCGGCTGGGGACTCGCTGCGGACCTCGAGCGCATCGAGGAGCGCGGTCAGATGTCGGGCGCCGAGCCCGAGATGGTTCCGCAGCGCGCCAAGGAGCGGCAGCGCGACGAAATGGGCACACTCGGAAGCGGTAATCATTACCTGGAAGTGCAGGAGGTCACTGCCGTCTTCGACTCTTCGATCGCCGCTGCATTCGGACTCAGGATCGGCGACATCGTGCTCATGATCCACTGCGGCTCGCGTGGACTCGGGCACCAGATCGGCACCGATTTCCTCAAGCGCATGGCGACGTCGGCGAAGCAGTACGGCATCCGCCTGCCGGACCGCGAGCTGGCTTGTGCGCCGATCAATTCGGATCTCGGCCGCACGTATCTCGCAGCGATGCGGGCCGCCATCAACTGCGCCCTCGCGAACCGGCAGATTCTCACCCACCTCGTGCGTCAGGTCTTTGCGGACCTGCTGCCGCAGGCAGCGCTCGCGGTGCTGTACGACGTTTCGCACAACACCTGCAAGGTCGAGGAGCACCGGACCAACGGCGAATCGCGCAGACTCTACGTGCACCGCAAGGGGGCGACGCGAGCCTTCGGACCCGGTCACCCCGATGTGCCGGCGGCGCTGCGCGCCGCGGGCCAGCCGGTGCTGATCGGCGGCTCCATGGGCACCGGGTCCTATGTCCTCGCCGGCACCAGGGAGTCCGAGTCCCGGGCGTTCGGCTCCGCCTGCCACGGCGCGGGCCGCGCCATGAGCCGCCATCAGGCCTCGCGTACCTGGCGCGGCTGCCAGGTGATCGATGAGCTGGCCGCGCGCGGCATCATCATCCGCAGCCCCTCGCAGCGCGGCGTCGCCGAGGAAGCGCCCGGAGCCTACAAGGACGTCTCCGCGGTCGTCGATGCCGCCGCTGCCGCGGGCCTCGCGCACAAGGTGGCACGGCTCGAACCGCTGGTTTGCATCAAGGGGTAGTGAGACAGCGTGTCCTGATGCGGCCTATCTTCGACGCAGCGCTGGTCAATCGGCCGTTCGGCGAGCCGGGGGTGTTGATCGACCTCAAGTTCGAGCGCCGGGCAATCCTGTTTGACGTCGGAGACGTCACCTGCCTGCCGACCCGCAAGCTCCTGCGCGTGAGCGACGTCTTCGTCTCGCACACCCACATGGATCACTTCGCCGGCTTCGATCACCTGCTGCGGGTTTGCCTCGGCCGGGACACCGGAGTTGCGCTCTACGGCCCGGCCAGATTTATCGAGCAGCTCGAGCACAAGCTCGCGGCCTACACCTGGAATCTCGTGGAGAACTACGCGACCGACTTCGTCATCACCGCGCACGAGCTCACTGCCAGCGGCCGGATGCAGCGTGCCCGGTTTCGCAGCCGGGCGCGCTTCGAACGGGAAACCCTGCCGGATCAGGCGGCTGCGGACGGGCTGCTGCTCGATTGTGCGTCGTTCCGGGTGCGCACGATACCGCTCGAGCACCATGCGATCCCCTCGCTGGCATTCGCCTTCGAGGAACATACTCACATCAACGTGTGGAAGAACCGGCTCGATGAGCTGGGGCTGCCGACGGGGCCGTGGCTCACGCGCCTCAAGGAACAGGTGCGGGCCGGAGCGCCCGATGAGACGCAGATCAGAGTGCACTGGCGCACGCGCGCTGGTGCGCTCGACAAGCTGATCAGTCTCGGTGAGCTCAAGGCCCGGGTCCTCGAGTTCCTGCCCGGACAGAAGGTCTGCTATGTGACCGATGTGGCCGATAACCCCGGCAATCGGCAGGCCCTGGCGCGCTTCCTGCGCGCTGCGGATCTGCTGTTCATCGAGGCGGTGTTCCTCGAGCAGGACCACGAACACGCCGAGCGTAAGGCGCACCTGACCGCCCGCGCCGCGGGCGAGATCGCACGGTCAGCGGCCGTCGGCAATGCCGTGCCGTTTCATTTCTCGCCCCGTTATCTCGGACGGGAGCATGAGCTGCGCGCGGAGTTCGCCGCCGCCTGGAGAGGAACAGCATGACTGTGCGACACGAGGGGCCGACAATCTGGTCAAGACTGCAACACATCAGTTTCGGTGGACCGGCGGCGATCGTCACCAGCACGGGAGTGATCGTCGGGCTGCGCACCGCGACCATGGGAAAAGCCGCGATCGCCGGCGGCCTGCTGATCCTTGCGCTCGCCGACAACCTGACCGACTCCCTCGGACTGCATATCTACCAGGAATCGGTGAAACCTCCCCCACGTGAGGCATTTCTCACCACGGTCGCGAACTTCGTCACGCGGCTGCTGCTCGCATCGAGCTTCGTCGCGCTGGCAGTCCGTGTCTGGCTGGGTCAGGTGCAGCTTGACACCAGGTCATGAGCAATTCCGGGGAGTGTCATGGCAGTGTCCAGTACCCCGCCTGACGCGGTTCTGATTCAGGCGGGTACAGTCGAGTTGCAGGGTTTGCTGCGCAAGCCACGCGGTGCGAGCGCGGTGGTCCTGTTTGCACACGGCAGTGGCAGTGGCCGGCTGAGCCCGCGCAACAGCTTTGTCGCAGAGCGTCTGCGGGAAGCGGGGCTATGCACACTGCTGTTCGATCTGCTGACAGAAGAAGAGGAGCAATTGGACGCGCTCACCGCCGAGCTGCGTTTCAACATCTCTCTGCTGACCGCACGCCTTGCGGCTGCGAGCGAATGGGCCCTGCGGACGCCGCAGCTGCGCGGGCTCGCGCTGGCCTACTTCGGGGCGAGCACGGGCGCCGCCGCCGCATTGGCGGCCGCGGCCGAGATTCCGCAGGTCACTGCGGTGGTTTCCCGTGGCGGCCGGCCCGACCTGGCGGGCCCGGCGCTCCCGCGGGTACGCGCTGCGACGCTCCTCATCGTCGGCGGCGACGACCCGCAAGTGCTGGCCCTCAACCAGCAGGCAATTGGAAAATTGCGCTGCGAAGCGCAGCTTGCGGTCGTGCCGGGCGCAACGCACCTCTTTGTCGAGCCCGGCGCGCTCGAGCGGGTCGCCTCACTCGCCGCCGCATGGTTTGCGCGCCACGCCCGCGTGCCTGAGTCAGCACCGCCCACGCGACGCGGAGCCCAATGATGGATGCTCGGGCAAGCGCGGCTGATTATTGCAGTGCTGCGGGGGGCGCGCAGTACACTAGGCGCGCAGCGAGCCCTCCTTAAGAGCTCCACATGCCTCCCAGCGCTATCTTTTTCTATTGGGTGACGCGAGCGGCGCTCGCCGCGTTTCTTCTCACCGCGCTCCTTGCGGGCCTCTACTACGGTTTGCGGTTCCTCCTCGAGCTGAGGCAGAAGCGGCTGCCACCCGCGGAGTGAGGATCATGGCACCTTCCACGGCTGCCCGTTCCAGGCGGGCTGGAAAGCGCAACCTGCCCCTCTCGCGTGTGTATGCGCTGCTCGAGCTCCCTTCGCGCATGCGCTAGCTGGCCGTCCGTCCGCCCGGCCGATGAAACTGCCGGCGCAACTCGCCTTTGGCACGTTCGAGCGTGTGCCGCCGCTCGGGACTGAGACTGCGCCCGGCTCGATTGATGTAGTAGTTGAGCATCGACATCGCGGACTGAAAGGGCCCCGCCTTGCGCCGCCGACTCGCGAGCGCCGCACGCGCGAGCGAGGCGGCAATGCTGCGCGCCGAGCGCTGTTTGAATATTCCTTCCTCGAGGTCCAGCGCATTACTGGTCTCGAGAACCTGCGCAGACCAGCGGCGGGGCGAAGCCTTTCTCACGAGCGGACGTGCGCCACAACCGTCGCTATCAGAAGCAGTACCAGCGCGAGAATCAGCACCAGCGTGAAATGTCGGGTATGCGCGTTCATAACCCACCTATTCATAACGGAGCGCCTCGATCGGATTGAGCCCCGACGCCTTGCGCGCCGGGTAGTACCCGAAGAAGATTCCCACCGCGGCGGAAAACGCGAATCCGCCGCCAATGGCGGCCGCCGACAGTAGTGTCGGCCACTGCATCACCGTCGAGATCACAACCGATACCGCGACGCCGCCGAGGACGCCGGCAACTCCGCCGGTGACGCTCAGGAACACGGCCTCGGTCAGGAACTGCAGCAGCACGTGCAGGCGACGTGCACCGATCGCCATGCGCAGCCCAATCTCCCGCGTGCGCTCCGTGACCGACACCAGCAGGATGTTCATGATGCCGATGCCGCCGACCAGCAGTGAGATCGACGCCACCACGGCGAGCAGCAGCGCCATGATCTGGGCCGAGCTCTCGGCCGTCTGCGCCACTTCGCTCAGGTTACGGATGGCGAAATCGGCGGTGTCGCCGGGGCGGATGCGGTGACGCCGCAGCAGTGTATCGTTCACCTGCTGCAGCGCTACCGGCACCTGGTCCTGGCTGGCCGCCTGCACGTAGATGCTGTTCACATAGCCGACGAGGCGCGGCGGAATGTTGTAGGGATTCGGGGGAGGCGGAAAGGCCGCCGCGGTCGTGGTGACCGTCATCGTCGCGTTCGAAATCGTCGTGGTCGCGATGGCCTGCGCCTGGCTCGGGGCGGCGACGCCCAGAACCTTCTCCTGTCCAGCATTGAAAGGAATGATGACGACGTCGTCCTGATCCTGCCCATAGCTGCTCTGCCCCTTGGCAGCGAGCAGGCCGACGACCCGGACGCTCTGACCTTTCACCAGGATATCGGCGCCGATCGGATTCTCATCGGCGCTGAAAAGCTGCCGGTAGACCGTCTGGCCGAGAAGGGCCACCATCGCGGCCGCGTTTTCGTCCGCCTGGTCGAGTGCCCGGCCAGCGGCGATCTGCCAGTTGGTGACGCGCAGATAGCTCGGGGTCGCGGCCTGAATGCTGGTCGTCCAGTTCTGGTTGCCGTACTGGACCTGACTCAGCTGACGGATGAGGTAGCCCACATCGGCTACCGCGGGATCCTCGCGGCGCAGCGCCAGAGCGTCGTTGGCCGTCAGCGTGGACGCGCTGCCGAAGCCGGCGCGCACGCCGGCCGCAGTGGTGGCCCCCGGCAGCACGACCAGCATATTGGTGCCCAGGCTTTCGATCTGCTTCTTGACCGCTTCATTCGCGCCCTGGCCGACCGCCACCATGGCGATGAGCGCGGCGACGCCGATGAAAACGCCCAGCATAGTAAGGGAGGCGCGCAGTTTGTTGCGGCCGATGGCCTGCGCGGCCGTGCTCAAAATCATCGTGGCGAATCCCAGTGACGGAGTTGTCGCCTGTCCGGCCGGCGGCGCTGTGGGCTGTGCCGCCGCAGCAGCTTGCGCCGGTGCGGCGGCCGCTGCGCGCGCCGCACGGTTCAACTCGTCGCTGAGAATCTTCCCGTCGCGCATCGTGATGAGGCGGTCGGCATAGTCGGCAATATCGCGCTCGTGCGTGACGACCACGACGGTAACACCCTGCTGCCGATTGAGCGCGCGCAGCGTGCGCATGATGTCGTGCGAGGTGCGCGTGTCGAGATTGCCCGTCGGTTCGTCGGCCAGCAGCAGGTCCGGTCGGTTGATCAGGGCGCGCGCAATGGCGACCCGCTGCTGCTGGCCGCCTGATAGCTGAGCCGGGCTGCTGTTCTCGCGATCTTTCAGGCCAAACTCCGCGAGCGCGGCGCGCGCGCGGCTTACGCGTTCGCCGCGGCGTGCGGGACCGGTCCCGGCATAGAAAAGCGGCAGCGCAACGTTTTCGATGGCGGTGGTGCGCGCCAGCAGGTTGAAGCTCTGAAATACGAAGCCGATGCGCTCGCTGCGCATGCGCGCGAGGGCCGGCTCGCTCAGATGCGTGACGTCGATTCCCTCGAACAGATATTGGCCGCCCGTCGCGCGATCGAGACAGCCACAGACGTTCATCAACGTCGACTTTCCCGAGCCCGAGGACCCCATGATCGCCAGGAACTCGCCGCGGTTGATCGTCAGGCTGATGTCATCGAGTGCGTGCACTTCGGTGTCACCGACCCGATAGGTGCGCGTTACCTGTCTGAGCTCGATCAGCGCTCCCATGACGCACTTCCTGCCGGCGTCCTGCTAGAAGCCAAAGCGCAACCCTCGGGTCGGCGAACGGCTGCCGGCGCGCTGTTCTGCGATTACCACCTGGTCGCCGGCCCGCAGATCGCCCGTACGAACTTCGGTATAGGTGTCGTCGGCGAGCCCGGTCGTGATGTCGACTGCGACCGGCTTGCCGCCGCGCAGGATCCAGACCTGCGCCTTGCCGGCAGCACTCGCAGCAGCCTGGGACAAAGCTGGTTGCGCGGTGCGCAGGCCGCCGGGACTGAAGCGCAGCGCCTGGTTCGGAATACGCAGAACCTGCTCACGCCGGTCGGTGACGAGGCTGACGGTCGCGGTCATTCCGGGCTTGAGCAGAAATTGCCCGTTGTCGGCGCCGACCACGACATCGTAGGTCACGACGTTCTGCACCGTCTGCGGCGCCTGGCGAACCTGGACGACGGCGCCCTGGAACGCACGGTCGGTGAAGGCCTCGACGCTGAACGTCGCCGGGTCGCCTTCCTTGATCGCGCCGATGTCGCTCTCGCTTACGTTCGTATCGACCTGCATCTTGGTCAGATCGGTCGCAATCAGAAAGAGCGTGGGAGTCTGGAAGCTGGCGGCCACGGTCTGACCGATGGTGATGTTGCGCGCCACGACCGTCCCATCGACCGGCGAGATGATGTTGGTGTAGCCGAGATTGACCGTGGCGGTCTCGACTGCGGCGCGATCGAGCTGCACCGAGCCTTCCAGCTGATGCACCAGCGCCACCTGATCCTCGTAGGTCTGCCTGGCGATGGAATCCTCGCCTTGCAGCTCGGCATAACGCGCGAGATTCACCCGCGCGCCCTCGAGTTGTGCCGCATCACGCGTCAGCTGCCCTTTGGCCTGATCGAGCGCCGCCTGGTAGGGACGCGGATCGATCTTGGCGCACAGCTGGCCCTTTTTCACCCGCGTGTTGTAGTCGCAGGACATGCTGCTGATGACGCCCGAGACGTAGGAGCCGATGATGATGGTGAGCACGGGGTTCACCGTGCCGGTCGCGGTGACCGTGCGCGAAATGGTCCCGGGCGTTACGGTTGCGACGCGGTACACGGTCTGTGCGGGTGCTCGCGTCGCCCACCACAGCGTGCCGAGCACCAGCGTGACCAGCGTCACCGCCAGCACCATGAGCTTGCGCCCGCTCCTGGTTACCGGGAGCGCGGAGTGAAACACTTCCGTAATCCGGCGCATTGCCGAGAGCCGGCCTCCGGTGCCGATGAGATTCAATGCATCCATCGCTGAATGCCCCTCTCCTTATCGTTCCCGGATGAGCATAGGCCGGCGCGGCGGCCGGCCAGAATGTCGGTAAGCACGTACGGCGACGTGGACAACCCGCAGGCAGGCGAGCCCTTGCGCCCGCGCACGCGGAGTGTCAACGCACTGCCGCGTACAAGTGCGTATTCAAGACCGCGAGAAAGTCGGGCACGGTGCCAGTGGCATCGCTCAGGAGGTTCTATGGCCAAGGAAATCAGCAAGTCCACGGTCCAGAAGACAGTGGCAGCCACCACATCCCCATCGCGCATTCCTCCAGCAAAGCTGAGCGGCTCCTCAGTCACGCAGGTACAGCGGCAGATCATGATCTGCGAGGCGGCGTATTACATCGCAGAGCACCGCGGATTTGAGCCCGGACACGCTGTGGACGATTGGTTGGAGGCCGAGCAGCAGATCGATGCCGTGCTGACCAGGCCTGCGGGGCCAGCGCCTGCTCGCCTGCCACGCTGACGGAACGAGGGTCAGGCAGTGAAACGGACCAGCGGATGGCCGCATGTGCTTGAAGTCGACCACAGCGCAGCCAGAGCACAAGCAATCAGGTGGCTCGGCGATCGCTATCTCCTGGCCAAACCCATCAACGGGAACCATGGCACCGAGTGGAAGGTCCCACCGGCTGCTCTGGAAGCGAAACCATGGCGAGGAACCACGCTGTGCGCGACCGCAAAGATTGCTGGGCGTTGCTATTAGCTGCCGGCGACGGTCGACGTCTGATCGAGCTTACGACGACGAGGAAAGGACTGACGGTACCCAAGCAGTTCTGCTCGCTCAGACGCGGTCCCTCTTTGCTGCAAAGCGCTCTGCGGCGAGCGGCCGCCCTCACTTCATCAGACAGAATCTGCGCCGTCGTGGCCGCTGACCATAGAAAGTGGTGGAACGAGCAGCTCGAGTCCCTCCCGGCCGAGAACATCTTCATCCAGCCAAGGAACCGTGGCACTGCCAACGGGATTCTCTTCCCGCTGCTCAATATCCTGCAGCGAGACCCGGACGCACGGATCCTGCTGCTGCCCTCTGACCATCACGTTCGGGACGAAGACACTCTCGCAGAATCGATCTCCGTCGCCGTTACGCGCTCGCAGCCGCTCGCACCGGGGATCGTCCTGATGGGCCTGCAGCCGAGGAATCCGGATCCGGAGCTGGGCTATATCGTCCCCGGTCCCGATCGAGGCGGCGGCTACCGGGAGGTCGAGCAGTTCGTCGAAAAGCCCCCGGCACCGGTCGCTCGGCAACTGATTGACAGGGGGGCTTTGTGGAATGCCTTTATCATTGCTGCAGACGCGCCGGCACTCCTGAAGCTGTTCGAACGCCGCTCGCCGGACATCGTGATGGCCCTGTCGGAAATCATCTCGGCGCCCGCAAACGACCTGAGTCGCAGGCAGCGGCTGTTCGAGCTGTATGAGGCCCTCCCCACGCGGGATTTCTCGCGGCAGATCCTTCCGGGACACGAGCCCCATCTGCGCGTTCTGCCAGTGCCCGAATGCGGCTGGAGTGACCTCGGCACCCCGCGACGGGTGGCCGAAGTACTCCGCGAGCTCGAGGACGACAGAACGCCCCTCAGGAGCCACGGGAGCGGGCAGGCCCGTTATCTCAGCCTCGCCGCTCAGCATGAGCGTGTTCACCGCGGCTTCTCGCTCTGATTGCGGGACGAGGAAGGATTGCGTATGCAAATACCCCAGGTCGTGTGGTTCGAGTCGGTCGGCAGGGACGACGTCGCGCTTGTCGGTGGCAAGAACGCCTCTCTGGGCGAAATGATCGCGCATCTGGCCACCCAAGGCGTGAGCGTTCCGCCGGGGTTCGCCACGACGGCTGACGCCTATCGGCAATTCGTCGGCGCCAATCATCTCGCTGAACACATGTCGACCGAGCTGGCCGACTATGCCGCCGGCAAGGTCGGCCTGGCCGAGGTGGGCCAGTCGATCCGCCGTGCATTTCTGCGTGCCGACTGGCCTCGTGAGACCTCGGAGGCCATCTGCGCCGCGTACCGGGAGCTGTGCCGCCGTCTCGGTCAGAGCGATACCGATGTCGCCGTGCGTTCGAGCGCCACTGCCGAGGATCTGCCGGATGCGAGCTTCGCCGGGCAGCAGGAAACGTACCTCAATGTTCGAGGCGAGGCCGCGCTGCTCGACGCCTGCCGGCGCTGCTACGCCTCTTTGTTTACCGATCGCGCCATCAGTTACCGCCAGACCAAGGGCTTCGACCACCTCAAAGTCGCCCTCTCGATCGGAGTGCAGAAGATGGTGCGCTCCGACAAGGCGGGCGCGGGCGTCATGTTTTCCATCGATACCGAGACCGGGTTCGGAAAGGTAGTCATCATCAACGCGGCCTGGGGACTCGGGGAGACCGTGGTCCAGGGCTCCGTCGATCCCGATGAGTACCAGGTCTTCAAGCCGCTGCTGACCGACACACAGCTCGCGCCCATCATCGAGAAGACTCTCGGCAGCAAGCAGCACAAGATGGTCTATGAGGTCGGCGCGACCCCCACACGGGATGTTCCGACATCCCAGGCCGAACGTGAGTCGTACGTCCTCTCCGATGCCGAGATCCTCGCTCTTGCGCGCTGGGCGTGTCTCATCGAGGCCCATTACGGCCGCCCGATGGATATGGAATGGGCCAAGGACGGCGGGACCGGCCAGCTATTCGTCGTGCAGGCGCGTCCGGAGACCGTGCAGTCGCGTCGCGAGGCAACGGCGTTGCGCACGTACTCGATCAAGTCTAAGGGACCGAAGCTCACCTCGGGCATCGCGATCGGCGAAGCGATTGTCGCCGGGCGTGTGTGCCTGATCGCCGGCCCGCAGGAGATCGACCGTTTCGTCGATGGCGCGGTGCTCGTCACCCGTGCGACGGATCCCGACTGGGTCCCCATCATGAAGCGCGCAGCAGCGATCGTGACCGACCATGGAGGACGTACCTCCCACGCCGCGATCGTCAGCCGCGAGCTCGGCGTCGCCGCGGTCGTGGGTACTGGAAAGGCGACCCAGCTCCTTCACGATGCCCAGGAGGTCACGGTTTCCTGTGCCGAGGGCGACACGGGCTTCATCTACGACGGTCGTGCGGAGTATGAGAGCCGCGACATCCCCCTCGAGGCCATTCCGCGCACCCGTACCCGCATCATGCTGAATCTCGCCAATCCCGCAGCGGCATTCCGCTGGTGGCGGCTGCCCGCCGACGGCGTCGGGCTCGCACGCATGGAATTTGTCGTGAACAACTCCATCAAGGTCCACCCGATGGCGCTGGTTCACTTCGATAAGCTCGCCGATCGAGATGCGCGCGCGCGCATCGCCGAGCTCACGCGGGGTTATGACGACAGGACGCAATTCTTCGTCGATCGCCTCGCCTGCGGCCTCGGCCGGATTGCCGCTGCGTTCTATCCGCAGCCGGCGATCGTACGCTTGAGCGATTTCAAGACCAACGAATATGCCAACCTGATCGGGGGCGCCGAGTTCGAGCCGCAGGAAGAGAACCCCATGCTCGGCTTCCGCGGCGCCTCGCGCTATTACTCTCCGCGCTACCGGGCGGGCTTTGCGCTCGAGTGCCGCGCATTGAAGAAACTGCGCGAGCAGATGGGATTCGTGAACGTGGTGGTGATGATACCGTTCTGCAGGTCGGTCAAAGAGGCGGACCTGGTGCTCGAGGTGATGGCGCAGAACGGCCTGCGGCGCGGCGAGCGCGGGCTCGAAGTCTACGTCATGTGTGAGATTCCTTCGAACGTGATCCTCGCGCGGCAGTTCGCTCAGCGCTTCGATGGCTTCTCGATCGGCAGCAATGATCTCACGCAACTTACTCTTGGGGTGGACCGGGACTCGGAGGAGCTTGCCGGGCTCTTCGACGAGCAGGATGAAGCCGTCGAGTGGCTGATCCGGCGGGTCATCGGGGTGGCGCACGAGGGTCCTGCCAAGGTGGGGCTGTGCGGCCAAGCGCCCAGCGACCATCCGGAATTCGCCGAGTTCCTCGTCGACTGTGGCATCGACTCGATCTCCGTCAGCCCCGATAGCTTCCTGGCGGTGAAGACCAAGGTCGCCGCAGCTGAAGCCAGATCGCGACTCTCGCCGGGAATTGCCGGGCCGGCACCAGCCGCAAGACGTGTCGCGGGGTGATCCAGAGTCAACTCCCGCCCCGCAGTTGCCGCAGGCACGTCGCGCATAGCCGCTCTCCCTTGCTGTCGGTTTCTGCGAGTGAGTTGCTGAAGTGCATCACGCAGCGCGGATTGCCGCAGTGCCGGAGGCCCACGCCATGCCCGGCCTCGTGGAAGATCTCCTTCATTGCGCGCGTCATGAAGGTACTCGCGTTCGCGCGGGTCCGCAGCCGCGCCAGCGACACCACTGCAGTGTTGCCACGCAGATTGGCGACGCCAAACACGAAATTCAGCGGCGGCGCGTAGCAGTCCGCGTCCGTGAGGCCGACCACCGGTCGCTCGCTGGCCTCAGCCACCCGCCTGAGCAGCACGTCAGCCCTGAGCTGCCGGCGTCGCGCGTCGTAGGAGCCTGGCGGGCGCAGGATCGACGGCTTGACATGCACTTCGATGCTTCGCGCCCGCAGCTCGGCCGCAACCTGAGCCACGGCCTCACCGGCGACCGGCTGGATGGGTAGTAGAGTCAGCTCCCGAACCGGCAGCCCGGCCGTGCGGTGCCCAACTGCTGCTGCTTTGCCTTCCACAACGGCTCAGGTACCGCGACTGCGGCGCGCCGACCAAGGTCGCTCTCACGAAATGACGCGGGCCACGACCGTTGCCAGCAGGAGCAACAGTAGCGCGAGAATCAGTACCAGCGTCAAATGTCGTGAATGCGCGTTCATAGCCTTCAGCGAAACGCTACGCCGAGTGTGGGGGCTGACAATACGTAGTTCCGCGCAAGCGGGTTTCAGCGCGGGCGACATCCGCGTTTACTCGTATTTCATCGCGGGACAGGCAGATGCATGGTGCATCGAGAAAGGCATGGAGCGGCTGATATGAGCGCGGTAAATGGAACGGTGCAGCCGAGCGAGCAGACGAGAGATCCCTACCCGGCTGGCAGAGTGCTCGAACCATATCTGGAGACGCCCTTGCAGCTCATCCGACGCTGCGGCCTCGAGCCTGATGCACCCATCATCGACGTGAGTGGAGCTGACTCATTCATGGCGGATGCGCTGCTCGCGGCGGGTTATAGAGATCTGACGATTCTCGATCGCTCTGCACAGGCACTGAACGCGCTCCGCGAACGGGCCGGTGATCGGGCGCCCCACCTTACGCTCGTCGCGAGAGAAGTGACCCGCTTTCATCCGGCGCGGCGTTATGCGCTCTGGCACGACAACGGGGAGTTCCATCTCCTTACGTATCCTGAAGAGCGTCAGCAATACGTCGAGGTGCTGCAGGAAGCGTTACGGCCCGAGGGGCACGTGGTGATTTCCACCTACGGCCCCGAAGCGCCTCACGAGTGGCGAGGCAAGTGCTACAGTGCGGTCACCCTCCCGGCGGAGCTTGGCAGGCAGTTCGAGCTCGTGGAGTACGCCGTGCAGGCATCTCACACGCCGCGCGGAGAACAGCAGTACCTGCACTGCCGTTTCTCCCGGCATGCGCCGCACTAGGCCTCCTTGCCCGGGAGACGCGAACCAACCCGGCTCTCCTGTCCAATGGACTATCTGCAGCGGCTGGTGGTTGAGTGGTATGAGTACCAGGGTTACTTCGTACACACTGATCTCTGGGTCGGTCTGCAGAGCGACGGCAGCTGCGAGTGTGAGCTCGATGTCGTCGCCTTTCATCCTATCCGCCGGCATCTGGTGCACGTCGAGCCGAGCTTCGATCTGCTGAGCTGGCAGGAGCGAGAGCAGCATTTCGAGCCGAAATTCCTCGCTGGCAGGAAGTACCTGCATCGCATTTTCGGCAATGAGCCCCACGTGCATCTCGAGCAGATTGCCCTCGTGGTTGCGGACGAGGAGCTGCCGCGGACGCTTGCCGGAGCGCGTGTCCTGCGCCTGGCGGATTTCCTTGCAGCGATGCTCGAGGCGCTGTGCGCGTTTGCGATGGCGGAAGCGATCGTGCCCGATCAATGGCCGCTGGTGCGAACCCTGCAGTTCGTCGCGGCTTACCGCGGGCGGCTCGCCCCCCTCCTGGCGGCCAAGACGGAACCGCTCAGGTGAGCCAAGCGCGGCGTGCTGGAGCTGATCGCCTCGGCAAGGTACCCGACGCGGGTGATGCGCTGCTGGTCGTCGATGTGCAGAACGATTTCCTTCCCGGAGGAGCGCTGGGCGTGCCGCGGGGGGATGAGGTGATCGCGCCCCTCAATGACTATCTGCGAAAATTTGCTCAGCAGCATCTACCCGTATTTGTGACGCGCGACTGGCACCCGCAGCAACATTGCTCGTTCCGTGGCCAGGGAGGCCGTTGGCCGCCTCATTGCGTGGCCGGCACTGGCGGCGCTGAGTTCGCCGCAGCACTCAAGGTGCCTTCCGGGGCGCGCGTCATTTCCAAGGCCACACGGCCTGAGGCGGATGCGTATTCCGCCTTTCAGGGAACGGATCTGGCTTTGCAGCTGCACGCTGCCGGCGTCAGGCGCGTCGTGATCGGCGGTCTGGCTACCGATTACTGCGTACGCGCCACCGCCCTGGACGCCCTGGCCGCGGGCTTTGCGGTGCTGGTGCTTGCCGAGGCGGTGCGGGCAGTGGAAGCACGCCCGGGCGATGGAGCCCGCGCGCTCGCGGAGATGCGAGCCCGGGGAGCCCGGATCGCCCCTGCGCGTGACCGGTCACGGTCCCGTTGCGGGTGCTAGGTACTACTGCGGGTACGTCGCTCGAGGCCCGCCGCCTATCATCTGAGAAGGCTTCGTTCGGGATGTTGCAATGATCATTCCGCTGCAGATCACGTTCCGGCACATGGATCCCTCAGCTGCGCTCGAGGCGCGCATTCGCGAGCTCGCCGCCAGGCTCGACAGGTTCAGCGAGCACATCCTGCGCTGCCGCGTGGTCGTCGAGCCGCTGTCGCACCACTCCCATCAGGGTGCGCTCCATGACATCCGTATCGACATCACGCTGCCGGATGAAGAGATCGCCATCCGGCATGCCCACTTCGGCAATCACTCCCACGAGGACCCGTACGTAGCGCTGCGCGACGCATTCCGCGCGGCGCGGCGCAGACTCGAGGACTATGAGCGCAAGCGCCGCCTGGACATCAAGAGTCACGTCGCGCCCGCCGAGGGGCGAATCTGCGACCTCGATGCCGGCCGCGACAGCGGCCGCATCGAGACCAACGACGGACGCCTCATCTACTTCCATCGCAACAGTGTCCTCGGCGGCAGGTTTGAGGATCTGACCACAGGCACCAGGGTGCGCTTTGCCGAGGAGCTCGGAGATCTCGGGCCGCAGGCGAGCACCGTACACGTGGTCGCGTAAAGAGGCGCGGAAAGCCCTTCAGGACGCGGCGCGCACCGTCGGCTGGGGAGCGGTGTGCTCGAGGTGCGCACCCTCGGTGCCGGCCGCCGTCTCGGTACGAACTGACACGCGGATTGCAGCGAGCCGCTCATACAGCCGCCGCCTGCGGTAGAGGGGTACCCAACCGTAGACCAGCGATTCCACGGGTCGCCACAGTGCCAGCCAGGCGATGATGATCAGCCCTTCGTCGAGCATGCGGGGTGCGCTGCCGCGCAGCACGCCCGCGAGGACGCCGCGAATGGTCATGCTCAGCAGGAAGATCGCCAGCCCGCCGAGCAGCGCCAGCTGTCCGACCCGCATCTCATCGCGCAGCCGGTAGCGCGCCGAGTTCGCGAGGCGCTCGTAATAGTGTTCGAGCGCCGCCTGCAGGTCGGCGGCCAGCGCCGCACCGTCCTGGGCATGAACGTGCAGATGCCAGGTATGCGCCGAGAGCTTCTCGCTGAATTCCTCTTCGATGAACTCCGCGGCCTCACGGTCGAGGTCGCGATCCCAGAATGGCGAGGGGTCGAGCGAATTGAACATCTGTGCGACGTTGCGCACGTGGATGCTCACGCTCGCCGCGCTGGCGGCACGCGTCCCGTGATGCCTTCCCTTGCCAAGGAAAGAACGGGCAATCGCCAGTGCGGAGGCCACGCGCCGACTCCGCGCGGCTACGCCGCGCTCTGGTGAGCTGCCTTGGCGAGCTCCCTGAGGTCCGAGCGGGTCTCAAAGTCACCTTCGCCCTCCGCCGTGGTCTCTTCCCACGCCTCGGAGGCGGGCGGATAGGGCTCGAGTGGCTCCGCCCAGTCGGCGCCGCTCATCTCAGTCTCCGAGTAGCCGAGATCGTCGCGCTCGACGTCGTCCACCGGACCCGTCCAGTCCTCGGGCGGCTCGGCCAGCCCCAGCGGCAGGACGCGCCAGCTCTCGTCCTCGATCTCATCGAGATCGCCGTCGAAGGTCTGAATCTCGATGGTGCCGGCCTCCTTGTCGCAGCCCGTCACCTGGAAGATCTCACCCTTATCCCACCGCGCGTACCACTGGCCGATCCGGGCACTGCCTACACCGTTGTTCATACGCCACCTCCTTCCGGCCCGACACTGCACCTGCGGCGAGGCGCCCGGAATACGCGAAACTGCGCATCGGAGCCCGGCTGTCGGCGATGGACGCATACGCATATGCCGCAGTCGCCCGGCAGGCCGCGCGCGGCATACTCCGGCCGATGAGGCCGTATCAGTCCATCTACGCGCACGGCTTCCTGCGCATCGCGGTCTGCACGCCTCGCGTCGAGGTGGCACAGCCTGCCGTCAACGTGCAGCGGACGCTCGAGCTGGCCGAGCGCGCCGCCGCCTGCAAGGCGGCGCTGGTGCTCTTTCCGGAGCTGGGACTCTCGGCCTACTCGAACGAGGACCTGGTGCTCCAGGATGCGCTGCTCGATCAAGTCGAGCGCGCAGTGGAACGGCTGCTGGCGGCAAGTCGTGCGCTCGGCGCAATCCTCATCGTGGGGGCGCCACTGCGCAGCGAGGGTCGGTTGTTCAACTGCGCGCTGGTGATGTGTAAAGGCACCTTGCTCGGCGTGGTGCCCAAGACCTATCTGCCCAATTACCGCGAGTTCTACGAGAAGCGTCAGTTCACCTCGGCGACTCAGGCGCTCGATGACACCATCGAGGTCACGGGATATCGCGTGCCCTTCGGCAACGACCTGCTGTTCGCCTGCAACCGCTGGCGCGACTTCGTGCTGCACGTCGAGATCTGCGAGGACCTGTGGGTACCGGTGCCGCCGAGCACCCGTGCGGCTCTCGGCGGCGCGACCGTGCTCGCCAATCTCTCCGCGAGCAATGCCAGCACCGCCAAGGCTGAGTACCGCCGTCTCCTTTGTACCTCGCAATCCGCCAGATGCATCGCGGCCTACGCCTACGCCTCCGCAGGCTACGGAGAGTCCACCACCGATCTGGCGTGGGACGGGCACGCGATCATCTGCGAGAACGGCGACCTGATCGCCGAGTCGGAGCGCTTCCGCTATCAGGGCGGCCTCATCACCGCGGACGTCGATCTCGAGCGGCTGCGCCAGGAGCGCACCCGCACCACGAGCTTCAGCGATTGCGCGCGGCTCGAGCGCGACGGCCTCATGCGGTTGCGCCGCGTCGACTGCGATCTGGAGCTGCCGGAAGGAGCGGTGCCGCTCGAGAGGAAGATCGCTCGCTTTCCGTATGTTCCGACCGACCCGGTCAGCCTCGAGGAGCGCTGCCGCGAGGTCTTTGCCATCCAGGTGCAGGGGCTCGCGCGCCGCATGGAGGGGAGCGGGATCGACAAGCTGGTCGTCGGGGTCTCCGGCGGGCTCGACTCGACTCAGGCGCTGCTGGTTGCGACGCGCGCGATCGACGCCCTCGGGCTGCCACGGGCGAACGTGCTGGGATTCACCCTGCCCGGCTTCGCCACCAGCGACCGCACCCGGACGAACGCGCTGCGCCTCATGGACGCCCTCAGAGTGAATTCGCAGGAGATCGACATCCGGCCGTCGGCGAGTCAGATGCTGCACGACCTCGGCCATCCGTTCGCTCACGATCAGTCATCGACGGACACCACCTTTGAGAATGTCCAGGCGGGCGAGCGCACCTCGCACCTCTTCCGCCTGGCGAACTTCCATGGCGCTCTGGTGGTGGGAACCAGCGATCTCTCGGAGCTGGCGCTCGGCTACACGACTTATGGTGTCGGCGACCAGATGTCGCACTATGCCGTCAACGCTTCGGTGCCGAAGACGCTCGTCCGGCACCTCATCTACTGGATTTCCCGCACGGCTCAGTTCGACGGTGCCGTCGCCGAGGTGCTCGAGGATATCCTCGCCACTCCGATCAGTCCCGAGCTGCTGCCGAGCGCCGCGGGCACTCTGCAATCGGCCGAGAGCGTCGTCGGTCCCTACGAGCTGCAGGACTTCAATCTCTATCATCTCAGCCGCTTCGGCTTTCGCCCGAGCAAGGTGGCGTTCCTCGCCGAGCATGCCTGGGCGCGCCGCGCCGCGGGCGAGTGGCCGCAATCGGTCCCGCAAGCCGAGCGACACGAATATGATCGACCGGCAATCAAGCACTGGCTGAGGGTCTTCGTCACGCGCTTCTTCGGCTCGAGCCAGTTCAAGCGCTCTGCCCAGCCCAATGCGCCCAAGGTCGGCTCCGGCGGCTCGCTCTCGCCGCGCGGCGACTGGCGCGCGCCGAGCGATGCGCGCGCCGATGTCTGGCTCGAGGAGCTCGAGCGCAACGTGCCCTGATCGCCGCGCCCTTCAGCGGCGCGCCGCCTTGAGCAGCTTGCGCAGCTCAGCGAGCGGACGCGTGTTGAGCACGTCCTGCCGGCGTGCCCAGCCACGACGTGCCTGCAGCACCGCACCCTCGAGACAGGCAAATTGCTCCGCGGCGTGGGCATCGCTTGCGAGGCTCAGCAGCACCCCGGCGTCGCGCGCCGCCTTGACGTGCACGTCGTCGAGGTCGAGACGGTTGGGCTGGCCATTCACCTCGAGACAGCAGCCGCGCGCACGTGCCGCAGCGATGATGCGCCCGAAATCGAGCGCGCACGGCGCTCGCTCGCCGAGCAGCCGGCCGCTCGGGTGCGCCAGGATGTTGACGTGCGGACGCTCGAGCGCACGCAGCACGCGTGAGGTCTGCTCGGCTTCCGACTTGTCGAAGTGACCGTGGATGGCGATCACGACGACATCCAGGCGCGCGAGCGCCGCATCGGGCAGCGCGAGGCGCCCATCCTCGAGAATGTCTACCTCCGCACCCTTCAGCACCACGAGACCCTCGAGTTTCTCGTTGAGCGCATCGATGGCGTCCGCCTGACGCGCCAGGCGCTCCGCGTCCAGTCCATGAACGATGCCGAGGTGCTGCGCATGATCCGTGATCGCCACGTAGCGGAGTCGGTGCCGCCGCGCGGCCTCGACCATCCCTGCGAGCGTCTCCCGGCCGTCGGAGGCGTCGGTGTGCACGTGCAGATCCCCCTGCAGGTCGGCGCGTGCGATGAGCTCAGGCAGCGCGCCTGCCTCGGCCGCCTCGATCTCGCCGCGGTCCTCGCGCAGCTCCGGCGCGATCCACTCGAGGCCCAGCGCCTCGAAGAGCTCCTCCTCGGACGCGCCTGCCACGCGCTTACCGCCGCGAAACAGGCCGTATTCGCTCAGCTTGCAGCCGCGCTCCTGCGCCCGGCGGCGAATGTGAATGTTGTGATCGCGGCTGCCGGTGAAGTAATGCAGCGCCGCGCCGAAGCTTTGCGGTGCGACCACCCGGATGTCGACCTGCATCCCGTTGCGCAGCACACCGGTCGCCTTGGTGGTCCCCGCCGCAGTCAGCGTGCGCAGGTCCGGGTACGTCCGCAGAGCCTTGAGCGTCGCAGCCGCCGTGCGCGCACCGACGAGCACATCGAGATCGCCGACCGTGTCGCGGCCGCGGCGGTAGCTGCCGGCGATCTCGACCGAGCTCACGCCGGGCACCGACTTGAGATATGCCCGCAGCGGCTCGGCGAACTGCGCGGCCACCGTCCGCAGGGGGCGCTTCGGAGCCCGTTCACTCGCACCGGCCAGAGCCGTCTTGAGACGTGCCTCGATCGCCGGGCCGAAGCCGCGCAGCCGCGCGAGGCGGCCGGCAGCGAGCGCGCGCTTCAGGTCGGCGCGGTTACGGATGCGCAGTCCGCTGCGCAACGCCCGCACACGCACCGGACCCAGGCCCGGAAGCTCGAGCAGCTCGCGCAGGCCCGCGGGAACCTGCCGTCGCAGCTGGGTGAGCGCTCGCAGCTCACCGGTACGTACGAGCTCGGCGATCTTGCCGGCGAGATCCGCGCCGATGCCGGGGAGTTTGTCGTACTCCTCGGCGCCCTGCATGGCTGAGAGCTCGCGCGGCAGGCCGCGCACGACCTGTGCCGCAAGCTGGTAGGCCCGGATGCGGAAGGGGTTGCCGCCCTGGATGGCGAGCAGGTCCGCCATCTCCTCGAAGGCCGCCGCGATCTCTTCGTTGTGAACGCTCATGAGAGCAACCCGGAAACACAGTCCGACAAACGGTGGCCGCGACGAATACGGGAAAACGCGTACTAGCGGGGTGCTCCATTGGCGGCGTTAGGTAGTGCTGCGGATGCCATGACGGCCGCTGCGCGGCACCCTTGGGAGGGAAGCGTAGCCCGCATGCGATTTTTATCCGCAGCGACCGATGAGACTCTGCCGCAGTTCATGTGGCGGACGCGCTACCGCGATGATCAGACTTTCCCGCCCGAAGCCGATCTCGGCGCCACCTGGCGGCGCGTCGCTGCGGGCGTCGCCGCGATCGAGCGTGAGCCTGAGGTGTGGCGCGAGCGTTTCCTCGGGATCCTCAGGAATTTCCGCTTCCTGCCGGGAGGCCGGATCCTTGCGGGCGCCGGCACGCAGCGTCAGGTGACGCTCTGCAACTGTTTCGTCATGGGCCTCATCGACGACTCGGTCGAGGGCATCTTCGAGGCGCTCAAGGAGGGAGCGCTCACGATGCAGCAGGGAGGCGGTATCGGCTACGATTTCTCGACGCTGCGGCCGCGGGGCGCCCGTGCGCGTACGAGCGGCACGATCGCCTCGGGACCCGTGTCGTTTATGCAGGTGTGGGATGCAATGTGCGCCACCGTGCTTTCCACCGGCGCACGCCGCGGCGCCATGATGGCGACCTTGCGCTGCGATCATCCGGACATCGAGGAATTCGTCGCGGCCAAGCGCGACGCCAGGGCGCTGCCGCGCTTCAATCTCTCGGTGCTGGTCACCGATGCCTTCATGGAGGCGGTAAAGAACGACTCCGAGTGGGCCCTGGTTTTTCCCGAACAGGCTCTGCAGGGCGAGAAGCCGGCGGCAGCTGCTCTGGAGCGCGCCTGGAGCGGCAGCGCCGTGCCGGTGGCATGCCGGGTGCACAGAGTCATTCGTGCACGTGAGCTGTGGACTCGGCTCTGTGACAGCGCCTACGACTGCGCCGAGCCCGGCGTGCTGTTCATCGATCGCATCAATGCCGAGAACAACCTCGGTTACTGCGAGACGCTGAGCGCCACCAACCCATGCGCCGAGGAGCCACTGCCCTCCTTCGGCGCCTGCAATCTCGGCTCGGTCAATCTGACGGCCTTCGTGCTCGAGCCCTTTACGCCGCGCGCCCGCCTCGATCAGCGCTCGCTGCGCGAAGTCGCGCCCCTCGCAGTGAGGTTTCTCGACGACGTCATCGAGATCTCCCGCTTTCCGCTGCCGCGCCAGCGGGAGCAGGCGCAGCGCTCGCGCCGCGTCGGCCTCGGGATAACCGGGCTCGCCGATGCGCTCGCCATGCTCGGCCTGCGCTACGACAGCGAGGCGGCACGCACCGCGGCCGCCGACGCCATGAAGACGCTGCGCGATGCGGCCTACGAGGCCTCGGTCGAGCTGGCCGGCGAGCGCGGCGCGTTCCCCGCCTTCGAGGCCCGACAGTACCTCGAGCGCCCCTTCATCCGCAGATTGCCGGCGCGCCTGCAAGAGGCGATCCGGCGTCAGGGGATCCGCAACAGCCACCTGCTGGCGATCGCCCCGGCCGGCAGCATCAGCCTCCTGGCCGACAATGTCAGCAGCGGCATCGAGCCCATCTTCGGGCGCGAGACGGCACGGCACGTGCTCGACAGCGATGGCCGGCGGCGCGATTTTCTCCTCACCGATTACGCCTACGCCGCCTGGCGGGCGCGCCGCACCGACGGCGGCGCGCCGCCGGATGCGTTCTGCGACTGGCGCTCACTCAGCTCCCGCGATCAGCTCCTCATGCAGGCAAGCCTGCAGCCCCACGTGGACGGAGCCATCTCGAAGACCGTAATGCTGCCGCACGCGCTGCCGCCGGCGAGCGTCATGGAGATCTTCCAGAGCGCCTACGAGCTCGGGCTCAAAGGCTGCACGGTATTCCGCGAAGGCGCACGCCGTGCGATCGTGGCTGGTGCCGCAGCCCCGACACCGTCGCCGGTCGAGGGAGCGCACTGCTACGACATCGAGCGCGAGTGCGACTGATCGAGCTCCTGCCGGCGGTGGCCGGCTATGACTCGCGCGCCTGGGCCGAGTCCAGGCTCTCGGCGAGCGCGCGCAGTGCCTCCGAGATCGATACCGGATATCGCTCCGGTCCCTGACCCAGCTCACGCAGCGCCGGCGGCAGCGCCTCGAGCTCGGCGTGACAGTAGTCGCGGATCCGGCCGAGCGCCGGCAGCGGAGCGCTGCGCCGGCCGTTACGCATTACCTCCTGCAGCAACGGCTGACCTGCGGCGCTCTCCCCGAGGCGCACGATGCGATCGCTGAGATACCGTCCCGTGCCGCGGCGCTCACGATACACCTGCTTGGCGCCTGGCCAGGTTGCCTTGCCCGGCGAGCTCTTGCGCCGCGGCCGGCCGGCGTACTCCTCGAGCTTGTAGGCCATGTCGAGCGCCGGCGCGTCGGATGAGACATCGAGCGCGGTGCCGACGCCGAAGGCATCCGCCGGGACACCCCCGGTGAGCAGCTCCTCGATCTGATGCTCATCGAGCCCGCCGCTGAGAACGATCTGAATGTCACGGTACCCATGCGCATCGAACGCCGCGCGTGCCCTGCGGGCCTGCGCCCCCAGATCGCCGCTGTCGATGCGTACCGCGCGGATGCCGCCCGCCGTTACCGCGCGCGCCTCGAGCTCCCCCAGGAGGCTGATGACCCGCTGCACGGCGCGATCGGTGTCGTAGGTATCGATGAGGAGCGTCGTGGGCTCGCCGCGGCTGCGGATGAAGTCGCGGAAGGCGGCCGGTTCGCTCTCGTGCGCCTCGATGAACGAATGCGCCATGGTGCCCGACAGCGGGATGCCGAAGCGCTGGCCGGCCGCCACCGTGGCGGTGGCATCGAAGCCTGCGAGATAGCTGGCGCGCGCGGCAAAGAGTCCCGCGCTCGCCTCGTGGGCCCGGCGCATACCGAAGTCGATCAGCTGCCGGCCGCGCGCCGCGATCACGCAGCGCGCCGCCTTGCTGGCGATCGTGGTCTGGAAATGCACGATGTTGAGCAGGCGGCTCTCGAGCAGCTGCGCCTCGAGGAGCGGCGCCGTCACTCGCAGCACGGGCTCGTCGGCAAAGAAAGGCGTGCCTTCGGGCATCGCGTGCACGGCGCCCGTGAAGCGCACCGTGCCGAGGTGATCCAGGAAAGGCGCGGAGAACCTGTTGAGGCTCGAGAGGTACGCGAGGTCGTCGTCCTCAAAGCGCAGCTGCTCGAGGTAATCGACCACCTGCTCGAGACCGGCCGCCACCAGGAACTGCCGCGTCTGCGGCAGCCGACGCACGAACAGCTCGAAGACCGCCGTCTCGTTCATCCCCGACTGGAAATACGCCTGCGCCATCGCCAGCTCATAGAAGTCCGTGAGCAGGGCATCGAAAGCGGGGCTTTTCATGAGGTCAGGCGCCCTGACATTTGTGCGTATTCTCCCCTGGCCCCCCGGCGCGTGAGACTCACACTACCGTGAGAGCATCGCTCGCACCCTTCGTCGACCGCCGTGCGGCAGGCCGGCAACTCGCGACCGCCGTCGCCGCGCTCGGCCTGCGCCCGCCTCTCGTGGTGCTCGGCTTGCCGCGCGGCGGAGTACCCGTGGCCTTCGAGGTGGCGCGCGCGTTGCATGCGCCGCTCGATGTGATGCTGGTGCGCAAGGTCGGCATGCCGGGCCAGCCGGAGCTCGCCCTCGGGGCGATCGCGACCGGCGCG
>DATIXU010000059.1:0-4056 GCA_035518275.1 Steroidobacteraceae bacterium
GGCCGCGTCCATCCGCAGATCGCCTGGGCAAAGCTCGAATCCTTGGTGGCCGGCGCGGCGCTCGCCTCGCGCGCCTTGGCTTAGGCGGCGGTCTGCTCGTTCGCGGCCACTCCGATATTTTCGCTGGATTTGATTCAAATCAAAGTGCGGCGCCTTCAGGTGGTGTGGATTGTCTTCATCGTCGCGTGGAGGCAAGGCCGGCGAAGTAAGGGAGTGAAGCGTCTACGGGCGTGGATCTGACCGAGGCGACGAACCGGTCTACCGATGAAGCGCGGCGGAAGGGCCCGATGCCGCTAGGTCCGAGCGCCCCAGGGGAGACCCAAGGGTGGAGGACGAGCGGCCCGGGCCCTGAATTTTTTTGCAGAACCCCCGAGTCAGCCGGCAAAGCCGCCGCCGTCGAGAAAGGCTTGCTCTTCCGGCGTTGTCGTGCGCCCAAGCGCGGCGTTGCGGTGCGGAAAGCGGCCGAACCGGCGGATGATATCGGCATGCAGCTCCGCCCATTTCAGGCCGTCGGCGTCACCCGCCGCCTTGTAGAGCGCGATGCCGCGCTCCTGGTCGGCCATGTCTTCCGAATGCTCGAACGGCAGGTAGAAGAAGCCGCGCAGCTCGGCCGGCACCTGGCTGTCGAAGCCGCGCACCAGCGCGCCGGCGGTGACCGCGCGAGCCAACGGATCGGTGGCGAAGGTGCGCTTGTCGCCGCGAAACATGTTGCGCGGAAACTGATCGAGCAGAACGATGAGGCTGAGGCGCCGCCGCGGACCATCGGCCCAGGCATGCAGCTCCCCGGCGGCCGCGCGCTCCAGCAGTCCGCCGAAGCGCGTGCGGATCTCCTCATCGTGCTGCCCGGCGTCGGGCGCGAACCAGAAATCCATGCGCCGAGCGAGCGCCTCCGCGGTGAGCGGCTGCGCGCCGAACCAGTACTCGCGCACGATGCGCGCCTCATCCATCGGCGGGCTTCTCGTCGGCCTCGAACAGCTTCTCGAGCTGCCTGGCGGCCTCGACCGTCGTAGCACGGAACTTGTCCTCATCCTCCTTGACCGCGTACTGCGCGGCGAGCGTCGCCTCGTCGTGCACACGGAAGCGGCGCACCGCCTCGCGCGCCGCCGCCGAGGTCGAACCGAGCGCCTCGAGCACCCGGCCCGCCATCTCGAGGCTCGAGCCGTAGGTCTCGCGCACGATCACCGTGACGCCCGCATCCATGAGCGCAAAGGCATGCTGGCGGTTGCGGGCGCGGGCCAGGACCTTGAGGTGCGGAAACTGCTCGCGCGCCAGCACCGCAGTGCGGACCGAGGCCTCGACGTCGTCGAGCGCCAGCACCAGGACGCGCGCCGTGGCGGCACCGGCGGCGCGCAGCAGATCGAGCCGCGAGGCGTCGCCGTAGTACACCTTATTGCCGAAGCGCCGCACGAAATCAACGTGGGTCTGGCTGCTGTCGAGCGCGGTGAAGGCGAGCCGCCTGACCCGCAGGATGCGCGCGACGATCTGCCCGAAGCGGCCGAAGCCGGCGATGATCACCGGCGTGTCGCCCTCGTCGATGGCGTCGTAGGGAGCCGGCGCCGGAGCGAGCCAGCGCTGGCTCACTGCTTCTTCCGCGAGCAGCAGCAGCGGCGCGAGCATCATCGAGAGCGTCACCGCGAGCACCAGCAGGTCGGCGGTCCGCGCATCGATGAGGCGCTGCCGTGCCGCGAGCGTGAACAGCACGAAGGCGAACTCGCCGCCGGTCGGGATGGTGAAGGCGAGCTTCCAGGCCTCGTTCCCCCGACAGCGGCCGAAACGTCCGAGAGCCGCGACGGCCAGGATCTTGATCGCGAGGAAGGCGATCGTGACCGCCAGCAGCGTGAGCGGCTCGGACTCGAGCATCCCGAGGTTCGCCGACATGCCGACGCACACGAAGAACAGGCCGAGGAGCAGACCCTTGAAAGGCTCGAGGTCCGCCTCGAGCTCGTGGCGGAACTCACTGTCGGCGAGCAGCACGCCGGCGAGGAAGGCCCCGAGCGAGGCCGACAGTCCCGCCTGATTGGCGATGAGCGCGGTGGCGATCACGGTGAGGAGCGCCGCGGCCGTGAACACCTCCGACACCTGCACCCGTGCCACGATCCGCAGCGCCGGCCGCAGGAGCAGCCGGCCGCCGCCGACGATCACTCCGGCGATCACCACCAGGAGCTTGAGCAGCCCCGTCCACCACGCCCCACCCGTCGGATGCGGCGCGCCGCCCGGCGAAAGCAGCGGCAGGATCGCGAGCACCGGGAGCACCGCGAGATCCTGGAACAGCACGATGCTGAAGGCGGCGCGCCCGTGCTGCGTCTTGAGCTGGCCGCGCTCGGCCAGCAGCTGCAGCACGAGCGGCGTCGACGAGAGCGACAGGCCGAGGCCGACGATGCCGGCGGGGACCGGCGGCAGTCCCAGTGACCGGGCAGCGGCGCCGAGCAGCACCGTGCACAGCACGACCTGCGCCGCGCCGAGGCCGAACACCGTACGCCGCATGACCCAGAGGCGCGTCGGCTGCAGCTCGAGGCCGATGATGAAGAGCAGCAGCACGATGCCGAACTGGGACGCGTTGGTGATGCGGTCGACGTCGCCGACGAGATTCAGGCCCCAGGGGCCGATCAACAGGCCCGCGGCGACGTAGCCCAGGATCGAGGAGAGGCGCAGGAAGCGGAAGACGGAGACCGCGACGACCGCGGCGGCCAGCAGAATGGCGGTTTCGGCGAGCGAGATCATGGGATCGGCGGAGATTCTGGCAGGAATCCGGCGCCAAGGGACTTGAGTTTGGCATGGCAGGTCCCAATGCCTCGCGTCATGCTGGACACCGCTGAACCCGGCGCCTCCCTCGAGCCGCTCGATGCCTATTCGGCGGCGGTGGTGGGCGCGGTAGCACAGGTGGGGCCGGCGGTGGTCAGCGTCTACACGGGCGGGGCCGAGGAGGCGGCACGGGCGCGCGGCGGCGCCGGCTCGGGGGTCGTGGTGACGCCCGACGGCTACCTGCTCACCAACGAGCACGTCGTGCAGCGCGTCGAGGAAGCGCGCGTCTCATTCGTCGACGGGCGCACGGTGGCGGCCGTGGTGGCCGGCCGCGATCCGGCCACGGATCTCGCCGTGCTGCGCGCCCAGGCGGCCTCGCTCCCCTACGCACAGCTCGCGAGCACGCAGCGCCTGCGCGCCGGGCAGCTCGTCGTCGCCGTCGGCAACCCGTACGGATTCGAATCCACCGTCTCGGCCGGGGTCGTGAGCGCGCTCGGTCGCTCGCTGCGCAGCCGTCAGGGGCGCCTGATCGAAGGCATCGTGCAGCACACCGCGGCGCTCAACCCGGGGAATTCGGGCGGGCCGCTCGTCGATGCTCACGGGGCGGTGACGGGCATCAACACCGCGATCATCCCCAACGCGCAGGGTATCGGCTTTGCGATTCCCGCGACCACCGCCCAGTGGGTGCTGACGCAGATCCTCACCCAGGGCCGGGTGCGGCGCGCCTGGCTCGGCATCGCCGCGCGTGACCGCCCGCTCGACCTGCGCCTGGTGCGGGCCCTCGAGTTGAAGGCGACGCGGGCGGTCGAGGTCCTGTCACGGGAGAAGGACGGGCCGGCCGCCGACTCGGACCTGCACCCGGGTGACCTGATCGTGGGAGTGAACGACGAGCCGGTCGATGGCATCGACACGCTGCACCGCCTGCTCGGCGGCGTGCCGCCGGGGACGGAGCTCGCCCTCGCGGTCGTGCGCCGTGCGCGGCGGGTCGAGGTCCCACTGACCGCGCGCGATCCGCGGGGGGAGCGTTAGCACCCGGCGCCGCGAGCCCGGCCGGTTATGGCCGGCTTACTCGCACAGGCTTTCCAGATACCCCTGTGCCTCCGCCGAGAGGCGCTTCAAGGCCAGCGCCCGGGCCTTCGGCGCATCCACGATGTACTCCAGCGGCCCCGATACCAGCATCTGGCGGATGCTCGGGGAGCGCGCCGAGGCGCGTGCCATGCGGTTGAGGAGCGTGAAGCCGCGGTTGATCACGCGGCCGGAGGCGCGGTTCTGCTCGATGGTGCGCGCCAGGTACTGCCCGAAGCGGGCGTAGAG
>DATIXU010000060.1:0-1096 GCA_035518275.1 Steroidobacteraceae bacterium
TCGAAATCGACGGGCTTGGTGAGGAAGTCGGCGGCGCCGAACTCGGCGGCGTATTTGCGGCGCTGCTCGTCGCCGTAGGCGGTGACCATCATCACCGGCAGGTCCGGGCGGCGCAGCTTCAGCTCGCGCAGCAGGGCGAGCCCGTCCATCCCCGGCATGTTGATGTCCGAGAGGATGACGATCAGTTCCGGCCGCACTTGCGGCAGCCGATCGAGCGCCTCTTCCCCGGACGCCGCGAAGTGCAGGACATAGGTGCCCTGGCGCGCCTCGCGCCGGAAGCGCTGGCGGAACAGCTCCGCCACGTCAGGCTCGTCGTCGACGATCAAGATGCTGACGCTCACTCTTGGGCTCCCTGGGTCGCGGCGTGCCGGTGACGCGGCAAGCGCACGGTGAATTCAGTAAACACCCCCGGCTCGCTGTCAACCTCGATCGTGCCGCCGTGCTGTTGCGTGACGATGTCATAGCTGATCGACAGCCCGAGGCCGGTGCCTTCGCCGGTCGGCTTGGTGGTGAAGAACGGCTGAAACAGCTTGTCGCGGTTCTCGGGCGCGATGCCGGTGCCGTTGTCGCGCACCCGCACCTCGACCGCGCCGCCGAGCTCGCGGGTCGATACCGTCAGCACCGGCCGCCCGCCGGGGTCGCGGTGCCGCTTGTGCGCGGCGTAGAAGCCGTTGCCGATCAGGTTCAGGAACACCCGGGTCACGTCCTGCGGCACCAGCTCGATCGCGCCGAGGGTGCGATCAAAGTCGCGTTCCAGCGTGATGTTGAAGTTCTGATCCTGGGCGCGCGCGCCGTGATAGGCGAGGTTGAGCGCCTCCTCGAGCAAGGCATTGAGATCGACGCTCTGCCGCTCGCCGCTGCCGCCGCGCGAGTGCAGCAGCATGCTCTTGACGATGCCGTCGGCGCGCCGCCCGTGCTCGGCGATCTTCTGCATGTTGCCCGCCAGCATCGCCAGCGTCTCGTCGACCTCGGCGCGCTTGTCCCCCCCGAGGCTCGCCAGCGCCGGCTCCGCCGTCTCCTTGAACTCCTCCAGCAGTTCGACCGACAGCCCCGCGAAATTGTTGACGAAGTTGAGCGGGTTCTTGATCTCGTGCGC
>DATIXU010000061.1:0-2356 GCA_035518275.1 Steroidobacteraceae bacterium
ATACGACGCGATTTTCGGCGACACGCTGGCAGCGTCGAGCCAGGTGGCCGCGGTGTGGCGGCACTCTTGAAGCGTGATCGGCTCGAGCTTGGCCGCGTCCCACTGCGTGCGGGCCCGCTTCGCCAGCCCATTGGTGCTGAGGAGCCCCGCTTTCCGCGCCCGGCGGCCAAGCCTGGGTTCACCGTCGTGCTTGAGCCTGCCTTCGATCAGGTCGATCGCGTTGCGCTTGTAACGACGACCATGTTTGTTCAGCGCCCGCCCCTCCCGGGCGGCCTTGACGAACTGCTCGCGCGCCTCGGTCAACCGCACGCCGCGGGTGGCGGGCGCCTCGCCCCGATCGAGCCTGGCCTGAAGGTCCGCACGGGCGTTCCTGGCCGCCTCGGTCGTGGGTTGTCGGCGTGTGCCGACGTGCTTGCGCCGGGCGCGGTCACACGCGATCCCATAGTAGGACGGCTTGCAGTTGCAGCGGCCACCTTCCTCCGTGCGGCAGCGCTGCTGGTGGCGGGCGTACACGCCCTGGTAGCGGGTGCGGGTGTCTTTGGGCATGCCGACCATCCTCTATACGGCCCTGCCCCCCTCGCAACTCTGGGCCTCAAGCCAACGTTCAAGCTCGGTGACCTGATACAGCCGCAGCTGCCCTGAGTAGACGCAGCGAACGTATGGCTGGACGTGACGTTGAAAGTGGCTGAGGCTCATCCCGAGCGCCGCTGCTGCGCGTTCCGCACTGCACACGAGCGGGTCACGGCACTCCAAGCGCGACTCGACGCGCTCGCCAGCCCTGATGTAAAACGACTCGAAGCGGCCGAGCGCCGGGAGCTGGACCTGACGGAACACAGCGAAGGGCTGCTCGACCGGTTGCGCCAAATCCCGCAACCGTCAAAGCTGTGGTTCGCATCCGACCGCCGCGCGGTGGAGCGCCAGAACCTGCGGCGGGCCGTGGAAGCGGTCGATGCCGAGATTGCCGCGGTCGGGGCGATTCGAGCTCGGCTCATAACAGAGGTCGGCGAGCCCGACCAGATCCGCCTTGAGCGCGCTGAAATCGAGGGAGCGTTAGGGCGCGCCGTGAGCGAGCGCGATCGGTTGCGCGACGAGCTCGTGGCTGATGAGCTGGCCTCCGATCCTCGGTGGGCGCCCGCCGCACTCGGCGAGCGGCCTAACGGCGCAAACACGAGCTCTGGGATCGGGCCGCCCGAGGGCTCGCTCGATATCGACTCGAACACGATGTGACCGACGAGCACCACGCGCTCGGCGATCGGCCGAGCGATCCGTCCGGTGCCGAGCGGCATGAGCTGGCCAGCGCAACGCTCGAGCGAGTGAGACATGAACTGGGTCTCGACGGGCGTGCGGATGAAGCACCGGCGGTCGGGCCTGGCCTGCCGGCTGAATACGCGCGGCTGTTCGGCACAAAACGGACGTCTACGCTCGCAGGCGCTCGCCGCCGCGCAAAACGAGGTCCAGCACGCAACAGACGAGCAACTCCGCCGCTTCGCCTCCGCGGATCGCGGGCTTGCTGATCTCGACCGGCAAGCGGCGCATCAGGCGGTGCGGCTTGAACAGGAACACGCCCAGCACACCGAATCGGCGCGCAACCAGACAGCTCGCGCAACGCAGCTCGAGACGCAAGCGGCGACACTCGGGTGGCGCCATCGCCACGAGCAAGACCAGCTTCGGCACGACGCCGCGCTTCAACGGCAGCACGCCGCGCGCCACACATCAGATGCCAGCCGAATCGAGCTCGAACTCCACCGGCTGCGAGTGGCCGGACGTCACCGGACCAATGGCTCAGAGATCACGCCCGCGCCTTGGTCATGCACGTCGCATGTGAGGCCGAGCTCGAGCGCCGGCAGGAACAGCAGATCGTCGATCAACTCGAGCGGGCCGTCGCGCAGCCGCCAGAACACATCGCGATGTGATCGGCGAACGGCCGATCTCCGACGCCGCGCTCGCCGACCAACGGGAGCGGCTCACGCGACGTATCGAACGGCATCGCCTAGCGTATGGGTTCGCTATCGACCAGGACGGGCCGCTCGGCCCGGATCCCACGCACGTCGGAAAGCATCAACGAGGCACGTACGAGGAACAGCGCCTCGCGCTCGCTCAGGACATCACGCGCTACCGCGAATCGCTGGAGCTACCCCCGCTCGACCAAGCACTCAAACTCAGCCACGACGACGCGCGCGCCGCCGGACGTTCCCTGTAGACCCGGCTCGTTCGCCGGCTTGAGGGAACGCAGCCCGTCCGGCGGCATTGCGACACCCCTCCGTAGCGACCGCGCCGCCAGAGTTGCCGGGCAGCCATCGCGGCTCCTGACCTGGAGGATGGTCATCCCACGAACCCGCCAGCGCGTCCCGGCGCG
>DATIXU010000062.1:0-1401 GCA_035518275.1 Steroidobacteraceae bacterium
TTCTCCTCCGGCGTCAGCTGCCGACGCTTGCGCGGCGTGCCGTTCTCCAACATCTCGTCCTCCTGGTTCAGGGCCCCAGAAGCCTCGCAGAATTAGGTTGAAAAACAGCGGCACCTCTGTCGCGAAGTCAGACGCAAACCAGTGACCGCAAAAGGGGTGAGCGGCGTTAGATAGTTGCTCCGGAAAATCCCAGTTGGAGGGTGAGGGATGGTGAATCGCGAGGTGTGTGGCGGGCCGGCGGGCCGGTTTTGACAGGTTTTGGCTGCAATTCCGGGGTTTTTGGGCACGCCGCGACCGGTGCTCCCCCCGCTTTCGTTGCGCGGAAGGAGCGGCTACGCGGCGGTCAGGTGGTGCATCGCACCGAGTAGGTGTCGAGGTTGTAGGCGAGGATCGCCCAGGCGCACCACGCGCGGCTGCGGGCCGCGCCTTTGAGGCGGCTGCGGCCCATCCCGTAGTCGCGCTTGAGGTGGCTGATGCGCCCTTCCGCGCCGGCGCGGTAACAGTACAGTCGTCGGCCGGTGCGTTTGGAGTCAGGCGCGGGCGCGTTGGGGTTCCACACGGTGACATCGTCTTGCGCGCTGTTCTCGAACGCCTCGGTGGTGACGTTCTTGCCGAACCCGCCGTCGACGGCGGCCTCAAGAATGCTGATCCCTTGCGCGTCCAGGCGCGCCAGTGTCGCGGGCAAAAGCTCGTTCTCGCCGGGGTTACCCGCGGCCGTGCTGGTCGGCAGGATGTACCCGCGCGCGCCGGTCGTGTTCTGGGTGATCTCGCACACCTGGTGCACGTACCCGAACTCGGTGCGCTTTGAGAGCTTGCCCTTGCAGATCGGGCGCGCGTCGGTGTCGTGCAAGGACACCAGCCGATCGCTGATCGGCTCGCCCGCGAGCCGCAGTCGGATCTGCTCGGCCACCCTCCGGCAGTCCGCCAGGAGCGTCTCGAGGCGCTTGGCGGCGCGCTTTTGCGCGTTCGCGCCGTGCTCGAGGTGCGCGCCAAGGCGCTCTGCTTCGCGGATCGACAGCCGCAGCGAATCGCCCAGCTCACCCGTGATTTGCAGGACTTCCTGCTTGGCCTCAGCAGTCCAGCGCTTGAGGCTGCGCCCCAGCTGCCGAAGTATCCCATGCGCGCGACGGGAACGGTCACGCACACCCGCGGCGCGCGCTCGCCGGCCAGCCCAGCGACCTCGCGCGCGAACCGCGCCAACAGCCCGATCCCGTCCGCGGCAAGCCCGGCGTCGGTCGGGTAGCGAATGTCGGCCTCCATCACCGTCGAGTCGATCCGGATCGCACGCGCACGAAACTTCGTCTGCTCAGCTGAGCTTGAGATCACGACGCCGACGACCTGCTCGACGGTGTCCGCGCCGAGGCGGATCACCAGCTTGCGCAGCGTCGACTCGTCCGGCAT
>DATIXU010000063.1:0-2732 GCA_035518275.1 Steroidobacteraceae bacterium
ACGCGCTCCCGGGTAGACGCGGCTACATGACCGGCTGCGTGCTCGCGGTCGGATAGCCGGCTTCGGCGAGATGCAGGCGCACGGTTTGCGCGGTGGCGCCGACGCGCGCTGCCACCTGTGCGAGCGTCAGGCCCTCGTCGAAGTACAGGCGCGCAAGCGTTGATAGCCGGCGGATCGCAGCCGGGTGGAGACGCCCTTTCGGGTCAGGCCGACCGCGGGCGCCGACCTGCACGAGCGACGAGCCTTCGTCGAAGTACAGCCGCGCAAGCTCGCTGGTCGAAGTCCGCGGTTTGCGGCTGCCGGGCCGCATTTCGTAGCCGGAGCGGCGCAGCCGTTCGCCGACGCTCGGCTCGGTCATCCCGAGACGCTGGGCGACCTGCGTGAGCGTCAAGCCCTCCTCGAAGTACAGGCGGGCTAGCTCGACGGTTGGTGCTTTTGGCGAGGTTAGTCTCTCGCAACGTGAACCCCGCGCTGCGCAAGCGGCCGGCGATTCCTTGACGGGTCATTCCAACGCGCGCTGCTGTCTGTGAGAGCGACAGCCGCTCGTCGAAGTACAGGTAAGCCTTCAGAGGGTGTCGGGCTCGGGTAGCAGGGTTCCTGCTTGGTGCATGGAATCTTGCGTTCGTGGATCGAGCTGAGGCTGAGGCGATCGCGCTGGCGGGCGGGGAGCCGGCCCGTGCGCAGTTGGTTGCGTTGTTGGATCGGGTGGACGATCTTGCTGGGCGGTTGGAGGAGCTGGAGCGGTTGCAGAACCGTACGTCGCGTAACAGTTCGGTGGCGCCGTCGACGGATCCGCCGTTGACGCGCCAGCAGCGCCGGGCGTTGGCGCGTGAGCGGGCGAAGAAGCAGTTGCAGCGTCAGAACCGCGAGGCGCGCAAGCAGGGCGCGCAGCTCGGGCATGAGGGGGCCAGTCGGCCGCCGGCGGCACCGGAGCAGTTGACGGCAGCGCCGGTGTCCTGCCTGCCCGAGCTGTGCGGGTGCGGGCACCGGTTCAGCGGCGATGAGCAGCAGCTGGGCGAGCCGGTCATCCATCAGCAGTGGGAGCTGCCGGTGATCGTGCCGGAGGTGCGCGAGTGGCGGCGGGTGCGGCTGGCGTGCCCGTGCTGCGGCAAGCCTGCTTTGGCGGAGTTGCCGGCGGGTGTGTCGCTGAGCTCGTTTGGGCCGAGGTTGCACGCGCATGTGGCGGTGCTCGACAGCGTGCACCGGCTCTCGCGCGAGAAGATCGCCGAGCTAGTCAGCGAGTCTTACGGGATCGAGGTCTCAACCGGCGCCGTGGACGAGATGCTCAGGCGCGTCAGCCGCGTGCTGCACGACCCGTGGCGCGAGCTGGACGCAGCGATCAAGTGCGCCGAGGCGGTGCACGCCGATGAGACGACGTGGCTGTGCAAGCACGACCCGTGCTGGCTGTGGACAGCCACGACGGCGGCGCTGGTGTGCTACCGGATCGACCCGCGGCGCACCCAGCAAGCGGCCAAGCGGCTGCTTGGTGAGAACTTCGGCGGGTTCGTCACATCAGACCGGTATGTCGGCTACCACTGGCTCGACATACTCCAGCAGCAATTGTGCTGGGCGCACGCGATCAGGCAGCTCACCGCCCTGTCAGAGCGCTCGGGAGCACCCGGCCGGCTCGGCAGTCAGCTGCTCGAGCTCGCCGGCCAGGTATTCACTATCCATCGCCAGCACCTGCCCGCGCTGGCTGGCGCCGATCACCCCGAACATCCGGCGCTGGTCGCGCTACGCGCGCAGCTGCAGCCGCTGCGCGACCGCTTCCGGGAACTGCTCGAGCAGGGCGCACAGGACAGCCACGCCAAGACAGCCCGCTTCTGCGCCGGCATCCTCGAGGAGTACGAAGCGTTCTGGACATTTGCCGACGTGCCCGGCGTCAGCCCGACGAACAACGACGCAGAGCGCGCGATGCGCGGACCGGTCATCGCCCGCCGGGTCTCCGGCGGCACCCAATCACAGCGCGGCAACCGCTGGATCGAACGGATCTTCTCGGTCATCGAAACCTGCCGCCGCCAAAGCCGATCACCGCACGCCTACCTGCTCGCCGCGATCACCGCCAGCCTCCACGGCCTCCCGATCCCGACGCTCGTCCCCGACTGACGCATCTCGTGTCACCCCGACATGGGGGCCGAAGCCGCATGAAGACTGACAGAAGGAAACGGCGCCCAGCCACCGACACCCCCTGACGACGTACGATCCAACCTCTGACCCAGCGAATACGTTAGTCAGCGCGGTCGGTGCCTTCAGGTGAATATTCCGGCCGCGCGGCCTGCTACTGCGCGCGCCACCCTACTTATTCGACACGGAGGCCCGGCCACCTTCAAACGCGGCCTTACGCGTGCCTCCTGCGACCCAGGCCACTGTTGAACGGAGACCCGGATATGACATCTTTCCACCAGCCCGATCGCGCGAACGTCGGCCGCCGGCGTTACCGCTTTGCGCGGCCGCGCAGAATACGGGCACTCCCCGGGGCCGTTCGCAGGTAAGAAGCCGCGGCCACCGCGCCGAGGAAGAAGCCGCACGCGGCGCCGCCGGGCGCCTTGGCCCCGTTAAGAGGCAGGAGATCACGCCGCAATCAAAGAGCAGAAGCTCGTGGCCGGGGTGACGAGGCCACATATGGCCCCTGGAGCAATGCGCGTCTGCCCCGATCTTCGCCGGTCTCGAGAGAGAACCCGATTTGCTGGTGGCGCCTTCTAGTGAGCCCCAGCGCGTGTCGTCGCGTGGCG
>DATIXU010000064.1:0-2705 GCA_035518275.1 Steroidobacteraceae bacterium
GCGGTGCTGCGCTGCTTCGGCGTCGCGCTGCACGAGACCTTCCACGCCAAGCACACCAAACGCTGGGCGATCGAACACGACATCAAGCTCGCCGAGTCCGACAACCCGGCCGAGCGGCAGCTCGCGATCGACCGGCGACTGCTCGAGGAGCCGCGCATGGAAGCCCACGGCGTCCGCGAGCACCCGGCCGGCTCGCTGCGCGGACGGTTCGTCCGCCACGCGCTCAAAGCAGCCGTCATCGACGTGATCCTGCCCGCGTTCGCGCACGAGCTCGTCGCTGCGGCGCTGGCCGGTCGGCCTCTCACGCGCGACATGGCCGGGCGCGCCGCCGTGTATCTGCAGGCACGGACCCAGTACGGCATCGTCCACCCGGCCGCCCTGGACGGCCTGGACGGCCTGCGCCAGGTGTGGCGGCAAGTCCTCGGCGAGCAGGATCTCGACGCGCTGGATCAGCTGTTCTCGAAGCTGATCTGGATCCCGGACGGCGAGCTCGAGGCGCTCGACCGCGCCGCACGCGAGTACCGAGCGATCATCGGAGCGCCCGACCCATTCCCATCCCAAGAAAGCACCCAAGGAACGAGCGGTGATCAGCTGTCAGACGGAACCGGTGATCAGCCAGCGGCGGGCTCATTGGGCGAAGCGCTCGAGCAGGCGCTGGAGCAGGCGCGCGAGGGACAACTCGAGCAGCTCGACGCCGACCTCGACCTCCAGCAGGTGCTCGCGGACGCGGCAGCTGACCCGGCGCTAGGCTCCCCAAGTCGCTCAGCGCGCGGGACCGGAATGCCGACCGGCCGGATGCCCGACCGCGGCGTCGACCGACCACCCGCACGAGACGAGGTCCAACAAGCGCGCCGCTACGCGACCCGCCTGCGCCAGGCATTGACCCATGGCACGCGGCGGATCGACAAGCGCACGCCAGGCGGGCGGTTCGACGGCCGCGCCTACGCCCGGGGCAAAGATGGCATGAGCAGCAGTCCGGCGTGTCGGTCGGGTGAAGGTGGCCGGCCCGCCGTGTCGAACGACATACGTTGAAGGCGCGCGCGGTTGCCCCCGCGCGGCCGGTCATTCGGGTAGGAAGGCCGACCGTGATCCACGGTATGCGATGGGTCGGGTTGCACGCTGCGCGCGCGGGTGTTCGACGCGAGGAGAGACGTGATGACGATCGTGATGGGACTCGACCAGCATCGAGCGCAGATCACCGCCGAGTGGCTTGACACCGAAACCGGCGAGGTCTCCCGCGGGCGGGTGAGGCCGGCGCACCGCGAGTCCGTGCGCCGGTTCCTTGAGCGGTTCCGCGGTCAGGAGTTGGAGGCGGCGCTCGAGGCGACGACCGGCTGGCGGTTCGTGGTCGAGGAGCTGCGGCGGGCAGGCGCGGTAGCGCATCTCGCTGAGCCGGCGGAGACCAGCGCGATGCGCGGCAACAAGAAGCGCGCCAAGAACGATCGGGCGGACGCCAGGCACCTGCGCGAGCTGCTTCAGGCAGGCAGGCTGCCGGAGTCGTGGATCGGGCCCGACCACATCCTTGATCTGCGCGCGCGGGTCAGGCTCCGTCATTCGCTCATCGACGATCGCGGCGAGTGGCAGCAGCGGATGCAAGCTGTGCTCTATCACCACGGGGTGCCAAAGCGAGCCGACCTGCTCACGCGCGAGAACCGCGCCTGGGTCCAGGAGCTGCCGCTGCCGGCCGCGGGACGGGAGCAGATCGCTATCGGGCTCGCGGTGATCGACGCGATCGACCTGCGGTTGGCGCCGTTTGACCGCGAGCTGTGTCGCTACGCTCGCCGCCAGCCAGGCTGCAAGGCGCTGATGGTCCACTACGGGATCGGCGCGCTCACGAGCGTCACGATCCTCGCCGAGCTCGGCGATGTCAGGCGGTTCGACTCCTCGCGTCAGGTGGTCCGGTATGGCGGCATGGACATCACGGTGCACGCCTCCGACAAGCGCCGCGCGCCCGGGCATCTCTCCCGCCAAGGCCCGCCCGCTTTGCGCTGGGCGCTGTATGAGGCCGCTCAGGCCGCCAGCCGCGAGCGCTCGCCGGACCGCGACTACTTCCTGCAAGCCGCCGAGCGCCTCGGACGCAACCGCGCCTGCCTGGCGCTCGCGCGCAAGCTGCTCAAACGCTGCTACCACACCCTCAAAGACCTCGGCGAGGAGGGACTCGCGCCCGCATGAGCTTCCCTCGCGCGCGCACGCCTTCTCCTCAAGCCGATGCACCGCGGCCAGCTCCCGGCATTGCGCTGCCGCCACGCTCGCGTGGACGGCCTCCAAAGACTGAGCGGCCGCCTTGCCCTTCCCCAAGCGGGAACCCCATCACCATCATGTCGCCGACCCGGAGCCAACCCGAGGTCGTGGACCGAGATAAGCATGGGCACCCGCGCGCACACAACGCCGATAGCGCCAGCTCCGCCGCCTGTCAAGCGCTCCGCGCTCGGCCCTGCGGGCCGCCCTCCGGTGACAGACGCCGGAGCTGGCGCTCACACACAACAAGGTGGCCGAGCCCACCCGGCCACCCCCAACAACATCACACCCCCCCATAGTGCTTGACAAGACCCGACTGCACAGATAAGCGCTATGGCGTGCTAGCCGAAATCGAGACAGCACTGTCCCGCGCGGACTGCTCCTCGCGTGGGAGAGGGGTGTCCCGCGGCGCCTTTGGCGGCGTCGTCACACGCCTGCAGCTTCGGGTCGGCAGCCGTGGCCCGGGT
>DATIXU010000065.1:0-2108 GCA_035518275.1 Steroidobacteraceae bacterium
GTGAGATGGGATGTTGGAGCGGGGTGAAGGGACTGGCCGCTGGGAAGCGGCAGGCGCCGGCTGGGCACGCCACTCAGTCCGGGATGAGCACCGCCGTCCCCGGGGTATAGAGGGCACCCACCCCGGTCGCAGCTCGTTCGTGCGGAACGCGGTAACCCCGTCGAGGTCCGGGCTCGCCTGTGGGCGTGTCCGGTAGGCCGACCGTGAGGAGAGCCGAACTCCTCGGCGGGCATCGGATGACCAAGAAGCTAAGGCCGGCAGCGGAAACGCGACGGGAAACCGGGACACGATGGCTAGCCCCTCCAGTTGGCCGTCTCGCATAACCGGCCTCTGTGTCAGCGTCCTGGCTGAGGGCCGGTGACGTCCGACCCGGCTGGTAAGTCCTCGGGCCGGCGGCGGGCTGACTCTATAACCGGCTGTCGACCAGTCGCGTGCCGGCTGGTGTGACTGGTATCCGTTGTGTCGCCCGTCGCCGCCCGAGGATCACCGGCGTGACTTGATAGGAGCCTGGCAACGTGCCCTGACAGAGGTCTGTCCGCCGGAGATCCGCTTCATCGGCGGTCAACCAAATGAAGGGACGGTGCATATGATGGTGATCGGGGTCGACACGCACAAGCGCGAGCACGCGCTGTGCGCGGTGGACGAGGGAACCGGCCGGGTGCGCAGCGGCCGCGAGATCAAGGCGGACGAGACCGGGCATCAGGCGGCGGTGCGCTGGGCGCGTGGGCTTGACTCAGAGCGGGTGTGGGCGATCGAGGACTGCCGGCATGTCTCCCGCCGGCTCGAGCAAGCGCTGCTGGCCGCCGGTGAGCGGGTGATCCGGGTCGCGCCGAACATGATGGGCGCGTCCCGTCGCTCACAGCGCGAACGCGGCAAGTCCGATGAGATCGACGCGCAGTCGGTCGCGCGCGCGGTCGTCAAGGACGGCGTGGAGTCCTTCCCGGCCGCGTACCTGGACGAGCGGGCGATGGAGATCCGGCTGCTGTTCGACCACCGCGAGGATCTCATCCGCGAGCGCACCCGCATCCAGAACCGGCTGCGGTGGCATCTGCTTGAGCTGTGCCCCGAGCTCGAAGCCAAGCTCAAGCGCGGCGCGTTGTCGCAGCTGCGCGCGCTGGAGCGCCTGGACCGGCGGCTACGGCAGCTCTCGCCGAGCGTGCGGCTGCGGATCGCGCGCGAAGAGCTCGGGCACATCCGGGCGCTCACCCGCCAGGCTGACCAGCTCGAACGGGAACTGCTCGAGCTGATCCGCGCCTACCGGCCGGCGCTGCTGGACGAGCAGGGCTGCGGAGCGCTGACCGCGGCACTGCTGATCGGCCGCACCGCCGGGGCGCAGCGGTTCCGCTCCGATGCCTGCTTCGGCCGCCAGTCCGGCAGCGCGCCGATCCCATGCTCCTCGGGGCAGCACGTCCAGCACCGGCTCGATCGCGGCGGGGACCGCCAGCTCAACCGAGCGCTGCACACGATCGCGATCACCCGCGCCCAACGCGACCCGGCGACCAAGGAGTACCTCGCTCGCAAAGAGGCCGACGGCAAGACCAAGAAGGGCGCGCTGCGCTGCCTGAAGCGCTACCTCGCCCGCCGCTTCTACCGCCTGCTCTCAGAGCCGCCACTACCCGCAGAACGACCTATCAGAGGCGAGCAGGTCCCCGAGCCAGCCCAGCACCTCGACGCCTCGGCGGTCGACGCGTCGCGCGACACGTCGCGCTCGGTTCAGCCGACCGCGATCCCCGAACGCCCAGCCCGGAAGCCGCAGACCCAGCGCATCAACGCCGCACCGAACCCGATGATCTGTATCGCCTAGCCACCCGGGACTCGATCACAGCGAGTTTGCCGGCGGGGGGCGGACGGCCCGCAGCCCGCCGAGATTCCGGCTGCTCACCCAAGCGCACCGGCCGCGGCGCGGTGAAGGTTGTCCCTCTCGTCGTGGAAATTCACAGTGATGCCGAGTCTCCAATGTCATGCTCACACAGCCGACGGCTCTGGGTGACCTCTTCCTCGGTTTGATGTGTGACATGTCACACCCTGGCCGCCACGGAGCAAGGTCGTGCTCGATCCCGACACGAGGAGTTCACTTCGATCCGCCAATCGACCGCTGCTTCCCCCCC
>DATIXU010000066.1:0-1412 GCA_035518275.1 Steroidobacteraceae bacterium
GCGTTGCGGCTTGGGAGGAGGCTCCAGTCATCCATCCGGTCGCGCGGGGCGGACCAGGGTGTCGTGCGGTGCTCGGGGGCTCAATCAAGTGCGCGGCCGTCCTTGCTCGTCTCGGAGTGGAGGCCAGACATAGGAGCGAGCTCGCCCGAGCATGCACCTCGCGCCCTGGTCGTGAGCGCAAGTGTGGTGTGGGCTGGCGTGGGTCATGCGGCCTCGGCCAGTTCCTCGTTGTCGTTGGTGGGTTGGTGAGTGAGGCAGCGGATCTCGCCGTCGCGGAGCCCGTAGTAGCAGAGGGTGAGGATCTGGCGGGCCACGGCGACCTTGGCGATGTTGCGCCCGCGGCGCTTGGCGATTCGCTCGAACATCGCCCGCAGCGGCCCGCCGCCGGTGGGGATCTTCTGCGCGGCCTCGGTGAGCGCCCACCGCAGCGCCGGGGAGCCCTGGCGGGAGATGTGACCGAGGCGCGCTTTGCCGTCGGAGCTGCGCACGCTCGGCGCGAGCCCCGCCCACGCACACAAGTGCCGGGCGGTCGGGAAGCGCGACACGTCGCCGACCTCGGCGATCACGAGCATCGCCGTGTAGCGCCCGACGCCGCGGATCTGGCACAGCACCTTCACGCGCTCGTCAGCCTTCGCGCGCGCGTCGATCTCCCGGGTGGTGGCGGTGATCTCGCGGTCGAAGTCACCGATCAGCGCCATCAGGCTGTCCAAGCGCCGGCGCGAGCCGTCCGGCAGCTCCAGGCCCGCGAGGAACTCGCGTCCGCTCTTGCCGAACAGGTCTGAGTGCTCTGGCAGGATGCCCTGGCGGGCCAGCAGCGCGTGCACGCGGTTCTTGACCGCGGTGCGCATCCGGGTCAGCACCGCGCGGTGGCGCAGCAGCTCGCGCAGGTCGCGCAGCTCCGGCGGGGCGATGTACGCCTCGGGCAGAAGCCCGGTGCGCAGCAGGTGCGCGAGCGTTTTGGCGTCGACCGCGTCGGTCTTCACCCGCGCCGCCGCGATCGCCCGCGTTCGGAGCGGATGCGCGAGGTGCACGTCGTAGCCGGCCTCCCCGAGCAGCTCGGCGAGCCACTCCCAGCCGTAGGTCGCCTCCAACGCCACGTGCGTCCCGTTGGGATCGCCGAGCAGCTCCCGGAACGTGCCTGGGTCGTTGACGATCCTCCGGGAGAGCGCAAGTTCTCCGTGCTCGTCGATGATCGCGATCTGCGAACGCCGACGATGCAAGTCGACGCCGACCCAGCGCATAGGGTTACTCACGGTCGGTACCTCCGTCTCGAATTGTCCGGCCGCGCGGCCGTAATCCGCGCGGTCTTCAACTTTGCGGTTCGGGGCGGAGGGCCGACTTCCTGCCGCCCGGACCGGAGGAACCCGCCGTCCCGGGGCGCCGGAGCCCGCCCGGCCCTTCATGACATCAAG
>DATIXU010000067.1:0-1515 GCA_035518275.1 Steroidobacteraceae bacterium
GCCGCGCTTGCGCTGCGGCGAGGCCCAGGTACCAGAGCACCCGCGGCTCCTCCGGCTCGAGTGTTTCCAGGCGCTTCAGTACGGCGATAACGCCGTCAGGCACGGGGTCCGTCGGTGCCCGTCCTGTCATCAGCGCGTCGACTTCATGCGTGAGGATGCTGGCATCCTCGGGCGCGAGTGCGGCCGCGCGATCATAGGCGGCGACGGCCTTATCGGGCTCGTGCAACACCTCGTAGGCGCGGGCGAGACGAAGCCATCCCTGGAGATCGTCGGGCTTTGCCTCGAGACGCGCGGCGAGGCGCTCGACCATGCCGCGCACCATCTTGGCGCGCTCTTCCGGCGTGAGGTTGGCGGCGGCAGAGAGATCCTCCTGCGACGGGCCCGGCGTGCCCGCCGGCGGTGCCGGCACGGGGAGCCCCGCGGCCTTCGCGGTCTCCTCGATCCTCTGGCGAACGGTCGGGACCCAGGCGGCGCCGGGTGGCGAGTCCGCGAGAAGCTTCTGCCAGGCGTCGATCGCGGCTTGCGCGTTCCCCGCCTGCGCATCCGCGAGCGCGAGATAAAAGCGCGCGGCGGGGTTCTGCGGATCGCGCGCGAGAGTCCTGGTGAAGGCCTCGCGCGCCGCCGGCGTCACCACCCCTTCCGCGGCGAGCACGAGCATCTCGCCGTAGCTTCCCTCGATGTCCGCTCGTCCGTTCGTGAGCGCCAGCGCGCGGCGATAGGCCTCGGCACTCGCGTCCCAATGCTCGAGCGTTTGCTGAGTCCGCGCGAGAAGCAGCCAGGACTCGGCATCGTCCGGCGTCTGCACGAGCTTCGCTTGGAGCGCTGCCACCGCCTGCTCGAGACCGTGCCCTCTACTTGCCTGCGCCGCCGCGCGCTCCCCCCCGCGCGCGTCGTAGGGCAGATCCGGAAGCTGCGGCGAGCCGTTCAGCAGATAGATCCCCGCGGCACCCAGCGGCACGAGGAGTGCCAGGGTCAGGACCGCGGCGCGCGGGACGGGCGCGGGCTGCGGCGCTGCCGAGGTCTCCGCCGCCGCCGTCCCGAGCAGGCGGCGCTCCACCTCGAGCCGTGCAGAATCCGCCTCGCCGGCGCTAAGCACGCCCCGCGCGCGGTCGCGCTCGATCTCCGCGAGTTGGTCGCGATAGACCGCGCGATCGTAGGCGGCGCGGCCGGGAGAGCCGCGTCGCGCGCCCGCGAGCGGCAGGATCGCGAGCGCGACCACCATCCCCGCAAGCACCGCGAAGGCGAGCCAGACGAGCATGCTCAGCGACCCTCGGACAGGAGCTTCGCGAGCTTGCGGCGCTCCTCCGGCGTGAGCGGCGGCGGTTCCATGCTGGCCGCGCGGCCGCGTCGGCGCAGGTAGGCAACGACGCCCGCCGCTCCCAGGAGCAACAGCGCGAAAGGCCCGAACCAGAGGAGATAGGTGTCGCGCTCGACCGGCGGCTTCAGCAGGATGAAGGCGCCGTAGCGGCTCACGAGGAACTGCCGCACCTGCTCGTCGCTGTCGCCGTCCCTGAG
>DATIXU010000068.1:0-3650 GCA_035518275.1 Steroidobacteraceae bacterium
CTGAAGTAGCAGTCACACTGCACCATGTCAGGCGCCGGCTGCCGGCCGAGGTGCGGGTCGTCGCCGCTGGTCATCCACTGAGCGGCCGGGCGCTGCGCGCGCGACGGGTGTATCGCCAGTGGGGGCGGCTGTGGCTGGTGCTCGGTCTGCCCGATGGCGGCGTTGTCTCGGTCGAGGTCGCAGACACCGACGTGCTGGAGATGCCGGTAGCCAGCGCGCCGAGTGGCACGGGCACGTTGTCTGCCGAGGACGCCCGGCGGCTGCTAGGGCTGCTGGAGGCGTGCATCGCGCGGGCCGCGACGCACGCCGTCATGACCGCGGGCGAAGGAGGGCCGCGATGATGGGTAAGGTCCCTGCCGGCGCGCGGGTGCTTGCCGCTAGGCTATCGACGCTGTTTGAGCGTGACGTCGAGCTCGTGAAGCGGCTGGGCGACGCCCAGCGCCGCCTGCTGGGCGCCAACGATCGGCTGTGGTCGGGCCTGCATCCTGACGTACTCGGTGTCGTGTACGGCGAAACGGGTAGGGCCGCGACCGGCAGAAGCGCGATCACCGAGCGGATGATCGACGCGGCTGGGGTTGGCGTCGGGCGGCGAGAGGTCGAGACCGCGATGCTTGGGGCGCTGCAGGAAGCGCACTGGGCGATCAGGCGGGCGTTCATCGACTACCAAAGCGCGAGCGAGGAGCGCCGCCAGCTGGCAGTCGACGTCGGCGAGCTGTCGCAGCGGTTTGTTGAGGAGCTGACTGGCGCAGGCTGGAGCGAGGAGGCGGCGCGCAGTGCCGACGTGCATCAGCTCGCGGGAGCCCACTGATGATTGCCGCTGGGTGTGCCGTCCTGGGGCGTGGTTACGATCGTCGTCTTTGTGGCATGACAATCCCCGCAGCAGAACCCGATCCCCACGCGTGTGAGAGCGCGAGCGGCGACTGCGCCGTGGTCGGCGAGGCGAACGGCGCCGCGGCCGGTCGCGGCGAGGTCCGGCTGGTGGATGCGGAGCACGATGGCCCTCGCGTCGTCCCCGAGCTGGAGGGCGCGCACGCGACTGGCGAGCTTGGGGGCGTCGGCGCTTCGGCGAGACGGCTGCGGCTGGCGCCGCCGGTGCAGCTTGAGCTCGTGGCGGTCGGCGAGCGCCCCGCGCCGGAGGCCGTGTGGGGGTCGCTGCCCGAGCGCTCCAGGCAGACGGTGCTCATCTTGTTGGCGCGGCTGATCGACTCGGGCGCGGTCGAGCAGGAGGGAGTCTGATGCTGATCGGCGGTGCCGAGAAGATCTCTGTCGAGCATCTGGCACGACTTGCCTGCCCGTATGTGCGCCAGTCGAGCCCCGCCCAGGTGCGCAACAACACCGAGAGCCGCGAGCTGCAGTACGAGCTCAAAGAGCGGGCGATCGCGCTCGGCTGGCCCGCCGAGCGGGTGCGGGTAATCGACGCAGACCTGGGGGTGTCGGCCGACCGCGCGGCACTCGCAGACCGGGAGGGGTTCCGGGAGCTGGCGGGCGAGGTCGCGCTCGGCAACGTGGGCCTGATCTTGGGGGTCGAGGTGTCGCGCTTGGCGCGCGATAACAGCGCGTGGTACGGGCTGCTTGACGTGTGCGCGCTGACTGGCACGCTGATCGCCGACTCCGACAGGGTCTACGACCCGGCCGACTACTCCGACCGCCTGACGTTGGGGCTGAAGGGCACGATCGCCGAGGCTGAGCATCATCTGATCCGCAGCCGGCTGACCGCCGGGCTGCGTCACAAGGCGGCCAAGGGCGAGCTGCACGTCAAGCTGGCGCCCGGCTACGAGTACGCGCCCGACGGCAAGATCGTCAAGAGCGCCGACGAGACGGTCCGCGAGGCGGTAGCAGTCGTGTTTCGCCGGTTCTTCGAGCTGTGCTCGGTCCGCCAGGTGGTGCTGTCGCTGCGCGAGGACGGGCTGCTTGTGCCCCGCCGCCGCGGCCAGGGGCAGGTCGAGTGGGTCAAGGCGACCTACTCCGCCGTGCACGACATGCTGACCAACCCGACCTACGCGGGCGCGTACGCGTTCGGCCGCCGCCAGTCGCGGAGACGCGTCGGCGAGAGCGGCCGCGCACGCGTGTCGATGGTGCCGATGCCACGCGAGCGCTGGCACACGCTGATCTTCGAGCACCACCATGCGTACATCACCTGGGAACAGCACGAGCAGATCCTCGAGCAGATCACCCGTAACGCCCCCACCCCGGGCGAGGGCGCCGCGGCGCGCGAGGGACAGGCGCTGCTGCAGGGGTTATTGCGCTGCGGGCGCTGCGAGCGGCGGATGCGCTCGGCCTACTCGGGCGCCCGCAGTCGCCAAGGCTACGCGCGGCGCTACTACTGTGACCCGCGCGAGGGGGAGATCGCATACAACGCACCCGACGGGAAAGAGTGCCAGGGACTCGGCGGACGCCAGCTGGATGAGGCGGTGCTGGAGGAGGTCTTCCGCGTGCTCGAGCCTGCTGCAATCGCCGCGACCGCCAAGGCACTGGCCGACCAGGAAGCATCAGAGGCCACCCGCCTGCGGGCGTTCGAGCTCGCCGTCGAGCGCGCACGCTACGAGGCCGAGCGCGCGCGGCGCCAGTTCGACGCCTGCGAGCCGGAGAACCGGCTGGTGGCGCGCACGCTGGAGGCCAACTGGGAGAATGCGCTCCGCGAGACAGAGCGCGCCGAGGCCGAGCTGACTGCCCAGCGCGCCCGGCGCACAAGCCCGCTGACAGGCGAGGAGCTCGAACGGCTGCAACACGCCGGCGCCAATCTACGAGCGATCTTCGAGGCGCCCAGCACCAGCCAACGCGACCGCAAGCTCCTGCTACGCGCGCTGATCCACGAGATCGTCGTGACCGTCGACCGCGAGGCCGGCATGATCGAGGCGACGATCACCTGGCAGGGCGGCGCCACCACCGAGCTTGCGCCGCTCAAGCTGCGCCGCCACGGGCAAACCTACCGGCAGGCCAGCCCGGAGGAGACTGTCGCGCTAGTGCGCCGCTTGGCCGCCCACTACGACGATCAGACGATCGCCACCGTGCTCGCCCGCCAGCACCATCGCACCGCCACCGGCCTGCGCCCCACCAAGCGCCGGATCGCGCAGCTCCGCGGCGCGCATCGCATCCCCGCCTTCGTCCCCGACGCGGCGCCCGCGAGCTCCGACGGCCAGCTGGTCGGTGTCCACCAGGCCGCAGCCGAGCTGGAAGTCACCCCAGCGACCGTCTACCGCTGGCTGCGCGACGGCTACATCACCGGCGAGCAACCCGCCCCAGGCGCGCCGTGGCGGATCCGCCTAAACGCGGAGCTGCGCGCGAAGGTCGCCGAAGACGCCCCCGACGGCTGGCTTCCGCTCCACGACGCCGCCCGCGCACTCGGAGTCGTCCGCCAGACCGTGTTACATAAAGTCCAACGCGGCGAGCTCGCCGCCGTGCACGTCCGCCGCGGCAAACGAAAAGGCCTAAAAATCCAGGTCAAACCCGAACACGCTGGACTATTTGACACACCGCGATGAGAGGAGACGCAATGTATACGTCACGCGCTCCCGTCACCGGGCTCTTCTCACCAGCCGTCAGGGCGAAGGGACCCATCGCCAATGGGCGAATAGGCCGGGTGCTCGTTTGAGCAGCCCGGTCCACCACCGCTTGAACCGCTTGAAGGTCCGCAGCCGTCTGTACTTCTT
>DATIXU010000069.1:0-5470 GCA_035518275.1 Steroidobacteraceae bacterium
GGCGCGCGCCGCGGCGCGTGGGATCGCAGCCGGTCAAGTGCCGCCTCTCCGGACTCGAGCCACTCAACATCGACGAGGACAGTCTGTTCGTCAATGTCGGCGAGCGCACCAACGTCACCGGCTCCGCGAAATTCCGCAAGCTGATCGAGGCGGGCGACTATCCGGCGGCGCTCGAGATCGCGCGCCAGCAGGTCACGAACGGCGCGCAGGTCATCGACGTCAACATGGACGAGGGCATGCTCGAGTCCGAGGCGGCGATGACGCGCTTCCTGCACCTGGTGGCGTCCGAGCCGGACATCGCCCGCGTGCCGGTGATGATCGACTCCTCCAAGTGGTCGGTGATCGAGGCGGGACTGAAGTGCGTGCAGGGCAAGGCGATCGTCAACTCGATCAGCCTCAAGGAGGGCGAGGACGCCTTCATCGCGCACGCCCGCAAGGTGCGCCGCTACGGTGCCGCCGCGGTGGTCATGGCGTTCGATGAGCAGGGCCAGGCCGACTCGCTCGAGCGGCGCATCGGCGTCTGCGCACGCGCCTACCGGATTCTCACCGAGCGCGTCGGCTTCCCGGCCGAGGACATCATCTTCGATCCGAACATCTTCGCGATCGCGACCGGCATCGAGGAGCACAACGCCTACGGCGTGGCCTTCATCGAGGCCACGCGGCGCATCAAGCGCGAGCTGCCGCACGCGCTGGTCTCGGGCGGCGTCAGCAACGTGTCGTTCTCATTCCGCGGCAACGACCCGGTGCGTGAGGCGATGCACTCGGTCTTCCTCTATCACGCGATCGCCGCCGGCATGGACATGGGGATCGTCAATGCCGGGCAGCTGGGCGTCTACGAGCAGCTGCCGGCGGACCTGCGCGAGGCCTGCGAGGACGTGGTGCTCAACCGGCGTGCCGATGCCACCGAGCGGCTGCTGGAGATTGCGGCGCGCTTCAAGGGCGAGGGCGGCGCGCGGCGCCGCGAGGATCTCGAGTGGCGCAAGCTGCCGGTGGGCAAGCGGCTCGAGCACGCCCTCGTCAAAGGCATCGACGACTTCATCATCGCGGACACCGAGGAGGCGCGCCTCGCCGCCGAGCGGCCGCTGGCGGTCATCGAGGGGCCGCTGATGGACGGCATGAACGTGGTCGGCGACCTGTTCGGCGCCGGCAAGATGTTCCTGCCGCAGGTGGTCAAGAGCGCGCGCGTGATGAAGCGCGCGGTGGCGCACCTGGTGCCCTTCATCGAGAAGAGCAAGGAGGCCGGTGCACGGCGAACCAACGGCCGCATCGTCATGGCGACCGTCAAGGGCGACGTGCACGACATCGGCAAGAACATCGTGGGTGTGGTGCTGCAATGTAACAACTACGAGGTCATCGACCTCGGAGTCATGGTGCCGTGCGAGAAGATTCTCGAGACCGCGCGGCGCGAGCAGGCGGATTTGATCGGCCTGTCGGGGCTCATCACGCCCTCGCTCGACGAGATGGTGCACGTCGCGCGCGAGATGCAGCGCCAGGACTTCGAGCTGCCGCTGCTGATCGGCGGCGCCACCACATCGCCTGCGCATACCTCGGTGAAGATCGCGCCGCAATACTCGGGCGCGGTGGTGTACGTGAAGGACGCCTCGCGCTCGGTGGGCGTGTGTCAGACCCTGAGCGCGCCGGCGGCGCGCGCGGCCTTCGTCGCCGAGGTGCGTGCCGAGCACGAGCGGCGCCGCGAGCAGCACGCCAGCAAGAAGGTGAAGGTGCCGGAGCTCTCGCTCGCCGCGGCGCGCGCCAATCGGCGGCCGATCGACTGGAGCTCATACCCGGCACCCCAGCCGCGCCTGCCCGGAGTGCAGCGCTTCGCCGAGTACCCGCTCACGGAGCTCCTCGGCTACATCGACTGGATGCCGTTCTTCAACGCCTGGGAGTTCTCCGGAAAGTTCCCCGACATCCTCACCGACCCGAGGGTGGGCGAGGCCGCGAGCAACCTGTACGCCGATGCGCGCCGCATGCTGAAGGAGCTGATCGAGGGGCGCTGGCTGACGGCGAACGCGGTGGTCGGGCTGTTTCCGGCGAACTCGGTCGGTGACGACGTCGAGATCTATGCCGACGAGGCGCGCAGCGAAGTGCTCACGACCCTCAACTTCCTGCGCCAGCAGAAGGGCAAGCCCGACGGCCAGCCGCACGAGTGTCTGGCCGACTACGTCGCGCCGCGCTCGAGCGGCGTGCGCGACTGGTTCGGCGCCTTCGCGGTCACCGCGGGCCTCGGCATCGAGGAGCACGTGGCACGTTTCGAGCGCGCCCACGACGACTACTCAGCCATCATGCTGAAGGCACTCGCCGACCGCCTCGCCGAGGCGGCCGCCGAGTACTTCCACGAGCGCGTGCGGCGCGAGCTGTGGGGCTACGCGGCCGCTGAGACCCTCACCAACGAGCAGCTGGTGCGCGAGCAATACCGCGGCATCCGCCCGGCTCCCGGTTATCCCGCCTGCCCCGAGCACACCGAGAAAGGCAAGCTCTGGCAGCTGCTCGACGTCGAGCGCAACGCCGGCATCCGCCTGACCGAATCCTACGCCATGTACCCGACGGCGGCGGTGAGCGGCTGGTACCTCGCTCATCCGCAGGCGCGCTACTTCGCACTCGGCAAGATCGATCGGGAGCAGGTGGAGGATTACGCGCGGCGCAAGGGGATCACACTGGAGGAAGCGCAGCGCTGGCTGTCGGCCAATCTCGGCTACGAGCCATGAGTCTTAACTCTCGTGCAGTGCGTCGGCGATGCTTGACCTGGCGGCGCGAATTGCCGGGTACACGCCGCCGAGCAGCCCCAGCGTGCAAGCCAACAAGATTGCGGTCGCAGTCACGGAGCGAGTAATGGACAATGAGTAGACAAGCTGCGAGTCCCAGACCGCCCCGCCGAGAGTGCTGATAGTCGTACCATTAAAGGCGAGATATGCGACGGCTACCCCAAGCACTGCGCCGAGGAGGGCGAGCAGGAGTGCCTCGGTCAGCACCGAGACCGCGACTGCGCTTGGGCTGAACCCGATCGCACGCAGCGTCGCGATTTCCACGGTGCGCGCAGCAACGGCTGAAGTCATCGAATTGAGAGCGGCAAATAGCGCTCCGAGCGCCATGATCGAGCCAACCGAGTAAGCGACGAGCTGCAACATACGATTGACTCCGGCGGACGCGGTCGCGAGGTACTCGGGCTCGGCCCGCACATCAACCTGCAGCGTCGGATCGCGGCTCAACGCTTCTCTGAGACTCGCGATGGCGCCCGGGGACTCGAGCATGACGCCCATGGTGTTGAAGGCATCGAGCTTGTAAGCCGACATCACGGTCAGCGCGTCGGCGATGACTTCGGAATCCCGCGAGCCATTGCCACCCCCAAACGTACCGACTACGGTCCAGTCGCCATCCTGCAGTCGCACCTGGTTGCCGATGTCCAGACCGGCGAACTGCGCGCCCGCGGAGGCGCCCGCCAGCAGCTCCTGATTGCCGGGGCGAAACATTCGTCCCGAGACGAGCTTGAGCTCCGGACGCATGATGAAGTACTGCCCGCCGACGCCGCGCAACGTCACATTGACGTCCGAGTTGTCGACCTTGCGCGCGACGGGGGCAACCAGGATCACCTCGGCGGACCCGATGGGCTGAGCGTGCTGGTCGTGCTCGATACCCGGGGCGTTCATCACAGCCGCTACGGTCTCTCTCGAGAGGCTGCCTTCGTACTCCGTAGTCGCGCCCCGCGGCAATATGATCGCCCGATCGGGTTGCCCATCGCCCTGGATGGTCGCGCGGAAGTCCGCGAACATCGTAAGGACTAAGATCAAGACAGCGACCACACCGGCGACGCCGACGACGATCACGAGGGAGTTGCCGAGTCGCTGCGGGATGCTGCGGATATTGGCGGCGGTGACGGCGAGGACTTGCGCGGGCAGCGCCATACGCTCAGCGCCTTCGCAGGGCGTCGACGATGGACATCCGCGACAGGCGCGAGGCCGGCAGCGCCGCGCCCGCGAATGCCAGCAGCGCGGCGCAGGCCAACCCACTCATCGCGACGGCGGGAGAGACGATGATGGTGCCGATGTCCTCCTTGGCGAGGGGAGCCGCCAGACGCGCCAGCATCAGACCAAGCGCGGCGGGCGGGAGGTACAGAAGCAACGCCTCGGCGTAAGCAAGGCTCAGGACACGAGCATCGCTGTAGCCCACCGCCTTGAGCACGGCAAATTCGGGAATGCGCTCGTGAATCGACTGCCGCAGGGTATTGCCGGTCAGGAAGGCCAGCGTGAACAGCACCGCGCCCATGATCGCGTTGGTAAAAAACTGCACGTCGCCCAGCTGCTTTGCCTGGAATTGGGCACGCTCCTGATCGGATTGGGTGCGGGTCTCGTGCGATGAATTAGCAAAGATACTGTCGATCGCCGCCGCAGTGGCGACGGCTTTGGCGGGATCCGCGATCCGCTCATAAAAGCTCTCCGCCGTGCCACGGTTCTCTACCCGATATTCATCGAGATAGGAGTAGTTGATGATGCCAAAGTAAGCGTTCGCGGGGTTCTTGACCGAGTCGCACGTGCCGACAATGCTGAAGGTCCAGTCTTGGCTCCCGTCGGTCTTTAGAATCTGCGAATGCAGAGTTACTGCGTCGCCGACCTTCCATCCGAACCACTGAAGCAGCGCCGGAGTGGCGAGCATGCCCGAGCGATTTTCCCGCATCGCGCGCAGGCTTTCCTTGCTAACGACGAGCCCGGGCCGAAGTTGGAAGAAGACAGCCGGGTCGGTGGCGAGCGCTGCGACCGTGTTCTTCAGCAAGGGGTCACCGTATGTACCCATAAAGTAGGCTCTTTGCGTCACCTCCCTCACGCCTGGAATGCTTTGAATGGTCGCCAACGCGGCAATGGGCATCGGCGCACCACCGCGAACCCTTGTACGCGTCACGAGTAAGTCGCGATGTGCCTCGGCGATGGCTTTTGCGAATCCCGCGTTGACGCCCTCGAGAAGCCCAAGCAGCAGGAATGCGGTCACGATGCACAGCGCTGTGAGGACCGAGCGAGTCGGCCTGCGCCATAGTCCGGCCCACAGCAGCGGGAAGAACCTCATGCTGGCTCAAGTATGGGCCGAAATTCGCAGGATCGAAGCTCCGATATGCGGAGATTCGTGACTGCACCCGGTTTGGTTTTGGATCAGAATGGTGGCCGGTCGGCGGGCAGCAGGAAACAGCCAGCGTAATGCGAGTGTCTGCTATCGGCAGAATGCGCTACGCCGCTCCGGATCGGCGTCGCCGGGCACTGCTCGCCGCTCTCGCGGCCACGGCATCGAGCTGGGCGTTGCGTCCGGTGGCGGCGGCCCGACCGCGGCTGCGCGTGGGCGTCGCCGGCGGGGGTATCGTGGGCGCCTCGATCGCGCTGCACCTGGCGCGATCGGGCGCTGCGGTGTGGCTGTTCGAGAAAGTCGCACCCGCGCAGGGTGCGACGCGGAACTCCTTTGCCTGGGTCAATGCGTTCGCCGATGAGCC
>DATIXU010000070.1:0-54415 GCA_035518275.1 Steroidobacteraceae bacterium
GCGCGTGTCGAATTTCACCGCCTTCATGTACCTGGGCGAGCTGGTGGAGATGGGGCCCACGGACCAGCTCTTCACGGCGCCGAAGAACCGGCGCACCGACGACTACGTCACCGGAAGGTTTGGCTGAGACCGACCCATGAGCGAGCCACCCAAGGAAGATCCGCGGCCACCGCAAGCCCCCGCCGCCTCGCCCGGCACGGCCCGCGGCAACGGCGCGGCCGGCGTGAGCGCCAGGGCAGGGGACGGCGGCAACGGGTCCGCCGGCAGGCCTGCGACGCCGCGCATTGGGGCCGCTGCCGAGCCTTCCCAGCGCCACGTCGGCGAGAGCGGCCTGAACCTGAAGCCGAGCGGACGGGTGCACGTCGCGGTGTCCGCCGAGGCGGGCGCGCGCCCCGCCGCGGAGAAGACCGTCGTGGAGGACCCGGTCTTTGCCTGCCGTGACGTGAACGTCTACTACAGCGGCAAGCAGGCGCTCAAGAACGTCACGATCGACGTAGGGCGACGCCAGGTGCTGGCCATGATCGGGCCTTCGGGGTGTGGCAAGTCGACGTTCCTCCGGTGCCTGAACCGCATGAACGACACCATCCCGGGCGCCAGGGTGACCGGGAGCATCACGCTCGACGGCGGCGATATCCACGACGAGCGCCGCGACGTGGTGCAGCTGCGCGCGCGCGTCGGCATGGTGTTCCAGAAGCCAAATCCCTTCCCGAAGTCGATCTACGACAACGTCGCCTACGGGCCGCGCATTCACGGGCTTCCAAGGAGCCGCGCTCATCTCGACGACATCGTCTGCACGAGCCTGACGCGGGCGGGGCTCTGGGACGAGGTCAAGGACCGCCTGGGGGGTCCCGGCACCGGTCTTTCCGGCGGCCAGCAGCAGCGCCTCTGTATCGCGCGCACGATCGCGGTGCAACCGGAGGTCATTCTCATGGACGAGCCCTGCTCGGCGCTCGATCCCGTGGCGACCGCCCGCATCGAGGACCTGATCGACGAGCTGCGCGAGCAGTACGCGATCGTGATCGTGACCCATTCCATGCAGCAGGCGGCGCGCGTCTCGCAGCGCACCGCCTATTTCCATCTCGGCGAGCTGATCGAGGTCGGCGACACCGACCGGGTGTTCACCAACCCGCGTCACCGGCTCACCGAGGACTACATCACCGGCCGCTTCGGCTGAGCCCCAAAAAGGACAGGGCCCGCTTGCGCGGGCCCCATCGATTCCTCCGCCGGTGGGCGGAACCTCCATGCAGCGCTCTCAGAACTTGAAGCGCAGACCCGCCGTGGTGGCGATGTTGGTATGGTAGAGGTAGCCGTTGGCGAGTCCATCCTGGACGCCCGAGTACATCGTGCCTCCGTAGACATCGAAGCGCTTCGTCAGCCGGTAATCGAGCACGAGCGACATCACAGTCTCGGTGCCGCTGCAGGCGCCGCTCGAGGTATTACTGCAACTGACCGCAGCGTAGCTGTCCTGCTTATAGCCGTAGTAGGCCGCCAACAGGTCGAGGTCGCGCATGACGCCCCACTTGACGCCGCCCCAGTAGACGTCCAGGACCTTCTGGTTGTTGTAGGCGGCGTTGTTGGTGAACGCGAGGATGTAGCCGCCGATCGTGAGCGTGCCGGCCGGCAGCGGATTGCTCGGATTGTCGAAGGTGATGTGCTCGTAGCCCCCGAACAGCTTGAAGGTCGACGAGGGGATCGCGTACGAAGCCATGACCGAGTAGGTCTGGTTGTCCGAGATCGTCCCGGAGAGCGAGTTGCTGATCGGCCAGCACACCGGGGTCGCGGGCGCGGCCGCGGTGCAGGTGCCGGTCTGGAGCGTCGTCACCTGGGCGGCGCTCAGCGAGCCGACTCCGATCGCGTCGTACTTCTTGAAGTAGTAGCCGTCGATCGAGAAGCCCGCATAATCGGCGCCGATCTGGAACTGGTAGCCGGTGTTGATGCTGCCGCTCTGGCTGCCGAACTGGTACAGGGCGCCTAAGTGCAGCCAGTCGTACTTGGCGTAGTACTTGATCGACTGATCGAGGCGCCGGTCTTCCGTGTCGCCGCCGCCGGCCGCCGTGCCCGAGAAGCCGATCAGCGAGAACGCGTTCGAGGCGCCCAGCGGGTCATACTTGCCGATACCGTCGGCGAGCAGCGTGACGTTGCGGCCGAAGGTGAAGCTGCCGTAGGTCGGCGAGCTGAAGCCTGCGTAGGCCGCTCCCGAGAACAACTGGCCGCAAATGCTGCTGTCCACGCCGACGTTCTGCGCGGTGAGGGCCTTCCCGTTGTTGAGCGCCACCGACTTGCAGGCGTCGGAGATGTCGCCCGACTGCGGGTTGAAGAAGGTCTCGAACCGGAATATGCCGGCCCAGTCGCCGCCGATCGGCTCGTTGCCCGAGATCCCGACGCGGGACTGCGAGAGGTTACTCGGCGTGATCCCCGTGGGGGAGTCGTAGTCATTCTTCTGCACCAGGGATCCGGACCCCACCGGGAAGTAGTCGCTGAACGGCGCGCTGTGGGTGTCGTTCTGAATGCCAATGTCGACGATGCCGTAGAGCGTGATCCCCTTCCAGGTGAGGCTGCTGTCCTCAGCCTTGGTGGCCGGCGCCGGCGCGGGCGGTGGAGTCTGCGCTTGCGCCAGACCCGCTGCCGCCAGCGAAGCCGTTAAGAGACAGGCACGAATGGGTGTCATCTTCGGAATTCCTGTTGGTTTTGAAAAAGCCGACGCGGCGGCTCAGACACCTGTACCCGAGAGCCGGGCCCATAGTGTTGCATCGCCGCAACCTCTCATGATCCGCCCCGTGCGGGGCTCACTCCGGTTCAGTTGCACGGCAGTTGTACCGCAGTCAGATGGCACTTTTGTTACCGGGCCGAGATTCTTGGGCACCTAATGCCCCTTCCGACCGCGAGCCGACCTGCTGAGTAACCCTCCCAAACGGGCGCTAAACTCTTCCATATCAAAGCCTTAAATGCAACTTCTATTTTTCTGAATGGTTTTTAATCGAGCGTTTGCCGCTTATTAATGGCCGTATGCTCCACTTGAGGACCCGAAGCCGCAATACGGACAACTCGCAGCCATGCGATTGCTCCTGGTCGAGGACGAGAAGAAGGTTTCCGAGCTCGTGGCGCGCGCGCTGCGGCAGGAAAGCTACGCCGTCGACGTCGCCGACGACGGCACCCGCGGCTGGGAGCTCGCCCAGGCCTACGAGTACGACCTCATCATTCTCGATCTGATGCTCCCGGGCCTGCCGGGCGAGGAGATTCTGAAGCGTATCCGGCGCCGCAACCATCAGGTACCGATCCTGATCCTGACCGCGCGCGATGCGACCGAGGAGAAGGTGCAGAACTTCGAGGCGGGGGCCGACGACTACCTGACGAAGCCCTTCGCCTTTGCCGAGCTCATCATGCGCGTCAAGGCGCTGCTGCGGCGCGGACCGGTGGCCCGCTCGAGCGTGCTGCGGGTGGGCGACCTCGAGGTCGACCGCTTCAGCAAGCAGGTACGTCGCGGCGGGAGGCGGATCGAGCTCACCCCGAAGGAATACGCCCTGCTCGAGTACCTTGCGTCCAATCCCGGGCGGGTGTGCTCGCGCACCATGATCATCGAGCACGTGTGGGATCAGAGCTTCGAGGGGCTGACCAACATCGTCGACGTGTACGTGCGGCACCTGCGCAGCAAGGTCGACGATCCATTCCCGGTGAAGCTGATCCGCACGGTGCGCGGGGTCGGCTACGGGCTCGAAGTGGGCCCGGAAGCATGAACGCGCGTTCCCTGAGCGTTCGCCTGGTGGCCTGGTATGCGGGGGTGCTCACCACCGTGTTCGTGCTGCTCGGGGTGCTTACCTTCTTCTTCCTGCGTCATTACCTCGAGGCGAATCTCCTCGACATCCAGGGGCGCCGCGCCCGGCAGATCGCCGGCACGCTCGTGGCTCAGGCGCGCCGCGACGGCGAGGATGCGATGCGTAACGAGGTCGAGAAGCTCTACTCGCCCGAGATCAACGAGCGCTTCATCCGCATCTCCCGGGCGGACGGGCACGTGGTGTACGCCTCCGGCACGCCGCGCAACGAGGTCTTCGATCCCTCGCGGGTGCCGGAGGTCGGCGGCAACTTCCTCGAAGGCTCGGCGGCTAAGGTGCCGGTTGCGGGCGGCGCGCTGCTGGTCGCGGCGGTGCCGGCCACCGGGAGCGATGGCACGCTCTACCGCGTGGAGGTCGGTACGTCCGCGGCGCCGGCCGAGGAGACGCTGGCGCAGGTGCTGGTCATGCTGGCCGTGGGACTGCCGGTTGCCGTCATGGTGGCGGTCATCGGGGGGTTCGTGCTGGTGCGGCGCGCGCTCCGGCCGGTCGAGCGCATGGCCATCAAGGCCGAGGAGATCACCCAGCACAACCTGAGCGAGCGCCTGCCCGTGGCGCAGAGCGGCGACGAGCTCGAGCGGCTCTCGGTGTCGCTCAACCACATGATCAGCCGCCTCGAAGACGCGCTGCAGGGCTCGAAGCAGTTCGTGGCGGATGCGAGCCATGAGCTGCGCACGCCGCTCACCGTGATGCGCGGGGAGCTCGAGAGTCTGGCCCAGGATGCGCGGCTGGCGCGCGACACCCGCGAAGCGCTCGGGAGCGTGCTCGAGGAAGTCGAGCGCCTCGCCGAAATCGTCGAGAGCCTGTTCGCGCTCTCGCGGCTCGACGCCGGCGAGGCAAGCGGGCAGTGGCTTTGCTTCGATCTGGCGGAGCTCGCCGCCACCACCGCCGAGCAGATGAGCCTGCTCGCGACCGACAAGAATGTCCGGGTCGACTGCGAGTCCGCGCCCGAAGTGACGGTGCGCGGGGATCGCGCGCGCCTCAAGCAGGTCATCGTCAATCTGCTCGACAATGCCATCAAGTACACCCCGAATGGCGGGAGAGTGACGTTGCGCGTGAGGCGCGAGGGGCCCGACGCGGTGCTCGAGGTCGCCGACGATGGCATCGGCATTCCGGAGGAAGCCCGGCCGCATGTGTTCAAGCGCTTCTACCGCGTGGACGGCTCGCGCTCGCGCGAGCAGGGGGGCGCGGGCCTCGGCCTCTCGATCGTGCAGTCCATCTGCGCCGCACATGGCGCCCAGGTGGAGGTGCTCAGCAACCCGGGCCGGGGCAGCACTTTCCGCGTGCGCCAGCCGCTGGCTGCCGACCCGACGGGGAGTCCGTGATGGAGCGCAGCCGCTACGCCGTCGGCAAGCGCTGGGGATGGCTGAGCCTCTCGGTCCTCGCGCTGGCGGTGATCGTGCTCGCGCGCAGCTGGCACGGACGTGCCGCGCGCGCGGCCGCCGCACACGTCGCCCTCGCGGCGGTGGCCGTGGCGCGTGTCGACCGCGAGGACCTGTACCGCGAGATCACCATCCCCGCGGAGTTCCGTCCGTACGCCGAGGTCGAGCTGCACGCCAAGGTGTCCGGCTTCGTAAAGGACATGAAGGTCGACTTCGGCGACAAGGTCAGGGCGGGGCAGCTGCTCGCGGTGCTCGAGGTGCCGGAGCTCACCGACGAGCTCGACCATGCGGTGGCCGCGCAGCGGCGCGCGCAGGCTGACTATCGCGATGCGCACCTCGCCTACACGCGCCTGGTGGCGGTCAATAAGGAGCACCCGAATCTGATCGCCGAGCAGGATCTCGATACCGCCGAAGCCCGCGATGCCACCGCGGAAGGCACCCTCGCCGCCGCAAGGGCCGACGTCGGCAAGTATCAGACGCTGGTCGCGTACACGCGCATCACCGCACCCTTCAGCGGCGTCATCACCAAGCGCTACGCCGACCCGGGCGCGCTCATCCAGGCGGGTACCGCCTCCAACACCCAGGCGATGCCGCTGGTGCGGGTGTCCGACAACACGCTGCTGCGGCTCGATTTCCCGGTGTCGGTGGACTACGTGACCGGCATCCACCTCGATGCGCCGGTGAGCGTGAGCGTCGACTCGCTCGGTGCGCGCGTGTTCAGCGGTCGCATCAAGCGCTTCTCGGACAAGGTTGACGACAGCACCCGCACCATGGTCGTGGAGATGGAGGTGCCCAACCCCACGCTCGAGCTGGTGCCGGGCATGTACGCGACCGTGAAGCTGAAATTCGACGAGCGTCCCCACGCACTCGCGATCCCCATCGAGGCGGTGCCGCCCGGCGGCCGGAGGGTTCTGGTGGTCGATGCCGCCCACCGCGTCGCCGAGCGGGCGGTGACGCTCGGGCTCGAGACGCCCTCGCGCTACGAGGTGCTCTCCGGCCTCAAGGAGGGCGAGCTGGTGATGATCGGCAATCCGGGCCAGGTCCCCCTCGGTGAGCGGGTCGAGCCGCGCCTCACGGCGCCCCTGGCACGCGAATGAGCAGCGCCCCGCAGGTTCCCCTGGGCCGCGAGCAGCTGCAGGCGCTGCGCCGCCTGGACGCCTGCCTGCTCGCCAACGCCATCGAGACCTTCAGTCTGCGCCTGCGCAACGAGGGGTTCGTTGACTATACGGTGAGGAGCCTGTCTCCCGAGCTCGCCCCCATGGTCGGCTACGCCGCCACGGTGCGCATCCGCGGCTCGGACCCACCGACCGCCGGCGCGCGCTTCTCCGATCGCAGCGACTGGTGGGACTACATCGAGCAGCTGCCCGCTCCGCGCGTGGTGGTGGTGCAGGATGTGAGCGCACGCCCGGGCCTGTGCTCGCTGGTGGGCGAGGTGCACATGGAAGTGCTGCGGCGTCTGCACTGCATCGGCGTCGTCACCAACGGCGCGGTGCGCGACATCCCGGCGGCCCGCAGCGCCGGCTTTCACTACTTCGCCGGCAGTATCGCGGTCTCGCATGGCTACGTGCACATCGTGGATTTCGGCGGGCCGGTCGAGATCGGCGGCCTGAAGATCGAATCGGGCGAGCTGCTGCACGGCGACCTGCACGGGGTGCAGTCGGTACCGCTGTCGATTGCCGCGCGCGTGCCGCAGGCGGCCGCCGCCATCCGCGAGCATGAACAGGCGCTCATCGCCCTGTGCCGTGCTCCCGATTTCACGCTCGAGAAGCTGCGCCGCTTTTTGGCTTCCTCGCAGCCCTAGCACCGGAAGGCGCGCATGTCCCGCTTCGCTCTGCGCTACCCCTATTTTGTCATCGTCATTTGCCTGATTACCTGCGTGGTTGGCATCACCAGCGTGGCGCGCATGCCGGTGGATCTGTTTCCGCCGATTCGCATCCCGGTCGTGGTGGTGGCGACCTTCTTCTCCGGCATGCCGCCGGAGCAGATCGAGACCGACATAACCGGCCGCTTCGAGCGTTTCTTCACACTCGCCAGCGGCGTCGATCACATCGAGTCGCGCTCGCTCCCCGGCGTGAGCCTGATCAAAATCTACTTCCAGCCGGGATTCGACGCCGACGCCGCCGTCACCAGCATCGCCAATCTCGCGCTCGCAGACCTGCGCAAGCTCCCTCCCGGCACCTTGCCGCCGGTAGTGCTGAAGTTCGACGCCTCGAGCCTGCCGGTGTGCCTGGTGACCTTGAAGGGCGCGGGGCTCAACGAAGCGCGACTGCGCGACCTCGGGCAGTACGACGTGCGCAACCAGATCGCCAACGTCCCGGGCGCCTCGGTGCCGCAGCCTTTCGGCGGGCGTTACCGCCAGATCATGGTGTACGTCGATCCGCTCAAGCTGCAGGCGCATCAGCTGTCGGTGATGGACGTGGTGCGCACGGTCAACGACGCCAACCTGATCCTGCCGGCGGGCGATGTGAAGATCGGGCCGTACGATTACAACCTGTACGCCAACAGCCAGGTCGACGCCATGGCGGACATCAACCGCCTGCCACTGAAGACCGTGGGCGACGCCTCGGTGCTGGTGGCGGACGTCGGCAAGGCCGAGGACGCGGCCCAGATCCAATACAACGTCGTACGTGTCGACGGGCAGCCCTCGGTGTACCTGCCGGTGCTCAAGCAGGGCGGGGATGCCAACACGATCGCGGTCGTCGACGGTATCCGCCGCGGCGTGCGCAACCTGCTCGACGTGCCCAAGCAGCTGATCGCCTCGGTGGTGTTCGATCAGTCGCAATTCGTGCGCAGCGCCATCGAGAACCTCATCCACGAGGGCCTGATCGGGCTGGTGCTGACCGGTGTCATGATCCTGGTGTTCCTCGGCAGCATGCGCGCCACGGCGGCGGTATTCCTCTCGATTCCGCTGTCGGCGCTGGCGACATTCATCGCCCTGTCGTTCGGTGCCAGCACCATCAACGCCATGATTCTCGGCGGGCTGGCCCTCGCCTTCTCGCGCCTCATCGATAACTCCGTGGTCGTGCTGGAGAACATCTTCCGGCACATCGAGCTCGGCGAGGCGCCGGCGGTGGCGGCCGAGCGCGGCGGCAAGGAGGTGCAGCTGCCGGTGCTGGCGGCGACGCTCACTACGGCGATCGTATTCTTCCCGGTTATCTTCCTCTACGGCGTGAGCCGCTTCCTGTTCACCGCACTCGCGCTCGCCGTGGTGCTGTCGCTGTTCGCCTCGTACTTCGTGGCCATGACCGTCGTGCCGCTGTTCTGCGCGCACCTCATCGAGGGACACGCGCACCGGACCGGGGACGACGCGGCGACCGAGGACGCGCTGTCCGCCGAGGTCGCCGGCGGGCCGCCGCCGCGGGCAGGCCGGCTGACGGCGGCGGCGCGCCGCTTCAACCGCGACTTCAACCGCCGCTTCCGCAACATGCTGGACCGCTACGAGGCGACGCTGGGACGCGCGCTGCTGCGGCCGCTGGCGACGGTGCTGGCGATCAGCGGAGTGTTCCTGGTATCGCTCGCCCTCTATCCCCTGATCGGCAAGACCTACTTCCCACGCACCGACCCCGGGCAGTTCGTCATCAACCTCAAGGCGCCCACCGGCACGCGGCTGGAGATCACCGATCAGCTGGTCGGCGAGGTGGAGCAGATCGTGCGCCGGGTGGTGCCACCCGGGGAGCTCAGGATTCTGGTTTCCAACATCGGCACCACGCCGGGCTTCTCCTCCATCTACACCCCAAACTCCGGGCCACATACCGCTTTCGTACAGGTGGGCCTCGAGGACCGCCGCTCGCGCTCGAGCTTCGAGTACATGAACCTGGTGCGCGCCCAGCTGCGCCGGCAGCTGCCGCTGGTGAGCAGCTACTTTCAGACCGGCGGACTGGTGGATGCGGTGCTCAACCTCGGCCTGCCGGCGCCCCTCGACGTGCAGGTGAGCGGCACCAACATGGAGGCGGCGCACGCAGTCGCCGCGCGGATCGCATACCAGGCCCGAGCGCTCCCGGGCGTCGGCGACGTGCTGCTGCCGCAGGACATCGACTACCCCTCGCTGCGGCTCGACATCGACCGCGTGCGCGCCAGCGAGCTCGGGCTGAACGAGAAGGAGGTGGTCGGTAACGTGATCACCGCGCTCACCTCCAACGGCATGATCGCGCCGTCCTACTGGGTGGACCCCAAGACCGGCAACGACTACATGCTGACGGTGCAGTATCCGGAGAACATCATCCACAACTTCGCCGACCTGCGTGCCGTGCCGCTGCGTGGCGCGCATTCGGAGCTGCCGACACAGCTCGATACGGTGAGCACCATCACCCACATCAACTCGCCCACCGAGGTTGACCACTACCAGCTGCGTCGCGTCATGGACGTCTATGTCTCGCCCGCAGGCGAGGACATCAGCGGCGTGCTGAGCCACGTCGAGCGCATCATTCACGACATCACGATGCCGGAAGGCGTGCGCGTGGTGGTGCGCGGCTCGGCGCAGGCGATGCGCACCTCCTTCAGTGCCTTCGGCTTCGGGCTGATCCTGGCGACGGTGCTGGTCTACCTGATCCTGGTGGCACAGTTCCAGTCGTTCATCGATCCGCTGCTGATCCTGCTGGCCGTGCCGACCGGGCTGACCGGTGTGCTGCTCACGCTGCTCGTAACCGGAACCACCCTCAACGTCATGTCCCTCATGGGGGTGGTGATGATGGTTGGCATCGTGGTCTCCAACAGCATCCTGATCGTCGAATTCACCAATCGTCTGCGGCGCGAGGGTCGGGCGCTGCGCGAGGCCGTGTCGCTCGCCTGCCGGGTGCGTCTGCGTCCGGTGCTCATGACCTCGCTCGCGACGCTGATCGGCCTGATTCCGCTGGCGCTCAAGCTCGGCACCGGCGCGGAGGCCTACGCACCGCTCGCACGCGCCATCATCGGCGGCCTGGCGGTCTCGGTGGTGTTGACCGTGTTCATCGTGCCGGCCGCCTACTACATCGTGCACCGCCACGAAGAGCAGCCGGCGGCCGCGTGAGAGCCCTGGCGCTCAGTCTGCTCGCGAGCGCCTGGGTGCTGCCGGGCTTCGCCCAGTCGGGGCCGGCCCCCGCGCCGGCTCCGCCGGTCACGCTACCGGGGGCCGCCGCGGCCCCGACGGCGCTGAGTCTCGCCGAAGCGCGTGGCATCGCACTGCAGAACCATCCGCAGATCGCCGCGGCGGCCTTCCAGGCCGAGGCGCAACAGCAGGTGTACCTGCAGGCGCGCTCGGGTCTGCTGCCGCAGATCACCGCCTTCGGCGACGCGGTGCATGCCGACTCGGACGACACCCGCCTCATGGCCGGCGGAATCAACAATCCTTCCGTGTTCAGCCGCAGCGCCCTCGGGGCCGGGCTCAGCCAGCTGATCACCGATTTCGGGCGCACCACCAATCTCGCCGCCAGCGCGCATCTGCAGGCCGGCGCCGCCGAGCAGGCCTCGCTCGCCACGCGCGAGCTGGTGCTGCTGGAGGTCGATCACAGCTTCTTCGGCGCCCTGCAGGCGCAGGCGATCGAGTCGGTGGCGCGCCAGACGCTCGATACCCGGGAGCTGCTGCTCGAGCGCGTCGCCGTGCTCGCCGAAAACAAGCTCAAGTCCGACCTCGATGTGAGCTTCGCCCGCGTCGCGCTCGAGCAGGCCCGGCTGCTGCTGCAGAAGGCGCAGGCCGACGTCGACTCCTCGTTCGCAACCCTGTCCGCGGCGCTCGGCTACCGCGAGCAGCGCACCTTCACGCTCGTGGACGAGACGAGCGTGCCGGTCCCGGCGGTCGCCGTGGTGCAGCCGCTCATCGATCAGGCACTGCGCGACCGCCCGGAGCTCGCGGGCCTGCGCGACCAGCGCGACGCAGCGCAGCGGCTGGCGCTGTCGCTCCGTGACGCGCGGCTGCCGACGGTCTCGGCACTGGTGGCAGCCGGCAACTCCCCCTCGCACGACGTGCGCCTGCCGGCCAACTACAGTGCCGGCGGCATCCAGGTGAGCGTGCCGCTGTTCACCGGCGGGCTCTACAGCGCGCGCCAGCACGAGGCCGAGCTGCGTGCCCGTGCGGCCGCCGAGGCGCTGCGCAGTGAGGAGGACAACATCAGCCGCGACGTGCGCGTGACATGGCTCAATCTCAACAACGCCCGCGAGCGGCTGCGCACCAACCAGCAGCTGGCGCGCTACGCGGCCACGGCCTACCAGCTGGCGGACGCGCGCTACCGCGTCGGCAGCAGCTCGATCGTGGAGCTCAGTCAGGCGCAGCTCGATCTCACCACCGCGCAGATCGACGAGACCACGGCGCGTTACGAGGTGCTGATGCGCGAATCCGATCTCAATTTCGCGATCGGCGCCGCGTTCCCCGCCGTGAGGCCGGTCGCGCCGTCTGCCGATCCCAACGCCGTGCCCTGAGGCGGCCGTTTTCCCTTCAGAGTCAGAACCTGAAGCGGATGCCGACGCCGTAGAGCGCGTTGCGCGAGTGGGCGATGACCGGAGCCCTGTTGTCGAGCCCGACGCCGCTGTACTGCATCAGCATCGCGCCGAAGTAGGCGTCGAACCTACGGGTAAAGTTGTAATCCGCCAGCAGCGAACAGCCGAGCGCCAGGTACTGCTTGTTGAGCTCGGGGTTGTTGTAGGTGTCGACGTCGTAGACTCCGGCCGCCAGATCGAGGCGCGGCGTGAAGCGATAGTCGCCGCCCAGCCACCACACCTGGAAATACTGCCGTCCGGTCGCATTCGTGGCGGGCTTCGGCACGGCGATGCCGAAGTAGTCCTGGATGCCGGTGAGGCCGGGGTTGGAGGGGGCGTAGACTTCGAGATCCTCGTAGCCGGCCTTGAGCGTGACTGAGCCGGACTTGTACATCGCGCTCAGCATGTAGCCCTTGGTGTTCTCGATCTGCAGGCTCTGGCCGGGTGGCGTCACGTTGGAGTACTGCACGGGCCAGACCACCGAGTTGGTGGTCTCGGCCACGGTGCCTTTGAGACTCAAGGGCCCACTGCCGTAGCCGAGCATCGCCACCCAGGCGTAGCCGGCCGATTGCGCGCTCTGGTCTCCCTTGAACTTGTACTGCAGGCCGAAATCGACCCCGGCGAGCCGGTTCTGGTACTTGAGGCTCTCGTCGAGGCGGCTGTTCTCGGTGGCTCCCAGCCCGCCACCGATGCCGCCCGAGAACCCGAGCGGCGAGTACAGCAGTGCGGCCTGTACCGGGTCGTATTCCACGACCTGATCGAAGGAGAAATTCGTGGTGCGTCCCCCCTGCAGCGAGCCCCATCGGGGATCGGACACACCGAGGTAGGCGGCGCGCGAGTCCCATTGGCCGTCGATGGCGCTGGCCGCATTGGCGGTATGCAGTACGTAGATGTTGTTGTCGATCGCCTGGCCATTGTCGCTGAGCATGCCGCTGGTGACATTGACCGCGGTCTCGAGCCGGAAGAACACCCTGTCCCCGTCGCCAAAGGTGAGCTCGCCGCTGGTTCCGACGCGCGACATGGAGATGCCGCCTGTATAGAGGCCGGTGAAGCTGTGCGGCGCGGCGTTCAGGTTATAGGGGTTGATGGTCGAGGCAAACACATCACTCGCGGCCCAGGAGTGCTCGAGATAGCCGAGGCCCGCATCCAGGATGCCGTAGATGTCGAAATGCGCCGCGTCGCTCTCGAAGACGGTCGCTGCCTCGACGACCGAAGCAGCCCCCATGCACATGGCCACGAGCAGGGCGTGCGCGGCGCGTGCGCGCCGGTATGGGCGATGTCGCATCGAATCCCCGTGCCTTTTCGTTATATTCGTATGAACATATCGTCACAGAAGTCGATGGCTCGTTGCAACCTCCGCCGCGCAGCATCGTCGCCGGATGCGGTAGGATCGCGCCGGAGGTAGGCACTCATGCAGGCGCCGGCGGTTCGGTTCCGGGTGGATTTCGGGCGGGAGGGGGCGGTGGGCCCCGGCAAGATTGCGCTGCTCGAGCACATCGGTACGGGAGGGTCGCTGTCGCAGGCGGCGCGCGAGCTCGGCATGAGCTACCGCCGGGCCTGGCAGCTGCTCGAGAGCCTCAACTCGTGCTTTCGCGAGCCGGTGGTGCAGTCCGCCAAGGGTGGACGCGGCGGGGGAGGCGCGCGCCTCACGCCCCTCGGGCGCCTCCTGATCCGGGTCTACCGCGAATTCGAGGCCGAGGTCCAGAAGCGCGCCGCACGCTCCTTCCGGCCGGTCGCCGGGCTCGCGCGGCAGTCGGCGCGGGGAACCGCGCCCATCGTGGCGCTCAAGGATCGCCGCAAGGCGTAACCCGGCGCGGCCGACGCGCTTTCAGACGCGCGCCACCTGCATCTGCTCCCGGCCGTAGGACTTGGCCTGATAACAGGCCTTGTCGGCGGCCTCCATTCAGTCGCTCTCGCTGAGCATCCCGCTGAATACCGCCAGCGCCACCAGCAACTCGGCGGTGGGCAGCCTGCGAACGTCGAACAACTGCGGCACGTGCGAGGTCCTCATCGTGACGACAGCCTCGGGCTGCGACCCGATCGAGACGTCGTACTGAGAACAACGCCAGGAGCCGGGGAGCGAGAGCGACAGCCATCCGCGGCGGCACGCGGCCCTCCGCGTTCGCCTTAAGTGACGGCAGAGGCTGATGAAACTTGAGCTCGAGGGGAGCGCGTGGGAGCGCCGCCAGGCCGATTGCTGACCCATGGGCCGTGCGCATGGGCCGTACGCATGGCTCGTGCGCCTGGGCCATGCGCATTTGGCATGCGCATTCCTCATGCGCACTCCCGGTGCGCACACCACATAAGAGGAGGGTCGTTGACCGGCGCCCTGCCCCTGCGGTCGCCCACCCCGGCGGGCGCCTGCTCCGGGGACGCCTACTCTGCGGCCCGCAGCAGCTCGTTGATCGAGGTCTTGGCGCGGGTCTGCGCGTCGACGCGCTTGACGATCACCGCGCAGTAGAGGCTGTAGCGCCCGTCGGGCGACGGCAGCGTGCCCGAGACCACCACCGAGCCCGGCGGCACGCGCCCCTGAAGGATCGCGCCCGTGGTGCGGTCGTAGATGCGCGTGCTCTGGCCGATGAATACGCCCATCGAGATCACCGAGCCCGCGCCGACCACGACGCCCTCGACGACCTCGGAGCGTGCGCCGATGAAGCAGTCGTCCTCGATGATCGTCGGGCTCGCCTGCAGCGGCTCGAGCACGCCGCCGATGCCGACGCCCCCCGAGAGATGCACGTTGCGGCCGATCTGCGCGCACGAGCCGACGGTGGCCCAGGTGTCCACCATGGTGCCCGGGCCCACCCAGGCGCCGATGTTGACGTAGCTCGGCATCAGCACCGCATCGGGGGCGACGTAGGCGCCGCGGCGCACGACGGCATGCGGCACGATGCGTGCGCCGCCGGCGCGCAGCTCAGCCTCGCTGGCATTCGCGTACTTGAGGGGCACCTTGTCGAAGAAGCGGGTGAAGCCGCCCTCGATCACGCGGTTGTCGTGGGTGCGGAAATAAAGGAGTACCGCCTTCTTCAACCACTCATTCACCACCCAGCCGCCGTCGCGCGGCTCGGCGACCCGCGCCTGCCCGCTGTCGAGCAGCGTCAGGCATTCCTCGAGCGCCGCAGCGAGCGCGGGGGTGAGATTCTTCGGGGAGAGCTCAGCGCGCCGCTCGAACGCGGCCTCGACCGTTGCGCGCAGCTCCGGCAAGGCGGTCACGGCGCCGCCCGCGATGTGACGCCGCCGGTGCGCAGCGCCTGCTGCTCGCGGTCGAGCGCGGCGATCATTCGGTCCTTCAGGCGCTCGGCGGCATCATGCGCGAGCGGCTGGTTGTCGAGGTCGGTGAGATAGAACACGTCCTCGGCGCGCTCGCCCACGGTCATGATCTTGGCGGCATGCAGCTCGACGCCTTCCTGCATCAGCACCTTGCCCACGTCGCACAAGAGGCCCGGCCGGTCGCCGGCGGTGAGCTCGAGCACCGAGCGGCGGTTGCGCTCATCGATGCTGACCGCGATCTGGGTCGGGGTGTTGAACATGCGCGCCTGGCGGGGGGCACGCCGCGAGACCGAAAGCGGTGCATCCTCGCGCGCCTGCACCGAGCGCCACAGCGCCTGCTCGATCTCGACCTGGCGGTCGCTGTCGGTGATCGCCTGCCCGTCGTCCTCGAGCACGTGAAACAGGTCGAGGCTGAAGCCGTCGCCGGTCGGCGTGATGCGCGCGTCGACGATGTTGAGCCCGAGCTGATCGAGCACCGCGGTGGTGCGCGCAAAGCCGTGGCGGCGCGGGCGCGTGAATACCAGCACCGCGGTCGTGCCGCGCACGCTGTGCGGATCGAGCGCCACCAGCGGCTCGTCGGACGCCGCGTCGCGCTCGGCGAGCAGCCGTGTGTGCCAGGCGACCTCCTCGGGCGAGTGTTGCAGGAAGTAGCCGGCCGAGAAACGCGTCCAGGCGGCGGCGATGTCGCCCTCGCCGACACCGCGCTCGATCAGGAGGCGCCGCGCCGCGTCCTGAGTCTCGCGCACCAGGTGCTCGGGGTCGATCGGGCTCTCGAGCCCGCGCCGCAGCGCGCGCTTCACCCGCTGGTAGAAGTCCTTGAAGAGCGAGGCCTTCCAGGAGTTCCACAGCTTGGGATTCGTACCGCGCACGTCCGCGCAGGTGAGCACGTAGAGGTAGTCGAGGTGCGCCTCGTCGCCGACCTTGCGGGCAAAGGCGTTGATCACCTGCGGATCGCCGATGTCCTGCTTCTGCGAGGTAATCGAGAGCTCGAGGTGGTTGCGCACCAGCCAGGCGACCAGGCGCGCATCGTAAGGCGAGAGCCCCTGCTCGAGGCAGAAGGCCTCGGCATCGACCGCGCCGAGCTCGGAATGATCGCCGCCGCGTCCCTTGGCGAGATCGTGAAACAGCGCCGCGAGGTAGGCGATTTCCGGGCGCGGCAGCTGCTGCATGACGCGCGAGGCCTCGGGGAGCTCCTGATCGTAGCGCGGGATCGCGAAGCGCCTGAGGTTGCTCACCACGAAGATCGTATGGGCATCGACCGTGTAGGCATGGAACAGGTCGTACTGCATGCGGCCGACGACGCGGCCGAAGGCCGGGATGTAGCGCCCCAGCACTCCGTAGGTGTTCATGCGCCGCAGCTCGTGGGTCACTCCGACCGGCGAGCGCAGGATCTCGAGGAACAGGCGGTGATGGCGCGGGTTCTGGCGGAACTCCTCGTCGATGAGCCAGAGATTCCTGGCCACCGCGCGCATGGTCGAGGCGCGCACGCCGCGGATCTCCGGGTTCTGCTGCAGCAGCACGAACATCTCGAGCAGCGCCGAGGGAGTGCGGCTGAACACCTCCTCGTGCACCGCTTCGAGTGAGCCGTTGCGGACCTGGAAACGCGCATTCAAGGGCCGCGGCGGCTCGCTCTCGGTGAGGATCGCCTCGCGGAACAGCTCGAGCAGCAGCTCGTTCAGCAGGCTCACGTCCATCACGGTGCGGTAGTAGCGCTGCATGAACTGCTCGACCGCGAGCGTGTAGGAAGCGTCCTCGTAGCCGAAGGCAAGGGCGAGGCGGATCTGGTGATCGAACAGCAACCGGTCTTCGCGCCGCCCGGTGAGGGCGTGGAGGCCAAAGCGCACCCGCCACAGGAACGCCTGTGCCTGGTGCAGCCGCCGCAGCTCCGGCGCCGTGAGGAAGCCGTGGGTGAGGAGCCCGTCGAGCGAGTCGGCGCCGAACTGGCGCTTCGCCACCCAGGCGATGGTCTGGATGTCGCGCAATCCCCCCGGGCCGGTCTTCACGTTGGGCTCGAGGTTGTAGGCGGTGTCGTTGGCCTTCAGGTGCCGGTCGGCCTGCTCGCGCACCTTCGCTTCGAAGAACTGCTTGACGGGCCAGATGCGCTCGGGCGCGAGTGCGGTACGCATCGCACCGAACAGCGCTGCGTTTCCCGCCAGCAGCCGCGCCTCGAGCAGCGTCGTCATGACGCCGACGTCGCCGACGCATTCCTCGGCGCACTGCGCCTGCGTCCGCACGCTGTGGCCGATCTCGAGTCCGATGTCCCAGAGGAAGGCGACCAGCTTCTCGACCGCGGCGCCGCCTCGGCTTTCGTTCGCCGGAGGCGCGAGCAGCAGCACGTCGACATCGGAGCAGGGGTGGAGCTCGCCGCGGCCGTAACCGCCCACCGCGACCAGCGCCCACTCCGCACAGCTGTCCGCGCAATGCATCTGCCACGCCGCGCGCAGCACCGCATCGATGAGCGCGGCGCGCGCGTGCACCAGCTCCTCCACCGGCTCCCCGGCGAAGAAGCGGGCCTTGAGTTCCTCGTGCGCTTCGCGCAGCAGCGCGCGCCAGGCGGCCGGGTCACCGCCGCCGCCGGAGAGCTTCTCGGGAAGGGCCGCGAGCAACGGCCAGGGCGCTGCCGCACCCATTGCGCTCTCAGGTCTCAATGTGGCCCGCTGTCCGCGCCGAGCGTCAGCACATCGACTCCCTTCTCGGTCACGAGCACGGTGTGCTCCCACTGCGCCGACAGCGAGTGGTCCTTGGTGATCACCGTCCAACCGTCACCGAGCAGGCGCACGTGGCGCTTGCCGGCGTTCACCATGGGCTCGATCGTGAAGGTCATGCCGGCCTTGAGCTCGAGCCCCGTGCCGGGCTCGCCGTAGTGCAGCACCTGCGGGTCCTCGTGATAGACGCGCCCGATGCCGTGGCCGCAGTACTCGCGCACCACCGAATAGTCGTTCTCCTCGACGAAGGTCTGGATGGCGTGGCCGATGTCGCCGAGATGCGCGCCGGGGCGCACCGTGCGGATGCCACGCCACATCGCCGCGAAACAGGTGTCGGTCAGACGCTGGGCGTGCGCCGGGGCCTTGCCGACCGCGTACATGCGGCTGGTGTCGCCGTGGAAGCCGTCGCGGATCACGGTCACGTCGATGTTGACGATGTCGCCCGCCTTCAGGCGCTTGTCATTCGGGATGCCGTGGCAGACGACGTGATTGACCGAGGTGCAGATGGTCTTGGGGAAGCCGCGGTAATTGAGGTTCGCCGGGACCGAGCGCTGCACCTTCACGATGTACTCGTGACAGATGCGGTCGAGCTCCTCGGTGGTGACTCCGGGGACCACGTGGGGGCCGATCATGTCGAGCACCTCGGCGGCGAGGCGCCCGGCAATGCGCATTTTCTCCTGTTCCTCCGGGGTCTTGATGGTCACGTGCATAGGTAGAAAATGGGGCCGGCCCTGCCCCCTGCCAAGAGGCCGGCAGGCGGGCGTAAGACGTTGTTCCGACGAGGTCTTCATGGTATAAAGCGCGGCCTTTTTTGGCAACGCAACCCACACGCGCATCGTATACCTGCTGACTGGGTGTCCCCGCCTTGCGGGGATGGTCACGGGGATGCGCGGAGGCTTAACCCGATAAGGAGTCTTTCATGTCCGGCGTGTCCATGCGACAGATGCTGGAGGCGGGTGTCCATTTCGGACATCAGACCCGCTTCTGGAACCCGAAGATGGCCCCTTTCATCTTCGGTGAGCGAAACAAGATCCACATCATCAATCTCGAGAAGACCCAGCCGATGTACTCGGAGGCTGCGAGCTTCATCAAGGGCGTCATCGCCGACGGCGGCACGGTGCTGTTCGTCGGCACCAAGCGCTCAGCGCGCGACTCCATCCAGAAGGAAGCCGAGCGCTCGAGTCAGCCGTTCGTGAACCAGCGCTGGCTGGGGGGCATGCTCACGAACTTCAAGACCATCCGCCAGTCGATCAAGCGGCTCGGCGAAATCACCGAGCTGGCCGCCTCGGGCGCCCTCGACAAGCGCGGCAAGAAGGAAGCGACCCAGCTGCGGCGCGAGATGGACAAGCTCGAGAAGAGCCTGGGCGGCATCAAGCACATGGAGTCGCTCCCGGATGCTCTGTTTGTGGTGGACGTCGGCCACGAGAACATCGCGGTCCACGAGGCCAAGAAGCTCGGCATCCCGGTGGTAGCGATCGTCGACACCAATTGCTCCCCCGACGGCATCGATTACGTGATCCCGGGGAACGATGACGCCATGCGCGCGATCCAGCTCTATACCGCCGGCATCGCCGACGCGGTGCTCGAAGGCAAGGAGTCGGTGCCGCGGGTGGCGGTCGGCGAGGACGAGTTCGTCGAGCTCGACGAGGCGGGCAACCCGCGCAAGAAGAGCCCGCGCGCCGGCCGCCGGCCTACCGCCGCGGTGCGCAGGAAGGCCCCGGCGCGGCGCCGCCCGGTGGTGGCTGCCGCCCCCGCGCCCGTCGCGGCGAGCGCCGAGCCCGGAGCCGAGGATCTCGAGGCCGAGGCCGAGGCCGAGGTCGAGGTCGAGGTCGAGGACGCGGAGGTCGCCGACGTCGATGCGGTTGCCGGTGCGGCCGCCAGGCGCGGCGGCGCGGCGAACACGGGCCGGCGCAAGGGGCGCGGCGAGGGCGCCGGTGAGTAAGGCCAAGGAGGCAGCGATGAACATCACCGCAGATACAGTCAAGCAGCTCCGCGACCGCACGGGCGCGGGCATGATGGAGTGCAAGAAGGCACTCGTTGAGACCAAGGGCGATCTCGATGCGGCCGCCGAGCTCATGCGCCGCCAAGGGCTCGCCAAGGCCGACAGGAAGGCGACCCGGGTCGCGGCGGAAGGCGTGGTGGTAATCGCCAGGTCCGCGGACGCCCGTACCGCCGCGATGGTCGAGGTCAACTGCGAGACCGACTTCGTGGCGCGCGGACCGGACTTCAAAGCCTTCGCGGAAGGGGTGGCACGGTGCGCGCTCGCCGCAAGACCGCAGGATCTCGCCGCGCTGGCCGAAGCGCGCCTCGCCTCGGGCGAGGGCGTCGAGCAGCGCCGCCGCGAGCTGGTCGCCAAGATCGGCGAGAACATCAGCGTGCGGCGCTTCGCCATCGTGACCTCGCCCGATCAGCTCGGCGCCTACGTGCACGGCACGCGCATCGGCGCGCTGGTCGCCGTCAAGGGCGGACCGGCGAGCCTCGCCTACGACCTGGCGATGCACGTCGCCGCGAGCAGCCCGAAGTACCTCACCGCACAGCAGGTACCCGCTGACGTGGTGGCCAAGGAGCGCGAGATCCTCACAAGCCAGGCGCAGGGCGAGGGCAAGCCGCCGGAGATCGTCGCCAAGATGGTCGAGGGTCGGCTGCGCAAGTCGCTCAGCGAGATCACCCTCTCCGGGCAGCTGTTCGTCAAGGATCCGGACGTCACCATCGAGAAGCTCGTCAAGGGCGCCAAGGCCGAGGTGGTCGCGTTCGAGCGCTTCGAGGTCGGCGCCGGAATCGAGAAAAAAACCGATGACTTCAGCGCCGAAGTAGCCCGCCTGGCGACCGGGAGCTGAGGGCCGGTGCGGTAGGCTAAGGAGAGACCCCGCCGCGTGCGGGGTTTTTTCCATCGGCGGAGGTGAGAGATGACGCAAGCGAAGCCGCGCTATACGCGGATCCTGGTGAAGCTCTCGGGCGAGGCGCTGCTCGGGGAAGGCGACTACGGCATCGATCCGTCGGTGCTGAAGCGCATCGCCGGGGAGCTGCAGGACATCGCGCAGATGGGCGTGCAGCTGGCGGTAGTGATCGGCGGCGGCAACATCTTCCGCGGCGCGGGACTCGCGCGCGCCGGCATGGATCGTGTGGCGGCCGATCACATGGGCATGCTCGCGACCGTCATGAACTCGCTCGCGCTGCAGGATGCGCTCGAGAGCCTCGGGCTCCACGCGCGCGTGATGTCGGCGATCCGCATCAACGAGGTGTGCGAGGACTACATCCGGCGCCGCGCCGTGCGCCACCTCGAGAAGGGCCGCATCGCGGTGTTCGCCGCCGGCACCGGCAACCCGTTCTTCACCACCGATACCGCGGCGGCGCTGCGCGCCATCGAGATCAACGCCGACGTGCTGCTCAAGGCCACCAAGGTGAACGGCATCTACTCGGACGACCCGGTGCGCAACCCTGCGGCGGTGCGCTACGCGCGCCTCACCTTCGACAAGGTGCTCACCGACAAGCTCAACGTCATGGACGCGACCGCCATCGTCATGTGCCGTGACAACCGCTTGCCTTTGCGGGTCTTCAATCTCAACAATCCGGGGGACCTCACCCGCATCGTGCGCGGCGAGGACGTCGGCACCACGGTCACCAACGAGTGAGCGCGACGGGCCGCGAGGAGACACTATGCTCGAAGAACTGAAAAAGGATGCTGCCACCCGTATGGCCAAGTGCGTCCACACCTTTCAGGCGGATCTCAAGAAGCTGCGGACCGGGCGCGCGCACCCGAGCCTGGTCGAGCACCTCAAGGTCGACTACTACGGCAGCGAAGTGCCGCTGCAGCAGGTGGCGAGCATCGCGGTCGAGGAGGGTCGGACGCTGGTGATCTCTCCCTGGGAAAAGAGCGTCGTCCAGGCGATCGAGAAGGCGATCTTCAAGTCGGACCTGGGACTGACGCCCATGACCGCCGGCACCGTGATCCGCATTCCGATGCCGCCGCTCACCGAGGAGCGGCGCAAGGAGCTCACCAAGATGCTGCGCCACGATGCCGAGAACGCGCGCGTCGCGGTGCGCAACGTGCGGCGCGACGTCATGAACGAGATCAAGCACAAGATGAAGGACAAGCATCTCTCGCAGGACGACGAGCGGCGCGCGGAGACCGACATCCAGAAGCTCACCGACAAGCACATCGCCGATATCGACGCCGCGCTCGCCGGCAAGGAGAAGGAGGTCATGCAGGTTTGATGGCCTCAGGCGCAGCCAATCTGCCGCAGCACATCGCGATCACCATGGACGGCAACGGCCGCTGGGCGGCCGCGCGCGGCGTCGCGCGCGCCGCCGGCCACAAGGCGGGCCTCAAGCCCGTGCGCCTGTGCGTCGAGGAGTGCACGCGCTTAGGTGTCGAAGCGCTGACGCTGTTCGCGTTCTCGAGCGAGAACTGGCGGCGCCCCGCCGACGAGGTCGGGAGCCTGATGAGCCTCTTTATCGACGCGCTCGACCGCGAGGTCGCCGAGCTCCATGAGAAGGGGGTACGGCTGCGCTTCATCGGCGACCGCAGGAGCCTCGCGGTCCGGCTGCAGTCACGCATCGCCGCCGCCGAGGAGCACACGGCGGGCAACCGCGCACTCGCCCTGCAGGTGGCGGTCAGCTACGGGGGGCGCTGGGATATTATTCAGGCGGCTCAATCGCTTGCACGTGAATGCTCCAGCGGATCCATGCTCCCTGAGGAGATCACCGAGGCGCGCTTTGCCGGGGCGCTTTCGCTCGCGGGGCTCCCGGACGTCGACCTCCACATCCGCACCGGCGGCGAGCAGCGCATCAGCAATTTCCTGCTGTGGCAGCTCGCCTACGCCGAGCTCTATTTCACCGAGCGTCTGTGGCCGGACTTCACCGCCCGGGACCTCGATGACGCTCTCGCTTTCTTTGCGAGCCGCGAACGGCGCTTCGGACAGCGCCCGGCGGCGGCGAGCGGCGCCCGGTGAGCGAGTCGTTGCGCAAGCGCGTGCTGACCGCCTTGGTGGGGGCCGCGGCGCTCCTGGTGATCCTGCTGTTTCTGCCCGCGTGGGCCACCGTGGTGGTGCTCACGCTGATGCTGCTCGCGGGGGCGTGGGAGTGGTCGGCGTTCCTGCGCCTCTCGACCGCGACGCGGCGGCTCACCTATGTGGCGCTGGTCGCACTGCTGCTGCCGCTCGCCTGGCGCGTCTCCGCCCAGCCGGATGGCCGCGACCTGATTCTGGTCGCGGCGGTGCTGTGGTGGCTCACCGCCTTCATGTGGGTCGTGTTCGCCCCGCGCCTCGTCTCGCCGTGGGCCGCGGGGGTCGCCGGCGTGCTGGCGCTCGTGCCCGCATGGCTCGCGCTGGTGTGGCTGCGCCTCGCGCCGCCGCACGGGCAGTGGGTGCTGTTTACGCTCATCCTGGTATGGGTCGCCGATATCGGCGCGTTCTTCGTCGGCCGCCGCTTCGGGCGGATCCGTCTCGCGCCGGTGGTGTCGCCGGGAAAGACCTGGGAGGGCGTGCTGGGCGGAGTCGCCCTGAGTGCGCTGGTCGCGATCGGCGGGAGCTGGTGGTTTCACGTCTCGCTCGCGGTATTCCTGCCGCTGTGCCTGGCGACCGTCGCGTTCTCGGTCATCGGCGATCTCACCGAGAGCCTGCTGAAGCGCTTCGCGGGCATGAAGGATTCGGGCTCGGTGTTTCCCGGACACGGCGGCGTCATGGACCGGATCGACAGCCTCACCGGGGCGGCGCCGGTGCTGCTCTTAGGTTTGACGCTGCTCGGAGTCGTGGCGTGATCGGCGTCGCGGTACTCGGCTCCACGGGCTCGGTCGGGGAAAGCACGCTCGACGTGCTCTCCCGGCACCGCGAGCGCTTCAGCCTCATTGCCATCGCCGCCCACCGCAACGCCGGCAAGCTCGCCCGCCAGGTCCTCGAGTGGCAGCCGGCCTACGCCGCGCTCGCCGATGAGAATGCGGCGCGCGAGCTCATGACGCTGCTCGGCGGCGGCGCCCCGCGCACACGCGTGCTCGCCGGCCCCGGCGCGCTCGAGGAGCTCGTCCAGCTCGCCGAGGTGCAGTGCGTGATGGCGGCCATCGTCGGCGCCGCCGGACTGAAGTCGACGCTGGCCGCGGCGCGCGCCGGCAAGCGGCTGCTGCTCGCCAACAAGGAATCACTGGTGATGGCAGGCCCCTTGCTGCTCGAGGCGGTGCGCACCGCGGGCGCGACGCTCCTGCCGATCGACAGCGAGCACAACGCCATCTTCCAGTGCCTGCCCGCCGGGGCGCGCCCGGGGGTCGCGCCGCCGGGCTTGAGGCGCGTGCTGCTCACGGCCTCAGGCGGCCCGTTCCGTGCGACGCCCCGCGAGGCGCTCGCCGCGGTGACGCCCGAGGCCGCGTGCGCCCACCCGAACTGGGTGATGGGCCGCAAGATCTCGGTGGACTCGGCCACGCTCATGAACAAGGGCCTCGAGCTCATCGAGGCATGCCTGCTGTTCGGCCTCACGCCCTCACAGGTCGAGGTGCTGGTGCACCCGCAGAGCATCGTGCACTCGCTGGTCGAGTACGTCGACGGCTCGATGCTCGCCCAGCTCTCGGCCCCCGACATGCGTACGCCGATCGCGCACGCGCTCGCCTGGCCAGAGCGCATCGACTCCGGTGTAGAATTCCTAGATCTGCTCAAGGCCGGCCGGCTCGACTTCCAGGCCCCCGATTACGACCGCTTCCGCTGTCTCGCGCTCGCCCAGGCGGCCGCGCGCGCCGGGGGGCTGCATCCGGTGCTGCTGAATGCCGCCAACGAGGTCGCGGTGCAGGCGTTTCTCGAGCGGCGATTGAACTTTCCCGGCATCGCTGCGGTCATTGAGGCGGTGGTGGAACGGGGTGCCGGCGGGCCGATCGGAGGCCTCGAGGACGTTCTGGCCGCCGACGCCGAGGGCAGACAGCGGGCCTGCGAGCGCATCGTCGGCATTACAAGAAGTGAGTCGGTGAGGGGCGCTCACGCATGAGCCTGTTCTGGTACGTACTGTGGTTCGTAGTCGCCGTGGGCCTGCTGGTCACGGTGCACGAGTTCGGCCACTTCTTCGTCGCCCGCCGCCTCGGCTTCCGGGTGCTGCGCTTCTCCGTGGGTTTCGGCAAGCCGCTCGTCAAGTGGACCGCGGGCGCAGATGCCACCGAGTACGTGATCGCCGCCGTGCCGCTCGGCGGCTACGTGAAGCTGCTGGATGAGCGCGAGGGACCGGTCGAGCCCGCCGACCTGCCGCGCTCCTTCACCCACCGCCCGCATTGGCAGCGCATCGTGGTGCTGCTCGCGGGACCGGCGAGCAACCTGCTGTTCGCGGTGCTGCTGCTGTGGGGCATGTTCTGGATCAACGGCGTGAGCGAGGTACGGCCGGTCGTGGGCGACGTCACCACCGGCTCGGTCGCCGCCGCTGCGGGCTTGAGGAGCGGGGACGAGATCCGCGCCGTCAACGGCACCGCGGTGCAGGGAATGCGCGACGTGGTATTCGACCTGCTCGACGCCATGAGCGCCAGGGGCGAGGCGGACCTCAACGTTCGCGGCACGGACGGCGCGGCCCGCGATGCGCGCCTCGTGGTCGCCGACGCCGACACGCGCCGGCGTCTCACCGAGCCGAGCGAGCTGCTGCGGGGCCTCGGGTTCCAGTTCTGGCCGCCGGTACCGCCGGTGCTCGGCCAGGTGGAGGCCGGCGGACCCGCGGCACGCGCCGGGCTCGCTGCCGGCGATGAGATCGTCAGCGTCGACGGCGCGCCGGTCGCCAACTTCCACGACATCATCGCGCGCATCAGTGCTCACCCGGGCGAGCGCGTCACCATCGAATACCGCCGCGGCGGCGCGCAGCACAGCGCCGAGGTGCTGGTGGCGGCCGATGACGTCGCCGGCAAGCGCGTCGGCCGCATTCACGTGATGCAGCCGCCGCCGCCGACCCGCACCTATCCCGCCTCGATGCTGCTGCACACCGACCTCGGCGCCGGTGCCGCGCTGAGCCGTGCCGGCGCCGAAGCCTGGAACATGACGGTGCTGCAGGCGCGGCTCTTCTGGCGCATGGTGCTCGGGCGGGTGTCGCTGAAGAACCTGAGCGGCCCGCTGTCGATCGCCGAGTTCGCGGGCGAGTCGGCCGAGGCGGGCGTGTCCGCGTTCCTCGGCTTCCTGGTGCTGATTTCCCTGTCGCTCGGTTTCCTCAACCTGCTGCCGATCCCGATCCTCGACGGCGGGCAGATCGCTTTTCAGCTCATCGAGTGGCTGAAGGGCAGCCCGCTGTCGGAGCGCACTCAGGCGTTCGGGCAACAGGTGGGAATCGCGCTGCTCATCGTCCTGATGGGTGTGGCGCTGTACAACGACATTGCGCGCCAATTCGGTTGAGTGGTTCGCGTAGGGCCGCGCCGCGGCCCCAGCCGGGCTGAAGGCCGCTCAGGTCCTGCAGCTCTCGAATAATGCAAGTGAGGCGCCCAGGGGGGCGCGAAGGGCAGATTACTTGGGTGTTGAAGCATGAAACTGCGCGTCGCTTTGGCCGCGCTGGCACTTTCGGTGCAGGCCGCTGTGGTGTTCGCGCAGGGTGCGCCGGAGGCCGACTTCACCGTCGGTGACATCCGCGTCGAGGGCCTGCAGCGGGTCACCGAAGGCACGGTCTACAACTATCTGCCGGTCAACATCGGCGATCACCTCACCCCCCAGCGGGTGCGCGAGGCGATCCGCGCGCTGTACGCGACCGGCTTCTTCCGCGACGTGCAGCTGCGGCGCGACGGCAACACGCTGGTGGTGGTGGTGGCCGAGCGCCCCTCGATCGAGAGCTTCGAGATCACCGGCAACAAGGACATCAAGACCGAGGACCTGCAGAAATCGCTGCGCGGTGTCGGGCTCGCGACCGGCAAGACCTTCGACCGCTCGGTGCTCGAGGACGTCACCCAGTACCTGACCGATCAGTACTTCGCCCGCGGCAAGTACGGCGTGCGCATCGACACCAAGGTCGAGGAGGAAGCCGGCAACCGCGTCAAGATCAAGGTCGACATCAAGGAAGGCAACCGCGCCAAGATCCGCCAGATCAACATCGTCGGCAACAACACGCGCTTCAAGCCGAAGGACATCCTCGACACCCTCGAGCTGAAGACGCCCAACTGGCTCTCCTGGTACAAGCAGGACGACCGCTACTCGCGCGAGTCGCTGCAGGGCGACCTGGAGAAGGTGCGTAACTACTACATGGACCGCGGCTACGCCAACTTCCAGCTCGAGTCGACCCAGGTGGCGATCGCGCCCGAGAAGGAAGACATCTTCATCAGCATCAACGTCGACCCGGGCCAGGTCTTCAAGATCTCCTCGATCAAGGTGGCCGGTACCTTCGTAGTGCCGCAGGCCGAGCTCGAGCGGCTGGTGCTGGTGCATCCGGGCCAGATCTTCGACCGCAAGCTCATCACCTCCTCGCAGGAGCTGATGCAGAACCGCATGGGCCGCGATGGCTACGCCTTCGCCAAGGTCGAGCCGGTGCCGACCGCCGACAACACCAATCACACCGTCGCGCTCACCTTCTTCGTCGATCCCGGCAATCGCGTCTACGTCCGCAACATCACCTTCTCGGGCGTCACCCGCATCAACGACGAGGTGCTGCGCCGCGAGCTGCGCCAGCTGGAAGGCGGGTGGCTGTCGAACGTGGCGCTCGAGCGCTCCAAGCAGCGCCTGCAGCGTCTGCCGTACATCAAGACGGTGGATTTCGAGACCACGCCGGTCGCCGGTGTTCCCGATCAGGTGGACGTGAACTACAAGATCGAGGAGGGCCCGGCTTCGCAGCTCTCCGGCGGTATCGGCTATTCCGAGACCTACAAGTTCCAGCTCAACGCCAGCTTCGCCGACGCCGACTTCCTCGGCTCGGGCCAGCGCGTCGCGGTCGAGCTCAACGGCGGCGCCTTCAGCAAGGTGTACACGGTGGCGTGGACCAATCCCTACACCACCATCGACAATCTGCAGCGCACGATCTCGGCCAGCTACCGTGACGTGACGCAGTTCGTGTCCTCGTCGTCGAACTTCTCCTCCGAGACCCTCACCCTGGGTCCCACCTGGGCGTACCCGATCACCGAGACCATGTATCTGCGTTTCGGCGCCGTGTTCGAATCCTCGCAGCTGCTCACCAACTCGCTCACCAGCGCCGAGCAGGCGCAGCAGTGGGTGCAGGAGAACGGCCATCCCTACCAGCGCCTGGCGCACGATGATGCGAGCAACAACGAGTACGTGTTCTACGGCTCGAACTTCAAGAACCTGCAGGCGGTGCTGGGCTGGGACTGGGACACGCGCAACCGCACCCTGTTCGCCGACCGCGGCATGCACCAGGCGATCAGCCTGTCCATGACCACCCCGGGGAGCGATGTCAGGTACTACGTCAGCAACTACCAGTTCATCAAATACGTCCCGGTGTGGCACTCGTGGACGCTCTCGTTCCTCGAGGGTGTCGACTACGGCGGGGCGCTCGGCAACACCACCGCGATCCCGCCCTACCGCCAGTTCTTCGGCGGCGGGCCCGACAACGTGCGCGGCTTTCGCGAGAGCCTGCTCGGCCCGCGCGACCAGTTCGGCAACCCCTACGGCGGCAACATGCGCATTACCAGCCAGAACGAGCTGATCTTCCCGATGCCGTCCAAATGGGCGCAGACCGCGCGCGTCTCTCTGTTTTATGACATGGGCGGTGTGTACGAGACCGGCTCGAAGCTGCAGTTCTTCGGCCCGGACAACATCAGCCCGGAGTCCTACCGCTTTAATGGCTTCGCGAGCCTCAAGCGCTCGGTCGGCGTGTCGGTCACCTGGCTCGCGCCCATCGGGCTCTTCCGCTTCAGCCTCGGTGTGCCCTTGAATGCCAGGAACGGCGACGGCATCACCACCTGGGGCGATGAGACGGAGGTCTTCCAGTTCTCGGTAGGACAGGCGTTTTAGGGCAGCGAGGCGGATGACTTTAGGCGATACTTAGCGTTTACTTCCGGGCCTTGCTGAGGGCCGCGGTCCTGCAATATTTCCAGCATACGAGGTGGGTGTTCCGTGAATTGTTCGATTAGCAGTCGGGTGGCGGGATGGATCGTGGCGGCGGCGGCGCTCACTGCCGTGGTACCGGCGTGGGCCGATCCCAAGGTCGGGGTCGTGGACCCGCAGCGGCTCCTGCAGGAGTCTCCGCAGGGCAAGGCCGTCCAGGATGCGATGCGGACGGAGTTCGCGCCGCGCGAGCGCACTCTGCAGGCGCAGGCGCAGGCCATCAAGGCCAAGCAGGAGAAGCTGCAGAAGGATGGCGCCACCATGACCGACGAGCAGCGCCTGCGCGCCGAGAAGGACTTGCGTGACGGCGAGCGCGACTTCGAGCGCGCCCGCGGCGAGTTCCAGGACGACATCACCGCGCGCCGCAACGAGGAGATGTCCCGCCTGCAGCGCACGCTCGGCGAGGAAGTGCGCAGCTACGCCAAGGCGCAGAATTTCGACGTGATCCTGAGCGGGGAAGCGGTCATCTACGCGACTCCCGCCTACGACATCACCCCGGCCATCCTCACCGCGCTGCAGGCGCGCGCCGCGGCGGCGCCCGCCGCCAAGCCGGCGACGCCGGCGGCGGCTCCGGCACCGGCGACCGCGCCGGCGCCCAAGAAGTAGCGTTCGAGGGAACACCCAGGGGGTCGACTCTCGCCATGTCCGTCTCGCTGGGGGAGCTCGCGGTCCGCTTCGGTTGCGAGCTGCGGGGTGACCCGGAGGCGCGCGTCGAGCACGTCGCGACGCTCGCCAACGCGGACGGCACCGCGCTCGCGTTCCTCGCCAACCCGCGCTACCGCCCGCAGCTCGCCACCACGCGAGCCGCGGCGGTGGTGCTCAATCCCGCGGCGGCCGCGCTCTGTCCGACGCACGTGCTGCTCGCGGACAACCCCTACGCGACCTATGCGCGTATCGCCGCGGTGCTGCATCCGAATCCGGCCGCGCCTCCCGGGGTGCATCCGACGGCGCTCATCGCCGCGAGCGCCCGCATCGACCCATCGGTCCACGTCGGCGCCTTCTGCTCCATCGGCGAGCGCGCCGAGCTCGGCGCGCGCTGCGTCATCGGTCCGCACTGCGTGCTGGAACAGGACGTGAAGCTCGCGCCCGACGTGCGCCTGGCGGTGCGCGTCACGGTGCATCGCGGGGTCGAGGTCGGCGCGCGCACCGTGCTGCAGTCGGGCGCCGTGATCGGCGGCGACGGCTTCGGCTACGCGCCCGAGCGCGGCACCTGGGTGAAAGTGCCGCAGGTCGGCGCGGTGCGCATCGGCGCGGACGTCGAGATCGGCTGCAACACCAGCATCGACCGCGGCGCCATCGAGGACACCGTCATCGAGGACGGGGTCAAGCTCGACAACCTGATCCAGATCGGACACAACGTGCGGGTCGGCGCGCACACCGCCATCGCCGCCTGTACCGGTGTTTCGGGCAGCACCACCATCGGCAAGCGCTGCATGATCGGCGGCCACGTCGGCTTCGCGGGACACATCACCATCGCCGACGACGTCGTCATCACCGGCTTCTCGGCGGTCAGCCGCTCGATCGCGGGCGCCGGCGTATACTCCAGCACCATTCCTTTCGAGGAGGCACGCACCTGGCGGCGGCTGGTCGGGCGCTTCAAGCGCAGCGGCCTGCTCGAGGAGCGCGTGCGCAAGCTGGAACGCGCCACGGGGCTCAAATCCGGGCAGGAAGAGGACTCATGAGCGAAGCCGTCCAACTCGACATGCAGGCGATCCTCGAGCGTCTGCCGCATCGTTACCCGTTTCTGCTGGTCGACCGGGTGCTGGAGTGCCGCCCGGGCGAGAGCATCCGCGCCCTGAAGAACGTCACCTACAACGAGCCCTTCTTCCCCGGGCATTTCCCCCACCGGCCGGTGATGCCGGGCGTGATGATCATCGAGGCGCTGGCCCAGGCCGCCGGCATCCTGTGCTTCGTGACGGCCAACGTGATTCCGGACGAGGACACGCGCTTCTACTTCGTCGGCATCGACAACGCGCGCTTCAGGAAGCCGGTGCTGCCCGGCGATCAGCTGGTGCTGACGGCACAGCTCGAGCGCTCGCTGCGCGGCATCTGGAAGTTCTCGACCATCGGGCTGGTCGGCGACAAGGAGGTTGCGCACGCGGACATGCTGGTGGCGCCGGAGACCGGCAGGTGATCGACGCGCGCGCGGTAGTGTCGCCCGAGGCGCGCCTCGCTGCAGAGGTCTCGGTGGGCCCGTTCAGCGTCATCGGCCCCGGCGTCGAGATCGGCCCGCGCACCATCGTCGGCCCGCACGCGGTGATCAATGGCCCGACCACCATCGGCGCCGACAATCACGTGTTCCAGTTCGCCTCGATCGGCGATGCGCCGCAGGACAAGAAGTATCGCGGCGAGCCGACGCGCCTGGTCATCGGCGAGCGCAACGTGTTCCGCGAGTTCTGCACCATCAACCGCGGCACGACCCACGACAGGGGCGTCACGACCATCGGCGATGACAACCTCTTCATGGCGTGCTCGCACGTCGCCCATGACTGCGCCGTGGGCAGCCGCACGGTGTTCGCCAACGGCGCGGTCCTCGGCGGCCACGTCGAGGTCGGCGACTGGGTGATCCTCGGGGGACTCTCCGCGGTGCATCAGTTCGCCAAGATCGGCGCCCATGCCTTCATCGCCGGCGGCGCCATGGTCCGCCGCGACGTGCCGCCCTACGTGATGGTGGCGGGCGATCCGGCGGAGCCCCACGCGGTGAATGCCGAAGGCTTGAAGCGCCGCGGCTTCACCGAGGAGCAGATCCGCGCCGTTCGCGAGGCCTATCGGATCCTCTACCGCTCGCAGCTCAGGCTCGCCGACGCGCTCGCGCGCCTCGAGCCGGTCGCGCGCGAGCGCGCCGAGATCAAGGCCTTCGTCGACTTCATCCAGGCCTCGAGCCGCAGCATCGTGCGATGAGCGCGCCGCCGGTGCGCCCGGCCGCCCCCGCGGCGCCGCTGCGTGTCGGGATCGTCGCGGGCGAGCACTCCGGGGACCAGCTGGGGGCGGCGCTGATCGGGGCGCTGCGCGAGCGCGTGCCGGCGCTCGAGTGCTTCGGAATCGCGGGACCAAAAATGGTCGCGGCCGGCTGCGAGGCCTGGGCGAGCGCCGACAGCATCGCGGTCATGGGGCTCGCGGAGGTCGTGCGGCATCTGCCGCGGCTGCTGCGGTTGCGCGCCGGGCTGACGCGGCGCTTCCTCGTGGCCCGTCCCGATGTCTTCATCGGCATCGACTCGCCCGAGTTCAATCTGACGCTCGCCGGGCGGCTGAAGCGCGCCGGCATCCGCACCGTGCAGTACGTGAGCCCACAGGTATGGGCCTGGCGGCAGGGGCGGGCGCGCAGCATCGGCCGCGACTGCGACCTGGTGCTGTGCCTGCTGCCCTTCGAGAGCGAGTTCTACGCACAACACGCAGTACGCGCCGAGTTCGTCGGCCACCCGCTCGCCGATCAGATTCCGCTCGCAGTCGACACCGCGGGCGCGCGGGCCGCGCTCGGGATCGCCGCGGGTGCCCGCGTAGTCGCATTGCTGCCCGGCAGCCGGATGTTCGAGGTGGCACACCTGGCGGCGCCGTTAGTCGCCGCCGCGGGCTGGCTGCGCGCGCGGCGGCCGGAGCTCGAGTTCATCGCACCGATGGCCTCGCGGGCGCTGCGTGAGCGCTTCGAGAGCGAGTTGGCGCAAGGTGCGGAAAACGTGCGGGTTCGCCTCATCGACGGCCAGGCGCAGCAGGTGCTGGCGGCCGCGGACGCGGCGCTGGTCGCCTCCGGAACCGCGACCCTCGAAACGCTGCTCTCGGGCAAACCGATGGTGGTGGCGTATAAGGTGAGCTGGCTCACCTATTTCATAGTACGCACACTCGGGCTCGTCAAGGTGCCGTATTTCTCGCAACCGAACCTGCTGGCCGGACGGCGGCTGGTGCCGGAGTTCCAGCAGGATGAGGTCACGGGCCCGGCCTTGGGCGCGGCGCTGCTCGCCGAGATCGACGATCCCGCGCACGTCGCCGGGCTGCGGGATGAGTTTGCGCGCATCCACGCCGTCCTGCGCCGCGGCGGTGCCGGGCGTGCGGCGGATGCCGTGCTCGAGTGCGCCGGACGAGCGCCGGTGAGCCGATGAAGGCGCGCGCCCGCGTCGCCGGGGTGGACGAGGCCGGCCGCGGCCCGCTCGCGGGCCCGGTGGTGGCGGCGGCGGTCATCCTCGATCCGCGGCGCCGCATCCGCGGGCTCGCCGACTCGAAGATCCTGCCGCCGGAGGAGCGCACGCGCCTCGCCGGACTGATCCGCGCCCGCGCGCTCGCCTGGTCGATCGCCTGGGCCGACCGCGACGAGATCGATGCGCTCAATATCCTGGAAGCGACGCTGCTCGCGATGCGCCGCGCGCTGATTGCGCTCCCGGTCTGCCCGACGCACGTCAAGATCGACGGCAATCGCTGCCCATGCCTCGAGGATCTGCGGCTCGGGTGCACCTTCGAGGCGATCGTCGACGGCGACGCCAGCGTCGCCGCGATCAGTGCCGCCTCGATCCTCGCCAAGACGCACCGCGACGCCATGATGCAATCGCTCGATGCCTGCTACCCCGGCTTCGAGCTCGCCCGCCACAAGGGCTACGCGACGCGCGCGCACCTGAAGACGCTGCGCCGGCACGCGCCTTCGCCGCTGCATCGCCGCTCCTTCAGTCCCATGCGCCGGGGCCCCTGCTAGCCTCAACCGCGATGTCGCCCGGCTTCATTCACCTGCGCCTGCACAGCGAGTACTCGCTCAGCGACAGCGTCGTGCGGGTGCCGGAGCTCATCGCCGCCGTCGCCGCCGCCGGCATGCCGGCCGTCGCCGTCACCGATCAGAACAACCTGTTCGCGATGGTGAAGTTCTATCGCGAGGCCCTGCAGGGCGGGATCAAGCCCATCATCGGGGTCGACCTCAGCGTGCGCGAGGAGGGCGAGCGGCGCGAGGCGAGCCGCGTGACGCTGCTCTGTCAGAGCCAGGAGGGCTACCGCAACCTCGCGCGCCTGCTGTCGCGCGCCTATCTCGAGGGCCCGGAGCGCGGCGTGCCGCGGCTCGAGCGCGAGTGGCTCTCGAGCGCGAGCCTCGCCGGCGTGATCGCGCTCTCCGGCGCCACCGAGGGAGACGTGGGACGGGCGCTGGTGAACGGCCGCGAGGCGGACGCCGAGCGCGCCCTCGAGCGCTGGCGCTCGCTCCTGCCCGGGCGCTACTACCTGGAGCTGCAGCGCCTCGGCCGCCAGTTCGAGGAGACCTACATCGCCGGCGCGGTGGCGCTCGCGGCCCGGCACCGCCTCCCGGTGGTCGCCACCAACGACGTGCGCTTCCTCAGGGCCGAGGAGTTCGAGTCCCACGAGGCGCGGGTGTGCATCCACGACGGCGCGCTGCTCGCCGACCCGGCGCGCGTACGCCGCTACACCCGCCAGCAGTACCTGCGCAGCCCCGCCGAGATGTCGGCGCTGTTCGCGGATCTGCCCGAGGCGCTGGCCAACTCGGTCGAGATCGCGCGCCGCTGCAGCCTGCAGCTCAACTTAGGCGAAGCGCGCTTGCCGCAATACCCGGTGCCGGCGGGCTCGAGCACCGAGGAATTCCTGCGCGCGGAAGCCGCGCGCGGGCTGGCCGCGCGCTTCCCGGCGGGCGCCACCGCCGCCTACCGGGAGCGGCTCGCGAGCGAGCTCGCCGTGATCTGCCAGATGGGGTTCGCCGGCTACTTTCTGATCGTCGCGGATTTCATCCGCTGGGCGCGCGAGAACGGCGTGCCGGTCGGTCCCGGGCGCGGCTCGGGCGCGGGCTCCCTGGTAGCCTACAGCTTAGGGGTCACGGACCTCGATCCGCTCGCGCACGACCTGCTGTTCGAGCGCTTCCTCAATCCCGAGCGCGTGTCGATGCCGGACTTCGACATCGACTTCTGCATGGAAGGCCGCGACCGCGTGATCGAGTACGTCGCCGGCAAGTACGGCCGCGACCGGGTGTCGCAGATCATCACCTACGGCACCATGGCGGCCAAGGCGGTGGTGCGCGACGTCGGGCGGGTGCTCGGCATGCCCTACGGCTACGTCGACCGCATCGCCAAGCTCATCCCCTTCGAGCTCGGCATCACCCTCGATGCAGCGCTCGAGAAGGAGCCGGAGCTCAAGCGCCTCTATCAGGGCGAGGACGAGGTCAGGAACCTCATCGATCTGGCGCGCTCGCTCGAAGGACTCACGCGCAACGCCGGCATGCACGCCGGGGGTGTCGTGATCGCGCCCTCGGTGCTCACCGACTTCACGCCGCTCTACTGCGACGCCGCCGGCGGCAGCGTCGTCACCCAGTTCGACAAGGACGACGTCGAGGCGGCGGGCCTCGTCAAGTTCGACTTCCTCGGCCTGCGCACGCTCACGATCATCGACCGCGCGGTGCGGCTCATCAACCGCGCCGCCCCGGTGGGCAGTGCGCCGCTCGAGATCGGCGCGCTGCCGATGGACGATGCGGCGACCTTTGCGCTGCTCAAGTCCTGCCGCACGACCGCGGTGTTCCAGCTCGAGTCGCGCGGCATGAAGGACCTGATCCGTCGGCTGCAGCCGGACTGCTTCGAGGACATCGTGGCGCTGGTGGCGCTGTTCCGCCCGGGCCCGCTGCAGTCGGGCATGGTCGATGACTTCATCAATCGCAAGCACGGCCGCATCGACGGGCCGATCGATTACCTGCATCCGAGCCTCGCCTCCGTCCTGAAGCCCACCTACGGCGTGATCCTCTACCAGGAGCAGGTGATGCAGATCGCGCAGACGCTCGCCGGCTACACGCTCGGCGGCGCCGACCTGCTCAGGCGCGCGATGGGCAAGAAGAAGCCGGAGGAGATGGCGCAGCAGCGCTCGGTGTTCACCGCCGGGGCGGTGGCGCGCGGCGTGCGCGAGCGCCTCGCCGAGCACATCTTCGATCTGATGGAGAAGTTCGCCGGCTACGGTTTCAACAAGTCGCACTCGGCCGCCTACGCGCTGCTCGCCTACCAGACCGCCTACCTCAAAGCCCATCACCCCGCGGACTTCATGGCCGCGGTGCTGTCGGCCGACATGGACCACACCGACAAGGTGGTGACGCTCATCAAGGAATGCAGCGACATGGGACTCGAGGTACTGCCGCCGGACGTGAACGCCTCGCGCTACGAGTTTGTCGCCGACGGCGAGCGGCGCATCCGCTATGGGCTCGGCGCGGTGCGCGGCGTCGGCGCGGGCGCGGTTGAGGGCCTGATCGAGGAGCGCAGCGCGCGCGGTCCGTTCTCGAGCCTCGAGGACCTCTGCCGGCGGCTGGATCTCACCAAGGTCAACCGGCGCGTGCTCGAGGCGCTGTTGCGCTCCGGGAGCCTCGATGCGCTCGGCGCCAACCGCGCGACCCTCATGGAGCGCCTGGCGAGCGCGATGCAGCTCGGCGACCAGAACACGCGCGCGCACGCGGCGGGCCAGAATGACCTCTTCGGTGGACTCACGGCGGTGGAGCCGCCACCTCTGCCGCAGAGCGGCGCGACACTGCCGGAGTGGAGCGAGGCGGTGCGCCTCGGCGGCGAGCGCGAGACCCTCGGCCTCTATCTCACCGGCCATCCGCTGCGGCGTTTCGAGGCGAGCCTGCCCCGATTCGTCTCGCATCGGATCGGCGACCTGGTCGGCGACCGGCCGGTCGCGGGACTCGAGCCCGGGCGCTTCGGCGCGGGCAAGCCCGTCACCGTCGCCGGCCTCATCGACGAGGTGAAGAAGCGCGGCCCGCGGGTGATCCTGACGCTCGACGACCGTACCGGGCGCCTCGAGGTCATGCTGTTCGAGGAAACCTGGCAGAAGCATCGCGACCTGGTCGTCAAGGACGCGCTGGTGCTGGTCGAGGGGACGCTGCGCTTCGATGAGTTCAGCGACTCGTGGCGGCTCGCCGCGCGGCGCGTCAGCGACCTCGAGCGGCTGCGCGAGCAGGAGGCGCGTCGCGTCGTGCTGCGCTGCTCGCAGGCCGATCTCCCGCGCCTCACCGAGCGGCTCGCCGCGATCCTCGAGCCCTGGCGCCCCGGCCCCTGTCCGATCACCATCGAGTACGCCGCCGCCTCGGCCCGCGGCGCTCTCAACTTAGGTACCGAATGGAGCGTGCGCGCCTCCCGCGAGCTCCTCGAGCAGCTCGAGGGCCTGGTGGGGAGCGGCGCGCTCGAGGTGCTGTACGCAGCGCCGCCGGCCAGCCCGGGCGGGGCCTTCTCGGCCGACAGCCGCTGAGGGCTTACTTGCGTAACCGTCGGCTCCTTACGTAACCTCGCCGGCTCATGGCCGTTTCCTTCCTGGACTTCGAACAGCCGATCGCCGAGCTCGAAGCTAAGATCGAGGAGCTGAAGCACGTCACCTCGGAATCGTCCGAGGTCAACCTGCAGGACGAGATCGGACGCTTGCAGGCCAAGAGCCGGCAGCTCACGCAGAGCATCTTCGCCAACCTGACGCCCTGGCAGATCACGCAACTCGCGCGCCATCCGCACCGGCCCTACACCCTCGACTACACGGCCGCCATCGCCAGCGAGTTCCACGAGCTGCATGGCGACCGCATGTACGCCGACGACCTGGCGATCGTCGGCGGGCTGGCGCGTATCGAGGAGCGCGCGGTGGTGCTGATCGGCCACCAGAAGGGCCGCGACACCAAGGAGCGCGTGCGGCGCAACTACGGCATGCCGAAGCCCGAGGGCTACCGTAAGGCGTTGCGCCTCATGCATCTGGCCGAGCGCTTTGGTATCCCGCTGGTGACGTTCATCGATACCCAGGGCGCCTACCCCGGCGTCGGCGCCGAGGAGCGCGGCCAGAGCGAGGCGATCGCGCGCAATCTCTTCGAGATGTCGGTGCTGAGGGTGCCGATCGTCACCGTCGTGACCGGTGAGGGCGGCTCGGGCGGGGCGCTGGCGATCGGGGTGTGCGACCGGCTCCTCATGCTCCAGTACAGCACCTATTCGGTGATCTCGCCGGAGGGCTGCGCCTCGATCCTGTGGAAGAGCCAGGACAAGAAGGAGGTGGCGGCCGAATCGCTCAACCTCACGGCCGATCGGCTGCAGAAGCTCGGCCTGGTCGACGAGGTGATCGAGGAGCCCCTGGGCGGGGCGCACCGCGACGCGGCCACCACTGCCGCACGCCTGAAGGCTGCGCTGATCCGCCATCTCGACGAGCTCGACGCGTTGCCGCGCGATCAGCTGCGGGCGGCACGCGCCGCCAAGATCGCCTCCTTCGGCGTGTTCTCCGAAAACGCGGCCTGACGCGGCGGGGTGATGGGGCGAAAGCCGGAGGAATTCGGCGCGCGCTGGCTCGGCAGGCGCCTCGCCGAGCTCCTGCCCGGCTTCCCCGGGCGCGAGCTGTGCGTCGCCTTCTCAGGCGGCGCCGACTCCACGGCGCTCCTCAAGGCGCTCACTGAGCTCAGGCACCGGCCGCAGGCGCTGCGTGCCGTACACGTCGACCACGGACTCCATCCGGATTCGCGCTCATGGGGGGCGCGCGCCGCGGAGGTCGCGGCCGGCCTCGGCGTGCCGTGCGAGGTGCTCGAGGCAAAGGTGACGCGGGCGCGCGGCGAATCACCCGAGGCCCGCGCGCGGGCCGCGCGCTACCGGCTGCTCGCCGGCACGTTGCGACCCGGCGAGGTCCTCGTGACCGCGCATCACGAGGACGATCAGCTCGAGACGGTGCTCCTCATGCTGCTGCGCGGCGCCGGGGTCGCGGGGCTCGCCGCGATGCCCGCGCTCGCGCCGTTCGCGCCCGGTCTCCTGGCGCGGCCGCTCCTCACGCGCACCCGCCGCGAGCTCGAGGCCTTCGTGCGCAATGCGGGCCTCCCTTACCTCGAGGACCCGAGCAACGCCGATGCAGGCCCGGACCGGAACTTCCTGCGATTGCGCGTGCTGCCGGTCATCCGCGAGCGCTGGCCGGGCGTCACGACGACCGTGGGCCGCACGGCGCGCCACGCCGCCGAAGCACAGGAGCTGCTCGAGGGCCTGGCGCTCGCCGACCTGAGTGCGGCGCGGCACGGCCAGTCCCTCGCGGCGAGCGCGCTGCGGGCGCTTCCGCCCGAGCGCCGGCGCAATGCCCTGAGGTTCTGGATCGCCGACCGTGGGTTTTCGGTGCCGCCGACTCCGCGCCTCAACGAGATCGCCGGCCCGCTGCTCGCGGCCCGTGCCGATGCGCAGCCCGCGGTCGAGTGGCCCGGAGTGCGCCTCGAGAGGCAGGCGGGGCTGCTGACGCTCCGTCCCGCAGGCCGTGCGGGCCGGGAAATCGGCAAGGGCGGGTCTGCCGTGCCGCGCGAGATCGTCTGGGCGTGGCGTGCCGAGCCCATCTGTCCGCTGCCCGACGGCCTCGGCCAGATCGAGCTTCGGGCGGATGCACACGGGCCGGTCAGTCTCGGTGCGCTGCCAGCACGGCTCACGATCCGCTGGCGCCGGGGCGGCGAGCGGCTCGCGATCGCCCCGGGCCGGCCGCGACGCACGCTGAAGAGCCTGCTGCGCGAGTCGCAGCTCCCGCCGGCCGAACGCGCACGGTTGCCGCTCGTCTACGGCGGCGGCCGGCTGCTCGCGGTTGCGGACCTGTGGCTGGACCAGTCGGTGCGGGCAGGTTCACGGACCCGCCGCCGCGCACGTTTTGTGTTTGCGGCGCGCTGACGGCGGGGCACGGGCGCGGGAGATGTGCTAACCTGCTGGCCCGTCGTCGATCTGCCCTTTCTGCGGCAGCGACCACACGCGACGGGTAATCCTGTAAGAGTTATGACGCGTTTCGTATTCGTCACCGGCGGCGTCGTGTCCTCCCTGGGCAAGGGCATCGCCTCCGCTTCGCTCGGCGCGATCCTCGAGGCCCGCGGCCTCAAGATCGCCATGGTCAAGCTCGACCCCTACATCAACGTGGATCCGGGCACCATGAGCCCGTTTCAGCACGGCGAAGTGTTCGTCACCTCGGACGGCACCGAGACCGACCTCGACCTCGGGCACTACGAGCGCTTCGTGCGCACCACCACGGGGCGCAACAGCAACTTCACCACCGGCCGGATCTACGAGCGCGTGATCGCCAAGGAGCGGCGCGGTGACTATCTGGGCGCGACGGTCCAGGTGATTCCCCACATCACCGACGAGATCAAACGCTGCATCAAGCTCGGCGCCGACGGCGCCGACGTCTGCATGGTCGAGATCGGCGGCACGGTGGGCGACATCGAGTCGCTGCCGTTCCTCGAGGCCATCCGCCAGCTCGGGGTGGAGCTCGGCCGCAGCAACTGCGTCTACATGCACCTGACGCTGGTGCCGGTGGTGGGCGGCTCGCACGAAGTCAAGACCAAGCCGACCCAGCACTCGGTCAAGGAGCTGCGCGGCATCGGCATACAGCCCGACGTGCTCCTGTGCCGCTGCAAGCACCCACTGCCCGAGGAGCAGCGGCGCAAGATCGCGCTCTTTACCAATGTCGAGGAGCGTGCGGTGATCTCTGCGGTCGACGCCGACGACATCTACCGCATCCCGATCCTGCTGCACGAGCAGGCGCTCGACGACATCGTGGTCGACAAGCTGCGCCTCACCGTGCCGCCGACCGATCTCGCCGAGTGGCGCCACGTCGTGAGCGCCAAGGCGAACCCCGACGGCCAGGTGGACATCGCGATGGTCGGCAAGTACGTGCAGATCCGCGACTCCTACCTCTCGCTGCACGAGGCGCTGATGCACGGGGGACTCAAGAGCCGCACGCGGGTCAACATCCACTACATCGAGTCGACCGACATCGAGCAGCATGGCACCCACATGCTGAAGGGGATGGATGCGATCCTGGTGCCGGGCGGCTTCGGCGAGCGCGGCATCGAGGGCAAGATCCAGGCGGTGCGCTGCGCGCGCGAGCAGCGCGTGCCGTACCTCGGAATCTGCTTAGGGATGCAGGTCGCGATCGTCGAGTTCGGCCGGCACATGCAGGGGCTCGCCGACGCCAACAGCACCGAGTTCAACCGCGCCACCCCGCACCCGGTCATTGCGCTCATCTCGGAATGGCAGGACCAGGTGCACGGCGCGCAGACGCGCACCGAAGGCTCCGACAAGGGCGGCACCATGCGCCTCGGCGCTCAGGAGGTGCTGCTGGGGGCGGGCACGCGTGCCCGCGAGCTCTACGGGCGCGACGTCATCATGGAGCGGCACCGCCACCGCTACGAGTTCAACAACAACTATCTCGAGCGCTACCGCCAGGCCGGCATGCGCTTCTCGGGCTTCTCGCGCGACGGCCTGGTGGAAGTGATCGAGCTGCCGAATCACCCCTGGTTCGTCGCCACGCAGTTCCACCCCGAGTTCACCTCCACCCCGCGGGACGGGCACCCGCTGTTCACGGGCTTCATCCGCGCCGCGCGGGCCGCACGCGCCGCGCAGCTTCCGCAGGCCGCCGGGGCGTAAGCGGGCACGACGCCTGGAAGGATGGATGCCGTGCGGCTGGCAGGACATGAAGTCGGAATCGAACGGCCGCTGTTCCTGATCGCCGGTCCCTGCGTCATCGAGGGCCAGGCGCTGACCGAGGAGATCGCCGGCCGGCTGAAGGAGATCACCGGCCGTTTGCGGGTGCCGTTCATCTTCAAGGCCTCGTACGACAAGGCGAACCGCTCCTCGCGCGCCTCATTCCGCGGACCCGGCATCGACGCAGGGCTCAAGGTGCTCGAGCACGTCAGGACCCGCATCGGGGTTCCGGTGCTCACGGATGTGCACGAGGACACCCCGCTCGCCGAAGTGGCTGCGGTGGTCGATGTACTGCAGACCCCGGCGTTCCTCTGCCGCCAGACCAACTTCATCGTCAACACCGCCTCCCAGGGCAAGCCCGTCAACATCAAGAAGGGCCAGTTCCTCTCGCCGTGGGAGATGCAGAACGTGGTCGACAAGGCTCGCTCGACCGGCAATCAGGCGATCCTGGTGTGCGAGCGCGGCTTCTCCTTCGGCTACAACAACCTGGTCACCGACATGCGCTCGCTGGCGATCATGCGCGCCACCGGCTGCCCGGTGGTGTTCGACGCGACGCACTCGGTGCAGCTGCCGGGCGGGCAGGGCGCCTCGTCCGGCGGACAGCGCGAATTCATCCCGGTGCTGGCGCGGGCAGCGGTCGCCGCCGGAGTCGCGGGACTTTTCATGGAGACGCACCCGCGCCCCGAGGAAGCGCTCTCCGACGGACCGAATGCCTGGCCGCTGGCGCGCATGGAGCCGCTGCTGACGACGCTCACCGAGCTCGACCGCGCGGTCAAGGCCGCACCTTTCGAGGAGTCACTGTTATGAGCCGTATCACCCATGTCACGGGCCGCGAGATCCTGGATTCGCGCGGCAACCCCACGGTCGAAGTCGACGTGCTGCTCGATTCGGGCACGCTCGGGCGTGCGGCCGTGCCCTCGGGCGCCTCCACCGGCACGCGCGAGGCGGTGGAGCTGCGCGACGGCGACCAGCGCCGCTACGGCGGCAAGGGAGTGCTCAAGGCGGTCGAGCACGTGAACACGGTGCTGAAGGGCGCGGTGGTCGGATCGGATCCGCGCGATCAGGCCGCCCTCGATGCGCGCATGATCGAGCTCGACGGCACCGACAACAAAGGCAGGCTGGGCGCGAACGCCATTCTCGGGGTCTCGCTCGCCGCGGCGCGTGCCGCGGCCGCTGACGACCGGCTGCCGCTCTACCGGCACCTGGCGCGGCTGTTGCCCCGCCAGCACGAGCCGGTGATGCCGGTGCCGCAGATGAACATCGTCAACGGCGGCGCACACGCCAACAACAGTCTCGACGTGCAGGAGTTCATGATCCTGCCGGTGGGAGCGCCGAGCTTCCGCGAGGCCCTGCGCTACGGCGCCGAGGTGTTCCATACGCTGAAGAAGCTGCTGGCCGACCGGGGGCTGTCGACCGCGGTCGGCGACGAGGGCGGTTTCGCTCCGAGCCTCGAGTCGAACGAGGCGGCCCTCGGCCTGATACTGGAGGCGATCGGGAAGGCCGGCTACCAGGCCGGGCGCGATATCTATCTGGGGCTCGACGTGGCGAGCTCGGAGTTCTTCCGCGATGGCCGCTACCATCTCGAAGGAGAGAATCGCGTCTTCACCCCCGCCGAGTTTGCCCGCTATCTGGCGGACCTCGCCGCCAGGTACCCGATCGTCACCATCGAGGACGGCATGAGCGAGGCCGACTGGACCGGCTGGGGCGAGCTCACGCGGCTTCTCGGGAGCAAGCTCCAGCTGGTGGGCGACGACATCTTCGTCACCAACACGAAGATCCTGCGCGAGGCGATCGAGAAGCGCATCGCCAACGCGATCCTCATCAAGCCCAACCAGATCGGCACCCTCAGCGAGACGCTCGCCTGCATCGATATGGCCGACCAGGCGCGCTACGCCTCCGTGATCTCCCACCGCTCGGGCGAGACCGAGGACAGCACCATCGCCGACATCGCGGTGGCAACGCCCGCCACCCAGATCAAGACCGGCTCGCTGTCGCGCTCCGACCGCATCGCCAAGTACAACCAGCTGCTGCGGATCGAGGCGGAGCTCGGCAAGGTACGCTTCGCCGGCCGGGACGCCTTCCCCGCGCGTAACCACTCCCCGGGCAATAGTTAGTCACTTACCTGACTATTGCCCAATGGACCCTCGCGTGGCCCGTAGCCAGAGCATCCTGCTGCCCTTCGCGCACACGGCGGCGTCTGTTACGCTGTCCCTCCCATGAAGTGGCTCGCTGCCGCCCTGGCTGTCGTCCTCGTCCTGCTGCAATACCGGATCTGGGTCTCCGACAACGGTGTGCGCAAGGTCGAGCGCCTGAAACAGGCCGTGGCCCTGCAGCAGGCGGAGGACGCCCAGCTCGCCGAGCGTAATCGCCAGCTCGCCGCCGAGGTGCGTGACCTGAAGACCGGGATGGATGCGCTCGAGGAGCGCGCCCGCAGCGATCTCGGCATGATTGCCCGCAACGAGACCTTCTATCAGGTGGTGCCCGCCCGCCCGGCTGCCGCCTCGTCGTCGCCGACGCGGACCGCGGCTCGCTGAAGGCCGCAGGCGATGGCACTGAGCCTGCGACTCGCCAATGAGGGGCGAAAGTCGCGCCTTTCGCCCCGGCCTCAAATGAGGCTGAGGCGCCCTCCGCTGAAGGCGCCGCAGGCGACTTTCAGCCAATGAGATATTGGCTCGTCATGCCCGCAGCGGGCTCCGGCCGGCGCTTCCAGGGCGATATCCCCAAGCAGTACGTACCTCTCCTGGGGCGCAGCGTCATCGAGTGGGCGCTGGCGCCGTTCCTCGGCGATCCGCGCTGCGCACACGCCGTGGTGGTGATCGCCGAGTCGGACTCTGCCTGGCACCGGGTCGCGGCGCGCCTCGGGAGCGAGCGGCTCTCGGCAACACCCGGGGGCGGTGCGCGGAGCGCCTCGGTGCGTCGCGGGCTCGCAGCACTCGCCGGCCGCGCTGAGGCGAGCGACTGGGTGCTGGTGCACGATGCGGCACGCCCCTGTCTCGACCCGCGGGACCTCGAGGAGCTGATCGAGCGGGTGGCGGCGCACGGCAAGGGCGGGCTGCTCGCGATCCGGGTCGCGGATACGCTCAAGCAGGCGCAAGCGGACCCGGACGCGCACCAGGGACCGACGGTCGCACGCACCATTGACCGCGCCGAGCTGTGGCGCGCGCTGACGCCGCAGATGTTCCGCTTCGGGCCGCTGTGCGCCGCGCTCGATGCGGCACTGACCGCCGGGCGCAATCCCACCGACGAGGCTCAGGCGATGGAATGGGCCGGTACGAGTCCGCTGCTGGTCGAAGGCCGGTCGACCAACCTGAAGCTCACCACCAGCGAGGATCTCCAGCTCGCCGAGGCAGTGCTGCGCTCGCGGAGGCGGACGTGAGGATCGGATCGGGAGTCGACGTGCATGCCTTCGGTCCCGGCGATCATCTGATGCTCGGGGGCGTGCGCGTTGCGCACACCCGCGGCGTGGTTGCGCATTCGGACGGCGACGTCGTGCTGCACGCGCTGTGCGATGCCCTGCTCGGCGCCGCCGGGCTCGGCGACATCGGCCAGCATTTTCCCGACAGCGATCCGCGCTGGAAGGGCGCCGCCAGCGGCCGCTTCGTCACCGCAGTGCTCGCGATGCTGCGCGCGCGCGGGCTCACCGTGGTGAATGCCGATCTCACGGTGATCGCCGAGGCACCCCGGGTCGGCCCGCACCGCGAGGCGATCTGCCGCGAGGTGGCGCGGCTCCTCGAGGTAACGGCGGAGCGCGTCAACCTCAAGGCGACGACGACCGAGCGGTTGGGGTTCCTCGGGCGCGGCGAGGGGATCGCCGCGCAGGCGGTCGTACTGCTTTCCGAGGCCTGATGGCGACTGCCGGCGCCACGGATGCGGCGCGGACTGCCGCGCTCAGCCCCGCGCGTGCGCACGGCGCGCCGGTGGCCGAGGCGGCGCTGCGCGAGCGTGCGGAGGACTTCCTGGTCGAGGAGGACCTGGGCTTCGCTCCCGCGGGCGCAGGCCTTCACCTGCTCCTCAAGGTGCGCAAGACCGACGCCAACACCCCGTGGGTCGCGCGCGAGCTCGCTCGTCACGCCGGCTGCCGGCCGCAGGAGGTCGGCTACGCGGGGCTCAAGGATCGCCGCGCGGTCGCCATCCAGTGGTTCACGGTCCCGCGGCCGCGGACGCCGCTCGACCTCGCCGCCGTGCGCGGCGAGGGTTACGAGGTGCTCGAGTCGCACGCCCACAACCGCAAGCTCCCGCGAGGGGCGCTCGCCGGCAACCGCTTTGCAATACGACTGCGCCCCGCCGGGGGCGGGGGAGCAGGCCTCGCCGGGCGCCTCGCGCCGCGGCTCGCGCTCATCGCCGCGCGCGGGGTACCGAACTACTTCGGTCCGCAGCGCTTCGGGCGGGACGGCGGGAATCTCACCGCGGCCGCGCAGGATCCCGCGCGCCTGCCCGCCGCCGAACGGGGCTTGGTGCTCTCGGCCGCGCGCAGCGTGGTGTTCAACGCCCTGCTGGCCACGCGGGTCGGCGATGGCAGTTGGGAGCGGCTCCTCGCGGGCGACCTCGCGAGTCTGGACGGCCGCGGCAGCTTCTTCCCCGTCGTGGCGCTCGATGACCAGCTCGCGGCGCGTTGCACGCGCCTCGAGATACACCCCACCGGCCCCCTGTGGGGAGCGGGGGAGCCGGGAACCGCCGCGGGCGTGCTCGGGCTCGAGATGCGGATCAGCGCTGAGTTCGCGGCCGAGTGCGCGCTGTGTGCGGCGGCCGGCATGGCCCAGGAGCGCCGGAGCCTGCGCCTGCGTGTGGCGGAGCTGACCTGCGAAGCAGAGCCCGCCGCCGTGGTGCTGCGCTTTCGCCTCACGCGCGGCAGCTTTGCGACCGCCGTTCTTCGCGAGCTCGTAGCCGATTACGCCGGCGACAACAGCACGTACAGCGCGCCGGTTCCGCCGTCGGCCGGCCGCGCCGACACATAGGCCAGCACCGCCCCGGTGCGGCGCAGGACCGCGCTGACCGCGGCCTTGAGCACCGGTCCGCGGTGGCCGGAGCGCAGTCCCTTACCATGCACGATGCGCACGCAGCGCACGCCGCGCTCGAGCGCGTCGATGAGGAACTGGCGCAAGGCGTGCTTGGCCTCGGCGACCGTGAGACCGTGCAGATCGATCTCGCGCTCGATCGTGTACTCGCCGCGCCGCAGCCGGCGCACCACGGCCGCCTGCACGCCCGGCCGCTGGTACAGCAGCTCCTCCCCGCCGGCGAGGGCAGGATCGTGGGGCTCGGCGGCGAGGCTCTCCTTGAGCACCGCGGCGCGGTCGGCGCGCGTGAAACGGGCGTGAGCCCGGGGCTTGGGTCGCCGCGGGGCATGGGTGCCGCCGGCGAGCGGCTTGACGCCGCGCACCGCATCGCGGAACAGGCGCGCTGCCTCGCTCGCATCGTCCGCGTCGTCGTCACCGCCCGGCTGGGACACGCTACCTCCGCCCGCAGTCATTAAAAGTATATAGTCACGCGCTCCCGCGAAGCGGCTCGGCGACAGACGCGAATAACGATCGCTTGAAGATCCTGGTCAGCAACGATGACGGCTATCGCGCGGAAGGCATCCGCCGCCTGCGGGAGGCTCTGGCGACGCTCGCCGAGGTGACCGTCGTCGCTCCGGACCGCAACAAGAGCGGGGCCAGCAACTCGCTCACGCTCGATGTGCCGCTGCGCGTATACGAGTCCGAGCCCGGCGTGTACTTCGTGCCCGGGACGCCGACCGACTGTGTGCACCTGGCGATCTCGGGCCTGTTCGACTTCGAGCACGACATGGTGGTCTCGGGCGTCAACGACGGACCGAACCTCGGCGACGACGTGCTCTACTCGGGCACGGTGGCCGCGGCGCTCGAGGGCCGCTTCCTCGGCCTGCCGACCATCGCAGTGTCGCTCTGTACCGGCGGCGGAGGCGGGGGGCACTTCGCCACCGGCGCGGAGGTTGCGCGCCTCCTGGTCGCGCAGCTCCTGAAGAAGGCGCTCGAGCCGGCGCTCATCCTCAACGTCAATGTGCCGGACGTGCCGCTCGCCGCCTTGCGCGGCTTCCGCGCGAGCCGCCTCGGCTACCGGCACCGCTCGGAGCCGGTGATGCGCGCGCAGGACCCACGCGGCCGTCCGGTGTACTGGATCGGACCGGCGGGAGCCGAGCAGGACGCCGGGCCCGGCACCGACTTCGACGCGATCGCCCGGGGGTATGTGTCGGTGACGCCGCTGCAGGTCGACCTCACACGCCACGGCGCACTGCCCGCGGTCACTGACTGGCTGGAAGGCGTCGATGACTGATCTGCGCCTCACCGGCATCGGCATGACCTCGGCGCGCACCCGCGATCGCCTGGTGCAGCGGCTGCGCGAGCAGGGCATCGCCAACCTCGCCGTACTCGATCGGATCCGCAACGTGCCGCGCCACATCTTCGTCGACGAGGCGCTCGGCAGCCGCGCTTACGAGGACACGGCGCTGCCGATCGGTTTCGGCCAGACGATCTCGCAGCCCTACATCGTGGCGCGGATGACCGAAGCGCTGCTCGAAGGCGGACCGACCGGCGGCCCCCTCGACAACGTGCTCGAGGTCGGCACCGGCTGCGGCTACCAGACTGCGGTGCTCGCACCGCTGGTGACGCATCTCTATACGATCGAGCGCATCGAGCCCTTGCTCGGCCGGGCACGCGAGCGGCTGAAAGAGCTCGGCATCCGGAACGTTCGCTTCCGGCATGGCGACGGTTCCGTCGGCTGGAAGGCCCACGCGCCGTTCGACGGGATCCTGGTGGCCGCCGCCCCCCTCACCGTGCCCGATGCGCTGCTCAAGCAGCTGAAGATCGGCGGCCGCCTGATCGTGCCCCTGGGGCCGGAAGGCGAGCAGGAGCTCGTCCGCTTCACTCGCCGTGAGCAGCGCATCGAGCGTGAGTCCCTCGGAGCCGTCGCCTTCGTCCCGCTTCTCGGTGGTACCGCCTGAGAAGAAATGATCGAGATATATCTTTTAAGCTATTGTTTATATTAATCTAAAATATCAAAAACACGCTGTGCAATATGCCTTACACAGGTATTTCCCCGGAAAAAATGCCGCGTGGCCTCGGCAGAGCGGCGCGCCCCTGAGGAAAAGTCCTTGCGTGTCAAGGCGCTTGCGCCGGTATCTGCGACGTGTTTAACATGCACGCCCTGTCTCTCGATGACGACAGGTAACGGGGAGGGCCATCAGCAGAAGGCACAGGGAGGAGGGAGTCGCAACAACAGCAATAACGTTTCCCAAGAACAATAAGAACAGTGCAATTGTTCGAGTCTGTCAGCTTCGAATGATTGTTTGGTTGGTTGAGCCTCCCCCTGTGTCTTCTGCCGATCGTCTTCTCCTTCGGTCCCTACCGAAGAAATAGTCCCGCGGCCACACGCCGCTCCTCCTGCACCAGCACATTGAACGTCCGGCACGCGGCGCCGAGCTGCATCACCTCGAGCCCGACGCCCTTCTGCGCGAGCAGCGCGCGAATCTCACGCGGCGCGAACTGCTGAGTCGGGCCGCTGCCGAGCACCACGAGCTCGGGATTCAGGGCGAGCAGTGCCTCGAGGTGCGCGGCCTCGAGCTCCGCGAAGCTCCGGGGCTCCCACTGAGTGATCAGCGTGTCGGCGGTGACGATGCAGCTCCCGCGCACCGTGTGCCCGCCGATGCGCACTTCGCTGTCCGAGTAGCCGCGGATCAGATTGGCGGTCACGCCGGGTTCGAGAGTGAGCTTCACGGCGGTACGATACTGCCCGTGCACGAGGCTGTGATAGTCATCGCCGACGTTTATCGGCTGTCGGACGAGCCGCCAGGCGGGCTGGCGGCGGAACCGGGCGCGCTCGCCGGGCTCGAGTACGCCGGGCGGTTCGGCGAGCGCGAGCGGCTCGAGGCGGGCTGGCGCGAATGGCTCGTGCGCTGGCTCGGCCGTGGCGATCTCGCCGGCGTGTCGGTGGCCGCGGTAGCGGGCGCGGCCACCGGCACCGAGGCCGCGACGCGCTGGATCGCGACACCGGTCGAGCTCGTCGCGGGACTCACGCGCGTGCATCTCGATCGGCGTGGCATCGTGCGGCTCACAGCAGAGGAGCAGGCAGTACTCGCGGACGCCTTTCACCAGACCTTCGCCGGCTCAGGCGCCGCACTGCAGCCCCTCAGCGATGGCCAATTCCTGGCTCTCACACCGGGAATCGCCGCGGTCGCGACCGCCGAGCCCGCGCGCTGCGCCGGCGGACTGCTCGTGGTGCCGCAGGGTGCAGCCGCAGCGCCGCTGCTGCGCCTGATCGCGGAGATCGAGATGTGGCTGCACGGAGCGGCGCTCAATGAGGCACGGCTCAAGCGTGGGGCCGCGCCGGTCACGGCGCTGTGGCTGTGGGGCGCCATGGGGACGGCGCTTCCACACGGGCGCTCACCGCCGCCGGAGCCGGCCAACGGTGCCCGGCACGGCGCAACCGCCGTTTTCGGGTCGGATGCCTTTGTAGCCGGCCTCCTCTCCCTTGATGGACGGGCGATGCAGACTCTCCCGCAGCGGCCCGAAGCCGTATTCGCCGACGTCTGCGCGGAGCGGGCCGTGGTCGTGGTCGAGCTGGCCGGCGAGCTGCCGGGGGAGGAGTGGAGCCTGCCCGCCGCGGCGGCGGCGCTCGACCGGCGCCTGATTCAGCCTGCGCTCGCGGCACTGCGGGACGGCTCGCTCAAACGGCTCACCCTGATCGCGAACGACACGCGCATCGCGCTCGGCAGGCGAAGCGGCCTCAAGCGCTGGCGCCGCCCCCGCTCCGGACTCGAGGCACTCGCATGAGGTTGCCTCGCCCATGAAGCTCACGGTGGTGCGGCGCGCGCCGGCGGCGCAGGTCTTGGTCGCGGGCCTCAACCCCGTGCTGGCGCGCGCCTACGCGGCGCGCGGGCTGCGGACGGCCTCCGACCTCGACACCTCGCTCGCGCGGCTCCTGCCGGTCGGCACGCTCGAGGCAATCCCGGCGGCGGTGGAGCTCCTCATCGCTCACCGCACCGGCGGCCGCGTGCTGGTGATCGGCGATTTCGACGCCGACGGTGCCACCGCCAGCGCGCTCATGGTGCGCGCGCTCCGCAGCCTGGGCTTCTCCGCCGTCGACTTTCTGGTGCCGAACCGCTTCGAGTTTGGCTACGGGCTGACGCCCGAGATCGTGGCGCTGGCGGCGCAGCGCTCGCCGACGCTCATCGTCACGGTCGACAACGGGATCTCGAGTCACGCGGGAGTCGCCGCCGCACGCATCCGCGGAATCGACGTGCTGATCACCGACCATCATCTGCCCGGCGCAGAGCTCCCCGATGCCAACGTCATCGTGAATCCCAACCTCGCCGGCAGCCGCTTCGGCAGCCGTGCGCTCGCCGGCGTCGGCGTCGCCTTCTACATCATGGCCGCCCTCGAGCGGCGCCTCGCGCAGATCGGGGGGAGCGATGCGCGCCCGCCGGTCGTGGCACAGCTGCTCGATCTGGTGGCGCTCGGCACGGTGGCGGACTTAGTGCCTCTCGATGCCAACAACCGCGTGCTGGTGGCGCAGGGCCTGAAACGCATCCGCGCCGGGCGCTGCGTCGCCGGGATCAGGGCGCTGCTCGCGATCGCAGGGCGTGGCGCCGCCGACCTGACGGCCGCCGATCTCGCCTTCGGCGTGGCGCCGCGCCTGAACGCCGCCGGCCGCATCGACGACATGACGATCGGCATCCAGTGCCTGCTCACCGATGATTCTGCCGTGGCGCAGGAGCTGGCCGTGCGGCTCGATCAGCTCAACGATGAGCGCCGCGCGATCGAGGCACGCATGCAGCAGGAGGCGCTCGCCGCGGTGCGCCGCCTGGCCGAGCCCGGCCCCGGCGCTATCGAGCGCAGCGGCGTGTGCCTGTTCGATGAGAGCTGGCACCAGGGCGTCGTCGGGCTGGTCGCGAGCCGCGTCAAGGAGCGCGTACGGCGCCCGGTGATCGCCTTCGCCACGGCGGATCCCGCGACGCTGCGCGGCTCGGCCCGCTCGGTGGCCGGCGTGCACATCCGCGACGTGCTCGAGAGGCTCGCCACCCGCCACCCCGGGCTCATCAGCCGCTTCGGCGGGCACGCCATGGCGGCCGGCCTGACCCTCGAGCGCGGACGGCTCGACGAGTTCGCGCGGGCCTTCGATGAGGAAGTGGCGCGCTGGCAGGGCGGGCGCGCCGCGGCGGAGACCATCGAGACCGACGGCGAGCTCGTCGTCGCCGAGATCGCCCTCGGCACCGCCGAGGCGCTGCGCGCCGGGGGGCCGTGGGGCCAGGCGTTTCCCGAGCCGTCCTTCGACGGCGTGTTCAGCGTGAGGAGCGCGCGCGTGATCGGCGAGCGGCACCTGAAGATGTGGGTGGAGCCGGAGTCGAGCGGCCGCTCCTTCGATGCGGTGGTCTTCAACCACTTCGAGGCAGGCGCCGCCGGCGCGCTGCCCGAAGGCCTGGTGCGGCTCGTCTACCGGCTGGACGTCAACGAGTACCAGGGCGAACGGCGCCTGCAGCTGCTGGTCGATCACCTGCTGCCGGTTGCTCGCTGAACCGGCCGCGGCAGTGTTAGCATCCGAACGCAGCACAGCCGCAGGACGACCATGGAAGTCAATCAACTCAAGCGTCACCTCAAGGATCTCGGCGAGCGCACGCACGCGCTACGGGGGTTTCTTTGAGTACGACCGCAAGCTCGAGCGCCTCGAGGAGGTCGGGCGCGAGCTGGAGGATCCGGCGGTGTGGTCCGACCCGGCGCGCGCGCAGGAGCTCGGGCGCGAGCGCGCCCGGCTGAGCAGCGACGTCGGCGAGATCGACCGCACGAGCCGTGGCATCAGCGAGGCCGCGGAGCTGCTCGAGCTCGCCGAGGCCGAGGGAGATGAAGGCGCCGCGCAGGACATCGAGCGCGACGCCGAGCGTCTCGAAACCGAGGTGCGCCACCTCGAGCTCAAGCGCATGTTCCGGGGCGAGATGGATTCGCACAACGCATTTCTCGACATTCAGGCGGGGGCGGGCGGTACCGAGGCGCAGGATTGGGCGCAGATGCTGCTGCGCATGTACCTGCGCTGGGGCGCGGCGCGCGGTTTCCGCTGCGAGGTGATCGACTCGAGCCCCGGGGAAGTGGCCGGCATCAAGAGCGCGAGCGTCGAGATGCAGGGCGAGTACGCCTACGGCTGGCTGCGCACCGAGACCGGCGTGCACCGCCTGGTGCGCAAGTCGCCCTTCGACTCCGGCAACCGCCGCCATACCTCGTTTGCTTCCGTGTTCGTCTCGCCCGAGGTGGACGATGACATCGAGATCGAGATAAATCCCGCGGACCTCAGGACCGACGTCTACCGTTCCTCGGGCGCGGGCGGCCAGCACGTCAACAAGACCGAGTCCGCGGTGCGCATCACGCACCTGCCGACCGGGATCGTGGTCGCCTGCCAGAACGAGCGCAGCCAGCATAAGAACCGCTCCACCGCGATGAAGATGCTGAAAGCCAAGCTCTACGAGCTCGAAGTCAACAAGCGCAACGCCGCCGCGCGCGTGCTCGAGGATTCGAAGTCGGACGTCAGCTGGGGCAACCAGATCCGCTCCTACGTGCTCGACCAGTCGCGCATCAAGGATCTGCGCACCGGCGTCGAGGTCGGCAACACCACGGCGGTGCTCGACGGCGATCTCGATCAGTTCATGGAGGCATCGCTCAAGGCGGGCATATAGGCGCATGCAGAAGAACGGCAACAACGCGAGCGGCCCTCGGGGCGGCGATGATGGCGGCGACGAGAACAAGCTGATCGCCGAGCGGCGCGCCAAGCTCGCCGAGCTGCGCCGTAGCGCCGGCGCGGGCGGCGCCTTCCCCAACGACTTCCGCCGCGACGCGCTCGCCGGCGAGCTGCAGGCCGCCTACGGCGAGAAGAGCGGCGAGTGGCTCGAGGCCAATCCGACGCACGTGCAGGTCGGCGGCCGCCTGATGTTCAAGCGCGTCATGGGCAAGGCGAGCTTCGCCAAGATCGCCGACCGCACCGGACAGATCCAGCTCTACCTGCAGCAGGAGACGCTCGGTCCGGTCTACGAGGCCTTCAAGAGCTGGGACGTGGGCGACATCATCGGCGGCGCGGGCCTCCTGTTCCGCACCCGCACCGGCGAGCTGTCGGTGCGCGCCGAGAAGCTGCGCCTGCTGGTCAAGTCGCTGCGGCCGCTGCCCGACAAGTGGCACGGCCTCGCCGACACCGAGACGCGCTATCGCCGCCGTTACGTCGATCTCATCATGAGCGATGCGAGCCGCGAGGTGTTCCGCACGCGGGCGCGCATCGTGCGCTATCTGCGCGACTTCCTCGACGCGCTCGGTTTCCTCGAGGTCGAGACGCCGATGATGCAGCCGATTCCCGGCGGGGCCACGGCGCGCCCCTTCCGCACGCACCACAATGCGCTCGATCTCGACATGTACCTGCGGATCGCGCCGGAGCTGTACCTCAAGCGCCTGATCGTCGGCGGCCTCGATCGCGTCTACGAGATCAACCGCAACTTCCGCAACGAGGGACTCTCGACCCAGCACAACCCGGAATTCACCATGCTGGAGCTGTACCTCGCCTGGGCGGACTACGACGACATCATGGACTGGGTAGAGAAGGCGACCCGCGGCCTCGCCGACACGCTGAACGGCAGCCCGAGGCTTACTTACCAGGGCCGCGCCTACGACCTGTCGCAGCCGTTTCGCCGCGTGACCGTCGAGCAGGCGATCATCGAGAACAATCCCGGCATCGATCCCCTGTCGCTGCGCGATGTGACTTACCTGCGTAAGCGCTGTGAGCAGCTCGGCATCGCCTACCACCGCGACGACGGCCCGGGGAAGCTGCAGATCGAGCTGTTCGAGAAGACCGCGGAGGCGAAGCTTCTCGATCCGACCTTCGTCTATGGCTATCCGGTGGAGGTCTCACCGCTGTCACGGCCCAATGACGCGGATCCCTTCATCGCCGACCGCTTCGAATTCTTCATCTCCGGGCGCGAGATCGCCAACGGTTTCTCCGAGCTCAACGATCCGGAGGATCAGGCGGCGCGCTTCCGCGCCCAGGTGGCGCGCAAGGAGCAGGGCGACGAGGAGGCGATGTTCTACGACGCCGACTACGTACGCGCGCTGGAATACGGCATGCCGCCGACCGCGGGCCTGGGGGTCGGCATCGACCGGCTCGTCATGTTCTTTACCGACTCGCCCTCGATCCGCGACGTGATCCTGTTTCCGCACATGCGTCCAGAGGGCTGATCCTGCCCGGCGTGCGCACTGGTCCATTCGGCAATAGTTAGGTGAATGACTAACTGTGAAGTCTCAGGACGTTATTCCTGGCTGAAGGGTTGCCCATTCGGGGGTCTCCGATGATGCTTTTGGTTACCACACCGGAAGCTCCAAAGGAGTCCCGAATGAGCCTGCACAAGAATGCGCGGCTGACCGTGCA
>DATIXU010000071.1:0-7149 GCA_035518275.1 Steroidobacteraceae bacterium
CCGGTGCATCGAGCGCGAAGAAGCAGCGCTCGGCGAGGCTGGCGGCGATCTCGGCACCCGCACCCGCGTGCCGGCAGTCCTCCTCGATGACGAGCGCGCGATGGGTCCTGTTGACCGAATCGCTCAAGGTCTTCCAGTCGATCGGGTTGAGGCTGCGCAGGTCGATGACCTCCGCCTCGACCCCCTCCCTGGCGAGCTCGGCCGCCGCCTCCTGCGCCTGCAGTGCGGTGCGCGAGTAGCCAATGAGGGTGAGATCCTTACCCGGGCGGCGGACCGCGGCCTGGTGCATCGGCGGCGGCTCCGCCATCGTGTCCACCGGACCCTTGGTGAAATACAGCACCTCGTGCTCGAGCAGCACCACCGGCTCCTCGGAAGCAATCGCCTGCCGCAGCTGCCAGTAGGCATCCTGCGGGGTCGAGGGTACCGCGACGCGCAGCCCCGGAACGTTCATGAACATCGACTCGAGCCGCTGGGCGTGTTGCGCGGCCAGCTGGCGCGCCACGCCGCCGGGGACGCGGATCACGAGCGGCATGGGAAACTGTCCGCCCGACATGAAGGGGATCTTCGCCGCCCCGTTCACGATCGAGTCGAGCGCCAGCATGGCGAAGTTGATCGTCATGATCTCGACCACAGGGCGCATGCCGACCATGGCGGCGCCGACGCCGAGGCCCGTGAAGCTGTTCTCGGAGATCGGCGTATCGCGCACGCGCGCCTCGCCGTATTTCGCGTACAGGCCTTCGGTCACCCGGTAGCTGCCGCCGTAGAGCCCGACGTCTTCGCCGAGGACGAACACCGAGTCGTCGGCCGCCATCTCCACATCGAGGGCCCGGTTGAGGGCCTGCCAATAGAGCAGTTCCTGTGTCATAAAAGGCTCCTAGGCCGGCAACGGCTGTTCATGACGGCGGTTGCAGTTGAGGTGCTGCCAGGCCTCATCCATCGTCGGCTGCGGACTGGCGAGCGAGAACTGCACCGCATCCTCGACTACCGCCTCGGTCTCCTTGCGGATCTGTGCGATTTCCTCCTCTTCGAGGTGCCCGGCGGAGATCATGTGCTCGGTGAGACGGGCGATGTTGTCGGGGCCAACTTCCGCGAGCTCGGCCGGGGTCGGGTAGTGAAACTCGAGCTCGCGGGCGCCGATCGTCAGCGGATCGATGGCCTGCCAGGCCTTCACTTCGACCGGTGGGCGATAGGCGCCCGCATCGGCCATGGAATGTCCGCGGTAGCGATAAGTCTCGAGCTCGAGGAATTGCGGACCACCGGCGCGGCGGATCCGGTCGAGCGCGTGCCGGGCCGCGTCGTAGACCTTCAGCACGTCCATGCCGTCGATCTTCTCGGCCGGGATGTTGTAGGCCGCGGCGCGCTTGTAGACCTCGGGCACGGCTGAATGGCGGTGGATGTCGGTGCCGATCGCATAGTGATTGTTCTCACAGACGAACAGCACCGGCAGCCGCCACAGCGCCGCCATGTTGAGCGACTCGTGAAAGGTTCCCTGGTTGACCGCGCCGTCGCCGAAGAAGCAGATCACCGACTCGGGCAAGCTGCGCAGTGCGATGGCGTAGCCGATGCCGATCGCGATCGGATAGGTTTCGCCGACGATCCCGTAGCCGCCCATGAAGCGGCGCTCCCGGTCGAACATGTGCATCGAGCCGCCCATGCCGCCCGACATGCCGGTCGCACGGCCGAAGAGCTCCGCCATCACGGTGCGCGGCGGCACGCCGCGCACCAGCGCGTGGGCGTGCTCGCGGTAGGTGCTGACGATGTAGTCCGAAGGTCCGGTGGCGTTTATGACTCCCGCCGCCACGGCCTCCTCACCCGGGTAGAGGTGGAGAAACCCCACGATATTGCCCTTCTGATATTCCTCGGCGGCGCGCTCCTCGAAGATGCGCGACAGCATCATGTCACGCAGCAGGCGATGCATCTTTTCGCGTTCCATGAACCTTCTCCCGCTCATGCAGCCAATGGCAAAAAATAGCGCCGCCCGGCGGCTGCCGGCGATAAGTACAAGACGCATGCGCTAGGCACTTCCCCGAATTCGAAAGCCCCGCGCTCAGCACTGACAATCGGCGTGCACGCAAGGAGGGGATTTATGGAAAGCCGCAGCGACTGCGAGATCCAGCACCAGGTCGAGTCCGAGCTGTTCGCGTGCCCGGACGTGGACGAGACGGACATCGCGGTCAAGGTGACCGATGGAACGGTGACGCTGACCGGTTTTGCACGCAGTTTCTTCGACAAGTTCGGGGCGGAGGATGCGGTGAAGCGCGTGCGCGGGGTCACCGCAGTCGCCAACGCCATCGAGGTGCGGCCGCGTTTTCCGGCGGCGCTGACCGACCCGGAGATCGCCCGCGCCGTGGTCGGCGCGCTCAAGCGCTCCCTGCCCCAGGGGGGCGAGCGGGTCATGCCGCTGGTGCGCGGCGGCGTCGTGACCCTCGAAGGTGCGCTCGACTGGAGCTGGCAGCGGGAGCGGGCCGAGCGTGCGGTGCGCGAGCTGCACGGAGTCTCCACCGTCATCAACGCCATCATGCTCAAGCTCGGAGTCGACGATACGCAGTGATGCGGATACCCAACGGGCTTCTCGTGCACTACCTTAACCCTTGCAAACAAGGGGTAAGAGACAGGAAAGGAGAAAGTCATGAACGTCATTCGTTGGGAACCTTTCAGCGCAATGAACGACATGCTCAATCGCTTTCCGGCGTGGTTTGGCCCGTATCCACGCCTGCCGGGAAGCTTCGAGGGCGGCAGCGACTGGTCACCTTCGGTCGACATCAGCGAGACCGGGGGCGAGTATCTGATCCGTGCCGCACTGCCGGGCGTCAAGAAAGAAGACGCCAAGGTGACGTATGAGGACGGGATGCTCACCCTGAGCGGCGAGCGTCAGCAGGAAGAGGAAGTGAAGGACGAGAAGTTCCACAAGGTCGAGAGCTTCTATGGCAACTTCTTCCGCAGCTTCGCGCTTCCCGAGGGGGTCGATGAGAAGGCGATCCGCGCCGACTCCAAGGACGGCGTCCTGACCGTCCATGTACCGAAGGTCAAGGTCGAAGCCAAGAAACCGACCACGATCAAGGTCCAGTAGCGAGTCTGCGAGTAGGCCGCGGGTGACGTTTGTGCGTTGCCCGCGGTGTTTTTTGAGGGCGGCGACTTGAACACACCTATGAGTCTCGATGCGGCCCTGCTGCGGCGTTACGACCGCCCGGGCCCGAGATACACCTCCTATCCGACGGCGCCGCAGTTCAGCGCGGCCTTCCGGGCGGGTGACTTTGCCGCCTACGCGGCGCGCAGCAATGCGCTGCCCGGCCGCCGTCCGCTGTCGCTCTATGTGCACGTGCCTTTCTGCTTCAGTCCCTGCTTTTACTGTGGCTGCAACCGCATCATTACGCGCGACCTGTCCCGCGGCGAGCGCTATGCCGACGACCTGCTCGAAGAGATCGGGCTCGTCGCACCGCTGTTCGATCCCGGCCGCGAGGTGGTGCAGCTCCATCTCGGCGGCGGTACACCCAACTTCCTCGGGCGCGAGACACTCGCACGGCTCATCGGCGGCGTCGGGCGCTCATTGCGCCTGAGCGACGCCGCGGACCGCGACTTCTCCATCGAGCTCGACCCGCGCTCCCTGCCGGAGGCGCCGGCGCGCTATGCGGCTTCCCTCGCGCAGCTCGGCTTCAATCGCGCCAGTCTCGGCGTGCAGGACTTCGATCCCGGCGTGCAGCGCGCCGTCAATCGCATCCAGAGCGTCGAGGAGACGCTGAGTCTCATCGACGCCTGCCGCGACCAGGGCTTCCGCTCGATCAACGTCGACCTGATCTACGGCCTGCCGGGGCAGACGTCGGCGGCGTTCCAGCGCACGCTCCGGATCGTCATGTCGGCGCGCCCCGACCGCATCGCGGTGTACGGCTACGCGCACCTGCCCACGCTCTTCAAGGCGCAACGGCGCATCGACCCGGCGGCGCTGCCCGATGCCACAGCCAGGATCGAGCTGCTGCGCCTCGCGATCGATGAGCTGTCGGCTGACGGCTACGTCTATGTCGGCATGGATCACTTCGCGCTGCCCGGCGATGAGCTGGTGCAGGCCCAGGAGCGCGGCGGCCTGCATCGCAACTTCATGGGCTACACCACTCATGCCGACTGCGACCTGATCGGCGTCGGCGCGAGCGCCATCAGTCACATCGCCGACAGCTACAGCCAGAATTTCCGTGATATCAAGACCTGGAAAGCGGCCCTCGAGGAGCGGCGGCTACCGCTGTGGCGTGGCCTCGCGCTCAGCTTCGACGATCGTGTGCGCGCGACCGTGATCGGCCAGCTGATGTGCCACGGCGTGATCGACACTCTGGCCATCCAGCGCCATTACGGCATCGACTTCGGGGCCTACTTCCACGATGCGCTCGCGCAGCTCGAGCCGCTCGCTGCCGACGGCCTGGTCCGCATGGTGCAGGGGGAAATTGCGGCGACCTCCAGGGGCCGACTGCTGTTGCGCAATGTCGCGATGTGTTTCGACCGCTATCTCACTGCGGCACCGCCGGTGGCGGGCGCGGCGCCGCTCTCCCGGGCGGTGTGAGGTCTGCGCGCTGTTTCAGGCGCGTGCCGGCGCTCGCAGAGCGAGCACGACTTCCGCGACGTTGAGCTCGCGTCGGCGGATGCGAAAGCCCAGCTTCTCCGCCAGGTGCAGCATGGCGGCATTGTCGGTGAGCACGCTCCCCCACAGCTCACGCGTGCCGTGGTCGCGGCAATAGCCGATCAGCTTACGCATCAGCAGCGTCCCCAGACCCTGATCTTTGAGATCGGAGCGCACCAGCACGGCAAACTCGGCAGCGCTGTTGTCAGGGCCGGCGCAGGCGCGCGCCACGCCGAGAATCTCGCCCGCCTCCGCGCCCGCGGCGGCCACGGCGATGAACGCCATCTCCCGCTCATAGTCAATGTGGGTGAAGTGCGCGAGCTCCGGCTCGGGCAGCTCGTGCACGGCGGCCAGGAAGCGCGTGCGCAGGTCCTCCGGGGACACGCGCGCGAGAAAGCGCCGATGGCCGGCGGCGTCGTCAGGGCGAATGGGGCGCAGGAGCAGCGCCCGGCCGTGGTGCTCGATGCGCTCCTCGAGCTCGCTCGGGTACTTGGGAGTGTGGCCGCTCATGTGCGTGCCGTCGGCATGCTACCTGCTAAACCTCTGATGTGCATAAGTATTCTCCCTGATGCGATAGGTACAAGCCTTACTTACCCGGGCCCTTGCCGCCCCGTTAGCCTCACTCCAACAGGCGTGGATCCGCGCGAGTAAGGGAGTTTCGAGATGTCAGCGACAAAGGTCTCTGCGTTGACTAAGTTTGCGGCCCTGGCGGCGCTCGCAGCAGCCCTGATCGGAGCGGCGCCGTCGGCGCTTGCGGTGCCGAGCTTCGCACGGCAGACCGGTATGGCCTGCGAGGCCTGCCACACGGTGTTCCCCGAGCTCACCCACTTCGGGCGCGTCTTCAAGGCGAACGGCTACATCCTCAGCAACGTCAAGCAGGTGCAGGATGTCACCGGCAAGAAGGAGCAGCTGCTGTCGCTGGCGCAGACGGTACCCTTGTCGATCATGGCGCAGGTCTCCTACAGCCAGATGAAGACCGGCGTGCCCGACCTTGCAGCCGTTGGCGCCCCCGGCGTCGCCCAGAACGGTACGGCCGGCTTCCCGCAGCAGCTCAGCCTGTTCTACGCGGGCAAGATCGCTCCCAACTTCGGCGCCTTCTTCCAGATCACCTATGCCAACGACAGCGGCACCATCGGCATCGACAACACCGACCTGCGGTTTGCCGACACCCTGCTGCTGTCGGACAACAGTCCGCTCACCTACGGGCTGTCGCTCAATAACAACCCGACGGTGCAGGACCTGTGGAACACAACGCCCGGCTGGGGCTACCCGTTCACCGCGAGCAACGCGGTGGTCTCGCCGCTGGCCGCCACCGCGATCGACGGCGGCTTCGCCCAGGATGTGGGGGGACTGACGGGATATCTCTACTGGAACGAATCGCTGTATGCCGAGCTCGGTGTGTACCGCTCCGCCAAGCAGGGCCAGACCAACGAGCTCACCGGCGGCGCCGGCCCGCTCGATGGGTCCGCCTCGAATGTCATATCGGGCGCCGCGCCCTACTGGCGGCTCGCGTACGAGTACAACTGGGACCGGCACTCGCTGGAGGCGGGCGTCTACGGCTTCGACATCAAGCTGTTTCCGGGCGGCGCGCCAGGTGCCGAGGTTCCACTCAGCGGGCCGGTGAATCGCTTCAACGACGTCGCCGAGGACATCCAGTACCAGTTCGTCGGCGATGAGCACCAGCTCACTCTCGCCGGTACTCACATCCACGAGTCGATGACGCTCGATGCGAGCGTGGCCGCCGGCACCAATCCGACCGACAGCCTGTCGACGACCCGGCTGTGGGCGACCTACTACTACCGGCGCAAGATCGGCGGCACGCTGGCTTACTTCTCGACCACCGGCAGCACCGATCCCGGGCTCTATCCTGCGGCGGTAACACTGCCCTCCGGGGCCAATCCGGGTGTGATCGTCAGCGCCAACGGCTCACCCGACACGCGCGGCTGGATGGCGGAGGTGAATTATCTGCCGTGGCTGAACGTGAAGATCTCGGCGCAATACATCGCCTATAACAGGTTCAACGGTGGCGGCAGCAACTATGACGGGGTCGGACGCAACGCCTCCGACAACAACACGCTATACCTGCTGCTGTGGTTCGCGTACTGAGGTGCCCATCATGCTCATCATCACTCAGAGTTGCCGCCGCTCCTGGTCCGTGCGCGACGCCTGGCTGGCCGCGGCGGCAGCCGCAGCGCTGCTGACGATGGCGGCACCCGGCGCACGTGCCGACGAACCCGACGCCCTCGCGCGGGCACACGCCCAGAGGATCGCCATTACCGTGTGCGGCACCTGCCACGGTCCGGACGGCAACAGCATGAACCCGAAGTACCCGCGCCTCGCGGGGCAGAACGCCAACTATCTGGCGGCGCAGCTCAAGGCCTTCCGCGCCCAAAGTCGCGGCGACTCGGATGCGATCGGCTACATGTGGGGAATGGCCTCGCAGCTTGATGACGCGACCATCACGGCGCTCGCCGAGTTCTATGCCGGTCAGCGCGCGGGCGCACCGGAGCGCGTCAGCGCCGTGGACTTAAGCCGCGGCAAGGACA
>DATIXU010000072.1:0-1169 GCA_035518275.1 Steroidobacteraceae bacterium
AGCTCGCGCAGGCGGCGCCGCATCGCGATCACCGTCTTGCCCGTCTCGACCCCGACCTTCGCGATGACGCCGAGGATGTTGCGCTCGGCCGCCGGCGCGGTCGGCCCGACGACGAAGTCCGGCCCGCCGAGGAAGTAGAAGTGCAGCGCGTGGTCCTCGGCCATGAACGCGTTGTAGACCATCTCGCGGATGGCCTTGCCCGCGGGCGGCGGCGTCACCTTGTACAGGTCGTCGAGCGCCTTGGTCGCGGCCATGTGGTGCGCGGTCGGGCACACGCCGCAGATCCGCGAGGTGATCTGGGGCATGTCCTCCGCCAGCCGCCCCTGCGCGAACTTCTCGAAGCCGCGCAGCTCCGGGACCTGCATGAAGGCGCGGCTCACGTCGCCCTTGGCGTCGAGGAAGATCTCGATCTTGCCGTGCCCCTCGAGACGGGTGATCGGGTCGATGCTGATCTTGCGCCCCTTCGGGGCGGCCGTCGTCGCCTGCGTCATGGTTGTCCCGCCTTCACGGTTTGCGCCGCCCCGGCGGCGGCCGCCGCCGCCGGCTTGCGCGCGACGCACTCCAGCACCGGCTTCGGTGACACCACTTCCGTCCCGATCCCCAGCTTCCGGGGCTCGATGCCCATCGCCAGGCCCATCAGCTGGGTGAAGTACAGCACCGGGACCTTGTACGTGGTGCCGAATTCACGGTTCACGTCCTGCTGGTAGCACTCGAGGTTCAGCTGGCACAGCGGGCACGCCGTCGCGATGACGTCGGCCTTCGCCTGCACGGCGCTCCGCAGCAGGTCGCGCACCATCGCCAGCGCGGCGCGCCGGTTGGCGACCATCAGGGACGCGCCGCAGCAGTGCAGCCGCTGCGGGAAGTCGACCGCCTCGGCGCCGATCGCCTTCAGCAGGTCCTCGAAGTACCGCGGGTCCTCGGGGTCGAACCCGTCGTTCCGGTCCGGCCGCACCAGCTGGCAGCCGTAGTACGCGGCGACCTTGAGGCCCTTCAGCGGCTGCTTCACCTGCTTCTTGATCGCGTCGAGTCCCACGTCCTTCACGTACACGTGGATCAGGTGGTGCACGCCGATCTTGCCGTCGAAGTGCAGGCCGTCGGCCTCGAGCGCGAAGTTGATGTGCTCGGCGAGGTCCTTGTCGGCCTTCAGCTCGGCGGCGGCGTGGTGGAGG
>DATIXU010000073.1:0-1129 GCA_035518275.1 Steroidobacteraceae bacterium
CTCATATGCGGGGGTTGGCTACCCCAGGTCCCTGGTTGCGTCGCTGGCTGACGCGTGTCTAAAAGCGGGCGTGGCCTGGTGAGGGCTGCCCATAGCAGTGCCGCGCGTACCAGCGGACTTCGGGGCCCGGCGCCTCCCCACCCGAGCGGGGGACGACTGTCAGTGTGAGCTACGGCGCCGTAGCGGCGGCCCAGAGAAAGCAGGCGAGCTCGCGCGCGCACGCGACGGCGATCACATTGCCGGGCTTCTTGCGCTCGCGCATTCGTCGGTGCAGGCGGTACAGGCGCGACTGGGCGCGAGTGGCGATCTGCAGGATGTGGTCGGGCAGCCCCAGCTGGCGCTCGTAGAGCGCGCGGCCGAGCCCGGGCGGGCGGGCGTATTGCCAGGATGCCTCGACCAGGATCCGCCGCGCGTACTTGGAGCCGGTTTTGGTGATCGACCCGTGCACGTCTGACTCGCCGGATTGCTGGCGGGAGGGTACGAGCCCAAGCCACGAGCCGAGCTGCACTGCGTGCGGGAAGCGATTGAAGTCTGAGACCTCGAGCACGATGATCAGCGCCGACAGCGTGTCGATCCCGCGAAACGCGCGCAGCCGGCGGACCAGCCGCGAGAACTCCGGGTCGGTCGCGACGTGCGAGAGCCGCTCGTCGAGCGCTTCGCGCCGGACGGTCAGCCCGTCGCAGGCGGCGAGGTTGTCGATGAACGCCAGCTCGGTGTTGTGATGCTCGAAGGTGTGCGATCCCAGCCACTGGCGGTGCGCCTTGGTCCACGCCGTGCGGTCGTACACGCGGCCGTGGCGCAACAGCAGTTTTGACAGTCGATGCCGGCAGCGCATCAGATCGAGCCTGACCTGCTCGCGCGCCCGCGCGAGATCCCTCGCGGCTTCGAACGTGACCGACGGGACCGCGACCGCCGTCAGCGCCCCGGCCATCAGCTGGCGCAGCAACAGGTCGGTATCGCGGCGATCGGACTTGTTGCGATCGCCGGCCGGACGCGGCGTCTTTGACGGCGCGATCACCTGACAATCGATCCCCGCCGCGACCGCCGCCCGGTAGAGCCCGAACCCGGTCGGGCCCGCCTCGTAGCACGCGCGCACCGGTCCAGGCAGCCCACCCAGCCACTCGACGAC
>DATIXU010000074.1:0-5944 GCA_035518275.1 Steroidobacteraceae bacterium
CTTAGCGTATAGATGCGCGAATGTGATCTTGTGGTTATCGGTTGGGTGGCGTAGGGTTTCCGCGCGTCCAGAGAGTGGTCGACCAAGCGGCACACGACGGTCACTGGCGATGTGTTTGGATCGGCCGACCCCGGGAATGCGCGCCACGTCGCCATGACGTCGGCGGCGCAGCAGCGGTCAACGGTGTGCGCGTGAGCGCACGAGATTTTAGGAGACACACATGATCGCAACTGCCACGAGCGACTCGCAGCCCGATCGGCTGTTGGCGCTCGAGCGGGCGAACGAGATCAGGCGCGCACGTGCACAGCTCAAGCGGCGAATCGGCGCGGGACACCTGTCCGCCGCACAAGTGATCATCGTTTGTCCGCCAGAGGCGCGGCGCTGGCCGGTGGCGGCGCTGCTCGCCTGCCAGCGACATTGGGGAAGTACGACGTGCCGCAAGTTTCTTGCGCGCAACCAGATCAGCGAGACTAAACGGATCGGCGAACTGACGGAGCGCCAGCGACACCTGCTCGCTGCGCAGCTGATGCAGTGCAACCACCACGCCTAAAGCGGGCGTCCCGCGGCCGATCGCTCCCGCTCGCGCGTGAACCGGACGACACTTCGCTCAACTCAGCTAAAGCGCCCAATGTGAAACACCAGCCGCCCCGACGAGGTGGTCGTGTTCGGTCCCTTCGGTCAGACGGCGAAACCGACCGTGCGATCCTCAGGCTCGCCGACCGTCTCAGCAAGGCGTCTCACCGAGCTCGGGCGAGGCGCTCCACCGCACACGACCACAAGGCGAAACTCATGCGCGCGTGTTGAGCGTCGCGTAGTTTCGGCACGTCGACGTCGCTGTGGTTCGGGATGCGGGGGGGTGTACGAAGGAACGAAAGAAGTCGGGGTTGTCGGTGGCTGCGTGCGTGTCACCTGGTTTGCGGCCGCGGGCGGGGGTGGTGGCGCGGCGGTGGCTGGTGGTGGGGCGGTGGCTGGTGGTGGGGCGAGATCCCCTGCCACGACTCGGCATGGTGGTGGCGCGTGACGCCAGGCTGTCAAGGTCGGGCCTTCGGCCCGCGCTTCGCGCGCCGCTGACGCGGCTCTCTTGACTGCCCGGCGTCACGCGCGATGCTCTGCCTGAGTCGAGGCAGGGGAGCCTGTCGCCAATCGGATCAAGGGGAGCGGTCCGGGCGTCGCTGCGAGATCCGTTGGGGGATGTCAGTGAGCGAAGGGCGGAGCCGGTGTTGACGGTTCGGTGCCGTTCACCACGGTGGTGGTGTGGTGAGCTGCTGGATGATCTCGGCGATCAGTGCTCTGGCTTCTTGCACGGTCAGTGTGAAGGTGATCGGCCCGTCGTGGAGGCGGTAGGAGATCAAGATGCCGCCGGGGGCTTCTTGGAACGGGGAGGGCTCGATGTCGATCGTGATGTTCGCGGAGCCGACGGTGCTGAGCGTGATCGACATGGTGGCGGCGGGGGTGTCAGGCGATCGGCCGGGTGGTGGCGGTCCAGAGCTCGGCTGGACGGCCGGCGGTGTGGACCTGCGTGCAGTTCGCGCGGCCGGCGAGCGCGAGCGCGTCGAGCGCGCGCTGGATCGCTTTGGCGGGCTGGTTGTGCTGGAGGGTGTCTGAGATCTGGCTGCGTGTCAGGCCCGCGGGATGGTTGGTCAGAGCGGTGTGGATCTGCTCGGCGAGGGGGTCGCCGGTCGCGCTTTGCAGCGCCCAGGTGGCCGAGCGGGCGGCATAGTCCCAGAGTGAGAGCGCGGCTTGGAGGTGCTCGGTGTTGATCTGGCGTTCGCCGTCTGAGAGCGCATAGAGGAGCGCGAGGCGGATGGTGTGCGCTTCGGCGCGGGCGCAGAGCGCGCCAGCGATCCCGGTTTGGCTGGCGTGAGCGAGCTGGATGTAGGCGTGATGCCACAGCTCACGCGCGTGCTTGTCCAGGCGCACGCGGCCGGCGGTGCGGGCGTGCTCGATCGCGCCGGCGAGCACGCGTAGAAGGCCGGTACCGGCGAGCGGGTCGCTGGCGCCGCCTTCTGGTAGCAGCCGGGTGCGCCGACAGCTGATGAGCAAAAACCGGTTCGCCAGCCCGTTGGCGAGCTCAAGTCCGGTGAGGTGGTGGCGCAGTTCGGCGGCCGTGATGTGCCCGACGACGGTGATATGCGCGTCAGAGGCGCGGGCCGGCGTGGTGCGGGTGAGCAGCTGCAGCGGGCGACCATCCCAGGCCGATCTGAGCGTTGGTGAGAGCGTTGAGTTCTCGCGCGTTGCGGCCTTCAGCGCGCTGGCGAACTCTGCTTCGAATGCCAACAGCCGCCGGTCAGGCACGCCGGCGTCGCTGCTGGTGGGGTCGCGCACCGCCCACACCAACCCCTCGCCACTGACTAAGCCTGTGAGGATCCGCTGATCGAGCGTTGCGTCGGCGGTGGCGATTAGCCGTCTGGCGTGATCCCAGCTGGTGCCCTTGCGTGACGTCGAACTGTCCCCGACTAGCAGCAAGAACTCCTGAGGGTGATGCCGAGTCGCCTCGACCTGGAAGTAGGCGCCGCGGCCGACAGCGGCGCCGAAGGCGACCAGCAGCTGGGCGATGATCGCGACCGGGTCGGCCTCGGTTTCGGGCTCCAGTCGCCTGACGATCTCGCCGAGCAGGCCATGATAGGCAGCCGGGCCGGGCGGCGCCGGCCAACCCGGCGGCGCTGGCAGCAGGCGGCCGTGCAGCTCGCTTGCCGGCGCTGGGGCTTGGGCAGCGTCGAACAGCGTGACGGTGGCGGTCATTCGGCTTGCACCTCGGCGACGGCGGTCTGTGCACAGCTCAGATCGACGGTCGCTTTCTGAGCGGCGTAGCAGGCGATCAGCGCCTGGCTTGAGAGGTTGTTGAGCTGCCGGGGGATGCCGCGGCTGCAGCGGTGCAACAGCTCAAGCGCGTCGTCGGAGAACAGGTTGTCCTTGCGCCCTGCCAATCCGATGTGGTGGCGGACGTACTCGGCGGACTCCTGCTCGGTCATACCGGGCAGCTCGTAACGCAGCGCGATCCGCTGGTCCAGCGCGGCGAACGAGCCGAGCCGCAGCCGTTTGCGCAAACTGGGCTGGCCGAGCAGGATCCCGGCGAACGGGCTCTGCGAATCCATCTCAGCATTGGTCAACAACCGCAGCTCCTCCAGCTGGGCGCCCGAGAGCAAATGAGCCTCATCGACCAGGAGGACCACCTGCTTTGAGCGTTCGGTTCGCTCGCGATCGAGCAGCTCGCACGCCTGCGGGATCAGGTTGGCCTTGTAGTGGTGCGGCTCGCCACCGAGCGCAGTGACGATCTGGCAGTAGATCCCGCGGGTGCCGACCGCCGGGTTTGCCAGGTAGATGATCGTGTGGCGGCTCAAGTCCAGTCCGGCGACGGCGGCGCGCGCGGCGCACGTCTTGCCGGCGCCGACTTCGCCGCAGATCAGCCCGAGCGCCGCCTGAGAGATGAGGAACTGGATCCGTGCTCGTGCCTCCTGGTGGGAGATCGAGCGATATAACGCGCTGGGTGCGATCCTGCGGTCAAACGGCAGGTGGGTGAAGCCGAAGTAGGACTGCATCTGCTCGAGGCTCACTTGTCAGCTCCTGACCAGCGCCGGCACTCCGGCGGCGCCATCGTCGTCGTCATCGTCGTCAGTGGGCAGCTCGCCGCCATCGCGAGCGGCGAACTCGTGGTAATTGATCCGGTGCGCCAGCCACTCGCGCTCGTGCTCGGCGGCCAACAGCCGCCCGTAATCGATCCCGCTCTGGGGCCGGGGCTGATCGGCCGGCTCTTGGGCCTGCGGGTGCACGTGCCGGGCGACCTGATGCGCCAGCGCCTCGCCGAACGGCTGGCCGGCGTAATACACCTCAATCTGCTGAAGGTCATAGGGATCGAAGCGCAGCTGCACCCGCCGGCCGCACAGCGCCTGGTGAACCTCGTAGCGGTTTCCCAATAGCGACACCGTCGCGGTCTTGGTGACAATCCTCACCTCCTGCCACATGAACGCCTCGCGCAGCTCCTGCGCGGTCGGGCGACGTGGCGTGAAAGCGCCATAGCGCGCAAGCGGTGTCACCCCGGTCTCGGTGTGCACCCGCCGGTGATAGACGCGCTCGATCCACGCCTGCAGCATCCGCTCGAGCTCCTCGATGCCCAGCGACACGCTCGCGCCCTCGAGCTCGACCAACAGGCCGTCACGCAGCGTGCGGAAGAACCGCTCGATCTTCCCACGACCCTGAGGCCGCCTCGGCGCCGAATGCACCAGCCTGATGCCCATCACCGCACAGATCCGGCCGAGTTGTCGGCTGGTGAAGATCTGGCCGTTGTCGGCGTAGAGCCGGGACGGGAGCCCGCGCGCCTGGAAGGCATCGCGAAGCACCGCCTCCAGCCGCACGGTCGACTCGGCCTGACAGAACCGGGCGGCCACCACCAGCCGCGAGTGATCATCCAACACCGCGATCAGGATCGCCCGCTTGCCGCAGATCACCGGGCCGTGCAGGCAATCGGCGACCCACAGCTCGTTCGGTGCGTCAGCTTCGAACCGGCCGAACGCCTCGCGCTCCCCTAGCAGAGCCGCGCGCGAGAGCCCAAGCCTGCGCAGATGCCGCTCGATCGTGCTCTGCGACGGACTCCGGCCGTCGTTCGCGGTAGCGATGATCCGCGCAATCTGCGCGCACGTCCGCCTGGGGTTCTCGCGCCGCAGCGCCTCTGCCTGATCCAACAACGCGCTCGGCGTGCGCGGCACCGACGCCCGCTGCTTCGGAACCAGCGCCGCAAACCCGCCGCGGCGATACGCGCGGATCCAGTCATCCAGCGTCGAGCGCCCAACTTGGCGCAAATCACCCGACGGGTGCGCGTGCAGCCGCATCGCCAACGCGCGCACCAACACACCACGCTCGGCATTGGAGATCCGACCGTCCAGCGCGGCGGCGATCAACCCGTAACGAAACAGCGCCTCCTCATCACGCCAGCCATCCATCAGCTCCCTCCAGAGGCTCGAAGTGACACGACGCCGGCAGCCTCACACGCCCCCTCGGCTGTTCCTAGAGCACGCTCGTGTTGGACAAAAGCCCGCCCGTCGTTGCCGCCGAACAAAACGCCCACACCCCGCCCGTGACTGCCCCCGGCCCCAACCGCAGCCGGGCCGCCAAAAACGCGTCAGCGATCGCCCGCACCAACAGCCCCAACGCCGAGCATCGCGGCGGCGGGCGCGGCGGCGCCTCGGCCATCTCCACCGCCACAGCGACAAACCAGCCGCGCAGCACATCAACCCGCGCGCGAAGCCGCCGAAGCCACGAACGCACCGTCGTGTCCTTCAACCCCAGCGCCACCGCGATCGGGCGATACCCCCAGCCCTCAGCAGCCATCTCCAGCGCGCAGCCGACAACATCCACCACGTCCCGACGGCGCGCCAGCAAGAACCCAGGCAACAACGCGTGCGTGCGCTCGCACGCCTTGCAACGAGCCCGCCTGACCAACAGCCTGAACCTAGCCCGACTGACCCGCACCCGCCGCCGGTAGCCGCCCCACGCACCCAGCCCGCCAGAACACGCCGGACATCGCATCCCCGCCGACAGCGACGGGCCGACTCCGGCCCTCAGCATCGGACCCACCCACCGTCGCGCCACAGCTACGATCAACACCAGCGTTAGCCAAGAGGGCCCCTCCGATCTCACCAAAGACGGGGGCCCTCTTCATATTTCAAGGACAGCGCGAAGTCTCGCCGGTCCGACGACCGCACGCCATCCCTCTTTCTCCTCCGCGCGCCGAAGACGGCGGCTGAGCCCAGCTACCCGATGCCGAACCTCAACGACCCGCGATGCCGAACTCAAGCGACGCTCAACACACGGCGCCAACCGTCCCTCGCACGAGGGGGTCATTCCCCTCTATGACCGGGCGATCGCCCTGTGCCGCCAGGCCGGGTTTTGCGACATCTTGCTCAGAGGCGACACCGACTTCTCGCTCACGACCGAGTTTGACCGCTGG
>DATIXU010000075.1:0-1505 GCA_035518275.1 Steroidobacteraceae bacterium
TGCCGGTGACAGCGGCGCCGAGCATCCGCTGGGTGGCGGTTGTGTCGGGCAGGGAGCCCGACGCGCCAGGGATCGTCACCAGGACATGCTGTTGCAGGCCGCGGTGGCGGGCGGGGTCATACGGGGTGCGGTCTTGCCAGCAGCGCCAGATCACCCGGCACCAGGCGCGGCCGAGCGTGCGGATCGCACGCGGATGGTCATGGCCGCGGGTGATCGCGCGGGCGTAGTGGTCGCCGGCCCACGGGTGCCAGCGACGGGTGGTGTCCGCCAGGACGCAGAACGCCGCGCGCAGCCGCTTGTCGCAGCCCCAGCGGAACGAGGCGACCTTGCGCTTGCCGGACTCGATCGCGACGGCGCTCATCCCGGCATCGGCGGCGAGCGCGTCCGGAGTGGGGTAGCGCTCGCGGCAGTCGCCGATTTCAGCCAGCAGCTCGGCGGCGGTGATCACGCTCTTGGGGCCCTTGAAGAGCGAGAGGAAGATCGGCCCGTCGGGGTGCTGTCGCAGGCAGTGGCCGATCTCGCTCGTGAGCTCGGTGATCTTGGTCACGAGCGGCTCGAGCGCGGTGATGAACGCGAGCGCGGTCTGGCGGCGGGCTTCGATCTCGTGCCCGCCGGCGCGGCCCTCCGGCGCCGCCCGGAGCTTCTTGATCAACTGCCCGGGCGTCTTGCGCCCGGAGTACGCGTGGCGCGCCAGAAACCAGCCCAACCGCTGCGCACCGAGTCCGTGCGCGTCATTGGGGCTGGGGTAGCGCTTGATGAACGCCAGAGCGATCGGACTGTCGATGTCTTTGAAGATGACCGCAGCGCCGGGCCAGTAGCGCTCCAGCTCGGCGCGCAGCTGGTTGGCCAGCGCGACCCGGGTCTCGACAAGATCCTCGCGAGCGCGGGTGAGCGCCCGGAGCGCCTTGGTCTGATCGCTATCAGGCGTCAGCGCTCGGAACCGTTGGCTGTCGGTCCGCGCGAGCTCGCACAGCACGAACGCGTCGAACCGGTCGGACTTCCCACCCGAGGTCCGAAACCGCGGCCGGGTAGCGGCGACTTGGTTGGGATGGATCGCCATTACCCGGATTCCGGCGTCCAGCAGCCGCTCGATCAACAGCCCGTCCGGGCGCTCGATCGCGACCAGCTCGACCCGCAACCGCACCAGTGTCCTGCACAGCTGGCGGAGCCCTCGCTCGTCGTGCGCGAACGTGGCCGCCAGCACCTTGGTCCCATCGGGCTCCTGGACGAGCACGTCGTGCTTGTCCTTGGCCCAATCGATCCCTGCACACCTACCACTACTACTCAACGTCTACCTCTCAAAGTCAGGTTCGCTTCACAGACCTCGACCAGAGAGGTACCGTTGCGGGTGCTCATAGACAGGCCCTCTAACGGGCTACGTCCTGTCGCCGCTGGCGGCACCTCGCACCGCCGGGAGGAGCTGGTCTCATCATGGCCCTCTCACGGGCAAGCTACCTCGGCTCTCTCCCGACGGTGGTCGAGGTATTCAGAGGATGACCTATGAG
>DATIXU010000076.1:0-1016 GCA_035518275.1 Steroidobacteraceae bacterium
CATCGAGCATCCCTCGCCCGCCAGACACGTTCGCATACATGATCTGCGCCACTCCTTTGCGGTCAAGACGCTGCTTGGCTGGTACCGCGACGGCGGTGACGTTGCCGCAAGGATGCCGCTGCTGTCCACCTATTTGGGACACGTCGATCCAGCCGCAACGTTCTGGTATCTGTCCGCCGCGCCGGAGCTGCTTCAGCTCGCCGCCGAACGGCTCGAGCTCGACGCAGGGGGTTGCCCGTGAGCGCGCTCGCCCCGACCCTTGAGGCGTTCTTCACCGGTCGGCTGATCAGCGAGAAGGGCGTCAGCCCGCACACGATCGCCGCATACCGTGACACGTTCCGGCTGCTGCTCGCATTCGCGCAGAGGCGGACCGGCAAACAGCCGTCAAAGCTCGAAATCGAGGATCTCGACGCCCTGTTGATCGGCGCGTTCCTCGACCACCTCGAACAGGACCGCGGCAACAGTCCCCGCACCCGCAACGCCAGGCTGGCCGCGATCCACTCGATGTTCCGATTCGCCGCGCTCAAGCACCCCGAGCACGCGGCGCTGATCAGCCGAGTGCTCGCCGTCCCAACCAAACGGTTCGACCGCGCGATCGTCACTTACCTGACGCCTAACGAGGTCGACGCACTCATCGACGCGCCCGACCGAAGCCGCTGGATCGGCCGGCGCGACCACGCGCTGCTCACGCTGGCGATCCAAACCGGCGTGCGCGTCACCGAGCTCACCAGCCTGCGCCACCAGGACGTGCACCTCGGCACCGGCCCGCACGTGCAAATCGCCGGGAAAGGCCGAAAACACCGGGCCACGCCGCTGACCACCCAGACCGTCGTCGTGCTCCGCGAATGGCTAAAAGAACGCGACGGCCAGCCTGACCAACCGCTATTTCCGACCAGCCGCAGCAGACCGCTCACCCGCGACGCAGTCGCGCTGCTGGTCGCCAAGCACACCGACAGCGCCAGACTCATCTGCCCGACCCTGCACAACAAAACCGTCTCGCCACACACACTCCGTCA
>DATIXU010000077.1:0-13302 GCA_035518275.1 Steroidobacteraceae bacterium
GAGGGAGTCCGGGTTTCTGTGTAGGCGGCTTATGTAAAGTGTAACAGTGAGTCCTCGTGTGTCAATACGTGACAGTCAGCTCGCAGTGTCAGGTAGACGGTCACCGAAATGGATTTTGAACGCCAGCAGCGCTGTGGTCCAGCTCCCGCATCGCGTCCACTGAGGCGTCGCGTTACGGACGGCGAGGTAGATCAGCTTGCGGGCGGCGTCCTCGTTGGGGAAGTGGCCCTTGGTCTTGAGCGCTTTGCGCAGCTGCCGGTTGAGCGCCTCGATCGCGTTGGTCGTGTAGATCACGCGGCGGACGTCGTCGGGGAACGCCAGGAAGGGGATCACGTGCTCCCAGGCGTCAAGCCACGCCTTGGTAATAACGGGGAAGCGCTGGCCCCACTTCTCGTCGAAGGCCTCGAGCGCCAGCTGGGCGGCATCCGCGTCCTTGGCCGTGTAGATCGGTTTGAGGTCGCGGGCGACCTGCTCGCGCTGGCGCCTGGGCACGTACTTCAGTGAGTTGCGGATCAGGTGGACGATGCAGGTCTGGACGGTCGTCTTTGGGAAGATCGCCTCGATCGCCTCGGGGAAGCCCTTCAGGCCGTCCACGCAGCAGATCAAGATGTCGCGCACGCCCCGCTGCTTGAGATCGTTCAGCACTTGCATCCAGAACTTGGCGCCCTCGGTCTCTTGGAACCACATCCCGAGCACGTCGCGGTCGCCGTCGACGCCGATCCCCAACGCCAGGTAGCAGGCGCGGCGTTGGACACTGCCGCCCTCGCGGATCTTGAGCACCAGCGCGTCGAGGAAGATCACCGGGTAGACGTCCTCAAGCGGCCGCGCCGCCCACGCGCGGACGTCGTCCATGACCGCATCGGTGACCTTGCTGATCAGCTCGCGGCCGACCTTCACGCCGTACATCTCCTCCAGATGTGCCTCGATGTCGCGGGTCGAGAGCCCGCGCGAGTAGAGCGCCAGGATCTTGTCGTCGAACCCCTTAAAGCGCCGCTGACGCTTGCGCACGAGCTGCGGCTCAAACGTCCCGTTGCGGTCACGGGGGTTGTCGATCGGGATCCGCCCCTGGTCAGTGATGACCGTCTTCGGAGTAGTGCCATTGCGGGTGTTCCCCGCACCGCCAGCCGGCTCGCAATGCGGCTCGTAGCCAAGGTGCTCGGTCAACTCGACCTCCAGCGCCCGCTCGATCAGCCGCTTGGTCAACTGCGCCAACACCCCTCCGGGCCCGGCGATCTCCGCCTCGGTGCGGGCGCCGGCGAGCAGCTGGTCGATCACCTCATCCGAGATCTGGCCACCGTCAGGCAACTCGAGCATCCCGTGCAACCGGGCGCGGTCGAGCGCCTCATCGATCAGCTCCTGCGAGAGCTCGCGACGGGGGGCGGCGGGGAGAGGGAGATCCCCCGCCACGACGCCAACCGAACGCTCACCCGACTCCAGCCCAGGAGCCTCAAACTCCCCGGGGTCCAACACGATCGTGCTCTGCGTCCGACTGCTTGGGGTCTTGGTTCTCGTAGACATGGCGATCTCTTTCGTTCATGCCTACACAGTTCCTTGGACACTCCCACCTGAATAGGAGCGTTCGCCCCGAAGGGGCGTCTACCGGGATGTTGTCGGCCGGTCCGTCAACAACATACTTGCCGGGGGAAGGTCAAGCGATGCCAGCCAACAAGAAGCGCGGTCCAGGACCGTCGCACCTGCTGCTAACGCCCGATCACGCGGGTAACGTGGTCGGGGTCGATCCGCACAAGCTGACGCTGACGGCGACCGTCCTCGATCCCCGCGGCGGGGTTCTCGCCGGCGAGCATTTCCACGTGTCGGGCAGCGGGCATCGCGCGCTTGAGGCGTGGGCGCGGCAGTTTGGCCCGATCGTCCGCTGGGGGATCGAGGGCTCGGCGAGCTGGGGGCGGCACACGGCGGTGTTCCTGGCCGGCCGCGGCTATGACGTGCGTGATGTGTGCGCCAACCGCACCCCACGCAATGACCGCGCGCGCCAGCGCGGCAAGCTTGGCGGTGGCGGACCGGCTCGCCCGGTCCTTCGGCGGTCGAAGCGGCCAGCGGCGCCGAGCCGTTGAAGCGCGCGAACCCGCCGTCGGTGAACCGGCGCGGGTCGCCTGTCTCGACCAACAGCTCGGCGACCGACCGCGTGTCGAGCCCGCACAGCTGCCCGAGCGTCGAGCCGCTGGCGCGCACCAGCGTCCGGAGCTCGGCGACGACCTGGTTCTCCTCGCGGTCAAGCGCTGCGATCTGCGCGCGGTAGTCGTCGAGCATCCGCAGGCGCAGGGTCGTCGGCGCGTCATAGCGACGCCGGCGGTTGCGGCGCGCCAGCGCAGCCAGCCGGGGCCTGACTGCCTTGCTTGCGGGCAGCTGCTCGCGCAGCTCCAAAGGCAGCCCGCAGAGCAGGCTCTCGGCCTCGTTTACGAGGTGCTGGCGGCTGGTGAGGATCGAGCGGCGACGGTTGTGCCTCGCCGTGACGTGTTCGTCTCTCGTTCTGACCGGTGGGGTGACCCGCGATCGGTGCTGCTGCCCGAGCGCGCGTGGGAGATCTCGCGCGAGCAGCTCGCCGCTGAGGCGCTCAAGCTCGCCGGCGGCGTGCTGAACACCGCCGCCCGGCATCGGGGCTCGCGCGTCAGCGACGCGCGCGAGCGTGCCGAGGACCGGAACCACGCGGGTGAGCACAGGGTCGGCGATCCGGCGCGCGTCGTCGAGCGCGTCGCTCGCCTGCGCCTCCGCCTCGCGCAGATCGCACTCAAACAGCGCGGTCATCCCCAGCGAGAGCCGCAGCCGGATCCGCTCCCGAGACGGCTGCGCGGGCACGTCCCGCAGCGCGACCTGAAGCCTTCGCCGAGCGTCCCGTGGCCGCCCCAGCCACAGATCCGCGTAGGTCGCCGCGACCGTCAACCCGAGCCGCTCGGCGCCCTCAGCACCCCGCAGCGCATCAGCGAGCGTCGCTCGCGCCGCGGCGGGGTCACCGGCCGCCGACTGCGCGTCGGCGAGCGCGGCCTGCATCCGTGCGCGGCGCTCGCGATCACCACCTCCGGCTGGCAGCAAACGCAACACCCCCGCGCAGAAACGCGACGCGATCGCCGGCGCCGACGCGCGCGCTGCTTCCGCCGCCTCCATCAGCACCACGATCGCGCCCTCATCGCCCGTTCGGGCGCAACGCTCGAGGTGATGCGCGACCGCGATCACATCAGCGCCCCGGCGCGCAAGCGCGTCGGCCGCGCGCCCGTGCGCCGCCAGCCGCCAGCCCCCGACCACCGCCGCGTACACAGCGTGGCGCACGAGCGGATGGCGAAACGCGAACCGCCGCGGCACCCCCGCCGAACGCACCAACGCGCGCGCCAACAGCTCATCGAGCGCCCCCAACGCCACACCCTCCCCCAGCTCGGCAACCTCCGCCGCCAGATCGGGCTCGAACGGATCGCCGAGCACCGCCGCCGCCTCGAGCAACAACCGCGAGTCCGGAGCGAGCTCCCCGAGCTCGCTCGCCAATGACGCTGCCACCGCCACCGGCACCGCCCCCTCACCGAACACACCGCCGGCAACTCCCCGCGCCTGCGCACGCGCGAGCTGCTGCAGGTAAAACGGGTTGCCGCCGCTCAACGAGAACAACGCGGTCGCGTCCGCTCCGATCAGCTCGCCGGCCTCGGCACCGCTCAGCGGGCCCAGCGCGATCCTCGCCGCCCGATCCTCGGACATCGCCGCGGCGAGCGCCCTGCTCAGCGCCACCGGCAGCTGACCCTCGCGCGCCGCCAACGCCAGCAACACGGCAGCGGCCGGAGGACGGCGCACGAGCGCGGCCAACGTGTCGAGCGACGCAGGATCGGCCCAGTGGACATCGTCCAGGCACAGCACCAGCGGGCGCGCGGCCGACAACCGCTCGAGCAGGTCGCGCAGCGCCCGGTGCGTCCGATGCCTGTCCGCAGCCGGCCCGCCAGAGCCCGCCGCGTCCAAGGCCGGCGCGACCATCGCCAGCGCGCCAGGATCAGCGACACCCAACAGCCTGACGCGGCGCTCGCCGAGCTCGCGCACATGCCAATCGATCGCATCGCTCCACAACGCGTAAGGCAGGTCGCGCTCGAACTCCGACGCCCGGGCATCCAGGACCACGCAATCCGAAGCGCCGCGATCCGCGCGAGCTCGAGCAACAAGCGCGACTTGCCGATCCCCGGCTCGCCCTCGATCACGACGATCCCACCTGGCCGCGCGCGCGACCCCGCCACCGCCACGCTCAGCCGCTCGCGCTCACGCGCCCGCCCGACAAGCGCGTCGATGGTCCCGGTCCCCATGCCCGGGCATTCTCCCCGAAGCCGAACCGCGCGGATAGATGAACCCCCCGATGCTCGCGATTCCCCGGCCGGGGACACTGCCGGCATGCACACCCAATCAATCCACCCCGCCGTCCGCGTCGGGCACATCCACCTGCGGGTCGCCGATCTGGACCGCGCGATCACCTTCTACCACGACATCCTCGGCTTCAACCTGGTCGCCGACGGGCGCCAGGCCGGGATCGACGCCGCGTTCCTCGCCGCCGGCGATTACCACCACCACATCGGCCTGAACACCTGGGAGAGCGCCGCCGGCACGCCGCCCCCGCCCGGGCACACCGGGCTCTACCACGTCGCGTTTCTCTACCCCGACCGCCGCGAGCTCGCCCACGCGATCGAGCGGCTGCTCGACCACGGCCACCCGATCGACCACGGCGCGAACGTCTCGGTCTACCTCGCCGACCCCGACGGCAACGGGATCGAGCTCTACTACGACCGCCCGCGCGCAGAATGGTTCGACAACAACGGGCCGCCCGATCCTCAAAGCCGACCGCTTCGACCCCAACGACCTCCTCTCAACACCGGTAACAACAGGAGACTGAAACCACATGCACGCACACCTGATCGAACGCGGCACCACACCCGACCGCCGAGCCGAGATGGACCGGACCGTCACCGACGAGCCGCTCCGCGCGCTCGAGACCGAACCCGGCTACGCCGGCGCGATCAACCTCACCAACACGATAAGCGGCGAGGGAGTGATGATCGTGCTCTGGCAAACGGCGCAACAGGCACACCGGCCGCTTGCTGACTACGGCGCGGCGTACCTCAAAGCGCTCGCCCAGATCGCCGGGATCTCGACCGGAACCCGCCGACCGATCAGCGTCTGGACGGTCAACGCCTAAATGCGCACCTTCTCGATGCACCCCATCGGGTTCGTCCGCTCGTCGCGCAACGAACCGATCGACGACGACTGGGGAGCAGTCGTCTCGCGCGTCGCGCTCGACCCCGAGCAATTCACCAGCGAATCGCTGCGAGGGCTCGAAAAGTTCTCGCACATCGATGTCGTCTATGTGTTCGATCGTGTCGATCAGGGCTCGTTCGAGCCCGGCGCGCGACGTCCGCGCAACAACCCCGACTGGCCGGCTGTCGGCGTGTTCGCGCAACGCAACAAACGCCGACCGAACCGGATCGGCGTCAGCACCTGCCAGCTCACCGACGTTCACGGCACCGAGCTGACCGTGCGAGGGCTCGACGCGATCGACCGCCCCCCCGTACTCGACATCAAGCCCTACATGACCGAGTTCGCGCCAAGAGGCGCCGTGCGCCAACCCCATTGGTCGCACGAGCTCATGAGCACATACTGGTAGGCACCACCGGAACGAGCTCGTCGAGCACCTCAGCCAGGCCCGTCAGATCCGGCAGCCCACGTGTCGGCGCAGGCACGGCGCGCTCGACGAGGCGGTTCATCCCGACCACGCGGATCCCGAGCTCGTCCGCCGGCACGATGTGGTGAAAGTGACTCTGCGCGACGCACACGTGGCGAGCCCTCTCCGCGTCCATTAGCTCATACAACGCACGGCAATGACCATGCGACGGCGTCGCATCCTCCCGACGGAGCGAGAGTCAGCCAACGCTGTGCACAGAGTTTCGCAACGGAACGAACGCACAAGCGCGCTGACCCCGCCTCCTCGGCTTCTGCTCTGGCCCGGCGAAGCGAAAAGCGAGCGCCCAAGATCGGCGACGGCCATGCCGACCGATCATATGCGACCCGAGTTCTGCCGCGGCCGGCTACATCTTCAGTCGACAGGTCTCGGGTGCTCACACTTTGCCCCTCGGGACACGAACCCAACGAGCGGGCCTACTTTGCGGCTGGGGACAGCAACCCAAGGACAGGGCCGAACGCGATCGAGGGCTCTCCGTGCAGACAACCGCAACCGCCGCGGAAGTCATCGATCGCCGCGGCGCCCACCGAGACAGAAGCGGACAGCACTCGGCGGCGGTGGCGGGTGAGGCTCTCGACGCTCTTGCTCGTGGCGCTCAAGCGACGGGTCGTGCTGCCGGGTGAGCGAGTCCGTCGGCGGCCAGGCGGGCCCGCCAGCGATGCACACGCACGTCCTCGACCTCAAGCACTCGGCACGCCAAGCGTACGGTGTCGTACTCGCGGCGGGATGCGGGAGATATGCGCGTCGAGAACCAGCCGCAACGTGCGCCGTGACCGACCGCAATGAACGGATACTCCTCGCGCAGCTGCGCCAACGGGCGACGGTTGGCAGCGATCGCGGCGTCGACCTCCTCGGGGAAGCGCTCGTAGTAGGCCAGCGCGAGCCTGACCTGCCGCTCGCTCGCCGCCTCGCCGGCCGCCATCTGCTCGACCGAGCCGACGTCGCGGTAGGCCTCGACGACCTGCCACACATCCAGACCCGTGCCGATCACCCACGCACGACGCTCGTTCAGATCAGCAGCGTTGGAACTGGATACTGAGCCACTGCGGGATCGGCCGTGGCGACCGTCAGATCGAGCAACGTCGCCTGGGCGACGAGCAGGCGATCGAAGGGGTCCCGGTGGAGCCGAGGCAGTATTGCGACCGCGAGCGCGTGTGCGTGCTCGACGTCCAGTCCCTGCGCGCCGATCGTACGCATCCGATCGGGCACGTATTGCTGGGGCGGTTCCGGAAGCGGCAGCCGGCCGAGCTCATATTTGATCGCAATCTCCCACGAGCTGACCGCGGACAGAAATAGCTGCGTTCGCTCGTCCTCAACAAGCTGGCGATGCTCCCCGAGCCGATCGGGATCGGTCTGAAGCCAGAGGAATACATGGGTATCGAGGAGCAGAATCACCGCTCGAACGCCGCCACCATTTCATTCGAGAGCGGCGCGTCGAAATCGTCGGGCACGACCCAGCGTCCTCGATCGATTCCAAGGCGCCTCGCGCTACCGAGACGTGGCGGCACCAGACGGGCGACCTCCTCACCACGGCGGGTGATCGTGATCTCCTCGCCGGCCGACACGCGCTCCAGCAGCTTGGACAGGTTGGTCTTCGCCTCGTGCACGCCAACGGACTTAGTCATGGACTTAGTCTACTATCTGAATATCGGGCCGGTGGCGGATCGAGCGCCATCCACACAAGCGGATCGCACTGAAACCCACATTCGCAAGGTCTTGGTCATACCACGGCCGCGCTGATGTTTTTGAGAGTTGACCAGCGGCGCACTATCCCCCCACCCCGACTTCGGCGGAGCACCGCGCGTGACCGCCAAGCGGTCAAGAGAGGGCCTGCGACGACAGCGGCTGACGGAAGCAGATCGCGGGCCCGACCTTGACGGCTTGGCGGCACGCGCCAATCCTTCAGCCAGGTCGGGGTGGGGGCTCGAGAGAACCAAGCGACGGCTTCAGTGGCGCTACCCCGCCCCAATCGGACGCTCAAGCCCCTGCTCGATCCGGATGATCGCGGCCAGACCGACCCCTGAGTTCGCCGGCCTGAGTTGGCCCCGTGCGACGGCTTGATTTGGCCCCACCTTCCGCCCGATCGTGACTTGAGGGTCCGCGTTCTTTCGAGCGTGGATCGGAGTTCGACAACCTACATGCCGAACTTCGGTGACACTCACATGCCGAAACTGAGCGCCGCCTTAGAGCATGCACGTCGGCGGTGGACGGTTGAGCCTTCCCAGCCTCGGCTGCTCGAACTTCACTGTCAACGCGCAGTGACGGTGGAAGCGTCCGCTGCTGCCGGGATGATGCGGAGTCGTCATGTGACCTAGCTACCGCCTGCAGCGGCTCTTTAACGACCAAGACCTGAGCTACCAACTCAGGTCTAGGTCGTGAAAGAGGCCGGTCCCAGATAGCGCCGACGGGGCGCGCCCGAAACGAACCCGGAGAAGACGACTCCGGGGAACTGTACCAACGCCCGGCGGACGGAACCACCACCGGGCGCCGGTCCCGCAATGCCCGCACGCCCACTTGCAGCATGTGCGCCCGCTGCGGTGTCATCGCGAGCTGTCGTGATCTCGCGCGCGGCTGGCGATGGCCACCGCCATCTCAACCCTGCGTCGTCGCGGCCCGCGGGCCCCGACACGGCGCGGCTACCGGCACCCTGCGTCGCTGCCCGTCGAACCGACGGGTGTCGAGGCGCTTGCCGCTGTGAAGCGTGCGCGCCAGGCGCGTGACCGAGAGCATGAGTGGGACGCGCGCGTCGAGGCCTCCGCCCTCGCCGTGCTCGCCTACTTGTGGCGTCGGGCTCGTGGCGAGAAGTGGGCCGGTGCTGGCGGGTCCGCTCGGTATGCGTGCTCGCTCGCGCAGCTGGTTGCCGGTCTGGCTCCGATCATGGGCTGGAAGCCCGGCACGCCAGACCAACTGGTCGCGCGGCACCGCAAAACCGTGCAACGGTGGCTCGACTGGCTGCAGGACGCTGGCCTCGTGTCGCACACGCCGCAGCAGGATGAGGCTGGCTTCTGGTGGCGGACGATCATCACGCTGCACGCGTGTCCGGAGCTCGACGCGCAACTGCTTGAGGACGCTGCCGACCGACACGCCGGCTGGAGTTCACGGGAGCGACGGCGGGACGCCCGCGGTCGCCAGCGCAGCCTCACCGCCATCTTGCGCCGGGCGCGGCTTACGCGCGCGCAGCGACGCCACAGGGCGATAGTGCGTCGGCGTGCCGAGCGGGTGCACAGCGAAAGGCAGGCTGTCCGCGCCAGGATCCACCAGTCGCTTGCGTCCGCAACTGTTGCGGGCTCATTGAACTGTCCTAGTGGACATCAGACGCATCCCTACGGGGTCGAGACTACGTCTCGAAGCGCAACTCAAAGCAAATCAAAAGAAGATCTGCTCGGAGGTACGTTCACGCGTGCCCGCGCACTGATCGCGCCAACGCCCACACCACAACTCAATCGCGCTAGAACAGCAAGTCGCCCCGAGGGTGACGGGTCTGCGGCCGCGGCCACGATTGCCACCACCAACCCACCTGCGGCACGATCGCGGGCGGAGCTCGACGACACCATTTGGCAGATCGCCCGTGAGGCGAGCAACCGGTGGCGATCCCGGCCCACCGACAACTGGCAGCCGTTCGTCCACCAGATTCAGCAGCGCACTCGCGACCTCGAGGCGTGGCCTACGGGACACCCAGCGCCACGGTGGAGGCTGACAGAGGCATGGACGACAATCGCCTGGGGCGTGGAGTACGCAGCAGCCGGCGTAGCCTCCCGGCTGTCGATGTGGTCGCAGGAGCGGCACGGAGCGCGGCTCAATCGAGCGGTAGCGCGATACGAGCGGCACGCCGACCATCGACCGTCTGGCTGGCCAGACAGCGGCGCCGGCGGCCTGGTCCGATTCCTGCGGCATCAGCACCCGGAGCCGGGCGCCCATCCTCGCTGTTTGAGCTACGACGTCCGCGCATTCGATCGGTGGACGAAACAGCTCGCGGCGTACGCGGCCACCCGGGATCTCGATACGTGGCAGACTCGTGCCCGCGAGCGGGTTGCTCGCCGCGCCAGCTCCGTGGCCCGCGTCGCCGGCGACATCAACCGCAGGCTCCCGGAGCGAGCGTGGCTGCGGCCCGCGAGCTCGCTCGTGCCGCGCGCTTATCCGACGCCCGGGCCCGAGCGCAAGCAGCGGCGACTGACGGACCGGGATCGCCAGCTGCTCGCCGGCAAGATGCCGCTGAGCGCGGGCACGTTGCACGCCGCGTGGGCATACGAGGACCGGTGGCTCGAACAGTGACCAGCCGATCGCAAGGCGCGGCGGCTTCCCGATCGCCGTCCGCCCTCGTGTTATACGCGGCGCGAGCAGATCGTCGTAAGCGAACGTAAGTTGGGATAGCGGCCATGGCAAGCGAATGGACCGCCGGCGCAACGCATACCTCGTACGGCGCGCCGCGGCCCAGAATGCCGACCGCAGGTTCGACATACCAGCAGACCCACGACTGAATCGAGTCAGAACGGGCCGTGACAGGGTTCTCCTACGTAAAGGCCGACGGCCTGTCCGAGCAGGCAACGCACTTCAAGGCGTGCCGATGCTCTGCAGCCGAGCATCGAGCGTTAGCCTGCTCTCAGGCTATGCGAACGCTGTTGCCTGATCCCCCTCCCGCTCCATTCGATGAGCTACTCGCACAACGCGAGCGGTGGGGAGCCGACCGACGAGATGAGGTTTGGGAGGGTGTGCTGCACATGAACCCTCCGCCCACGTACGAGCATCAGGTGATCGCGCAACAGCTAGCCGAGCTCCTCGGACCGCTGGCGCGCCAGGCCGAGCTCGCAGCGGTCGTGCAGGAGTTCGCGCTCGGCGACAGCAACGACTACCGGGTGCCCGACGGCGGTCTGCACCGCCCCGGTGCCAGCGGCGTCTGGCATCCCACCGCCGCGCTCGTGATCGAGATCGTCTCCGCCGGCGATGAAACCTGGAACAAGTTGCCCTTCTATGCCGCCCACCAGGTCGACGAGCTGCTGATCGTCGACCCCTACAAACGCACCGCCGACTGGCTTGCGCTGACCGACCGCGGCTACGAGCCGATCAGCCAAAGCCAGCTAATCGACCTCGCCCTACCTGAAAATCGGGTCACGCTAAGCGGCGGCGCAGAAAGCCCTCTGCCCTGGCAGCGTCCGCGAGCGTGACGGACACCTTGCTTTCAAGCCGTGAACGTAGGCTCGAGACACTGAGAGGCGGAGCAAGAGTGGCAGGCGAGCGGCGGCCGCATCGCTGTCTTGACGATGTTCGCGGCTTCCCATGCCTTGTATGGGCCGGGACCGGGGGTCCAGGCGGCGGCTCGTGCGATCGGGCGGATAGTCGCATCGTCGAGGCGACACTAGGGTCCTTGGCCGTAGAGGCCGTGAATTCAGGTCAAGTTTTCAAAGCACCCCTCGTCGGGCTGGGGCGGAGCCCCGTTAGATATGGATTGACAAGCCGTCTGTCCCTACGCCGCGAGCGTGAGCTGCTCGGCCGGAACCGTCAGCGCCGGCTCAAGCGCCGAGACCTTGGATCGCTTGCGCACGACCCGCAGAAAGCTGTCTCGCCGGCGGCCGCCGTGCGCCTCAAAGGCAACGAACGACTTGTCGGCCGCGCAGACGCGCTGTCCAGCCTCGTTGAGCGTTCGCCGCCGCCCGGCATCGGCGGCGTTGCGGACGCCGAGCGCATTGCAGTGCTCTACGGTCAGTGGAACCTCGACTGTCTCAAGGCTCTCCGGAGCCGCGAAGACCTGCCGGTAGGGGATCCGCGGCGAGGTGAAGACCATCCAGAGCGCCAGCGCGACGCCGCGCAGCTGCTGCGCCTTGGTCCAATCAAAACGACGGAGGTCTGACTCCGCCAGCCGCTGGGTGTAGTCGGGGTGCAGCCGCCATGCGATTGTGCCGTGCTGCTTGGTGCCGAGCGCCCGGCCGAAGTCGCTGCGCGCCAGGCCGTGCTGGCCAGACTCGGCGTAAGCCCTGAGGATCGTCTCGTCGACGAACAGGTTGATCAGCAGGCTCGTGTCAGAGACGCCGGGAGCGGGCCGCTGGTTGACCATGTCGTAGCCGGGCACCGTGAAGCGCGCCTCGCGCAGGTTAAACAGCGCGCGCAAGAGCCGCTTCGTGTTCGCGCCGCCGCGCGCGCGGTCCTCGCCGGAGATCATCCGGCAGAGCTCGCCGATGGTGGTGGCGCCGTGGCCGCTAGCCGGCATGCCTTGGGCGACGTGCAGCGTGATCAGCGCCATCCACGTTTTGAAGTGGACCTCGCCGAGCTGCGCACCGACGACCCGCGCGGTTGAGGTCAGAAGCTCGCGCGCGTCCACGACCAGCACCCCGCGCGGTCCCTCGCCGAACAGCTGCGTTGCGGCCGAGGCGATGTCGTTGTCCATCCACCCTTCGATCGGACTGCTGTCCCCGAGGGCGAGGAGCGATCGCTGGCGAACGACTACGTCGGACATTGGCGGCAGTCTTGTGAGCCGCGCGGACAGAATCGCTCCTTCTGCGGGCATTGTGCGCAAAGAGCCACCCTCCGTGCGCAAAGAGCCACCCCCCGTCTGATCGTGCGCGAACCGCCACTGTGCTCGAAGGACCCGCTCGTGCGCGAACCGCCACCCAGTGTCCTCCGTCGATTTAGGGTCCAGTCGCCGCGATCGTGCGCAAGGGCGCCACTCCTGGCGGGAAGCTTGGACGGCATCTCGCGAGGAACTGTCTGGTCTGATCGTGCGCGAACCGCCACCCCCCAGTGTCCCCCGTCGATCCAGGGTCCAGTCGCCGCGATCGTGCGCGAACCGCCACCGCCTGTGGCGGCCTTGACTTTGCGCAGAGCGCCACCCTCCGTGCGCAAAGAACCACCCCCACTGCGCGGAGCGCCACTCTTTGCACGGGGCCGAGGGCGCGCTACATATCGCCCATGGACTTCGCGCAGATTAGCCCGCATGCGCCGAGTGAGTCGCAGCCATCCCTCCCCTGTGCGCGTCGGACAGGACGTGCAAGTGCTGCTGCTGCGCACACAGTTCGCTGGCCGTGCGCAGCCATCGGAGATGGCCTTGCGCAGCGAAGTTCAGGACGCGCGCTCAAGGCCAGACCAAAGGCCAGAGCAATGCGCGTCTACCAACAGACCGCGCGTCTACCAACAGACCGCGCGTCTACCGACAGACCTCCGCGCAAGGCCAAGGTGGCTGGGGGTTGCACGCGACGATGAGCAACGCTCGACACGGCCTCATCCCGGCGGATCTTGATCGGCGTCTGCATGATCAGCAGCTCGATCTGCCGACGCGGCATTTGGCGAAGATGCTGGCACACGAGCTCGACGGTCGTCCGCCGTTGGGTGCGGCTTCGCGGTTGCGGGGTGAGGTGTGCGAGGCGTGGGGTCAAGAGCAGGTCGAGCGGGCGTTGGTGGCGCTTGACCGGGCGGGGTACGGGCGGCCGTTTCCGAAGCGGCCGCGGCGGCTGCGTGGCCACGGCTCGCGCCTGGAGCAGTCTGAGCGGCTGAAGGGGCTGGTTGGGAAGCTGCCGCGGGCGCTGGCGCTGCGGTTGCCGACGACGTCGAACAAGCTGTTGTCCGGGCGTCGTGACGGGCAGGATGTGTGGGGGCGGGTG
>DATIXU010000078.1:0-2130 GCA_035518275.1 Steroidobacteraceae bacterium
CGATCTACGGCGCGCACGGCGAGCCGGTCATCTGGGCTTCGGTGTTCGTGGCGGTCTGGGGCGCGAGCAATTACACCTACGCGGAGGCCACCCGCACGCAATCGCTGCCCGACTGGTTGGGCTCGCACGTTCGGGCGCTGAGGGCATTTGCAGGTGCGCCGGCGATCTACGTGCCCGACAACCCGAAGGTCGGGGTCACCAAGGCCGATCGCTACGAGCCGATCCTGCAACGCTCTTACGAGGAGCTCGCGCGGCATTATGGCGGAGTCGTCATCCCCGCGCGTCCGTTCCGCCCGCGGGACAAGCCCAAGGTAGAACAAGGGGTCCTCCTGGTCTCGCGCTGGGTGCTGGCGCGGTTGCGGCACCGGCGCTTCTTTAGCCTGGATGAGCTCAACGCTGCGATCGCAGCGCTCATGATCGAACTCAACGAGCGCCCCTTCAAGCGACTGCCCGGCAACCGGCGCACGGCGTTCGAGACGCTCGATCGGCCGGCGATGAAGTCGCTGCCGCCCACCCCGTACGAGTACGCGCTGTGGAAGCGGGCGCGCGTCGGCGTCGACTACCACGTGGAGGTCGAGCGTCACTACTACAGCGTCCCGCACCATCTGGTCGGCCACGAGGTCGAGGCGCGCTTCAGCGCCGCGACCGTGGAGTGCTTCTTCAACGCGCGGCGCATCGCCGTGCATGAGAGGAGCTACCAGGTCGGCAAGCACACGACGATCCCGGAGCACATGCCCAAGGCGCACCAGAAGCACGCCGAGTGGAGCCCGAGCCGCCTCATCCACTGGGCCGGGACCATCGGCCCGAGTACCCAGGCCGTTGTCACCTACCAGCTCACCCACAAGCCGCACCCCGAGCAGGGATATCGGGCGTGCCTCGGACTCCTGGCACTCGTCAAGCAATACGGCTCCGAGCGGCTCGAAGCCGCCGCCACGCGCGCCGTCTCGATCGGCTCTCTCACGCGGCACAGCGTCAAGTCGATCCTCGAGCGCGGCCTCGATCGGCGCTCGGTGAGCGGCGCCGATGAACTCGCCCTGCCGGCGCACGAGAACGTGCGGGGCCCGGGCTACTACCACTAAGCGAAGGAGAACTCGATGCTCAGCAATCCCACCCTCGAGACCATGAGGGCCCTCAAGCTCCAAGGCATGGCCGCCGCCTTCGAGGAGCAGCTGCAGAACCCCAGCACCGCGAGCCTCGCGTTCGAGGAGCGTGTGGGACTGCTGGTCGATCGTGAGCGGCTGCACCGGGAAAACGGCCGCACCACGCGCCTCCTGCGTCAGGCGCGCCTCAAGTTCTCGCAGGCTGCCGTCGAGGACATCAACTACCGCGCCGACCGCAAACTCGACAAGCGCCTCATCGCCACTCTGGCCGCCGGGGAGTGGATCCGCCGCGGTCAGGGACTGCTCATGACCGGCAAAACCGGGACCGGCAAGAGCTGGCTGTTCTGCGCACTCGCCCGGCAGGCCTGCCGGCAAGGACAGTCCGTGCGCTACTGGCGTCTCGCCCGGCTCCTCGAACAGCTGCGCATCGCACACGCCGATGGCAGCTACATGGGACTGCTCAGAAAGATCGCCAAAACGGACCTGATCGCGCTCGACGACTGGGGTCTTACTCCGAGCACCGCCCAGGACCGCGCGCACCTGCTCGAAGTCCTTGACGATCGCGTCGGGGAGAAGTCCACCGCGATCCTCTCGCAGCTGCCCGTCGAGGAGTGGCACAAGTATCTCGGCGAACCCACCCTTGCGGACGCCATCCTCGACCGCCTCGTGCACCGCAGTCACCGACTCGCCCTCACCGGCCCCTCGATGCGTGAGCGCGAAATCCAGGGGTAGCCACACCATGGGCCACCTCGCGATCGCCGCTCCTGCGCCTTCCTGTGAAGCCGCTCTGCGACCGCTGCGCGTAAAAACTCACCCACCGCGATATCCCCGTGGGTCCACAGCCGCTCGCTTGCGCTCGCCCGGCCGCTTGGCGCGCTTGGGTGCTCAGGCCGCGCGCCGTCAGCCGGCTGCGGGCTGTGGACTACGGGGATATCGCTCCAGAGCTTGACGCATCGTGAACACCTGACGTAAAAACCAACACGCCAGCATCCACGGCCGCCGCACCGTTCACGATCCTCCGGCGCAACCG
>DATIXU010000079.1:0-2498 GCA_035518275.1 Steroidobacteraceae bacterium
CGGCGCTCGGCCTCCAGGTGCTGCCCTCGACCATCATCATCGGCCCGCACGGCGTCATGCTCGGCCGCATGATCGGCGCCGCCCAGTGGGACGCCCCCGAATCCCTCGCCCTCGTCCGCCACTACATCGCCGCCGCCAAGGCCCCGCCGCCGAGCAGCTGATTCCGTGATGCGCTGTCACCCCGGCGAAAGCCGGGGCCCATATTCCAGAGACCTGTGTCTATGGACCCCGGCTTTCGAGGCTGTGAGGATTTCGGGACGATAGCCGGATTGAGCAAATTGTGATTCCTTCGTTTGCGAGAGCAAGCGGAGGAGCGGATGAGTGAGACGGGCGGAGCGCGAGTGGAGCAGCCGGACCGCACCCAGCTGCATTGGGACATGGTGGATCTGGAGGCGCTGCTGGCGAAGGATCACCGGGCGCGTGTGGTTTGGGGCTTCGTGACGAGCCTCGATCTGGCGCCGCTTTATGCCAAGGTGAAGGCGCGCGAAGAGGGTCCGGGGCGGCCGGCGATCGATCCGCCGCTGTTGCTGGCGTTGTGGCTGTACGCGACGCTGGAGGGGATCGGCTCGGCGCGCCTGTTGGCGCGGTTGTGCCGAAGTGACGTGGCGTATCGGTGGCTGTGCGGGGGCGTGTCGGTGAACTATCACGCGCTCGCCGACTTCCGCGTCGATCATGAGGCGTTGCTCGACCGCTGGCTGACCGAGAGCGTGGCGGCGCTCGCCGCGGCGGGGGTGATCAGCCTGCAGGAGATTGCGGTCGACGGCACCAAGCTGCAGGCGGCGGCGGGCCGCGGTTCGTTCCGCGAGCGCGAGGGTCTGGCGCGCTATGAGCGGGCGGCGGCGGCGCGCATTGCGCGGCTCAAAGCCGAGATCGAGGCCGATCCGGGCGCGCACGAGGCGCAGCGGCGCGCGGCGGCGGCACGGGCCGAGCGGGAGGTCGCCGAGCGCGCGGCCAAAGCCAAGGCCACGCTCGATAAGCTGCGCGCCGAGCGCGAGGAGCGGGGCAAGACCCATGCCGAGGAGGAAGCCAAGAAAGGCGAAGCGACGGCCTCCACGACGGACTCCGAGGCGCGCCTGATGCGCTTTCCCGACGGCGGCATGCGGCCGGCCTACAATCTGCAACTCGGCTGCGTGCCGGGCGCCGATGTGATCGTCGAAGTGATGATGACCGATCGGCGCAACGACACCGGCCTGGCGGTGCCCATGGTAGAGGCGATTACCCGCCGCTACAGGGCGGCGCCGGCGCGGCTGCTGGCCGACACCAAATACGCGACCCAGGATGATATCGTCGCGCTGAGCGAGCGCCCTGGCGGTGCCGTTTGCGTCTACACCCCGCCGCCGCCCGACAGCGACACGGCTACGGCCGAGACCAAGCGCAAGCGGGAATGGCTTCGCCGCCGCGAGCCGCCGGCCCTGCAGGCGTGGCGGGCGCGTATGGCCAGCGAGGAAGGCCGCCTCGCCATGCGCCGCCGGCGTCACATCGAAACCGTCAACGGCACCGTGAAGAACCGCGGGCTCGGCCGCCTCCATGTCCGCGGCCTCATCAAGGCCCGCTGCGAGGCATTGCTGCACGCTTTGGCGCACAACCTGTCGCGCGCCCATGCCCTGCGCCAACTTGTCCCGCGCCAAGCTGCTGCCTAAGGCTCGATCGACCATGGATGCAGTCTCGGCATCATTGCCCACGCGCAACACTATCGAGCGCTCTGCGCTTCGCCCCACCGCTGCCTTCCCTCACGCCACGCCTTCCGGATTACTTCACGGCCTCTTGCGCCGGAATGACAACATGAGGCGGGGCTGATTCCGTCACGGGAAGCCGGCTCTACGCGCCGAAGCGCGGTTCCGGCACGCCGCGCACGCCGAGGCCGTAGATCGCGAACAGGCTACCGCGCTGGACACCGTCACCGGGGAAGCGCGGCAGCGGCGGCTTCGCCATCGAGGTCACGTAGAGCACGTCCAGATTGGGGCCGCCGAACATCACGCTCGTCACCTTCTTGACCGGCATCTCGATGACTCGGTCGACCGATCCATCCGGCGCGTAGCGGATGATCTTGGCGTCATAGACCTGGGCATTCCACAGAAAGCCCTCCGAGTCGACGGTCGAGCCGTCGGCCGCCCCGCCGCGCGAGGTATCGAGCTTGGTGAAGGTGCGGCGATTCGCGACCGTGCCGTTCCTGATGTCGTAGTCGTAGGCCCAGATCTCGCCCGACCAGGAATCGGCGAAGTAGAAGGTCTTGTCGTCGGGACTCCAGCAGGGGCCGTTGGACACGATGATACCGGAGTCGAGCTTCGACACCTTGAAGTCGGGATCGACGCGGTAGAGCGAGCCATTGGGGCCGGCCTCCATCGTATCCATGGAGCCCGCGATGAAGCGGCCGCGGCGATCGACCTTGCCGTCGTTGATGCGCGTGGTCGGTTTGTCGGGCTCGGGGTCGTGGATCAGTGTGCACTCCCCGGTCTTGAAGTCGAGGGCGTGGAAGCCGCCCTGCAGCGAGCAGATGG
>DATIXU010000080.1:0-84754 GCA_035518275.1 Steroidobacteraceae bacterium
GCGCGCGTGCTCGGCGGCGCGGCGCACTAGAGCCCGGCGTCTCACGCCCGCAAGCGCAGGTTGTCCGGATCGTAGAGCGGCTCGCGCCCGACCACGGCGCGGCGGCGCGTGCCCAGGATCTCGACCTCGAGCTCCGTGCCGGGCGCGGTGAGATCGGTGCGCACGTACGCCAGAGCGATGCTGCGCTTCAGCCGGTAGCCGTAGCCGCCCGAGGTGACGAGGCCGACCGCATGCGCGCCCTGATACACGATGGAGACGGGCGCCGCATCGGCGTCGTGCGCCTCGACCAGCAGCGGCACGAAGCGCTCCGGCACGCCGGCGGCGGCCGCCTTGCCGAGTGCCTCGCGGCCGATGAAGTCGGCCGCCTTGTCGAGCCGCACGAAGCGCTCGAGGGAGGCGGCCAGCGGCGTGTACTCGGTGCTGAGATCCGCCTTCCAGCTGCGATAGCACTTCTCGAGCCGCAGGCTCTCGACCGCGTAGAGACCGAAGGGCCTGAGCTCGAGCTCGCGCCCTGCCGCGACGAGCCGCGCGTGCACGGCCGCGAGATGCTCCATCGCCACGTGGAGCTCGTAGCCGAGCTCGCCCACGTAGCTCATCCGCAGCGCGAGCACCGGCGCGCCGGCGATCTCGAGGGCGCGCGCGCCGAGCCACGGGAAGGCGGCGTTCGAGAGGTCGGCGTCGCTGACCCGCGCGAGCAGCTCGCGCGAGCGCGGCCCGGCGACCACCAGGGTGCTGAAGCGCTCGGTGAGGTTGGCGATGCCCACCGCTCCGTGAGCCGTCGGGTCATGCCTCCTCAGCCACTCCTCGTCGTGCCGTTCCGCGGCGGCCGCCGACAGGAGCCAGAAACGCCCGTCGGGCAGGTGCGTGACGGTCATCTCCATCACGATGCCGCCGCGCGGCGAGCAGGCGTAGGCGAGCCTCGCGCGGCCCTCGCGCGGCAGCGCGCCGGCGATCAGACGGTCCAGCCAGGCGCCGGCCCCGTCGCCCGAGACCTCGAATCTCGTAAAGCCCGGCAGCTCGAGCAGCGCCACCCCGTGCGCGACCGCGGCACATTCGCGCTCGACGGCGCGATGCCAGTGCGGCCGGCGGAATGACCACTCGGGACCGCCGGGGTCGCCGGCCTCGCGGTAGTAGAGCGCGCGCTCCCAGCCGCCGCGCGCGCCGAACACGGCTCCCTGCCTCTTGAGCGTCTCATAAAGAGGCGAGGTTCTCGCCGGCCGCCCGGCCGGGCGCTCCTCCTGCGGATAGCCGACGCCGTATTCGTTCTGATAGGTCTCGAGACCTTTCGCGAGCGCGTAGCGGCGGTCCGCGAACTCGGGATAGCGCCGGCAATCGAGCGGCCAGACATCCCAGTCGGGCTCGCCGTTGACCACCCATTCCGCGATCAGCTTGCCGGCGCCGCCCGCCTGGACGATGCCGAAGGTGAATGCGCAGCAGTGAAAGAAGTTGGGCGCGGCGCCGACCGGCCCCATGAGCGGATTGCCGTCGGGTGCGTAGGGAATCGGCCCGTTGATGACGCGCCTGACGCCGACGCTGCCCAGAATCGGCACGCGTGCGCACGCGGCCGCGATGTAGTCCTCGAGCCTTCCCAAGTCGTCCGGGAACAGCTGCTGCGCGAATTCCTCCGGCGCGCCGTCGGTCCAGTGCGCGCGCGCGTTCGCTTCGTACGGCCCGAGCAGCAATCCGTGCCGCTCCTGGCGCAGGTAGTAGCTGACGTCGGGATCGCGTACCAGCGGCAGACGTGCGGGCCCGCGCGCCACGAGCGCCGGGATGTCCTCGGTGACGAGGTACTGGTGGGAGAGCGTGACGATCGGCAGATACTCGCCGATCATCGCGGCCACCTCGCCGCCGCGGTAACCGGCGGCATTGATGACGTACTCGGCCTCGATGGCGCCCGCGGTCGTCTCGATGCGCCAGCCGCCTGCGGCGAGCGCGCGCAGCCCGGTCACGCGCGTATGCCGGTAGATCGCCGCGCCGCGGTCCCGCGCGCCCTTAGCGAGCGCCTGCGTCAGCTGCGAGGGGTCGATGTCGCCGTCGTCGGGATCCCAGAGCCCCAGGCGAATCCCGTCGGGCTCGAGGAACGGATGGCGCGCGCGGATCTCCGCGGGCGAGAGCAGCTCGAATCCGAGGCCCAGGGAGCGCGCCTGCGCGGCGACGTGGCGGAATTCGTCGACGCGATCGGCGCTGTGCGCCAGGCGAATGCTGCCGGTGCGGTGGTAGGTGAGGTCGGCGCCGACCTCCTGCCCGAGCCGCGCGTACAGCTGCGTCGAGTACTGCTGGAGCTTGAGCAGGCACCAGGAGGTCGAGAAGTTGGGACAGTTGCCCGCGGCGTGCCAGGTGGAGCCCGCCGTGAGCTCGTCGCGCTCGATGAGCGCCACGTCCGTCCAGCCGAGGCGCGTCAGGTGGTAGAGCGCACTGCAGCCGACCGCTCCCCCGCCGATCACCACGGCCCGCGCGTGGCTCTTCAGCACTTCACGCGCTCGCTCGCAGGATCGTAGAAGGGCCGCAGCGAAACGCGCGCCGGCACGCGCTCGGCGGCCACCTCGATCTCGTAGCGGCCGGCGGTGATCCAGTCATCGCTCACCGGCTCGTCCCGGTTGGCGACGAACCCCAGGCCGAGCGCGGCGCCCACGGTGTGACCGAACATCCCCGAGCTGATCCTGCCGACGAGCTCCCCGTCGCGCCAGATGGGCTCGTTGTGATAGAGGAGCCGGTCGGAGCGCTCGAGCGCGAACGCCATGAGGCGGCGCCGCACGCCACGCGCACGCTGCTCGAGGAGCGCCTCGCGCCCGAGGAAGCCGCCCGGCTTCTCCCAGGCGACGGCGAAGGCGAGCCCCGCCTCGAGCGGCGTGTCCTCGTCCGAGATGTCATGGCCCCAGTGCCGGTAGGCCTTCTCCATGCGCAGGCTGTTGAGCGCGTGGTAGCCCGCGAGGCGCAAGCCGCAGGGGGCCCCCGCCGCCACGATCACGTCGTACACGGACTGCGCGAATTCGGCGGGTATGTAGAGCTCGTAGCCGAGCTCGCCCACGTAGGTGATGCGGCTGACGCGCACGCGCGCATAGCCGAGATCGATGATGCGGGACGTGCCGAACGGAAAGGCCGCGGTCGAGAGGTCCGCGTCGGTGAGCTTGCCTAACAGCTCGCGGCTCCCCGGTCCCATGAGCCCGAGCACCGCGTGAGCGGAAGACACATCGAGCGCCACCGCGTGGGCATCCGGCGGGATGCTGCGGCTCAGCCACAGGAAGTCCCGGGTCTGCGTGGCGCAGGAGCTGACGATCAGGTAGGAATCCTCGGCTTCGCGGGTCACCGTGAGGTCCGCCTCGATCCCGCCGCGCTCGTTGAGCCATTGCGTGTAGACGATCCGGCCGACCGGCACGTCGACCTCGTTGGCGCACAGGCGGCCGAGAACGCGCGCCGCGTCGCGGCCTTTCAACACGAACTTCGCGAACGACGACTGGTCGAAGAGGCCGACCGCCTCGCGCACCGCGCGGTGCTCGCCGGCGGAAGCGTCGAACCAGTTCTGGCGCCCGAAGCTGTACTGGTAGCGCGGCTCCTCGCCGGGAGCGGCAAACCAGTTGGCGCGCTCGAAGCCCGCCACCTCGCCGAAGCACGCGCCCGCGGCGGCGAGCCGGTCGTGGAGCGCGGACTTCCTCACCCCGCGCGCCGTCTCCGGCTGGTGGTACGGCCAGTGCATGGCGTAGAGGAGCCCGAGCACCTCGACCGTCCGGTCGCGCAGGTAGCGCCGGTTGCGCTGGAACGGCGCGCAGCGGCGGATGTCGACATCCCAGAGATCGAACGGCGGGTGGCCGTCGAGGATCCAGTCGGCGAGCACCCGGCCGGCGCCGCCCGCCGACTGGATGCCGATGGAGTTGAAGCCCGCGGCGACATAGAGACCGCGCAGCTCGGGCGCCTCGCCGAGCAGATAGCGGTCGTCGGGCGTGAAGCTCTCCGGTCCGTTGAAGAACACCTGCACGCCGGTCGTCTCGAGGATCGGCACGCGGCGCATCGCGCCGGCAAAGAGCGGCTCGATGTGTGCCAGGTCGGGCGGCAGCTGCTCGAAGACGCAGCTCGCGGGAATTCCGTCGAAGCCCCAGGGCTTCGCTTCGGGCTCGAACCAGCCGACGAGGAGCTTGCCGGCGTCCTCCTTGAAGTAGGAGCGCGCGTCGGCATCGCGCAGGATCGGCAGGTCGGAGGGCAGCCCCGGAATCGGCTGCGTGACGATGTAGAAGTGCTCGGCCGCGTGCAGCGGCACGCTCACGTCCGCCAGCGCGCCGACCTCGCGCGCCCACATGCCGGCGCAGTTGACGACCACATCCGCGCGCACCTCGCCTGCCTCGGTCGCGACCCCCGTCACCTTGCCGCCGGCGCGCAGGATTCCCGTGACCTTGACGCCTTCGACGATGCGCGCGCCGCGCAGGCGCGCGCCCCGCGCCAGCGCCTGCGTGGTGTCGACCGGGTTGGTGCGGCCGTCCTTGGGAAGAAAGACCGCGCCCACAACATCCTCGATCGCGAGTAAGGGCCAGCGCTCGCGCGCCTCACCGGGAGTGAGGATCTGCACCTCGAGGCCGAAGCAGCGTGCCATCGAGGCGCCGCGCTTCAGCTCCTCGAAGCGCGGCTCGCTGGCCGCGACCGCCACCGAGCCGACCTGGCGGAAGCCGGTGGCCTGCCCGGTCTCGCGCTCGAGACCTTCGTAGAGCTGCGTCGTGTATTGGGCGAGGCGCGTGAGATTCTGCGTGGCGCGCAGCTGCCCGACGAGCCCCGCCGCGTGCCAGGTCGTGCCGCAGGTCAGCTGCCGCCGCTCGAGCAGCAGCACATCGGCGCAGCCGCGTTTGGCGAGATGGTAGGCGACGCTGCAGCCGACGATGCCGCCGCCGATGACGACGACGCGCGCATGGTCAGGCAGCCTCTCGGCCATCAGGGCGCGGACGGCGCGGGTCGCATCGCCTCGCGCACCAGGCGGACCGGAAAGCGCTCGCGGATGCCCGCGTCGACCGGCGCGGGAATGTGAGCGGGAAAGTGCGTGGCCAGGATCTCGCGCACCTTCTTCGCCGCACGCGCGGTGACATCGAGCGCGCCCTGCTCGGTCCATTCGTTCGGGCTCCTGCGGTCGCCGATCGCCGGATAGAGGTACGCCGACTGCATCAGCTGCAGCGTCTGCCCGGAGCCGAGATAGTGTCCGGGACCGTTGAGGCACACGTCGCGTATCGTCTCGATCGAGAGGCTCGCGTCGTCGACGTCGATACCGCGGATGGTGCGCTGCGCGGCGCCGATGATGTCGTTGTCGATCACCAGGCTCTCGAGCGAGAAGCCGAGAAGACTCGCGTGCATGCCCGCGGATTCGTAGATGAGGTTGGCCCCGGAGTTGCCGACCAGCGCATGCGAATAAGCCTTCTCCGCCCCGGACTGCGCATCCGGGAGCTTCGAATCGGTCATCCCCGAGGCGGTGCCGCCCGTGAGATCGTAATAGTGAGCCATCTGGGCCGAGGCCGCCGAGAGCAGCGCCTGCTCGGGGCTGCCGCCCGACATGGCGCCGGTGCGCAGATCCGATACGAAGCACCAGGTGCCGAAGATCGCCGGTGCGCCGGGCTTCACCGCGTTCACGTACACCAGCCCCGCGAGCACCTCGGCGACCTCCTGCGCGAGCGCCCCGGCAATGGCAGCCGGAGCCGTCGCACCCGCCTGGCCCGCCGACAGGAGCAGCACCGGCATGCCGCCGAGCGCGGCCACCTCGAGGCAGCGGCAGGCATCGGCGGCGAACTTCATCGGCGGAACGACGAAACAGTTCGACTGGCTGACGAACGGGCGCGCGCGCCACTGCTGCTCGCCGCCGGCGATCTCGTGCAGCATCTCGAGCGAGCGCGTCACGTGCACCGGGTTCACCCAGCTCGAGCCGACGTGCTTGCTGGTCGAGGAAACCGCCGCATAGCAGGTGTTGAAGTCCATCTCGTAGGGGTCCGGGATGTCGCGCGGCACCACGGTGCGCTGGAAGAAGTGGATGTGCTCCATCACGTCGACGATGCGGCCGATGTCGTAGAGGTCGCGGATCTTCGACTCACGGTAGCCACCCTGCGGGCTCACCATGTTGACCGCCGCGCCCGCCGTGCCGAAATAGACCTTCTTGCCCCACGGCTCCAGGTCGTGGCGGCGCTCCTGCCCGTAAAGCACGAAGTGCCGCGCAGCGCGCGCCAGCGTGTCCTCGACCAGCGAAGCCGGGAACAGCAGCCGGCCCTCGGGACCCGGCCTGCAGCCGGCGCGCGTCAGATACTCCACGCCAGAGGGCGGCGCGTCAGCGAGCCCCACTTCCGCGAGCAGCTGCAGCGCCGCGCGGTGGATCTTCAGCACGTTCTCATCGCTGAGCGGACGATAGTGACCGCCCTCCATGCCCGGGCGCACCGGCCGCAGCTCCTCGGGCAGCGGTGCGGCCCGCATCGCGCGGCGCGTGTCGCGCGTCGGACCGGGCCGGCGACAAGCTTTCGGGTTCTCGCTCACCCTGCGGCTCGTCGGGCGATTAAGCGGTCAACTCCTTGATCGCCTCGCGCAGCATGTCGGCCATCGTATCGATGTCGGCCCGGCTCGCGATGAAGGCGGGGGCCATGATCGCGACGTCGCCGGTCGTCTTCACGTGCAGGCCGCGATCGTAGAGCTTGGCCTGCAGCTCGTGGCCGCGGACTCCGGGAGCCTTACCGGGCTTCACCTCGACCCCGGCGAGCAGGCCGAAACCGCGTACGTCCGCGACGCCCGCGAGATCGCCCAGGGCGAACATCCTGTCGAGGAAGTAGCCCGAGAGGTCCTTAGCCGCAGCGAACAGCTGCTCCTTGCGATAGATCTCGAGCGTCGCGAGCCCCGCCGCGCAGGCGGCGGGATGCGCCGTGTAGGTATAGCCGTGGAAGAACTCGGGCACGCCCTCCGGGGCGGCATCGAGAATCGTGCGGTAGATGTCCGCGCGCACCGCTACGGCACCCATCGGCTGGGCGCCGTTGGTGAGCGCCTTCGCCATGGTGATGAGGTCCGGCGTCACGCCGAAGGAAGTCGCGGCAAAGGCTTCGCCGGTCCGACCGAAGCCGCAGATCACCTCGTCGAACACCAGCAGGATCCCGTAGCGGGTGCAGATCTCGCGCAGCCGCTCGAGATAGCCGCGCGGCGGAACGATGACCCCGGTCGAGCCGGCGATCGGCTCGACGAACACCGCCGCGATGCGCTTCTCGCCCACCAGGTTCACGAAGCGCGCCAGATCGTCGGCGAGCTCGGCCCCCTTGGCGCCCATGCCGCGCGTCAGGCGGTTCTCCGGGAGCAGCGTGTGCCGCAGATGGAGGATTCCGGGCATCAGGGCGCCGAACACCTCACGGTTGCGCACCATGCCGGAGAGCGCGGTGCCACCGATGTTGACGCCGTGATAGGCGCGTTCGCGCGAGACGAAGTAATTCCGCTGCCCCTCCCTGCGCGCCAGGTGATAGGCGAGCGCGACCTTCATGGCGGTGTCGACCGCCTCGGATCCGGAGTTGCAGAAGAACACGTGGTCGAGGCCCGTGGGCGTCAGCGCCGCGACCCCGTCGGCCAGCTCAAACGCGCCCGGGTGGCTCCTCTGGAAAGACGGCGTGAAGTCGAGTGTCTCGAGCTGCTTCGCCACCGCCGCCGCGATCTCCGCGCGGCAGTGGCCGGCGGCGCTGGTGAAGAGTCCCGAGCTGCCGTCGAGCACCTTGCGCCCCTTGGGGGTGTAGTAATGCATGCCGCTCGCACGCACGAACAGGCGCGGCTCGCGCTTGAACTCGCGGTTGTTGGTGAACGGCAGCCAGTGCCGCTCGAGGTTTTCAACCTTCATGTCCATGTGGATCTCCGCAATCAGCCGAAGGTGGAGCCGATCTCCGCCGCCGCCGCGCGCAGGCGCGGGATGAATTCGATGGCGCGCATCAGGGGCAGCCGCGCGGTGGCGCCCTGCACCGCGAGCGAGGCGATCACGTCGCCGTTGCGGCTGCGCACCGGGACTGCGACACAGGCGACGCCGAGCACGTACTCCTCGTTGTCGACCGCGTAGCCGACCGACACGATGCGGTCGAGCTCGGACTCGAGCACCGCACGGTCGGTGATGGTGCGCTCGGTGAAGCGCTCGAGCGGCAGCAACTCGAGCAGCCCCTGCCGCTCGGGTGCCGGCAGATGCGCGAGCAGGAGCTTGCCGCTCGCGCAGCAGTGCGGCGGCAGCTCGCCGCCGCCCGCGGGCACGTGCAGCCGCAGCGGCCAGGGCGCCTCGACACGGTCGAGGTAGACCAGCGCGCCCTTCTTCAGCACCGCGAGGTTGCAGGTCTCGGTGATCTCGCTCACCACCCGCCTGAGGATCGTGCGCCGCTGTGCCGCGGCGGCATCGCTGCGCAGCACGTCGAGCGCGAAGCGCGACAGCCGCTCGCCGATGATGTAGGCGCGCCCGCCGGGCTCGCGCGCGAGAAACCCCGCCTCCTCGAAGAGGGCGAGCGTCCGATGGAGGGTCGGCTTGGGAAGGTCGGTCGCCTGCATGAGCTCGGAGAGGGTCACCGCCCGCCCGGCGCGCACCAGTACCTCGAGAACTCCGAAGGCCTTCAAGGTCGAGGAGGTCTCGCCCGCGATCTCGGCGATCTCGGCGGGGAGCGAGAACACGCGGTTCATCTCAACTCTCCCTTTGTTCCGTTAAACGAGACAAAAATATAGATGAACAGGAATGAGATTTCACCCGCAACAGCCTTATTGTAGTATGTGCGCTCTCAAAGAAACAAATCATTTCATCTGAAGAAACCGTAGTAAACGGAGCCAAGCCGATGACCCAGCCGCAGAAGATGGGCCCCTCCGAGGCGCTCGTCGAGACCCTTGCCGCCAACGGTGTCACCCATGTGTTCGGAATCGTCGGCTCGGCGTTCATGGATGCGCTCGATATCTTTCCCGCCGCCGGCATCCGCTTCGTGCCGGTCGCCCACGAGCAGGGCGCGGTCCACATGGCCGACGGCTACGCGCGCGCCTCGGGCCGGCACGGCGTCTGCATTGCGCAGAATGGACCCGGCGTCACCAACTTCGTCACCGGGGTTGCGGCCGCCTACTGGGCGCATTCGCCCGTCGTATTCATCACGCCCGAGACGGGCTCGATGACCATGGGCCTCGGCGGCTTCCAGGAGACCGAGCAGCTGCCGATCTTCTCGAAGATCACCAAGTACCAGGGACACGTCAACAATCCGCGCCGCATGGCCGAGATCACCGCGCGCTGCTTCGATCGCGCCATGCTCGAGATGGGTCCGACGCAACTCAACATCCCGCGCGATTATTTCTACGGTGAGTTCGAGACCGCGATCCCTGCGCCGATGCGCATCGCACACGGCGCCGGCGATGCGGCCGCGCTCGATGCCGCGGCGGACCTGCTCGCCGGCGCGAGCTTCCCGGTCATCGTCGCCGGCGGCGGCGTGATCACCGGCGGCGCCACCGCGGAGGCCACGCAGCTCGCCGACGTGCTCGGCGCGGCAGTGTGCTCGAGCTACCTGCACAACGATGCCTTCCCCGCCAGCCATGCGCTCGCCGCCGGCCCGCTCGGCTATCAGGGCTCGAAGGCCGCCATGAAGCTGATTGCGCGCGCGGACGTGGTGCTCGCGCTCGGTACGCGCCTGGGGCCCTTCGGCACGCTGGCGCAATACGGTCTCGACTACTGGCCCCGCCAGGCGAAGATCATCCAGATCGACGCCGACCCGCGCATGCTCGGGCTCGTCAAGCCGATCTCGGTCGGCATCCACGGTGATGCGCGCGCCGCGGCCGCCGCCCTCCTCATACGCCTGAAGACCCGCAAGCTCGCCGGAGCCGCCACCCGCGCTGAACGGCTCGCGCGCATCGCGGCGGAGAAGTCCGACTGGGAAGCGGAGCTAACCGGCTGGACCCACGAGCGCGATCCCTATTCGCTCGAGGTGTCGGCCAGCTCGAAATACATGCACCCGCGGCAGATGCTGCGCGCACTCGAGCGCGCGCTGCCGGCCGGCTCCATGGTGTCGACCGACATCGGCAACATCTGCTCGGTGGCCAACTCCTACCTGCGCTTCGATCAACCGCGCTCGATGTTCGCCGCGATGAGCTTCGGCAACTGCGGCTACGCGTTCCCGGTGATCTGCGGCGCCAAGATCGCCGCCCCCGCGCGTCCGGCGTTTGCCTACGTCGGGGATGGCGCCTGGGGCATCAGCTTCAACGAGCTCCTGACCTGCGCGCGCGAGAAGATCGGCGTGACGCCGATCGTGTTCAACAACGGTCAGTGGGGCGCCGAGAAGAAGAATCACGTCGACTTCTATTCGCGCCGCTACCAGGGCGTCAACCTCGAGAACCCGAGCTGGGCGAAGGTGGCGCAGGCCTTCGGCTGTCAGGGCATCACCGTCGAGCGGCTCACCGACATCGAGCCCGCGCTGCGCGCCGCTGCGGCGGCCCAGACCGAGGGCCGCACCACCGTGCTCGAGATGATGGTCACCCAGGAGCTCGGCGACCCGTTCCGCCGCGACGCGCTCTCTAAGCCGGTGCGGCATCTCGCCAAGTATCAGAAGTTCGTCTGAGCGCCGCATCGATGAGCGCGAGCGCGGCGGCGCCGGACCTCGCAGCCAGCGGCCTGCGCCGCTCGCTGCAGCGCCGCCACATGCAGATGATCGCCCTCGGCGGAGTGATCGGCGCGGGGCTGTTCGTCGGCAGCGGGGTCGTGATCGGCTCGGCCGGCCCCGCGGCGGTCATCTCCTTCGCCCTCACCGGCACCCTCGTCGTGCTGGTGATGCGCATGCTCGGGGAGATGGCGGTCGCCTGCCCCGCGGTCGGCGGCTTCTACGAGTACAACCGCCTGGCGCTCGGGGAGCTGGCGGGATTTCTCACCGGCTGGATGTACTGGTACTTCTGGGTGATCGTGGTAGCGCTGGAAGCAGTTGCGGGAGCGAAGATCCTCGGCACCTGGTGGCCGCAGGTTGCGCCCTGGGAATTCACCCTCGCCCTCATGACGCTCTTTACCATCGTGAACCTGCTCTCGGTGCGCTCCTACGGCGAGGCCGAGTTCTGGTTCGCCTCGATCAAGGTGGCGGCCATCGTGGCGTTTCTCGTCGCCGGCGCGCTGTTCGTCTTCGGCGGCTGGCCCGGAGCGCACGGGGGGCTTCCACACCTGACGGCCGACGGCGGTTTCATGCCCAACGGCATCGTGCCGGTGCTCACCGGAGCGGTCGCTGCGACCGGCTTCTACTTCGGCGCAGAGATCGTCACGATCGCCGCCGCCGAGTCCGCCGAGCCCGAGAAGGCGATCGCGCAGACCACGCAGTCGGTGATCTGGCGCGTGCTCGTCTTCTACATCGGCTCGATCTTCCTGGTCGTCGCGCTCGTGCCCTGGAACGACACGGTGCGCATGTCGCGCCCCTACGTGAGCGTCATGGAGGTGCTGCGCATCCCGGCCGCCGCTACCGTAATGAGCCTGGTGATTCTCACCGCAGTGCTCTCGGCGCTGAACTCCGGCCTGTTCGCCTCCTCGCGCATGCTGATGGCGCTCGCCGGGCGGGGCGATGCGCCCGCGGCCGCCTCGAGGCTCGACAAGCGCGGTGTGCCGGTGGCCGCCATTCTCGCGAGCACGGCCTTCGGCTACGTGACCGTCGTGATGAGCTATCTCTCGCCCGACCGAATCTTCGCTTTTCTCGTCAACTCCTACGGCACGGTCGCGATCTTCGTCTACGTGCTGATCGCGCTGGCGGAGCTGCGCCTGCGCCGCCGCCTCGAGCACGCGGCTCCCGAGCGGCTGCGCGTGCGCATGTGGGGCTACCCCTGGCTCACGCGCGTGACGATCGCCGGAATGCTGGCGATCCTCGCCGCCATGGCGGTGATCCCCGATCAGCGCGTGTCGCTCGCCTTCGGCCTCGTGAGCGCCGCGATCCTGCTCGGCGCCTGGCTGCTGCGCTGGTTGGCGCAGCGCGGAGTGCCGGGCTGATGCTGCTGCTCGTCTTCAACGCCGGCAGCTCCTCGCTCAAGTTCGATCTCCTCGACTGGTCCGAGGGGGGTGCTGCCCGCCGCCTCAAAGCCGGGGCCTTCGTCGACAAAGCCGACGGCTCCGGAAGCTTCGCGCTCGAGACCTCGGGGCCCGCACCGCCGCTCCCCGCTCCCATCCGCTCGCTCGCGGCGGCGGCGGACTTCGTGCTCGCGTGGCTTGCGGATGAGAGCGCGCACGGGCGCAACCTCCTCGCGGAAGTCGCGGCGACCGTGCATCGCGTCGTCCACGGCGGTGAGCTCTTCCGCGCGACCACACTGCTCGGCGCCGCCGAGCTCGCCTCGCTCGCCGGGCTCGATGAGCTCGCGCCGCTCCACAATCCGCCCGCGCTCGCAGTAATCGCGACCGTGCAGGCGCGGCTTGGGGACCAGCGGCCGCTCATCGGCGTCTTCGATACCGCCTACTACGCGACGCTCCCGGAGGCGGCCTGGCGCTACGCGGTACCTGCGGGCTGGTACCGGGACTTCGGCGTGCGCCGTTACGGCTTTCACGGCACCGCGCACCGCTACCTGTGCGCGACGGCGCGCGCGCGCGTGCTTCCGGGCAAGCCGACCCGCCGGGTCGTGAGCCTGCAGCTCGGCCGCGGATGCTCCGTGACCGCGACGCTCGAGGACGGTCCGGTCGCTACCAGCATGGGCTTCACGCCGGTCGAGGGTCTCGTCATGGGAACGCGCTCCGGGGACTTCGATCCCGGGGCCCTGCTGCACGTCATGGAGCACGCGGGTCTGTCGCCTGCCGAGATGCGCACGGCCCTCAATACCGACAGCGGCCTCAAGGCGCTCTCCGGAGGCTGCGCCGACATGCAGGAGCTGCTGCGCCGCGAGCAACGGGGCGACGCGGGTGCGCAGCTGGCGATCGAGATATTCTGTCGGCGGGCGCGGCACTACCTGGGGGCCTTCGTGTGTGAGCTCGGCGGAGTGGATGTCATCGCTTTCGGCGGCGGCATCGGCGAGAACAGCGCCGAGATCCGCCGCCGCATCGTTCAGGGCCTCGAGTGGGCCGGCATCAGCATCGACGAGCAGGCGAACCGCGCCCGCGACGCCGGCAGCATCGGCGCCGCCGACAGCTGGGCCGCGGTCGAAGTGGTCCGCGTCGACGAGGCGAGTGTATTAGCCGATGAAGCCGCGACGCTGCTGGAGCGCGCGGCCTGAAGATCAATCTGTGTCAGCCGGCATCTGGAGATTCTTTCAATGAGCGTAACAGAGAAGCTTTCCTCAACGGGGCGCGTGCCTGACGAGATCCGCCGGGCCTCGGCGCAGCAGCAGCGGTTCGATCAGGACAATGCCGCGAACACCGTCGGCTACGTGATGCTCGACTGCTCCGGCACTACGATGGACCGCTACGTCGATGCGCCGGCCATCGTATTCGTCGAGGTGTTCAGGAAATACGGGCTCGAGATCAGCATGGACGAGGCGCGCAAGCCCATGGGTCTGCGCAAGGACCTGCACATCAGGGCGGTCACCGAGATTCCCTCAGTTCGCGAGCGCTTTACGGCGAAGTTCGGCCGGGAGCCCACGCAGGCAGACGTGGACCGGATGTTCGCGGTATTCGTTCCGACTCAGATCGACCTCCTGAAGAGCGGCAACTACCACGAGCTCCTGCCGGGCACGGCAGAGGTCGTCCGCAAGATGCAGCAGGACGGAATAAGGATCGGTGTCACTACCGGATTCACCCGCGGCATGCTGGATATCCTGCTCGCCGGCGGCGCCAGGCAGGGATTCAACCCCGATGTTGCCTGCGCCGGCGACGAAGTGGAAATGCCTCGCCCGACCGCGTACATGGTCATCAAGAACCTCGAGCGTCTGGGCGTGTTGAACCTCAGGAACGCGATGCGGCGCACCATCAAGGTGGACGACACGGTCTCCGGCGCCGGCGAGGGCGCGCCGCTGTGCTGGCGGGTGGGCGTATCGAAGTGGAGCAACTACGTCGTCGACAGCTGGGCCATGGCGAGGTCGCTGAGTCCGGAGCAGCTGGCGGCGCGGGAGCGCGCTTCAAAAGAGAAGCTGATCACCGAAAGCGGTGCGCATTACGTGATCGACGATCTGCGGGACCTGCCGGCGGTGATCGCCGAGATCAATCAGCGGCTGGCCCGCGGGGAAAGCCCGGACTGAGAGGACACGTTCATGAGCGCCGAACCGTATCTGCTGACTCCCGGACCGCTGACGATCTCGCTGCGCACCAAGCAGGCGATGCTGCGCGACTGGGGATCCTGGGATGTCGACTTCAACAGCATCACGGGTCGGGTCCGCGAGCGGCTGTTGCAGATCGTGCACGGCACGGGAAGCCACGAATGCGTGCCGCTGCAGGGCAGCGGCACGTTCTCGGTCGAGGCGGCCATCGGCACGCTGGTGCCGCGCACGGGCCACCTGCTCGTCCCGCAAAACGGGGCTTACTGCCAGCGCATCGTGCGCATCGCCAAGTACCTCGGCCGCAAGGCGACTGCCATCGATTACGCCGAGAACTCCCAGGTGAGCGCCGCGGACGTCGAGCGCGCGCTCGACAAGGACCGCTCCATCACGCACGTGGCGCTGGTGCATTGTGAGACCAGCACCGGGATCCTGAACCCTTTGCAGGAGGTCGCCCAGGTCGTCGCGCGCCACGGCCGGGGCCTCATCGTCGACGCGATGAGCTCCTTCGGCGCGCTCGAGATCGACGCGCGCACCACGCCCTTCGATGCCGTCGTAGCCGCCTCGGGAAAATGTCTCGAGGGACCGCCCGGCATGGGCTTCGTCGTCGTACGCCGCGAGGCGCTCGAGCGCTGCGAGGGCAACTGTCATTCGCTGTCGCTCGACCTGTATGACCAATGGATCTACATGCAGAAGACCACCCAATGGCGCTACACGCCGCCGACCCACGTCGTGGCCGCACTCGATTCGGCAATCGCCCAGTATCTCGAGGAGGGCGGCCTCGCGGCGCGCGGCGCCCGCTACGCCCAGAACTGCCGCACTCTGATCGGCGGCATGTCCAAGCTCGGGCTGAAGAGCTTTCTGCCCGCAGCCATTCAGGCGCCGATTATCGTGACCTTCTTCGCGCCCGACAGTCCCCGCTACGTCTTCAGGGATTTCTACAACGCCGTCAAGGCGCGCGGGTATATCCTGTATCCGGGAAAGCTCACCACGGTGGAGACGTTCCGGGTCGGCTGCATGGGACAGCTCGGCGAGCGCGGCATCGCTGGCGCAGTCGAGGCAGTAGGCGAGGTGCTCGCGGAGATGCAGGCGGCGGCCTGAAGGGCCCCGCAGCCGGCTGCGTGGCGGGCCTATGAAAATCGCCAGCCTCGAGACTTTCACCAACCAGTTCGTGTGCTTCGTGCGCGTCGCCACCGACTCGGGCGCCGTCGGCTGGGGCCAGACCTCCACTTACAACGCCGACATCACGGCGAGCGTCTTTCATCGGCAGGTGGCTCCGTGGGCGCTCGGCCAGGAGGCGTTCGACATCGAGGCGCTCGTTTCACGCGTCGAGGAGCGCGAGCACAAGTTCCCGGGCAGCTACCGCTGCCGCGCGCTCGCCGGGCTCGACACCGCGTTGTGGGACCTGCGTGGCAAGCTCGCGGGCAAGCCCGTCGTGGAGCTTCTCGGGGGGAAACCGAAGAGGCTGCGCGCCTACGCCTCCTCGATGAAGCGCGACATCACGCCCGAGAAGGAAGCCGAGCGGTTCCTGAAGCTCCGCGACGCCTGCGGTTTCGATGCGTTCAAGTGGCGGGTCGGAGCGGAGTGCGGCCACGACGTCGACGAGTGGCCCGGCCGCACGGAGGCGATCGTGCCCCTGGTCGCGCGCGCGCTCGGCGCCGGGGTTGCGAAGCTCGTCGATGCCAACAGCGGCTTCTCGCCCCCGCGTGCGATCGAGGTCGGCAGGCTCCTCGAGGCCGAAGGCATCGGGCATTACGAGGAGCCCTGCCCTTACTGGAAGCTCGAGGAGACCAAGCGCGTCGCTGACGCGCTCGAGATCGACGTCACCGGCGGCGAGCAGGACTTCGACCTCGCCACCTGGGCGCGCATGATCGAGATGCCGGCCGTCGACATCGTGCAGCCCGACGTCATGTACATGGGCGGAATCACCCGCACCCTCAAAGTCGCACGGATGGCGGCCGCGGCCGGTATGCCCTGCACGCCGCACAGCGCCAACCGCTCGCTGGTGACCTTGTGCACCATGCACCTGCTCGGCGCGATCCCCAATGCCGGCAAGTACCTCGAGCTCTCGATCGAGGGCGCCGATTACTACCCGTGGGAGGCGGGACTCTTCCTCCAGGATCCCTATCGCGTCGAGGATGGGCAGGTCAGAATCCCCTCGGAGCCTGGCTGGGGCGTCGAGATCAATCCCAAATGGCTCGAGGCTGCGGCCTACCAGCGCAGCAGTCAGGAGCGATAGTTCATGCAGCCCGAAGAAGTCCGCAGCGCGCGTGAGGCCCGTGCCATCGTCGAGGAGCGGGGACTCACGCACGTCAAGGTCGGCGTGTTCGACAACGACGGAATCCTGCGCGGCAAGTTCATCGACCGGGCCAAGTTCCTCGCCGCGCTCGAGAAGGGCTTCGGCTTCTGCGACGTGGTGCTCGGCTGGGACTCGAACGATCAGCAGTATGACAACGTGACGTTCACGGGCTGGCACACGGCCTTTCCCGACGCCCCGGTGCGCCTGCTGCCCGAGACCTGCCGCTCGTTGCCGCTCGAGGGCAACATGCTGCTGTTTCTCGGTGAGTTCGCCGGCAAGGCCGAGGAAGTCTGTCCGCGCGCGACCCTGCGCAAGGTGCTCGCGCGCGCCGCCTCCATGGGCTACGGAATGACGACCGCCGCGGCGGAGTACGAGTTCTTCGTCTTCAGCGAGACGCCCGCGAGCGTGCGCGAGAAGCACTACCGCAATCTCACCAACCTGACGCCGGGATATTTCGGCTACTCGGTGCTGCGCAGCGGCGTGCATGCCGAGCTCTACCAGGCCCTGCTCAAGCTCGCCGACGACATGCGCATGCCGATCGAGGGACTGCACACCGAGACCGGGCCCGGAGTCATGGAAGCGGCGCTGCACTACACGGAAGCGCTCGAGGCCGCCGACCGCGCCGCGCTCTTCAAGACCTTCGTCAAGGTGCTGTGCCAGCGCCGCGGCCTCATGGCCACCTTCATGGCCAAGTGGTCGCAGCAGCTTCCGGGACAGAGCGGGCACCTGCACGTATCGCTCGCCCGCAAGGACGGCACTTCCGCGTTCTACAACGAGCACAGACCCCACACCATGTCGGACGAGATGCGCTGGTTCGTCGGCGGCCAGCAGGCGCTGATGCCCGAGCTGCTCGCCATGGTGGCCTCGACCGTCAACAGCTACTCGCGGCTCGTCCCGGGCTACTGGGCGCCAACCTCCGCCACCTGGGGCGTCGAGAACCGCACCTGCGCGCTGCGCGTCATTCAGGGCGGCCCGAAGAGTCAGCGGGTCGAATACCGGATCGCCGCTGCCGACATCAATCCCCATCTCGCCCTCGCGGCGGCGATCGGCTCGGGGCTGTGGGGCATCGAGCACCGGATCGAGCCGGATGAGCCGATCACGGGCAACGCCTATGACCGGAAGCTCCCGGCGAAGCGCCAGCTGCCACGCACCCTCACCGAGGCCGCCGAGCGCCTCGCGGGCTCGAAGGTCGCGCACGAGCTCTTCGGCACGCCGTTCGTCGCGCATTACGCCGCCACCCGCGAATGGGAGGAGCGCGAGTTCCGCCGCGCGGTGACCGACTGGGAGCTGGCCCGCTACTTCGAGATCATCTGATGGCGACGATCAGGACCATCTCACCCGTCGACGGCCGCGTCTACGCGGAGCGCGCGCTGGCGAACGCCGCCGAAATCGACCGCGCGCTCGAGCAGGCGCGCGCGGCGCAAAGAGACTGGCGCGGCGTGCCGGTCGCCGGGCGCGCGGCGGTCCTGGAGCGCTTCTGCGCCGAGTTCGAGCGCCGCGGCGCGGAAATCGCCCGGGGACTCTGCTGGCAGATGGGGCGGCCGCTGCGCTTCGCGCCGAGCGAAGTGCGCGGCACGCTCGAGCGCGCCCGCTACATGATCGACATCGCCCCCGCCGCGCTCGCCGACATCGATCCCGGTCCAAAGCCCGGCTTCCGCCGCTTCATCCGCCGCGAGCCGCTCGGCGTGGTGTTCACGGTAGCCGCGTGGAATTATCCCTACCTCATCGCGGTCAACAGCGTCGTACCCGCCCTGATGGCCGGCAACGCCGTCGTGCTCAAGCATTCGGCGCAAACTCCGCTCGCCGCCGAGGCCTTCGCCGAGTGCTTCGCCGCAGCCGGTGCGCCGCCCGGGGTATTCCAGGCGCTGCACCTGTCGCACGCAGACACCGAGCGCGTCATCGCCGATCCGCGCGTCGGCTTCGTGGCCTTCACGGGATCGGTGGCCGGGGGACGCGCGGTGCAACGCGCGGCGGCCGAGCGCTTCGTCGGCGTCGGCCTCGAGCTCGGCGGCTGCGACCCGGTATACGTGCGGCACGACGCGGACCTCAAGCACGCCATCGAGAACATCGTCGACGGCGCCTATTTCAACTCCGGCCAATCCTGCTGCGGGCTGCAGCGCATCTACGTCCACGAGAGCGTCTACGAGCCCTTCACACGCGGTTGCGTCGAGCTCATCGCACAGTACCGCCTCGGCGACCCGCTCGAGCCAGAGACCACACTCGGACCGGTAGTGCGCACCGCGGCGGCCGACGCCGTGCGGGCGCAGATCCGCGCCTCGGTCGAGGCCGGTGCGCGGCCTGCGATCGAGGAGCGTGCGTTCGCGGCCAGCAAGCCCGGCACGCCCTATCTCGCGCCGCAGCTACTGCTCGATGCGCCCGCCGCCTCCACCGTGATGCGCGAGGAGATCTTCGGCCCGGTGGCCGGCGTTGCCCGCGTGCGCTCCGACAGTGAGGCCGTCGCACTCATGAACGACAGCGCCTTCGGCCTGACGGCTGCAGTGTGGACGCGCGAGCCGCAAGCCGCGGAGCAGCTCGGGTCGCAGATCGAGACCGGCACCTTCTTCATGAACCGCTGCGATTACCTCGATCCCGCGCTCGCCTGGGTGGGCGTGAAGGACTCGGGGCGCGGCTGTACGCTTTCGGTAGTCGGGTACGAGCACCTGACGCGGCCCAAATCCTTCCATCTGCGGGTGACGACGTGAGCGTGATCCTCAAAGCCAACTGGAACTATCCGACCACGGTGTGGGCGGGGCCCGGCCGCATCGCCGAGCTGCCGGCCGCGTGCAGCGCGCTCGGCATCCGGCGGCCGCTGCTGGTGACCGACGAGGGCCTGCGCGAGGCTCCCATGGTGCGGCGGGCGCGCGAGTTGGTCGCAGGCTGCGGATTCTTTGCGCGGGTGCGCGGCAACCCCGTCGCCGCGAACATCGAAGAGGGCCTCGCGGCTTATCGCGCCGGATCGCACGACGGCGTGATCGCCTTCGGCGGCGGCTCGGCGCTCGATGCCGGCAAGGTCATCGCCTTCATGTCGGGGCAGACGCGCCCGCTGTGGGATTTCGAGGACGTCGGGGACTGGTGGACGCGCGCCGACCCCAAGGGGATTGCGCCGGTCGTCGCCGTGCCGACCACCGCCGGGACCGGCTCCGAGGTCGGGCGCGCCGGGGTGGTCGTCAACGAGGAGACGCATCAGAAAAAGATCATCTTCCATCCGCAGATGATGCCGCGGGTCGTGATCAGCGACCCCGAGCTCACGGTGGGATTGCCGCCGGCGATCACCGCCGCGACCGGCATGGACGCTTTCGTGCACTGCTTCGAGGCCTTCTGCGCGCCGGGCTTCCATCCGCTCGCCGACGGCATTGCGCTCGAGGGCATGCGGCTCATCCAGACCTATCTGCCGCGAGCCTGCGAGCACGGCGCGGATATCGAGGCGCGCTCGCGCATGCTGGCGGCGGCCAGCATGGGCGCGACCGCGTTCCAGAAGGGCTTAGGCGGCGTGCACGCCATCGCCCACCCGGTCGGGGCGAACTACAACACGCACCACGGACTCACCAACGCCGTGCTGCTGCCGTACGTCATCAGCTACAACCGCCCGGCGATCGAAGCAAAGGTGGCGGTCATCGCGCGGGTGCTGGACCTGAAGGGCGAGCCCTTCGGAGCGCTGTTCGACTGGGTGCTCGGCTTCCGGCGGCGGCTGAAGATCCCACGGACCCTCGCCGACATCGGCGTGTCGGCGGCGACCGCGGAGCTCATCGGCCGCGAAGCGGCGCTCGATCCATGCGCGTCGGGCAATCCGCAGCCGGCGGACGCCGCGGCCTACGCGCGCATCTTTCGCGCCGCGGTCAAGGGGGACCTGAGTCTCGGGGCCTGAAAGCCGGATCGAGACTTCAGCGCCGCGAAGCCTCGCGTTTCTCCCGCTTGGCTGCGCGCTTCTCCTCGAACGTCTTCGCTGGCTTCTTCTTGGCCTCTTTCTTTCGATCCATGCCCTTGCTCATGGTCTCTCCGCTTTGCGTTGCACTTTGGTAGGACGACCTGCTTGCGTCAGATTCTGCCGAGCTCGGCCACCGCTTCTTTCCACAGCGTCTCGTTCGCCGCCGCGACGACGCGGCCGTTGCTCGCGGTCGAGAGCGGCGCGCCGCGCCAGTCGCTGATTCTACCCCCGGCGCCCTCGACGACCGGAATCACCGCCATGAAGTCGTGCGGCTTCAGCTGCACCTCCACGACCAGCTCGCACGAGCCCGAGGCGAGCATGCCGTAGAGATAACAGTCGCCGCCGTAGCGGCGTAGCGCCGCACGCGCGCCGAGCGCCTCGAAGCGCGGCTGCTCCTCGCTGTTGAAAGTCTCGGCGGTGGTCGTGTACACGACGGCCTCGCCGAGCGCGCGGCAGGCGCTGGTGCGCACTGCGCGCCCGTTGAAGAGCGTCGGGCGGCCCTCGCACCCCACCCAGCGCTCCGCCATTGCCGGCGCCTCGATCACGCCGAGCACGGGCCGCTCGCCCTGCAGCAGTGCGATCAAAGAGCCGAACAGCGGAAAGCCCGTGATGAAGCTCTTGGTGCCGTCAATCGGGTCGATCACCCAGGTGAACTCACCGCTTCCCTCCGCGGGAAACTCCTCGCCGCGGATCGCATGGCCCGGAAACGCGGCGCGGATCAGACGTCGCATTTCGGTCTCGATGTCCTTATCGACGGCCGTCACGGGAGTGCCATCGCTCTTGCGCATCACGGCGACCGGCGTGCGGAAATGTCGTGCAGCGATACGGCGCGCGACGTCGGCGAGCTGCCCGGCGAGAGCGAGGGCGGCAGGGCAGTCCGGGTGGCCTGCGAAGCTCATGATGATCCCCGTCTGCGGGCATACGGCAGCACCTGTTGCTCCAGCCAGTTGCGCAGCTCCGCGAGCTTCACGGAATCCTCCTGCACCGCGGGACCCAGCCCGTGCTTCCACGCGAGACGCCGGTCGTGGGGATTGTGCATCAGCGAACGCAGATCGGCCACGAAGCTCCCGAGCTCACCGGGGTCCGCAAACAGGCCGTCCTCGATGAGCTTCGCCCCGTAGCGCACGGCGCAGGCGGCGATCTCGTCGAAGGTGTATTCAGGATGGTATTGCACGCCCCAGAAGACTCCCGGCCCGTGCCGCAGCTCGAGCGCCTGCAGCCCCATCTCGTTGCTCGCGAGCAGCACCGCACCGGCGGGAAGAGCGGCGATGTCGTCACGGTGCACGGTGATGGCCTCGAACACCGCCGGCTTACCGGCGAACATCGGGTGGCGGCGGCCCGCCTCGTTGAGCTCGATGCGCCGTCCGAAGCCGAATTCGCGTCCGCGCGGATTGGGGCGCACCTCGCCGCCCGCCGCGGCCACCGCCACCTGCATCCCCCAGCAGCTGCCGAAGAACGGCACGCCGGCGGCGAAGGTCGCGCGCGCCAGCTCGATCTGGCGCTCGATGTGCGCGCCGCCGTCGTAGACGTTGAGCGCGGAGCCCGTGATCGCCACGCCGTCGTAACCGGCGAGGCCGGAGGGGTGCGGCAGGTGCACCTCGCCGTCCGCGGGGCGCACGATGTCGCAGCGGACCGCGGCCAGGCGCTCGAGCGTGCGCGCATAGGCCTCCCCGGTCGGCGAACCGCCTGCCGCCACCTGCTGTTCGCGGACCGCGGCGCGGTTGCCGTCGATGACGAGTACGGTTGCCGGACTCATCATTTTTACAGGTCCCCGGGACAAGGCGGCGGAACCGCAAGCCCCTTGCTCTCGAGGAGCTCGCGCAACACGTCCGGGCGATCGGTGGTCATGCCGTCGATGCCGAGTGCCAGCAGTCGCTCCATGTCGACCGTGGCATTGACGGTCCAGGGAACGACGCGCAGTCCCAGTGCATGAGCTTCGGCGATGCGCTGCGCATTGAGGTCCTGATAGTCGGGACCCCAGGTGCCGGCACCGGTCGCCTTGACGAGGCGCACGACCGAGTTGCCGAAGCACGCCGGATCGAGGCCGCCGAGCCAGGGCGAGGGGCGCGGTGCGCCGAGACCGACCGTGTCGCCGCCGTTGCCCTGCTCGGTGAGCGCGACCGTGGCGGCCTGCGGCATGAGGCGCTGCACCGCGGCGAGCACGCGAAAGTCGAAGGCCATGATGCTCACCATCGCGAGCGTACCGGTCGCCTCCAGATCGCGCTTGAGCGCGGCGGCGAAGGCTGCGGGCGTCGCCGTGCGCTGCGGCTGATCCGGGAAGGTCTTGACCTCGATCGCCACCCGCACCCGCCCCTCAGCGCGCGCGCGCACCAGCGTCAGCACGTCGGTGAGGCGCGGAATGCGCTCGCCGTCGACGGGCTGCTGCTCGGGGAACCGCGCCGCGTAGGCGCTGCCAGGCCGCAGCCGCCCGACGTCGTAGGACGCGAGCTCCGTGAAGGTGAGATCGGAGATCCGCGGACCGGTGCTGGCGAGAAAGCGCCCGTCCGCGCCGCGCGTCAGGTCGGGGTTGAGCTCGGGGTCATGCGTAACGACGACCACGCCGTCCCGTGTGAGCCCGCAATCGAGCTCGAGCGTGCTCACGCCGATCTCGAGCGCCCCTGCGAACGCCGCCAGCGTATTCTCCGGCCACAGGCCGCGTGCACCGCGGTGGCCCTGCAATTCAAGCACGGCAGCGGCTCCCGGCAGCGGCGGTTGCACGACAAGCGGTGGAGGCGATGTTATATTTCCAACTGTCCGAGCCCGATCAGACTATCTTGCCATGAAACCCGATCGTGCGTGGCGCGCGCTCTGCCTGTTCCTCGTCCTCGCGGTCAGCGCCGCGCTGCCCGCCGCGGCCGACGACTCCAAGGTACTGCGCATCATCAGCTGGGCGAGCTACGTGCCGTCCGAGGTCATCACCCAGTTCAGGAAAGAGACCGGCATCGACGTGCAGGTCACGCTCTCGAACAACGAGGAGATGATCTCCAAGCTCCGCGCCACCGGCGGCGCGGGCTTCGACCTGGCACAGCCGTCGCAGGACCGGATCTTCGGCGCGCAACAGGAGTTCCGCATCTACAAGCCCCTCGACACGAGCAAGGTCAAGCTGGACGAGTTCCTGCCCGAGCTGGTCGATGCGGTGAGAAAGAACGCCACGGTCGACGGCAAGCTCTACGGCCTCCCCTACGTCTGGGGCACCGAGGGGCTCATTTACAATTCCACCCGCACGAAGATCGCCGACTACACCGATCTTTGCCGGCCGGAGCTCAAGGGCCGGACCGCGGTGCGCCTCAAGCGCCCGACGCTGATGGCGTTCGCACTCGCCTCGGGACACGATCCCTTCGCGCTCTATCACGATACCAAGGCGTACACCGCGCTCATGGAGCAGGTCGGCAAGACGCTCGCCGCCTGCAAGGCGAATTTCCGCTTCTTCTACGACAACAAGGACCAGCTCCTGAACGGGGTGCGCTCCGGGGAGATCTGGGCGGCGATGATGTGGGACTCGGGCGGCTGGCTCCTGAACCGCGAGAATCCCGCCATCAAGTTCATCAATCCGCGCTCGGGCGCGATCGCCTGGATGGACACCTTTGCGCTGCCCGCCCGCGGCCGTAACGACGCCGGCGCCTACGCCTGGATCAACTTCGTGATGCGCCCGGAGGTCGCCGCGCTGGTCGCCCGGTCGATCGGCAATTTCACCGCGTCCAGGGGGGCCGACAAGCTCATGGATCCCCGCGTCCGCGCCCAGTTCGCCGAGACGTTCCCGGACGGGCTGAAGAACATCAAGTGGTACCCGGCGATTCCTCCGGGACTCGAGGAGATCGAGGGCGAAGTCCTCGACAAAGTGAAGGCGGCCGATTGAGCGCCGCACTCCCGCCTGCCGCGGCGCCCGATCTCGAGGTCAAGGCGGTCACCAAGCGCTTCGCCGCCCATGTCGCGGTCAACGAGGTGTCCTTCAGCGTCGCGCGCGGCAGCTTCTTCTCGATCCTCGGTCCCTCGGGCTGCGGCAAGACGACGCTGCTCAGAATGATCGCCGGCTTCATCCAGCCCGACGGCGGCACCATAGCAATCGGCGGGCGCGACATGGGGAACGTTCCGCCCAACAAGCGCCCCGTCAACATGGTGTTCCAGCACCTGGCGCTCTTCCCGATGATGTCAGTGGGCGAGAACGTGGCCTTCGGACTCGCGCGGCGGGGCGTCGCGCGCGCCGAGCGCGTGCGGCGCGCCGAGGCGATGCTCGAGCGGGTGGGACTCGCGGGCGCGGCGGGCAAACGCACCGATGAGCTCTCAGGCGGACAGCGCCAGCGCGTGGCGATTGCGCGCAGCATGGTGCTCGAGCCCACCCTCCTGCTCCTCGATGAGCCGCTCGGAGCACTGGACCTCAAGCTCCGCGAGCACATGAAGGTCGAGCTCAAGCAGCTGCAGAGCGCCTTCGGCACCACGTTCGTCTACATCACCCACGACCAGTCCGAGGCGCTGGTGCTCTCGGACCGCGTGGGCGTCATGAATCATGGCCGCTTCGAGCAGCTCGGCAGCCCGCAGGAGCTGTACTACTCGCCCGCCACTTCTTTCGTAGCCGGTTTCGTCGGCGCCAACAACCGCGTGCCCGGCACGGTGCTCGGGCAGGAGGGCGCACTGGTGGAGCTGGATGCCGGCGGGGGCCTGAAGCTGCGGGCGCGCGGCAACGGCGTACTCGCGCGCGGTGCCGCCGCCGATGCCTTCATCCGCCCCGAGGCTATGACCCTCATCCGTACCCCCACGGAGCTGCCGCCGGGGCAGAGCGCGCTCAGCGGCGAGGTCACCGACATGCTGTTCGACGGCGCGAACTCGGTCGTGCTGCTGCGTGAATCGCAGAGCCGCCGGGAGCTGCGCATCGCGCTGCCGCAGACCGGCGCCTTCGCGGACCTGCGGCCCGGCGTGCGCATCAACTTCGGTTTCGATCCCGAGCGCGCGATCTGTTTCCCGGGCACCGATGGCTAGAAGGCTGGTGCTCGCGCTGCTGCTCGCGCCGGCGCTGCTATGGCTCCTGGGGCTCATCATCCTGCCGCACCTCGATCTCGCGGTGCTGTCGTTCCGCGAGCGTGTCGCGCCGCGGGAGTATGTGGCGAGCCTCGCCCAGTACCGTACCTTCTTCGGCGAGCCGCTCTACTGGCACATCTTCGTGCGCACCGCGCTGCTCTCGGCGCTCGCCACGGCGCTGACTCTGCTCATCGCCTTTCCGGTCGCGTGGATCATCGCCAAGGTCGCACGCGGGCACATGAGCGCGCTGCTGTTCGTCGTGTGCCTGATCCCCTTCTGGGTGAGCGAGACGGTGCGCACGCTCGGCTGGATGATCCTGCTGCGCGAATCGGGCGTACTGCCCTCGCTCCTCGTGCATCTCGGCCTGACCGCCCAGCCGGTGGAGCTGCTCTACCATGACGCGACGATCCTCGTCGGCCTGGTCTACACCTCGCTGCTCTTCATGGTGGTGCCTCTGGTCGGCAGCCTCGAGAGCCTCGACAACTCCCTCATCGAGGCCGCCTACGACTTAGGCGGCAAGGGGCCGGCGATCCTGCGCACCATCGTCATCCCGCATGCCGCGCCCGGCATCACCGCCGGCTGCATCGTGGTGTTCATGCTGACGCTCGGCAACTACCTGACGCCGACGCTGCTCGGCGGCAAGAACTCCCTGTGGTTCACCGAGCAGATCTACAACCAGTTCATCACGCGCTTCAACTGGGAACAGGGCGCGGCGCTCGGCTTCCTGCTGCTCGCACTCTCGACCGCGATGGTCTGGCTCGGACTCGCGCTCTCCGGGCAGCGCTTCTCGGACGTCATGAGGCGCGCGTGATCCCGAGCCTGCCGCGCCCCGCCTGGCTGCGCGCCGCGACGGCTCTCTACGTCGCGGCGTTCCTCGTGTTCCTGTTCCTGCCGCTCACCGTGGTGGCGGTGTTCGCCTTCAACAACGCCGACTACCCTGCTCCACCGTGGCATGGGTTTACGCTCGACTGGTTCCTCGGCAACGAGGCCAAGGGCCGGGTCGGGCTGTTCCGCGACACCGAGCTCCTCGGCAGCATCTGGACGAGCGGCATCGTGGCGCTCTGGGTCACGGGGCTCTCGGTGGCGGTCGGCACGGCGAATGCCTTCCTCATGGAACGCGAGCAGTTCCCCGGCAAGGGCGTCCTCTCGATGCTGATGCTGACGCCGCTGGTCATCCCGGGCGTGATCCTCGGCATCTCGATCCTCGCCTTCGCGAGCCGCCTCGCCGACCTCTGCGGCGATCTCTTCGGGATCGAGGCGGACTTTCTCCGCCCGGGGCTGCCGCTGGTGGTGCTGGGCCAGTTCTCCTACATCGTCGCGATCGCGACGCTGACGATCAGCGCGCGCCTGAAGCGCTTCGACCGCAGCCTCGAGGACGCAGCGTTGAATCTCGGCGCCTCGCACGCCGCTGTCTTGCGCACGATTACACTGCCTTACCTGCGTCCCGCACTCATCGGCTCGGCGGCGATCGCCTTCCTCATGTCCTTCGAGAACTTCAACACCACGCTCATGCTGGTGGGGTCCGATGCGCCGCTCACCATCATGATGTACGGCCGCATGCGCGAGGGCGCGACCCCGGTGTTGAACGCGGTGAGCCTGTTCCTCATGAGCGCCTCGGCGGTGCTGGCGCTCAGCCTGTTGCGGCGGGGGAAGAGCCAGCCGTCCGCTTAGACTCGGTCGTTTTCTTCCGCGAGCGGCTCGAGTCGGACCCTTCGGCGAGGCAGCCACCCGCGATTGGTAGAAAGTCATCGAATCCGGGGTCCTTGGGTGCCTCTGCAGGGCCTCAAGTCACCTCAGTTAGACGGTTTTCTACCTATCGCGGCCGAGGCACCTCCGCGGACCCTCACACTCGGGCTCCTGCGCAGATGACTTTTTCAGATACCGGTAGCCAATTTCTCGGCTTTGCCGCCCGCCACGACTGTGGAACGCTGCGAGCCGCGAACGGATCAACAGCTTGAACGCGCGACCCTACAAGCCGCCGCCCGCGCCCTCCGGGCACAAGATCGCCGCCATCGCGATCAGCCATCACCGCCTGCCGCTCGCCCCACCCTTCAATGCAAGCTGGGACACGAAGCCCCGCACCCGCTTCGACGCCACCATCGTGCGGGTCACTACCGACACGGGGCTCGTGGGAGTGGCCTCGGGTGATCGTATGCTCGGCTTCGAGGGCCACGAGGAGCTTTTCGTCGGCCAGGATCCGCTCGCCCTGGAGCGCCATTACCGCATACTCACCAACATCGATTTCCACTACGGGCGCTGCTGGCCACTCGACCTCGCGCTGTGGGACCTGGCCGGCAAGATCCTCGGCACGCCCTGCTGGAAACTGCTCGGCGGGCGGTCGAACCGCATCCGCGCCTACGCCTCCTCGGGCTCGCTGCGCGAACCGCGGATGCAGGGAGAGGCGGCGGAACGTTTCCTCGAGCAGGGTTTCGCCGCACTCAAGCTGCGCTTTCACCGCGGCAACTGGCGCGACGACATCCGCACACTCGAGTCGGTCCGCAGACGCGTCGACTCGAGGCTCGAGCTCATGGTCGACTGCAACCAGGGCTGGCGGATGTCGTGGGATACGGATGCGCCGTGGTCCTTCAAGGACGCGCTCGCGGTGGCGCGCGAGCTCGAGCGGCTCAAGGTCTACTGGATGGAAGAGCCGCTGCACCGCGCCGATCACTCCGGCATGCGCATGCTGCGCGAGGCGACCGACGTGCGCATCGCCGCCGGCGAGATGACGCGGCAGCTTCACGAGCTGCGCGATCTCATCACGGGAGGCTGCGTCGATGTCGTGCAGCCGGATGCCGCGCTGGTCGGCGGCATCACCGGCCTGAAGCGGGTTGCGATGATGGCCGAGGAGCATCATCTCATCTTCAGCCCGCATACCTGGACCAACGGCATGGGGCTAACGGCGAACGCCCACCTCTCCGCGGGCCTCACCAACGCGCCCTTCCTGGAATTCCCCTTCGACCCGCCGGAGTGGAGCCTCGAGCGGCGCGACTTCATGATGGCCGCGCCGCTCGCCGTCGACCGCGAGGGGTGGATCATCCTGAGTGACGCGCCGGGGATGGGCTACATGCTCGATGAGGCGCGCCTCGAGGCGACGCGCACCGGCTAGGCAGGCACGAGGTCGCCGAGCGCGGCCTTGAGCGGCCCGAGCCAGGGCTCGAAGTTCCGCCACTGATCCACGCCCTCCTTATATATGGGCTGGCGGACCTGCTCGGAGCTCGCCGTGCGCACGCTGCGCTCGGTCTTGTAAAACTCGAGGCAGGCAGGCTCGAACTCGAGTCCGAGAAACGCGAGGATGCGGCGCACCTGCGGCTCGAGATCCTCGACCAGCTCCTCATGCTGCACGCGCAGGACCTTGCCAGGCAACACCGCATCCCAGTGCGCCATCAGCTCGACGTAGCCGCGGTAATAACCGGCGATGTCAGTGAGGCCGTAAGTGAAGTCCTGCCCGTGCGCATACAGTTGCTTGAAGTTGCTGAAACAGCAGGCCATGGCCTCCCGGCGCGCATCGATGATCCTGGCCCTGGGCAGGATCAGCTGGATGAGGCCGACATGGCGGAAGTTATTGGGCATCTTATCGATGAAGAACGGCTTGCCGCCGCGGTAGATCTGCGTGTCGGCGATGTAGCGCTCGCCGAAGGACCGCAGTTGCTCGGGGCTCAGGCTGGCGAGCACGCGCGGATAGGCCGGGTTGCGCTCGTCCGGCATGCGTCCGTTGAGCTGGTGCGCGAGGCGCGGAATGTCGGCGAGCTCCATCGTGCCCTCGATCTGAGAGTGCGAGGCCAGGATCTGCTCGAGGAGCGTGGAGCCGGCCCGCGGCAGCCCGACGATGAAGATCGGATCGGCGCGCTGGCAGCCGCCCCCGGCGCGTGCCTCGAAGAGCTCGCGGGTGCACACTGCCCGCTGGAGGCCCATGTTCCGCTCCATCAGATCCGCGCGGTAGCTGCCGTGGCTCTTCTTGAGGGCGTTGCCGCGCTCGTAATAGCGGAAAGATTCGGCGTATTCCTTGCGGTCCTCGAGCGCCTTGCCAAGCGCAAAGCACAGGTGAAAACGGTCCTCGAAGCTCGAGGCGGGATCGGCCTCCGCGCCCCGCATAGCTGCGATCTCCTCGTCGGAGAACCGATAGGTCTTGAGATTCGCAAGGCTCCAGTAAGCATCGCCGTAGCTCGGCGAGACCGCAGCCGCCGTACGATAGGACTCGATCGCCTGCCGCTGCCGCCCCAGAGTCTTCAGCGTGTGGGCGATCGACAGATGCAGATCGCGCGCTTGTGGCGCCGCGGCGACCAGCTCGCGGTAGACGCGCAACGCCTCTTCATGATTACCCAGCCCCACACAGACGTCTGCGTAGAGCGTCTGATAGGGGCGGCTGGCCGGATCGACGCTCAGGAGCTTTTTCACCTCCGCGAGCGCCTGCTGGTGCTTGTGCCTTTGTAGCAGAACGCTCACGTACTCATAACGCGCGAGGTGATAGTCCGGAGCGAGCAGCAGGACGCTTTCGAGGAGAAAGTCGGCGTCATCGAGCACCTCGAGCTTGACGCCGATCTTGGCGAGCAGCCGCATGCCCTCGACATCATCGGGGTGCCCGAGAAGAAACTGCCGCACCATGTGCTCCGCCGCATAGATCTCGCCCTCGGCCAGCAGGTTGGTCGCGCCCACGATCGCCGGCGGCAGGCCGGCGAGTGTGCTGACGTGCGCCGCCGCCATCTCGGCCTGCGTCCCCTGCCCGAGCGAGCCGTACAGCTCCTGCAGCGCTTTCCAGCTCGCCACGAGCGTATGGTTCAGATTGACGGCGCGCAGGTAGGCCTCGATCGCCGCCTGCGGCTCCCCGAGCGCGCGGTAACAATGGCCGCGCTCCTGGAACAGGCGGCCGTAGCCGGGGTGCAGCCTCTCGAACCGTACGAGGGTGGTGAGGGCATCGGCGATGCGCCCCAGATAGCGCTGACTGACCGCGAGCAGATACAGAGCGTCGCGGTTTTCGGGCACCTCGGTGAGCAGAGACTGTGCGAGCTCGAGCGTCTGGGCGAACTGGCGCTTCTCGAGCAGTGCCCGGCCGCGCCGGACTTCGGCCTCGATGCGCGACATGGGCGGGTTGGGCTGGGCTGCGGCCATAACGGGACGGCGGGCATCGCTGCCCGCCGTCGATTCTACCCAAAGTCGCCGCTCCGGGCCGGCCGTCCCGGGCCGACTCGCGAGGCTACTTGCCGCTGAACTTGTAGGAAACGTTCAATCCCAGAGTGCGCGGGCGACTGACGGTCTCGGCCTTGTACCACTGCCGGTAGTTCGTATACAGATCGCCAAGCACGTTGGTGAGATTCTGGCCATAGAAGGTCACCAGCCATGCGTCCTTGCTGAAGCCTACCGAGGCGTCATAGGTCGAGAACCCCGGCTGGTCGTAGGCAATGGAGTTGCCCTGCAGATCCTTGGTCAGCTGATCCGTGGAAGCGTACGAGTGGGCCTGATGCGTGCCGGCGAGCTGCCAGAACGCTGCGTAATTGCCGAGCGGGAAATCGTAGCGAATGCGCAGATTGCCCTGGAACGGCGGTGAGCCTGCCAGCGGACTGCCGATCGCGCCGGCCGGATTGACGAGCGGCACGCCGCCGACCGAGTACTTGGAGAAGTCGATCGGATTGCCGTTGTTGTCGAGCAGGGTCGCTCCCTGGGTCAGCTCGCTCTGATTCCACGCCGCCCCCGCGCTTACCGTGAGCCCCTGCGTGACTCGAGCGACGACCGACATCTCGACTCCCCTCACCCGGTAGTCGCCACCATTCGCCGTGAAGGTCAGGTTGCCGGTGACGCCCGGATCGAAGAGCGAGATCTGCGCACCGTTCCACTGTTCCTGGTAAATCGCGCCGTTGAACTGTACGCGGTGATCCAGCCACTCCGTCTTCCAGCCGACCTCATTGTTGGTCAACGTGTCCGGCCCGAAGAAGGTCGGCGGTGTGAATACGCCGGCCAACGGCGAGGTCGTCTCGACGGAATTCGGACGGTTGAATCCGCCCGCACGGAAGCCCTGCGACCAGGTGTAGTAGAGCATCGCGTCATCGGTCACCTTCCAGGTGAGGTTGGCGCGGCTCCTGAAACCCGAATAGCTCTTGTTGAACCCCAGTGCGTTGAGGTTGCCGAAGTTCGAGTGGTTGAGGCAGGGATCCGGCGGCAGTGAAGCCGCGCTGAAGATCTTGCAACCGAAACTGCCGACCGCCGAGCCGATCTCGGTGCTGTCGATCTGGTAGTAGCGCGTCCCGAACGTCACCGTCAGCCGGTGCGGGACGATGTCGAAGTCGCCCGAGCCGAACACCGCCTTCTGGGTGTAGCCGCGCTGCAGATCGTCGAAGAACGCATCGCCCGGAGGTCGGATATTCGGGTTGTTGGCCGTCGCCGGACCGGGAACGAACACCGCGCCGGGGGTCGTGTACCTAACCGGGTGGCCGTTCGGCAGCAGCGGCGAGCCGTTCAGGGTGTAATAGCCCGTCGGCGGACCGATCGGCTCGAAGAATTGTGTCGCCGACTCATAGAACCAGTCGACTTGCTCGTCGACCTCGTAATTCTCGTAGAACAGGCCGACGAGACCGCGAGCCCGCCAGTCGTCCGGCGTACTCAGACGAAATTCGTGACTCTGGTGTGTGTTGCGCTCCATGTCACGCCAGGTTGAGCTCGGCGAGAAACACTGGGGCACCCCCGCCGCGGGGTTGGCAGTGAAGATCGCATTGTTAGAGACGCACTGATAGTAGTCGGCGTATCGGCCGCGAGAGTAGTTAGTGTAGTCCTGCACCTGCTCGACGTTACGAACGAGATAACCGCCGGTGTAGATCGCCTTGAGGTCCCCGAGTCGCCCGTTCAGGGTCCACGAGGTCGCTTCGAACCTGTCTTTGTCGTAGGAGGGGTTGTACAGCTGCACTGACAGGTCGGGTTGCGGGTTACCGAGAGAGTCGGTCGCCATCTCCGCAAACACCCCGTCGGCCTCCATGTTCTGATAGGACTGTGTAATCAGGACGTTCCAGTCATCGTTGAACTTATAGAGGCCTTCGACGCGAATACCGTGGTACGTGACAGGGTTGATCGCGTTGCCGACCTGGCTGAAGTTGTTGATCACGACGCTGTTGGGTGGCGGCTGGCCGCCATTGTAGAAATAAGGGCTGCCCCGATCGCTTGCCGCGCGGGCGAACGTCCCCGGAATGTTGTTGATGTAACCGCCGCGCGAGTCGTTGTAGATGACCGCGCGGACCGCCGCCTGGTCGCCGAGCGGCAGATTGATGGTAGCGTCGATTTTGCTGCTCGGATCGCCGTGCGCCGTGGTCGCGTAGCCGGCGTTGAAGTTCGCTTCGGTCACTCCCAGCTTCGGCTTATTGGTGATGTAGCGGACGACGCCCGCCTCGGCGCCGGCGCCGAACAGCGTGCCCTGCGGCCCCTCGAGGACCTCGATGCGCTCGAGGTCCGCGGCATAGATATCGAGATTACGTCCTGGGATCTGCCCGGACTGCTCGTCGAGGTAGATCGCGACATTCGTGAAGGCGCCGACGGCGCCGGACCCCTGTAATGCGCCGACCGCGGTCGACAGGCCGCGCATGTAGACGTTGCTCTGACCCGGCCCGAGGCCCTGCGCCGTGACGTTCGGCAGATACTTCACGTAGTCGTCGAAAGTCGTGACATTCAACTGCGTAAGCGCTTCGGCGGTGAGCGCCTGGATCGTGATAGGCACGTCCTGCAGGTTCTGCTCGCGGCGGTTGGCCGTGACGATCACTTCTGCCAGCTCCAGCTGTCCGGTTGGCTGACTGGAGGTGGCGGTGGTTGCCGTCGCCTGGTCGGCGGGGGATGCCAGGTCAGAGGCCCACACCGTGGCCGCCGGCGCACTGAGGATGGCGGCAACCGCCGTAGAGATCTTGGAATTGAGCCTCATCGCGCTTCTCCCCGACTTTGGTTGTGATTTCGCTACGCAAGCCCCCCCTGGAGGCTCCGGCGCTCTTATCGATCTTCTATACCACAGATTCGCCGTGCGCTTGAACAGACGCGTCGTCCAGCTTTTACGCAGGCGCAGCATCTGCGCCCTGCCGCCGCTCCAGGTCTCGCATCCGATGCATGGACGCAACACATAGGGTTTCACAGGCCTGGGCAGACTCAAAGCCGAGAAAAAGAATGGGACCATCGGAAAAAGGCATCGACGCGGGGCCGGCCGGAAACCTGGCAACGCTCACGTGGCGGCCCCCGGCGGCAGGTTCGGCGAAGCGTGTGATCGTCAATAGCTCAGCGACCCGCCCGGCTCGTCGCGAGCAGGAACTCCCCGCAATCTTTCCGCCGGCCGACGTTTCTTCGTCGTCATAAGATCGTAACATACGATCTGGAGGATGAGTGTCCGTTACGCGCTTGCGCATCGCGGGACAAGGAAGAAGCAACAGCGCTTGTACCACTTCATCACAGGGGGAGCCGTGATCAAGAACAACCGGGTGAGACTGGCCGTTGCTACCGTGCTGAGCAGTTGTGCAGCCGCCGGCGTGTACGCCGCGGACGCGAGCTCTGCTGACCAGACAGGCCCCGCGGGCGCGGCAGCGGCCCCCGCCGAAAGCGGCGGCCTCGCAGAAGTCGTGGTGACCGCGGAGCGCCGCTCCGAGACGGTGCAGAACGTGCCGATCACCATCCAGGCCATCACGGGCGACCAGCTCAGTCAGATGCAGGTCGAGACGCTGGATGACGTCCTCAAGTACCTGCCGAACGTGACATTCAGCTCGAACGGCCCGGGCCAGGGCCAGATCTACATGCGCGGCCTCAGCGCCGGCTTCGCCGGCAGCCAGTCGAGCGCGGCGATCAACCCGTTCCCGAACGTGGCGCTCTACCTCGACGACCAGTCGATGACCTTCCCGGGGCGCAACGTCGACGTCTACATGGCGGACATGGAGCGCATCGAGGTCCTCGAGGGCCCGCAGGGCACGCTGTTCGGCGGTGGCGCCGAGGCCGGCGCGGTGCGCTACATCACCAACAAGCCGAAGCTCAACGTGACCGAGGGCAGCGTCGACGCCTCCTACGGCACGACGGCCCACGGCGATCCCAACTCCTCGGCGATCGCCGTGATCAACCTCCCGGTGCTTCAGGATACGCTCGCCGTCCGTGCGGTCGTCTACTCAGATCACCGTGGCGGCTACATCGACAACGTGCCGAGCACCTTCACCCGCCTGCCGACCTCGACCGACCCGGGCCCGGCTTCCTTCGGGCTCACCTACCCGGCCAACACGCCAGGCGCGAACAACTTCAATCTGGCGCAGAACGCGCAGAACCCCGTCACCTACGAGGGCCTGCGCGTGCAGGCCCTGTGGCAGATCAATCCCGACTGGAGCCTGCTGCTCCAGCAGAGCTACCAGAACATGGAGGCCGACGGTGCGGACGTTCAGTACCCGTTCGGCACCGAAGGCCAGCCGCTCGGCGCCTGGCAGGAAACCTCGTTTGTTCCCCAGTGGGACAAGGACAAATGGGAGAACACCGCCTGGACGCTCAACGGCAAGCTCGGCGACATCCGCATGGTGTACACGGGCGCTTATCTGTCGCGCACCATCGACAACAGTGTGGATTACTCGAACTACACGCGCTCGGGCGGCGGGTTCTATTACACCTGCGCCGGCGGCCCGAACGGCGGGATGATCGGCGGCGGCAAGGGCTTTCCGCTCACCTGCTACTCGCCGGTGCTGTCCTGGAACGACCACGTCGAGACCACCCACCAGAGCCACGAGCTGCGCTTCAGCACGCCGGACGAGTGGCGGCTGCGGGCACTGGTGGGCGGCTTCTGGGAAGACTTCGATATCAAGGACGACATGAATTTCCGCTACACCACGATCCCCTCGTGCGGCGCGGCGGGCTCCGCGGCGCTCGCGGCCTACGCGGCCGGCACCGCGGTGTGCAAAGGCAACGTGATCCCCTATCCCGGCGCCGCGGCGATCGACCCGGGCGTACGCGACGACAATGTTGCCTTCGGCGAGGACCTGGAGCGCGGCTACAAGCAGTGGGCGCTGTTCACCTCGATTGATTACGATTTGATTCCGAAGGTGCTGACGCTGACCGGCGGAACCCGGTACTACAAGTACACCGAGAGCATGTACGGGTCGCAGTATTCGACCAGCACCGGCTGCGCCGGCATCCCGAACGGCGCGTGCGTCGGCTCCGACCTGACGGCCGCGACGCACGCGGCCGACTACAGTGGCTTCCGCAGCCGCGGCAACCTCACCTGGCACGTGACGCCCGACGCGATGCTCTACTACACGTTCTCGCAGGGGTTCCGGCCGGGTGCCGGCAACCGCAAGAACAGCGCCGAGGTGAAGATCGATATCGACCCGGTGACTGGCCTGCCGACCGTCGGCCCCGATGCGAACCCGACGCTCGTCAAGCAGTACCGCAAGCCGTACACATACCCGCCCGACACGCTGGTCAACAACGAGATCGGCTGGAAGACGGAGTGGTTCAACCACCGGCTGCTGGTCAACGGCTCGGCGTACGTCATGGACTGGAAGAACGTGCAGACGCTGCTCTACAACCCGCCGGTCTACGGCAACACGACATTCGGCGTGCAGGGTCCGGACTACCGGATCAAGGGTGTCGAGCTACAGGTCGTCTGGCGGGCCACCGAGGGGTTGACGCTGCAGGGCTCGCTCTCGCACAACAACGCCTCGGAGACGAACTCCCCCTGCATCCAGTCGGTGGGTGGGGCGAGCGCTGCGAACGGCATCGCGGGCAACCCGACGCCGGCCGGCAGCTGCATTGCGCAGGTGTGGAATTCGATTCTGCAGGAGAACGTCCCGGTGCTCAATCCGCTCGGCGCCGTGGGTGCCACGCCGGCCTTCTCGCCGACGATCCAGTACAACGTGCACGCGCGCTATGACTGGGAGGCCAACGACTACAAGATGTTCTTCACCATCGGTGCGAGCCATACGGGCGACATGAACAACGAGCCGAGCAGTTTCACCCCCGCGGTGCCCGGGACCGTTCCGAGCACCACGTGGTTGCTGTACAACCAGCCGGCCTACACGGTGTATGACGCGGAGCTCGGCGTCTCCAAGGACAACTGGCGCGTCGAGCTCTACGGCCAGAACCTCGGCAACTCCGATGCGAGTCTGTTCACCTCCTCGGCGCAGTTCATCGAGGCTCAGGTGCCGCTGCGGCCGCGGGTGCTCGGTCTGTCGATCGGCATGAAGTTCTGAGGCTTGCGGCGGTTGCGTTAGACTCGAAGGCGGGCATGATGCCCGCCTTCTTTTTCGCACCTACATGACCGCCGCCAGCGCACCGGCCGAGCCCGCCTCGCCCCCCGGACTCGAGGTCGGGGAGATCCGCATGCTCCTCAAGGCGCGGCGCTTTGCCGCGGCCGGCGAGGCCGCGGCGCGGCTCGCCGCCGCAAGGCCGGGGCATCGGGAGGCGCTCTACCTCTTGGCGCTTGCCCAGCGCCAGCAGCAACGGCCGGCGGCAGCGCTCGCGACCCTCGATGAGCTCGAGCGCTGCCACCCGCGCGCGAGCCGGCTATTCCAGGAGCGCGGCCACTGCTACGTGGCGCTGCAGGATGCGCCGCGGGCGATATCGGCCTACCGCAAGGCGGTCGAGATCAACGCCACGCTGTCGGCGAGCTGGGGCATGCTCGAGGGCCTCTATCGGCTGACCGGCGACCCGCGGAACGCTGCGTTCGCGGCCGCACAGCTCACGAGGCTCAAGTCGCTTCCCGCCTCCGTGGTCACGGCCACCAACCTCTACTGCGAGGGTGACCTCGCCACCGCGGAGAAGATGATCCGCGGTTTCCTGGTGGAGCACGGCGACCAGATCGAAGCCATGCGGCTGCTGGCACGCATCGGCTTCGACCTCGAGGTCTACGACGACGCCGAGCTGCTGCTGGCTGCCGTCCTCGAGCTCGCGCCCGACTATGCCGCGGCGCGCTACGATTACGCCTCCGTGCTCATGGCGCGCCACAAGTACCGCGAGGCGCGCGCCGAGCTCGAGCGGCTGCTCGGCGCCGATCCCGGCAACCGCGACTTCCGCACGCTCTATGCCGCCGCGGCGGTCGGCCTCGGTGAGCACGAGCAAGCTCTGCAGCTGTACCGCGCCCTGCTCGAGGGAGCCGAGAGCCGCGAGGCGGGAGACCTGCACCTGTCGGCCGCCCACGCGCTGAAGACGCTCGGACGTCAGGCGGAAGCAATCGAGGAGTACCGCGCCGCGGCCCGCGCCCGGCCCGGCTTCGGTGATGCCTGGTGGAGCCTTGCAAATCTCAAGACCTACCGCTTCACTGATGCGGAGCTCGGGGCGATGCGCGCCGCGGAGACGGCGGCGGCGACCAGCCCCATCGATCGCTACCACCTGAGCTTCGCGCTCGGCAAGGCGTGCGAGGACCGCGGCGACTACGCGGCCTCCTGGCATTTCTACGAGCGCGGCAACGCGCTCAAGCGCACCGAGAGCCGCTACCGGCCGGATCCGATCGAGCTCAACACCGCGAATCAACAGAAGGTCTGCACGCGCGAGTTCTTCGGCGAGCGCGAGGGTTGGGGCGTTGCCAGCAAAGAGCCGATCTTCGTCGTCGGCCTTCCCCGCTCGGGCTCGACGCTGATCGACCAGATCCTCGCCTCTCACTCCCAGGTCGAGGGAACGCACGAGCTCGCGGAGATCCCGCGCTTCGTGCACGAGCTGCAGGGCCGCGATCCGGATCTCGGCAACCCGCGCTATCCCGCGATTCTCGCCGCTCTGCCGCGGGCGGCCTTCGCCTCGCTCGCAAGGCGCTATCTCGAGGACACGTGCGTCTACCGCAGCGGCAAGCCGCGGTTCATCGACAAGATGCCGAACAACTTCCGGCACATCGGCCTGATCCACCTGATGTTTCCGAATGCGAAGATCATCGACTCCCGGCGCGAGCCCATGGCCGGCTGCTTCGGCCTGTACAAGCAGCTGTTCGCGCGCGGCCAGGAATTCGCCTACAGCATTCCGGACATCGCCCGCTATTACCGCACCTACCTCGAGCTCATGGAGCACTGGGACCGGGTGTTGCCGGGGCGCGTGCTGCGCATCCATCACGAGGACGTTGTGGATGACCTCGAAGGGAGCGTGCGCCGCATTCTCGAGTACTGTGACCTGCCGTTCGAGCCGGCGTGCCTCGAGTTTCATCGCACGGAGCGCAGCATCCGCACCGCCAGCTCCGAGCAGGTGCGGCAGCCGATCTTCCGCGAGGGTCTCGACCAGTGGCGCAACTTCGAGCCGTGGCTCGGGCCGCTGCGCGAGGCGCTCGGCGACGCGCTCGAGCGCTACCGCCGCTAGCGGCCGGCTGCCAGGTCGGTTCGCCCATGGCGCGCATGAGCAATGATCCCCGGGTCCCGGACGCCGCTGAGGCGCAGTACCTGCTCGCGCAGGCGCTCGAGGAGCAGGGGCAGCTCGAGCGCGCGGCCGAGAGCCTGGCACGGGCGACCGCGCTGCGCCCCGGCTTCGCCGACGCGCATAACGATCTCGGACGCGTGCTCCTCGCGCTCGGGCGCACCGACGCGGCCGCTGCCAGCTGCCGCCGCGCGCTCGAGCTGCGTCCGCGCTTCGCGGCTGCCCTCGGCAACCTTGCCAACGCCGAACGCGCGCGCGGTGCGCTCGCGCCGGCAATCGAGGGGTACCGTCAGGTCGTTGCGCTCGAGCCTGGACTCGCGGAAGCCCATCGCAATCTCGGCAGTGCGCTCATCGAGGCGGGCGAGACCGAAGCGGGGATCGAGGCGCTGCGGCGTGCACTCGAGCTGCGGCCGGATTACGCGGCCGCGGTCACGCAGCTGGCCCGCGCGCTGCGGACCCTCGGCCGCGCCGGCGAGGCGCTTCCTTACTATGAGCGGCTGCTGAGGTACGACCGCCGCGCGGAAACGCTCAATGACTTCGGCACGCTGCTCGCCGCGCTCGGGCGCTTCGAGACGGCCGCGGGCTCCTTCAGCGAAGCCCTCGCCCGCACGCCCGGTGACGCGCGAGTCCATGCCAACCTCGGCCACGTACTTCACTGCCTCGGCGATCATCGCGCCGCCATCGAGCACGCTCGGCGTGCCATCCAGCTCGACCCGCACCTTCCGGAAGCGCACCTGCACCTCGGCAACGCGCTGCTCGCGATCAACGAGATGCACGCCGCCGAGACGGCCTACCGCGCCGGACTCGAGGCGGCCCCCGGGCATGCCGGGCTGCATATCGCCCATGCGATGGCCGAGCGGGCGCTGGGCCGCGTGGACGCGGCGGCTGCGAGCACGCGCCGGGCGCTCAGCATCGTCCCCGACGCCGCCGATGCAGTCGCCTTGCTCGGTAATCTTGCGATCGACCGGGGCCGATTCGGGGAGGCCGAGACACTGCTGAAGCAGGCGCTCGCCATAAGCCCGGACCTGCCCGAGGCGCTGATCGGCCTGACGGCGGTGCGCAAGATGACCGCCGCCGATGCCCCCTGGCGCACGGCCGCCGAGCGCGCGCTCTCACGCGGACCGCCGGTCGCACACGCCATTGCACTCCACCACGCGCTCGGCAAGTACTGCGACGACGTGGGCGATTTCGACGCGGCATTCGAGCATCACCGCCGCGGCCACGCGCTCGCCCGCCGCAGCCGCCCGCCCTACGACCGCGCGGCAACGACCGCACGTGTTACGCGCACGCTCACGGCTTTCGACCGGAGTGCGCTCGAGCAGCTGCGGCCGCTTGGGCTGGCCTCGGAGCGCCCGGTGTTCGTCTTCGGGATGCCGCGCTCGGGCACGACGCTGGCCGAGCAGATTCTTGCCTCCCACCCCCAGGTCCATGGCGCGGGCGAGGTGCTCTACTGGCAATTCGCCGCCGACGCCGAGTTCGCGGCGGAGGCAGCGCAGCGCACGGCGACGATCGCCGCGCTTGGCCGTCGGTACGTGGAGCTGTTCGCGGCACTGCCCGCCGCGGCGGTGCGGGTCATCGACAAGCTGCCGAGCAACTTCAAGAACCTCGGCCTCATTCATGCGGCGCTCCCTCTGGCACGGTTCATCCATCTCGAACGCCATCCGCTCGACACCTGCCTGTCGATCTATTTCCAGGGTTTCACCGCCGCCCACGCTTACGCGGCCGATCTCGCCGACCTCGGCCACTACTACCGCGAATACCGCCGCCTCATGGCGCACTGGCGCGCAACGCTGCCCCCGCACCTGCTGCTCGAGGTCCCCTACGAGGCGCTCGTCGATGATCCTGAAGGCTGGAGCCGCCGCATGCTCGAGCACATCGGCCTGGCCTGGGACCCGCGCTGCCTCGAGTTCCACCTCACCGAGAGGCCGGTTCTGACGGCGAGCAGCTGGCAGGTACGTCAGCCAATCGGCAGGGGCTCGATCGGCCGCTGGCGGCGCTACGAGCGCTTTCTCGGGCCGTTGCGCGAGGCGCTCGGCGCCGACGTGCTCGCGCCGGACGGTTCCGGGCGCTGACGGGCTGCGCGCATGGCGGCAGGCGCCCGATATGTCCTCGCCATCGATCAAGGCACGACCTCGACGCGTGCCATCACATTCGACACGAATGCGCGCGCCGTGGCGCTCGCCCGCCGCGAGCACGCTCAGCACTACCCCGCTCTCGCCTGGGTCGAGCACGACCCGGAGGACATCTGGCGCGACACGCTCGCGGTCGTGGGCGAGGTCCTCGAGCGCTGCGGCGGTGCGCAGCGTATCGCCGCGCTCGGCATCACCAACCAGCGCGAGACCGCAGTCGTCTGGGAGCGTGCGACGGGCAAGCCCGTCCACCGCGCCATCGTCTGGCAGGATCGGCGCACGGCGGACGAATGCGCCCGTCTCAAGGCGGCAGGCGCTGAGACGCTGGTACACGAGAAGACCGGGCTCCTCCTCGATCCGTATTTCTCCGCCACCAAGATCGCCTGGATCCTCGACCACGCGCCGACGGCACGCGAACGCGCCGAGCGCGGCGAGCTCGCCTTCGGCACGATCGACACCTTTCTCCTCTGGCGCCTGACGGGCGCCCGTGTGCATGCCACCGACGTCACCAACGCCTCGCGCACCCTGCTCTACGACATCCACCGCCAGTGTTGGGACGAAGAGCTGCTGCGCCTCCTGCGCGTGCCGCGTCCGCTGCTCCCCGAGGTGCGCGACAGCAGCGCGCTCTTCGGCTCGACCGAGCCCGGGCTCTTCGGCCGTGCACTGCCGATCTGCGGCATCGCCGGGGATCAGCAGGCGGCCCTCATCGGCCAGGCCTGCTTCGCTCCCGGGATGGCGAAGTCCACCTACGGCACCGGCTGTTTCCTGCTCCTCAACACCGGCGACACGGCGGTCGCCTCCACCAATCGCATGCTCACCACGGCCGCCTATCGCCTCGGCGGGCGCATGAGCTACGCGATGGAGGGATCGATCTTCGTCGCCGGCGCGGCTATCAAGTGGCTGCGGGACGGCCTCAAGGTGATCGACAGCGCCGCCTCGACCGCGGCACTCGCCGCGCGCGTACCCGACGACCACGGCGTGTACCTGGTACCGGCCTTCGTCGGGCTTGGCGCGCCTTACTGGGAGCCCGGCGCGCGGGGAGTGATCTGCGGGCTGACGCTCGATACCTCACCGGCGCACCTGGCACGCGCCGCGCTCGAGTCGGTCGCCTACCAGACACTGGATCTCACGACCGCGATGTCCCGCGACGGCGCGCGCCGTGCGGAGGCCATACGGGTCGACGGCGGCATGGCGGCGAACGACTGGTTCTGCCAGTTCCTGGCCGACATCCTCGATGCCCGGGTCGAGCGGCCCGTCGAGCTCGAGACCACGGCGCTCGGAGCGGCGTTCCTCGCCGGGCTCGCCACCGGCGTCTGGAAGGATCTCGGATCGGTGGCCGCGACCTGGCAGAAGGCAGCGGAGTTTTCGCCCAGGATGCCCGCGGCACGCCGCGCGCGGCTCGTCTTGGGCTGGCGCCAGGCGATCGAGCGCACTCTCCTGAGCGCCGCGCAGCACCCGTGAGGACCAATGACTCTTTTAGATGGGGCTATTCCTTTTCTAGGCTTGACGCCCCCTGCGGCTATGGAAAGTTACGCTTGACGACGAGTTCCCCATGAGCACATCAGCACTACAGCGCGATCGCGGGACGTGGGAGCGTCTGGCCGCGAGCGTGAAGCCCGAGGGACGCGCCTTCATCGGCGGCCGCCTCGTTCCCGCCCTCGATGGCGGCGTCTTCGACGACGTGAGCCCGATCGACGGGCAGGTGATCGCGCAAGTGGCCCGCGGCCGCGCCGCGGACGTCGATGCGGCGGTCAAGGCCGCGCGCGCGAGCTTCGAGAACGGGCCGTGGCGGCGCATGGAGCCCCGGGACCGGAAGAAGATCCTGCGGCGCTTCGCGGAAGCGATCCGTGCCGACAGCGACCGGCTGGCGCTCCTCGAGACACGCGACGTCGGCAAGCCCATCGCAAACTCCATCGCCGTCGACGTCGCCAACTGCGCCGACTGCATCGAGTACTACGCCGAATTCTCCGACAAGCTCTACGACGAAGTCGCGCCCACCGGGCCAAACGACGTGGCCTTGATCCGGCGCGAGCCGCTGGGAGTCGTGGCGGCGATCGTGCCGTGGAACTATCCGCTCATCATCAGCTGCTGGAAGGTGGGACCCGCGCTCCTCACCGGCAACTCAGTAGTGCTCAAGCCCGCCGAGCAATCACCGCTCTCCGGCATCCGCCTCGCCGAGCTCGCCGCCGAGGCGGGCGTGCCGCCCGGCGTCTTCAACGTCGTGCCGGGCTTCGGCGAGGAGGCCGGCAAAGCGCTCGCCCTCCACCCGGAGGTCGATCTCATCGCCTTCACCGGCTCGACCGAGGTCGGGCGGCTCATGCTGCGCTACGCGGCCGAGTCGAACCTGAAGCGCGTCGCGCTCGAGCTCGGTGGCAAGACACCCCAGGTCGTGTTCGCGGACGCCGATCTCACCGAGGCCGCTGCCGGGATCGCCTGGGGGATCTACTACAACAGCGGCCAGACCTGCCACGCGGGGTCGCGCCTCGTCGTGGACCGGTTGGTGAAGGACCAGCTGCTTCAGGCGATCGAGAAGGTCGCGGGCACCATCACCCTCGGACACCCGCTCGAGCCCACGACGCAGATGGGGGCGCTCATCGACCGCGGCCACATGCAACGGGTGCTGGGCTACATCGACTCAGGTCTGGCGGATGGCGCGCGCATCGTGCTCGGCGGCCACCAGGCGCTGAAGGAGACCGGCGGCTACTATGTCGAGGCGACCGTGCTCGATCACGCGCGCAATGATATGAAAGTGGCGCGCGAGGAGATCTTCGGCCCGGTGCTCTCCGTCATGACCTTCCAGGACGAGGCCGAGGCGCTGCGTATCGCCAATGACACGCCCTATGGCCTCGCGGCCGCCGTGTGGACCGCCGACATCAACCGCGCACACCGCCTCTCCAGCGCGCTGCGGGGCGGCACGGTCTGGGTCAATGCCTTCGACCGCTCCACCATGGCCACCCCATTCGGCGGCTTCAAGCTCTCGGGCTCGGGGCGCGACCGCTCGCCGCATGCCATCGACAAGTACTGCGATCTGAAGACGATCTGGACCGCCTACCGCTGAGGCTCGCCCCTTGAAGCTCACTGACATCAGGACGTTCGTCGTGGGTAATCCGCCGCCCCACTACGGCGGGCGCTACTTCGTGTTCGTGAAGCTCACCACCGACGGCGGCGTGCAGGGCGTCGGCGAGGCCTACTGCCTGCCGTTCCACCCGGACATCGTCGCGCGCATGCTGGTGGATGTCTTCGAGCGCTACCTCGCGGGCGAGGATCCGCACAACATCGAGACGATCTGGCGGCGCGTGTACTCCGCCGGCTATACCCAGCACGCGGACCTCGCGCTCATGGGAGTGCTGTCGGCGCTCGAGATGGCCTGCTGGGACATCGTCGGCAAGGAGGCGAGCCAGCCCATCTACAACCTGCTCGGCGGCCGGGTGCACGAGCGGCTGCGCAGCTACACCTATATCTATGCGCGCCCCGGCGACCAGACCGACGTCTACCAGGATCCCGAGCTGTCCGCCGAGCGCGCTGCGGAGTATCTCGCGCAGGGCTTCACCGCCATCAAGTTCGATCCCGCGGGCCCCTACTCGGCATTCGACGGCCGGCAGCTGTCGCTCCCGGCGCTCGAGCGGTGCGAGCGCTTCATGAAGCGGCTGCGCGCGGCGGTGGGAAACCGGGCGGACCTGCTGTTCGGCACTCACGGCCAGATGACCGCCGCGGGGGCGCTGCGCCTCGCGCGGCGAATCGAGCCCTATGACCCGCTGTGGTTCGAGGAGCCGGTACCGCCCGATGCGCCCGAGGAGATGGCGCGGGTGGCGCGCGGCACGCGCATACCGATCGCCGCCGGCGAGCGGCTCGCGACCAAGTATGAATTCGCACGCCTGTTGCGCGCAGGCGCGGCCGCGATCCTGCAGATGAATCTCGGCAGGGTCGGCGGCATTCTCGAGGCCAAGAAAATCGCGGCGATGGCTGAGGTGCAGCACGTGCAGATCGCGCCGCACCTGTACTGCGGCCCGGTGGTCGGAGCCGCCAACATCCAGCTCTCGACCTGTAGCCCCAACTTCCTCATCCTCGAGAGCATCGAGCGCTGGCAGGGCTTTCACGCCGAGCTGCTGAAGAAGCCGATCCGCTGGGAGGCGGGCTACGTCATCCCGCCGAGCGAGCCGGGACTCGGCATCGAGCTCGACGAGACAGTCATCGCCCGGCATCCCTATCACGGGAAGGAGCTGCACCTCGAGATGGCGCAGCACCCGGTCGTCGGCTGACCACCGCCCGATGTCCGACTATGACTACATCGTGATCGGCGCCGGCTCCGCCGGCTGCGTGCTCGCCAACCGCCTGACCGCGGGCGGCACGGCGCGGCTGCTGCTCCTCGAGGCGGGCGGCCCCGACCGCTCGCCCTGGATCCAGGTGCCGATCGGCTACGGACGCACTTTCAACGATCCGCGTTTCAACTGGATGTATCAGGCGGAGCCTGATCCGACCCTCGACAACCGCAGCCAGTTCTGGCCGCGCGGCAAGGTGCTCGGCGGCTCGAGCTCGATCAACGCCATGGTGTACGTACGCGGGCAGCCCGGGGATTTCGACGACTGGGCCGCCGCCGGCAATCCCGGCTGGTCGTACCGGGAGGTGCTCCCCTACTTCAGGAGGCTCGAGGATCACCCTTTCGGTGAGCCGGAGTTTCACGGCACCAGTGGACCGGTGGGCGTGAGCGACGTATCGGCACGCGTACACCCTCTGTGCCATACGTTCCTGAAGACCTGCGATAACCTCGGTATCGCGCGCACCCGCGACTTCAACGGCGCGCAGTCGGAGGGGTCGGGGCTCTGGGAGGTCACCATCAGGGACGGCGTGCGGGTGTCGGCCTCCAGCGCCTACCTGCGCCCCGCAGTGCGCCGTCCCAACCTCGAGATCCGCCTGCGCGCTCAGGCGACGCGCGTGCTGTTCGAGGGCAAGCGCGCGGCGGCGGTGGAGTTCGTCGAAGCCGGCGTCAAGCAACTCGTGAACGCGCGGCGCGAAGTGATCCTCTCGGGTGGCGCCATCAACTCGCCACAGCTCCTCGAGCTCTCCGGCGTCGGCGACCCGCAGGTGCTGCGGCGTTTCGGAATCCCGGTGATCGCCGACTCACCCGCGGTCGGGCGCGGGCTGCAGGATCACCTCGCGGTCAACTACTACTATCGCTCGCGCGTGCGCACGCTCAACAACGAGCTCGCGCCGTTCCTCGGCAAGGTGCGCGCGGCGCTGCGCTACGCGCTCGCCGGCCGCACCGGCCCGCTTTCGATGAGCGTCAATCAGGCCGGGGCGTTCCTGCGCAGCCGCGCCGGGCTCACCCGTCCCAACATGCACATCTATTTCAATCCGGCGAGCTACTCGACCACCACCCTCGGCTCGACCCGGCGCCTGATGAATCCGGACCCGTATGCCGGCTTCCTCCTGTCGTTCAACACCTGCCGCCCGGTGAGCCGCGGCACCATCCACATCCGCTCGCACGATCCGCTCAAGAGCCCGGCGATCCAGCCGAACGCGCTGTCCGCTCCCGAGGACGTCCACGACGTGTTCGAAGGCTCGCAGCTGCTCCGGCGCATCGTGGCAACCGAGCCGCTCGCCGGCGTCATCGAGGCCGAGCGCGAGCCGGGGAACACGGTCACGATCGATGAGCAGATCCTCGCCGATTTCCGCCGCCGCTCGGGCTCGGTCTTTCACGCCTGCGGGACCTGCGCGATGGGATCCGATCCCCGCACCTCGGTGCTGGATTCCCGGCTGCGCGTGCGCGGCGTCACGGCACTGCGGGTGGTCGACGCAGCGGCATTCCCCAACGTCACCTCGGGCAACACCAATGCGCCGGTCATGATGCTGGCGGAGAAAGCGGCGGACCTCATTCTGGAAGACAGCCGTACGCCGCAGGCGTAACCTGAATCCATGAGCGAGCTTCAGTCGAGCGTTGCGGCGGATACATCGACCCTGAGGCTCGCCGAACCGCAGTCCGCATCGCTTGCGGAGCGCTGGTACGTGCTCCTCATGATGTGCCTGGTCTACACGCTCAGCATCGCCGACCGCTACGTGGTCTCGACCGTCCTCGATCCGATCAGGGACGAGCTGCACCTGAGCAACCTCGGCGTGTCATTGCTCACCGGCATGGCGTTCGGCGTTTTCTACATCGTCCTCGGCTTTCCGCTCTCCTGGCTCATCGACCGCTACAACCGCCACAGGATCGTCGCGGTGTGCCTGGTGCTGTGGTCGGTGATGACCGCGGTCTGCGGGCTCGCGCGCAACTCGCTCGAGTTCTTCCTGGCGCGCGTCGGGGTGACGGTCGGCGAGGCGGGCGGCACGCCCGGTGCCAACTCGCTGTTATCGGACTACTTCCCCGCCACGCGGCGCGCCATGGCGCTCACGGTGTTCTCGCTCGGCGCCCCGATCGGCGCCTGGCTCGGCTACAACGTCGCCGGCGCGATCGCCGACGCGTACGGCTGGCGCGCCGTGTTCTACGCGCTCGGGATTCCGGGCGTGCTCGCCGGGCTCGCCGTCTGGCTCACCGTGCGCGAGCCCCGGCGCGGCTGCCTCGACAGCGGCAAGGACGCCCTCGCGCCCTCGGTCGAAGCCACCATGCGCTTCATGTGGCAGCAGCGCTCCGCGGTGCACACCATGATGGGCACGGCGGTGTGCGCGCTGTGGGGCTGGGGACTCATGTTCTGGACGCCGACGTTCCTGCAGCGCACCTACCATCTGACGGTGGGCCAGGCGGGCGACGTCACACAGAACATGCACCTCTGGGGCGGCGGGCTGGCCACGCTCGCGACCGGCTGGCTCATGGCCCGCAGCACCATGGTCGATGCGCGGCGCATCGTGTGGCTGCTCGCCGGCGGCATCGCCATCGCCACCGTCGCCTCGGGCGTCGTCTACTGGACGCGCGACCTGAGTCTCGCCAAGGCGATGCTGTGGATCTACATCCCGGCGATCTACTTCTACATCGGTCCGGGATTCGGCCTGCTCAACAATCTGGCGCCCTGCCGCATGCGCGCGATGTTCTGCGCGATGGTGCTGTTCCTTGCCAACCTGGGAAATCTCGTCATCACGCCGAACGTCATCGGGGCGCTCGCCGACTGGTTCCTGCGCTACCGCCTCTCCGAGGCCGACGCGCTGCGCCTCGCGATGCTGTGCATCGTGCCTACCGGCCTTTGGGCCGCGGCACACCTGTATCTCGCCGCGCGCGACATCATCGCGGATCAGGAACGGGCGCGGGAGTACGTGTGATCTCAATTCGCAATAGTTAGGCAAGTGCCTGACCATTGCCGATGAGAGCTATCGACGCGCCGGGTCCGTGCGCGCGGCTATCCAATCCACCGGCTCCACCGGCGGCACCACGACGAGCCACGCGAGCATCCCCAGCAGCGCCACGCCGCCCGCTACCCACAGGGCCACTGTGTAGTGGCCGCCGTTGTGCTTGATGAGATAACCGGTGACGCTCGGAGCGAGAATGCCCGCGGTGTTGCTGACAGCGTTCTGCGTGCCCATCCACCGGCCGGTGGCGAGCGGGCCGGCGAAGCGCTGGGTCAGGGCGCCCACCGAGGGGGCATTGAGACCGTCGGCGACACCGGTCGCGAGCAGCAGCAGTGCGCCCGCCGCAGCGCCGGCGCCACTCAGCGACAGGAGGCAGGCGCCGACCCCCGCCGCGCTCAGGGAGAGCGCGGTCTTGTAAGCGAGACTCGCCGTCGCGCCACGGCGGATCCACCAGTCGATCAGCCAGCCCGCCGCGAGCATGCTGAGCGAGTCGGCCACCCAGATGAAGCCCTGCACCCGGGTCATCGCGCCGAGCGACAGGCCGCGCTCCTCCACGAGGTAGAGTGGTACCCAGGTGAATACGAAATAGAAGGCGTAGTTCGAGCAGAAGTTGCCAAACACCGTGCCCCACAGCGCCCGCTGGAAGACGATGTCGATCCACCTCGGGCCCGCGGCTCCGGCCTCCACCGGTCTCACCGGCGCGGGCACGCGCAGCTGGGTCATCCACGGGATCAGCCACAGGAGCGAGGCCAGGCCGAGTGTGATGAACATCGTCCGCCATCCGTAGCGGATCATGATCGCGCCGCCGATGAAGGTTCCGAGCGCTGGGCCGACCACGCTCCCGACCTGCATGATCGCGGTGGCTCGCGCGCGGTGCTGATCCCCGACGCGCTGGGAGATCAGCGCGAAACCGCTCGGGTAGCACACCGACTCGCCGGCGCCCATCACCAGGCGCAGCGCCACCAGCGAGAGCAGGCTCCCCGAGAGCCCAGCGAGGAAGGTCCCGACCGACCAGAGCGCGAAGCCGCCGGCCAGCACGCGTGCCGCGCCGAGGCGATCGACGAGCACTCCCATGAAAGGCTGCGAGATGACGTAGGTCGTGAAGAACGCCGACAGCAGCAGGCCCATCTGCACCGCGTCGAGGTGGAATTCGCTCTTGATGAGGGGACCCGCGGTCGAGATCGAACCGCGGTCGACGTAGTTGATGAGAAGCGCCGCCCCGAGGAGCGAGGCCAGCAGGAGCGGAAACCGGGAAGGCACCCGTTCAGGGCGCTCGTCGGAGCCCACCTAGCCCGATCCGCCGCTTTGATGCATGCGCCCGCCCCTCCCCCGGGTCACTCGCCATGGTGAGTCGAGAGGTTATTTTGAAGCGACGGTCTTGTCACCCTTCGGGTCGGGGAACAGCAGCTCGGCCGCGAGGCGTGTGCCGAGATAGGCCTGGTGAGGCACGCAATTCGAGGCGAAATCCACCTCGCGCGTCGCGAACAGCGGCAGGATCTTCTGTTTGATCTGCTCCAGCAGCTCGCAATCGGATGCTTCCCACACCGGATCCTTGTCGAGGTGCAGATCCACCCTCTTCCAGTGCGCCCGGACTACGTCGGTACTCTTCTCGCTCGCGCCGGCCGGCTGCAGGACCTGCATCCTGATGCGCACGCCGGGGAAGGGATCGGGCGTCCCGAAAGGCGAGGAGCACCCCTCGTAGTCCACCTTGAAATCGCTGCGCGCCCCGAGCTCGCCGAGCACGTGCCGGATCTTGTCCCGCAGCCCATCGCAGGAGTAATGCGCGGTGAAGCCCATAAAGACGAAGTCGAGCTTCCTGGGCGTCCATACGGCGTCCTGGGTGTCGGCGGGCGCTGCAGCAGTGTCCGCCGCGGCCGCCCAGGCCGGAACAGAGAGAACCAGGGCTGCGAGGATTGAAATCCACATAAACCGACCTCTGCGGCGCAACAGGCGCCCGCCGTTCTATTAGACTCCATTTAACCTTGCGTGTTCGAGCTCGTCTGCCCCCGCTAAACGGGGATGGGCGTTCCCGCGTTGACTGGCGGGGCATGGTCTCCGAACGCGCTTTAGCGCAAACTGATGCCCACAATAACTACCGCGGCCCTGTGAATGGATCTGGGGGTACGCCTGTCCGGGGAACAAGAGGTCCCTGCCAATTCCCGACCCGGATCGAGCTCCGGGGACGCTTCGCTATTACTTCCATCGAGCCTCAGCTGGACCCTGCTGCTCTACGCCGCGCTCGTGCTCGCGACCGGCTGGGCGTACTCGGCGCAGCGCGTGCGCACCGACCGCGAGCAGACCTACCAGTCGGAGAGCAATCGTTTGCGCGCGGTCGCCGTGGCGCTCGAGCAGAGCGCGTTCGCGATGATCAGCGATGGCGTCGGATCGGCGGTCACCCGCGCGCGGGAAGTCGAGGCGGCGGGCGGCCTGAGCGCGGTATCCGAGCGCGACCTGAGCCCCGCGCTCAGTGAGGCAATGAGCGGCGGCCAGTACGTGCGGTCGGTGTTCGTGGCCGACGCCTCGCGCTTCGCGCGCGCCGGCCGGGCGGGGTCCTTCGATGTGAGCCGTGCGTCGCCGCCCTGGTTCAACGCCATCGCGTCCCACGGCTCGCAGGACGTCTGGATCGGCCCGCCGATCCCCGACCCTGACAGCCCGCCTGGCGAGGCAGGCGAGGACCTCCTGGTGCCGATTGCCCGCCACGTGCCGTCCGCGGCCAACCCGAACCTGTGGGCGGGAGGCCTGTTCGACTTCCGCGGCTTCGAGTCGCTCCGGACCCAGCTCGGCGGTCCCGGCGGCATCATCTTCATGGTCACCCGGGACGGCACCTTGCTCGCGGCCATGGAAGACAAGCCCGGACACGATCTGGTCGGCCGCAATTATTCCTCTTCGGCCTCCTTTCAGCAGGCGAAGGCGTACCTCGCGAGCGGCTGGGACTCAGGTGTCATCGAGGGGGCTTCGGCGGTCTTCGGCACGCGCGTGGTCTACGGCTTCGCGCGGCTGCGGCAGTACCCGGCCCTGATCGTCACGGCGCGGCCGCTCGATGCCATCCTCAGCCAGTGGCGCGAGCGCAGCGTGACGACATTCGTGGTGACGGGGGCGTTCTCGGCGCTGGTGCTCGCCATGACCTTCCTCCTCAGCCATTCGCTGCGGGCCCTGCGCAATCGCGAGATGCACTACCGGACGCTGTTCAACAACGCGGCCTTCAGCGTCTTCCTCGGCGAGGGCGATCACTTCATCACCGCCAACGACACCGCGCTGCGCATGTTCGGGCTGCCGGACCAGGAGGCGCTGCGGGCACTCACGCCCGAGAAGATGTCGCCGCCCGAGCAGCCGGACGGCCAGCCCTCGGACCTCGCGCGCCGCAGGCACATCGAGCAGGCGATGCGCGCGGGCAACGCCAGCTTCGAATGGCTGCACAAGCGCGTCGACACCGGCGCGACCTTCCCTGCCGAAGTCGACCTCAACATCCTCAGGCAGGGCAAGACCGTGCTGACGCTCGCGGTCGTGCACGACCTGACCGAGACCAAGCGCGCCGAGCAGGAGCGGCGCGAGAGCGAGGGCCGCTACCGCGCGCTGGTGGACGCGATGCCGGAGGCGGTGTTCGTACACCGCGGGCAGGAGCTGCTGTTCGGTAACGCCGCGGCGCGGATTCTGGTCGGGGCGAAGCCCGACGACATGCTGAGCGGCGTCTCCGTCATGTCGTTCGCGCTCGAGCCCGATCGCAAAGTGCTCGCCGAACGCACCCGGAGGGTGCTGGAGCAGGGCCAGCACGCCGAGCCACGCGAGGCGCGCATTCGCCGGCTCGACGGCACCCTCATCTGGGTCGAAGTGCAGGGGGTGCGCATCGAGTACGGGGGGATGCCTGCGGTGCAGACCGTGATGCGCGACATTACGGCCAGCAAGCAGAACGAGGCGGCTGAGATGGCACGCGTCGCGCGCGTGCAGCGCCAGTCGGACATGCTGCTGCGGGTGGCGCGCCATCGCAGCAGCAGCGGGTGGACCGGACTCCGGCCGGTCCTCGAGGGCATGTGCGCCGATACCGCTCAGGTCATGGGAACCGACCGGGTGACGATCTGGCTGGTCGAGGACGAGGGGGCGACGCTCAGCTGCAAGGCCTTCTATGAGCGGGGCAGCGGTCTGCGCGAAGGCGAGCTGTCGAGGATTCCTACGAGTCGGGCGCTGTACCTGCCCGCGCTGCGCAACGAGCGCGTGATCGACGGCACCACCTTCGCGCTCGAGGAACGCCAGCGCGAGCTCAAGGAAGCATCACCCCCCGTCGCCAACCCCTCCCGTGCGCTGCTGGTCGCAGCGATTCGCCGTTCGGGGGAGCTCATCGGCGTCGTGACGATCGGACAGCTCGAGGGCGCGCGCGCCTGGCACCCGGATGAAACGAACTTCGCCGGCGCCGTCGCCGATCAGGTGGCGCAGGTGCTGCTCGATTTCGAGCGCGAGCAGGTGCTCGCGGACCTGCAGGTGCTCGCGGGCGAGCTGACGCGAATCCAGAACGAGGAACGCCGGCGCATCGGGCGCGAGCTGCACGACTCCACTGGCCAGACCCTGGCTGCGCTCGAGCTCGATCTGGCGCGCCTCTCCGAGGCCACGAAATCGCTCGCCCCCAAGCCGCGCGAGCTGCTCGAGAATGCGGTACGCCTGGCGCGCCAGTGCTCGACCGAGATCCGCACCGCCTCCTACCTGCTGCACCCGCCGCTGCTCGACGAGCTCGGCCTGGTGAGCGCGCTGCGCTGGCTGGCGGACGGCCTGCGGGAACGCAGCGGCATCGAGGTGCGCCTCGACCTCCCGGAATCGATGCCGCGTCTTTCCAACGCCAATGAGCTCACTCTCTTCCGCGTCGCGCAGGAGGCGCTCACCAACGTCCAGCGGCACTCGGCCAGCCCGTGGGTAGCGGTACGCCTCGAGGTGCTGGCCAATTCCGTGAGCCTGGAGGTCGAGGACGCCGGGCGCGGCATGGCCAGCCAGGAACAGCTGGCGCGCGGCGCGCCGGCGCTGCCCACGCTCGGAGTGGGGCTCGCCGGCATGCGCGAGCGCATCCGCCAGGTGGGCGGAACCTTCGCGGTCGAGTCCGCGGGTGCCGGCACGCGCATCCGTGCGGCCGTGCCGCTGCAGACGCTGTCGGAGGCACGTAGTGCCTGACAAGGGCAGGACCGCCCGCATCGTAATCGCCGACGACCACGAGATGGTGCGGCGGGGACTGGTGGCGACGCTCACCGACGTCGAGCGCTGGACGGTCGTGGCGCAGGCGGACAACGGGCGCGAGGCCGCCGAGCTGGTCGTAACCCACAAGCCCGACATCGCGATCCTCGATCTCAGCATGCCGGAGCTCAACGGACTCGATGCCACGCGGCGCATCCTCGCCGCGCGGCCCGAGACCTGCGTCCTGATCCTCACCGCACACGAGTCCGAGCAGCTGGTGCGCGAGGTGCTCGCGGCCGGAGCGCGCGGCTATGTGCTGAAATCCGACGCCGGCCGCATCCTGGTGCGCGCCGTCGAGGCGCTGCTCGAGGGACAGACGTTCTTCACCTCCAAGGTCGCGCGGCTGGTTCTCGAAGGGTACCTGCGCGGCGGCGGCGCCGAGACTCAGGAGAGCGCGCAGACCTTATCGGCGCGCGAGCGCGAGATCGTGCAGCTGCTGGCCGAGGGCGCCAGCAACAAGGATGTCGCGCGCGCGCTCGGCATCAGCGTCAAGACCGCCGAGACGCACCGCAGCAACATAATGCGCAAGATGCAGTTCACCTCGCTCTCGGACCTGGTGAAGTATGCGGTGCGCAACAAGATCATCGAAGTGTGAAGCGCGTCACCGATGAGCCCCTCGATACCCGCTGAGGCCCCCCTCAACACCTGTTGAAGGCCCCCTCAACACCCGTTGAGGAGCCGGCGGCACGGGAATTTCAGCTGCCGCACGGGTGTCCGCAAAAACCACTACAGGATTTCCCCGAGTCCCTTACCCAGTCATTGCAATTCAGTGACCGCTCGTAACCGCGTAACTTGTCGGCCCATGGAAGGCGTTGACAACCACGGACGGTAATAGGCGTGACTGTTGATGGGTGGCTCGCAACGCTAGCGGCAGTGATCGCCCTGGCTGCTTCCCAAACCACACTGGATGTGACTTCGCGCCTGTCGGCCTCTTCGCGCCGGCGCGTGCTGTGCAGGACTGTGTCCGGCGCACTCGCGCTTGGTGCGGGGCTGTGGTGCCTCAATTTGGTGGGCCTGCTCGCTTTAGGGACGCAGAGCTGGGCCGACACGGACGTCACCATTCTTGCGACAGCGTTCGCGGTCGCCGTGCTCGACCTCATGGGAATGCTCGCGGTGTTCGCAGGGAGCGAGCCAAGCACCTCGAGAATTCTGGCCGGGAGCACGGCGGCCGCGGCAGGGATCTCGGCGACTTACTGGACCACGGTCGCCGCGCTTGGCCCGGCCCGCCCTGCCGGCGGCATCGTCCGCCCCCTGATTCTCTCTCTGACCCTGGCCTTCGCCGCCTTCACCAGCGCGTTCTGGCTGCGCTACCGCGTGGGGCCGAAGCCCTCGTGGACCGGCCTGGTGGGCAAGGCGGCAGCGGCGCTCCTCGGCGCCGCGGCGCTTTTCCTGATGCCCCTCACCGCCTGGCAGGGTGCCACCTTCGATTTCAGCAGCTTCGGCCAGGGCCCCGGCGGCGGCCGGCAGCTCCTCGGCGCCGCCCTCGGTGCCGCCGGCTTCGCGATCCTGGCCGTCACCCGCGTCGCCATCTTCTACGAGCGGCGCCTCACCGAGCGCACCGCGCAGTGCGCCCGCGAGCTCGAGGAAGTGCACACGCGGCTGCAGTACCTCGCCACCCATGATTCCCTCACCGGGCTGCCGAACTGGCTGCTCTTCAAGGAGCGGCTCGCCCAGGCGGTCACCGATACCGGACGCCCGGAACGCGCCATCGCGGTCGCGGTGCTCGATCTCGATCACTTCAGCTCGCTCAATCACTCGCTCGGCCATGGCGCCGGCGACTGGCTGCTCTCCGAGGTTGCGCGCCGGGTCGGCTCGGTGCTGCGCCCCGGGGATCTGCTGGCACGGCTGGGGAGCGATGAGTTCGTGGTACTGATCGACAGTCTCGCGGCGCGCGTCGATGCCGAGGTGGTCACCCGCAATATCCTCGCCGAGCTCCGCCAGCCCTTCTCCATCAACGGCGCCGACGTGAGCGTCCGTCCGAGCATCGGCGTCAGTGTATGGCCCGACGACGGCCGCCGCGTCGATGACCTGCTGGCCCACGCCGAGGTCGCCATGGCGCTCGCCAAGGAGCGCGGCGGCGAGGTGCAGTTCTTCCAGCGCGGCATGACCGACTCGATGCACGAGCGCCTGGCGCTCGAGAACGACCTGCGCCGCGGCCTGGCTGCGAGCGAGTTCGAGCTGTCTTTCCAGCCGGTGATGTCCGCCAAGACCGGCCGCATCATCACCGCCGAGGCGCTGCTGCGCTGGCGCCACCCGCTGCGCGGCGTGATCGGCCCCTCCTCCTTCATTCCCCTCGCCGAAGAGACCGGGCTCATGATCCCGCTCGGCGAATGGGTGATCCGTGAGACGTGCCGCTACGCGGCCGCCTGGCAGCTCACCCACGGCTCGCAGCTTCGCATCGCGGTCAACCTGTCGGCGACCCAGTTCCGCCATCAGAACCTGGTCGAGGTCATCCGCTCGGCGCTCACCGCCGAGAACCTCGATCCCCGCTGCCTCGAGATCGAGCTCACCGAGAGCGCGGTCATGACCAACCCCGAGGAGTCGGTGGGAGTGCTGAAGCAGCTGCGCAAGATGGGTGTGACGGTCGCGGTCGATGACTTCGGCACCGGCTACTCGAGCCTGAGCTACCTGCGCCGCTTCCCGATCGACAAGCTGAAGATCGACCGCAGCTTCGTGCGCGACCTCGCCACCAGCCGCACCGATGAGTCGATCGTCCGCGCCATCATCTCCCTCGCCCATAGCGTGGGGCTGCAGGTGGTGGCCGAGGGAGTCGAGACCGAGGAGCAGCTGCGCTGCGTGCGCGCCCTCGGCTGCGATCACTGGCAGGGTTACTACTGCTGCGAGCCCCAGCCTGCCGAGCTCTTCGGCGCGATGCTGCGCGATCAGCTCGTCGGCCGTGCCGCGGCCGGCGACGGCATCGTCCGCGCGCCGCGCACCGCGGGCGCCGCGACTCTTCCCTGACCACCCGCGTGGCGCCCTGCCGCCCATCGAACCGGCCGGACCGGCCACGAGCCGCGCGCGGCCGGGAACGCTGCGCGGATCGTGGCGCAAGGCAAACTGCCTGTCGTGCAATGCCGCTGCGATTTTGCCCGCACTGATCCACAATATGGCCGGTGAGCCTGCGCAAATGTCCCGACTGCGGCCAGGACGTCTCGTCCACGGCTGTCGCCTGCCCGCATTGCGGCCGGCCTAACCGCCGCAGCTCCGCCCCCGTCGAGCTCTCGGGAATCCTCATCATCGCCGTCGTCTGCGCCGGTGCCCTGATCTGGCGCCTGAGCTCGCAGTCCGAGGCACCGGGCGACGCCGCGCGGGTGTTGCCACCCGAGACCACGATCGCCCAACCCACGCGCACCGGCGCCGCGCTCACCGCCACCGTCGGCTACAACCACAAGCTGTTTCTGTTGCGGGTGCAGAACGGCGACCCGTTCGCCTGGACCGGCTGCCAGCTCAGCATCAACGTGCAGGGTATCTCCTCGGGCTACACGCACGAGGTCGACATCATCCGCCCGGGAATTACCGAGGCGGCACTGCTCGCCAGCGCCGAGTTCGTCGACGGGGATGGGCGCGCGTTCGATCCCGCCACGCAGCAGGTGGCGACGCTCGATATCGCCTGCGAGACTCCGCAGGGGCACCGCGCCTACGGCGGAAGATTCCAGGCGGACCGCTGACGGCGCGATGCAGCACCACAGGAAGTGGCTCCCGAGCGCTCTGCTCGGCTGCTGGCTTGCAGCGCAGTCGCTGCCGGCGTGGGCTGACGAGGCGCCGCCGCGCTTTCAGGTCGCCGCGCCCAAGGGCTCGCTGAGCTTCGTCGTATACGGTGATACGCGCTTCACGGACCGCGACGGGGTGGCGAACGCCTTCGCCCGGCGCGCGCTCGTGGCCGGCATTGCCGGGGAGAATCCGGCGGCGATCTTCATCGGCGGTGACCTGGTCTACCAGGGCGACGACCCCGACGACTACGCGATCTACAAAGGCGAGACCGCGGAGTGGACCCGGCGCGGAATTCCGGTGTTTCCCGCCCTCGGCAACCACGAGTTCCGCGATTGCCGCACCGCGCGCGCCGACAGCCTCTGTCTCGAGAACTGGTGGGGCACGTTCGCGGCGCTGCGCCCCTGGCGCTGGTACTCGGTAGCCGTCGGCGACTCCCTGCTGGTGCTGGTGCTCGACTCCGATGCATCGCTTCGGCCGGGAAACTCGCAACGCACCTGGCTCGAAGGGCAGATCAACGACGCTGACTCCGATGCACGGGTGCGCTTCATCCTCATCCTGCTGCACTACCCGCCCGTGCGGGACCCGATCTTTCCACGCGGCAAGGACGAGGCGCAGGTACAGCGCTACCTGTCAGCCGCGGCGCCCATCCTCCGGGCGCGGGTGATCGTCATCGGCAGTCACGTACATAACTACGAGCGCTTCGAGCGCGACGGCGTCACCTACCTCGTGAGCGGCGGCGGCGGGGCAAAGCCGCTGCCGGTTCTGCGGATGTCGGGCGAGCTCTCCCAGCTCAAGACGTCGGTCAACTTCCACTATCTGCGCTTCACTCTCGCGAGCGATCGGCTCACCGGCACGATGGTCCGCTACGAGGCGACCGAAGCCGCCGGCGACCGCTGGAGCGAGCCGGACCGGTTCGAGATCAGGAGTCGTCGCTGAGGCGGTAGATTCACGTATAGCCCCCGGCGGGTGCCGGCTGTATAGAAAGGCTGTGCGGGAACGATCTCATCGTGGGTGGTTGAGTATAGCTTCGGCAGCGCTTTTGCTCGCAGGCTCGGGGCCCGGTGAGGCGTTCGGAGCCCCGGATCTCGAGCGGGGGGCCCTGCTCTTCAACGGCTGCGCGGCGTGCCATGGACCGGACGGCGGCGGGAGTCCCGACGGACTCGTGCCGCGGCTGGCTGGACAGCACGCCTCGGTCGTGCAGAAGCAGCTGATGGAGTACCGCTACGACCGTCGGTGGGACCCGCGGATGCAGGCCGTCGTCGACCAGCACTCGCTCAGCCCCGAGTCGATCATCGACATCAGCGCCTACATCAGCCGGCTCGATCGGGACGTCGGTATCGGAACCGGGGATGGCGCCCTCGTGCGCCGGGGCGCGGCCGATTACTCGCGCGCGTGCCAGAGTTGCCACGGGCGCGCCGCGCTGGGCGATGCAGTCCGTGCTGTGCCGCGCCTCGCCGGACAGCACTACGAGTATCTGCGGCGGCAGATTTACGACGCCGTCGACGGCCGCCGTCCGAATTTCTCGCCGTCGCATATCCGCCTGCTTGCGCGGCTGAATCGTGACGACATTGCCGGCATCTCCGACTACCTCTCGCGCCTCGGCGCGAGCCCGGCTGCCGCAGCGCCACAGCAACTGAAGACCACTGCGGACCGCCAGTAGCGACGAGGCCGTCGCTGCTACGCGGCGCAGGGACCGAACGCGGCGCAGGTGTCGCGACCTGTCTGCGGAGCTGAGCGACTGAAGCCTTCAGATGAGCCGGTACTTGACCGCGTAGCGAACCAGCGCGGCGTTATTCGAAACGGCGAGCTTCCTCAGGATCCGCGCCCGGTAGGTGCTGATGGTGCTCGGGCTCAGCGACATCTCCCCGGCGATCTCGTTGATCTGCTTTCCCGATGCGATCAGCCACATCACCCGATACTCCCGGTCCGAGAGCAGGTCGTGGGGCGGTTTGTCGCCGCCATCGGCGAGCTCGGTGGCGAGTTTCTCGGCGAACGCGGCGCTTACGTACTTGCCACCGCTCACCACCTTGCGGATCGCGCCGGTGAGATCCTCATTCGCGCTCGCCTTGTTGATGTACCCTGCGCCGCCGGCTTTGAAGACCTGCCCCGCGTGCACGTCCTCGGGCAGGATGCTCAGCACCAGGATCGGACGCTCCGGATGGTGCCGCTTCACTTCCCGCACGAGGTCGGCGCCGCTGCACCCGGGCATCGAGAAGTCGAGCACCGCCACATCCCACTCGAGCCTACGCGCCATCTCGAGCGCCTCGTCGCCGGTTTTCGCCTCCCCGACAACGGCCATGTCCTGCTCGGAAGCGACAATGTCCCGCAGGCCCCGGCGAACGACGGGATGATCGTCTGCGATCAGAATCCTCACGATGGCTCTCCTCGGCATCATGGGTCTGCAAACGGAGCTCAGTCCCTTGGCAGTGTCACGCGCACGAGCGTGCCCTTGCCGTGTGCACCGTTGACGTCGACCTGCCCGCCGAACGGCAGGAGGCGCGCGCGTACTCCCATCAGACCCGGCGACTTCGGGCTCGCCGCGGCCTCCCCATCGATCCCGCGGCCGTTGTCCTCGACGGCCAGCATCACTCGCCTACCCTCGGGCCGCAGCGCCACTTCGACGCGGGTGGCATCGGAGTGGCGTGCAACATACGTCAACAGCTCCTGGCAGATCCTGAACAGCGCCGTGGAGCGCGGGCGGTCGAGCTGCACGGCCGCGGCCGGCAGTGTCACGTGGCAGCGAATGCCGCTGCGCCGCTGGAACTCGTCGGCCTGCCAGGCGAGCGCCGCCGTCAGTCCGAGCTGATCAACGATGTCCGCCCGCAGCCGCGAGACGATCTGCCGCACTGATTCCATGGTGATATCGATCAGGCCCGACATCGACTGCAGCCGCGCGAGCAACGGTCCCGCGTCGGCCGGCAGCCGGCCCGCAATCCAGCTCAAGTCCATCTTGAGAGCCGTGAGCTCCTGGCCCAGCCGATCGTGCAACTCCCGCGCGATCCGCGTCCATTCCTCCTCGCGTACCGACTGCAGGTGCGCGGCCAGCGCCCGCAGACTCTCCTCCGATGCCTTGAGACGTGCCTCGGCCACGCTACGCTCCCTGATCTCCTGCATCAGCGCGGCGTTCTTGCTGTAAAGATCGACGAAGACCGAGATCCTGGCCTTCAGGATCTCCGGCTGGGGCGGCTTGACGATGTAGTCCACGGCGCCAGCCTCATAGCCGCGCGACAGAGAGCGGCTGTCCTCGCAGGCGCCGGTGAGGAAGATGATCGGCGTGTGGCGGGAGCGGTCACGCTCACGGATAAGCCGCGCGACCGCGAAGCCATCCATGCCGGACATACTCACATCCAGGAGGATGACGGCAAACTCCTGCTTCAACACGCAGCGCAGCGCCTCCTCGCCCGACGTCGCGGTCACTACCCGAAGAGGCATATCGCTCAACAGTCCCTGCAGGGCTGTCAGGTTGTGCCGGTCGTCATCGACTGCCAGAACGCTCGCCCGCTCGGGTACAGAACTCACTGCCTCTCCCTGGCGACGCTACTGAATCAACGATCGCCGCCGCTCCACGGAGACTTCGCGCGCGCCCAAGAGCCGTGGCGCCGAACAGTGCCTCGATCCGACGCACGGGAACTGTCGGTGCCCACCGAGAGGTCTTGTAGGAAACGGTTGACAGAAAGCGGCGCGTGCAGGCTCGCCTTCAACGCGGGAAGGACGCCCGCGCCATCGACAGAGCGCCTTCCAGGCCCGAATCTGCCAACTCCGCGCGCACGCAGAAATCCGCCGCGAGCGCGGCCTCGCCCACTCCATATCCGGCGAGTGCTCTGTCGAGGGCGCGGCGCAGACGCCCGAGCAGATCGGGCGTTGCCATGACGCCTCCGCCCCAGACGATGCGTTCGGGTGACCAGGAGAGTACGAGCGTCGCGGCGAGATCACCGAGGTAGTCAGCCACCAGCTCGAGGACCGCTGGCTCATCGGCGAGCGCACCGTTCGCCTCGAGCCGTTGCCTGATGGCGGGCCCCGAGGCGAGTCCCTCGACACAGTTCTCGTGAAAGGGACAGACACTCGGCGCACGGTCGCGCTCCCGGCGCGCGAGCCGGATGTGGCCGATCTCGGGATGCAGTGCTCCCACCAGCGGGCGTCCCTCGACGACGAGGCCACCGCCGATGCCGGTACCGACCGTGACATAGGCGAGGCAGCGGAGGCCTCGCCCAGCGCCGCGCTGCCACTCGGCGCAGGCGGCCGCGTTGACGTCGGTATCGATCACGACCGGCACGCCGAACTGTCGGGCGAGCCCGGCGCGCAGATTCGATCCGCTCCAGCCGGGCTTGGGAGTATTGAGCACGCGGCCGTAATCGCGCGACAGCTCATCGCGCACCAGCGGTCCAAAGGCAGCGATGCCGATCGCGCCGAGCGATCGTTCGGCCGGGATGGCGGTGGTAAGGAAGGCGACGACCTCGGCGAGAGCCGCTTCCGGAGTGGTCGTCGGCCAGCGGCCGTCGGCGAGAATGTGACCGCCGGCATCCACGACCCGCGCCCGGATCCTGGTGCCCCCCGTCTCGACACCTGCGAACACCGCCTCGTTCATCGGTGTCCGACTCTAGCCGCGGCGCGGCTGCTTCGATAGAGCCGAATGCTTCAGCGAGACACGACGACCACCAGAGCCCCGCCCGCCTGAGCCAGCCCGACTACTGCTGCGGCTTGGGCGCGGTCGCGGGCTGGTCAGAAGCACCCTGCCCGCCCGGATTGCGCGGTGGCAGCCGGTGCGCGCGCGAGCGCTGCAGGGCGTCGCGACAGCCGTCCGACAGCTCGTCCCGATGCTGCGCGATGCAGGCACGGATGCGGCCTCCACCCGGCTGGACCTCCGAGCAGAATCTCTTGAAATCCGCCGCGCATGCGGCGCGCACGGCCTGCCCCGGGGGCGGCGCGGCGGGCGCATCCCCGGCCTGCGCGGTCATGCTGAGAAAGCCGAGGCAGGCGAGTGGCAACAACCCGATCTTCATGGTCAATCCTCGTATCGTTTGACAAAATCAGCGCGCGCTACCAGCGCGCTACTCGCTGAAGGAACGAGACGCCTGGGCACGCGTTGACGGCAGCGGGTCACGCTACGCATAACAAATTGTCCCGTCAGCGCTTCAACGTCGAGGCGCAGTGCACCAACCCCGTGCGGGCATGGGCGGGACGCACTCGGATCGGGCGCCTCAGCGGCTCCTGGGTCCTGGGATGGATTGGGCGCGCGTGCTAAGTCTCTGACTGCGCGCGAGTGAGCTCGCTCAATGCAGCCTGGCACGCGCGTTGCAATATCTCTGACCGAGTGTTGTTGGATCACTCAGGGGTTGTTGATTCGGATAGACCAGGGGCGGGAGGCACAGTGAAATCGGTCCCCTCCGAGCATTCTGTCTCCCGCTTCTGGTCACTTTGCTTCGCCACCTAACGCGCTCAGTCCTCGAGTGCCACCGTCCAGGTGACCGGGATCTCGCCGAGGAGCGACGAGCGCACGCTGCAGTACCTGGTCACCGAGAGCTCGATCGCCCGCCCGGCCTTAGCCCGCGTGGTGCCGGGCGCCACGATCGAGAAGTGCAGTACCACCGAGGCAAGGCGCCGCGGCGTCGCGTCGGCCCGCTGCGACTCGACCGCCACACGCAACGCCTCAACGGGCGTGCGTTGCTTGGCGAGAATCGAGACCACGTCGGTCGCCGCGCAGGTCGCAATGGCGGCGAGCAGCGTGTCGAACGGGCTCGGCGCGGCCTTCGAATCCCCGTCGATGTGGATCTTCGGTCCGCCGGCGCGGTGCGCCTCGAACTCGCTCGCACCGAGCCAGTCGACCTCGATCGTGGGATGTGACAGGAGCTGTCCGTGAGTGCTCGACATGGCATCAGGCCTTTCCCGGAGGTCCTTGCGCGGCAACCTGTTTGGCGAGCCGCGCCCAGATCCGCTCGCAGTCCGGGCCTCCGAACCCGGAGGCGGCGAGCGCCGCCTTCCCGCCATCGTCATCGACGAGCTCCGCGTGCCGCAGCACCGCGACGGCGCCGCAGCAGCGGCCGAAGCGCAGCGATTTACCCAAGGCCGTGGCGTTCCCGGACCGCATGTAATCGGACTGATCCTCGAGGGCCGTGAGGATACGGCTCGAGAGCTCCCAGTCGTGCGCGACGCGGCTCGCGACGTGCGCGGCGTACGCCTCGATGAGGGCCGCCACCGCGGCCGCGTCGGCCGGCACCCCGTGCCGGGCGTATTCATCCATCGCTGCACGGAATACCAGGATGGTTCCGAGCCCGTAGAGCAGCACCAGCAGTTGCGCCGCGAATGGATCCTCGTCGGCGAGGATCGCCGCGTAGGCTTCGGCGGCGCTCGCCGCGTACTGCGTGTGCTCCCAGGTGATGTCCGGAAAGCGCCGAAACTCCCCGGATGCGGTTCTGAACACGGGCTGCAGGAGCGCGGCGGCCACAAGTAAGCGGATGCCGGAGGTTCCAAGCAGCGTCACCGCACGATCGATGCTCTCGACCGGCTGGGAATTCACGCGGTAGAAGGCGCTGTTGGCCAGCCGCAGCAGGTTCCCCGCCAGCGCCGGATCCTGAGCGATCAGCACGGCGAGCTCGCGCCGCGAGACATTCTCGTCGTTCACCGCCTGCACGAGCTTCGGCAGGTGCAGCGGACGCCGGGGCGCGTACTCGGGCTTCAGCACCGGCCCCGACAGCAGAAGATCCACCGCCGCCACTACTTCCCGGTGCGCCGGCTCGTCCGATGGCGGTCGCGGCGGAACCCCGAAGGCCAGCTCGTGCAATCGCGAGGCGACTTCGGGCGCCGGTGGGGCTGCGCTCGCCGGCGCCTCAGGCTGGATCGGGGGCACGGGGGCAGGAGCCGGGACCGGGGCTTGCTCTTCTTCGCGGCGGGGCCGCCGGCCTGAGAGAACGAAGGCGATCAGCGCCACGGGAAGCGCGATGAGCGCGATCAGGAAGAGGATGGACCTGGACATCGGGCGGTACCGGCCCCCATTTTTTCCGCCCACTGTAGCGGAATTTGCTCTCTCCAATTGAGGAGGCTCTCTCCCTCCTAATTTCAGGCCCGCGATCCCTCGCCGGGAAGCCGACCCTCATGGCGTCGGACACTAGACTTGGATGGCCGCAGGTAAATGGAGGTGGTGTCGTGCAGTTCCTCCTCTTTGATGTCAGCGCTACCCTGGTCTTTCTCGCCGGTTATCTCGCGGTCCTCGCTCTCCAGCGGCGGCGAACGTTGGCCGTAGCGGCTGCTAGCGACCGCGCGCCGCGCGGCGCGCAGCTTCCGGCAGCTCCCCGCGAGCGCCCCAAGCCCCGGGAGGCTCAGAAGGAACGCCCGCGGGGGCCGTGCTGCCGGGAGTGGCCGCGCCTCAGCGCCCCGAGGTAGCCTCCCCGCTCGTGATCGTCCATCTCATCGATGGTAGCTACGAGCTGTTTCGTCACTTCTACGGTCTGCGCCGCTTCGCGAAGGGAGACGAGCCACCGTTCGGCGCGGCCGTCGGGGTGCTGAATACCGTGCTGGCGATGATCGAGGAAGGCGCGACGCACCTGGGCGTCGCGACCGACCACGTCATCGAATCCTTCCGCAATGACCTCTGGCCGGGCTACAAGACCGGCGACGGCGTCGAGCCCGCCCTGCTTGCGCAGTTTCATCCGCTGGAGGAGGCACTCGCCGCGATGGGAGTCGCCGTGTGGCCCATGACGGAGCTCGAGGCGGACGACGGCCTGGCCTCCGCCGCACGCCTTGCCGCCGCCGATACCCGCGTGCAGAAGGTCTCGATCTGGACCCCGGACAAGGACCTGGCTCAATGCGTCGACGGTGACCGGGTGGTCCAGGTCGACCGCAGGACGAAGGAGATCCGCGACGCCGCCGGGGTACGCGCGAAGTTCGGGGTGGATCCCGAGCGGATCCCGGACTTCCTGGCGCTCGTGGGAGACTCGGCCGACGGCTATCCGGGACTCCCTGGCATCGGACGGGTGACTGCAGCGCGGCTCATAGGCAGATACGGCGCGCTCGAGAGTTTCCCGCCCGAGGTCCTCGGTGAGAGGCGCGACCTCGCCCTCCTCTTCAAGAAGCTCGCGACCCTGAAAACCGACGCCGTCCTATTCGCCGACACCGAGAGCCTTCGCTGGCGCGGGCCCACCGAACACTTCGGTGCATGGGCGGAGAAACTGGGGAGCGCCCGGATTCGCGAGCGTAGCCAACGGGCCGCGGCCGGTCTCGAGCACGACTGACCTCAGGCGGTGCCAACTTCAGACCTTCGGCGTGTAGCTGAACTTCTGTCCGGCCACCGTCGCCTGGTACATGGCCCCACCCTTGACGATGGTGAAGACCGCGAGCCCTTTGTAGTACCGGCCGGCGGTGAGCGCGTCCTTCATGCCGCCGCTCGCCTCAGCGCTGACTCCACCGGCAGTGCCCACACTGCCGCCGGCTGCCGCCGTAATCGCGACGGCGTCGAAATCCGCCCCGAACTCGAAGTTGCCCTTGGTGAATTCATCGAAGGCACGCCGATCCTCGAAGAAGACGATCTGGCTGTACGCCTGGCCGCCGGCCTGAAACCCCGCGCTCAGCTGATTCACGGTGGTATCGCCGACATAAATGCCGTGCACGTACACGCGTCCCCGGCCGTGCGCGCCGCCGACCACCAGGCCGGCCTTGCCGATCGTCGGGAACACGGCATACCCGTAACAGTTATCGAAGAACCGGGCGCTCTCGCCCGCGTTCTTGAACAGGCTTACCGCATCCGTGTACGAGCTCGCCCAGAGTGCCGGCGCCCAGACGAGCAGCGCCGCCGCCATCCATTTCGCGAGATGGTGACTCATAATCCACCTCCTCCGTGTTATCGACCGGGGGCACGTTCGCACGCACCGACCGGGTGCGGCGGCAGGAATCTGCCGCCCGATCGTGTAGGAAAGCGGCTAGAGCGCGCGCTGGACATAAACTCAGCCTGAACCGGTTGTCCGGAAGCGGATCTTGACAGCCTGCCCTGTGGGATTCCTCCTACACTATGTGAGGCATTCGGCGTACGCTCGAACCGCCGCTCAGGCGGTAACGTCCCGCGTCAAGAACGATGCCGGGGACCGGCCGCGCGGGGAAGCCTTCGGGATGGCCAGCATATTGATTGCCGACGATCATGCGATGGTGCGCGCGGGTCTGCGTCGCTGGCTCGAGCACGACTCGGCCGTCGATACCATCGGCGAGGCCGCGAGCGGCACTGAGACGCTCGAGCGGCTGCGCGATGGCGCCTGGGATCTCGTGGTGCTCGATATCAACATGCCGGACCGCAGCGGCATCGACATCCTGGCGCATATCCGCAGCGGCCACCCCAAGACGCGCGTACTGGTCATCAGCGCGTTCTCGGAGAAACAGTACGCGATCTACGCGCTGCGCGCCGGCGCGGCCGGCTACGTCGCCAAGGATCAGGCGCCGGAGGACTTCATGCGCGCAATCCATGCGCTGCTCGCCGGCCGGCGCTTCGTGAGCGCCACGCTCGCCGAGATGCTGGTGGGCGCGCTCGACGAGCCGGCGGACCAGCCGCTGCACGCGACGCTCTCACAGCGCGAATTCCAGATCCTGTGCAAGCTCGCCGTCGGGCGCAGCGTCTCGGAGATCGCGCGCGAGCTATGCATCAGTGTAAAGACCGTGAGCACCTACCGGGCGCGCATCCTCGAGAAGATGAACTTCAGCACCAACGCTGACTTGACGGCCTACGCCCTCAGAAACGGCCTGATGCAGTAGCGGGGGTCACCCTCAGCGCCGGTCAGCCAATGCTGACAGCCCGAGATGGCGAGTGCCGGCATCGGGTGTCCGCTGCCTGTTGTTACGCTCGACATCGACGCCGCCTGCGGGCGCCCACCGTCTTCTGCCAGAGATTCGTATGTCGAACACCAGCTGCATGCGCGTGCTGCTCGTCGAGGATTCCGGCGTGCTCGCCGGCCGCATCAGCGAGCTGATCCGCCGTCTGCCGCGCGTCGACCTGATCGGCACCGTCGACACCGAGGCCGACGCGGTCGAGCGCATCGCAAACGCGGCGCCCGACGTGCTGATTCTCGACCTGCGCCTGCGCGACGGCTCGGGTTTCGGTGTGCTGCGCTCGCTCGATCGCTCGAGTGCACGACGGCCGAAAGTCATCGTGCTCACCGGCTTCGACCTGCCGCAATATCGGCGCGAGGCTGAGACGCTCGGCGTCGACGCCTTTCTCAATAAGTCCCGCGACTATCACCGGCTGCCGGTCCTCCTGAGCAGCTACGCGGCTCAGGGCGGCGCGCACCACGCCGGCTGATCAGGCTTCGCGCCGACGGCGAATCTCCCCCGCTTCCCGTGCCAGCACCCGCGCGAGCGGCAGGCGCACTTCGATCTCAGTGCCGCCGGACGCGGGGCGCTGCACGCGCCAATGACCGCCGAGTCCGCGCGCCCTCTGCCGCATGGCGGCGAGGCCGTGCGCCTGCAGCGCGAGCAGCCGCTCGGGGGGCACGCCGACGCCGTCGTCGCGCACGCGTACCAGCAACCAGGGCTCCACCAGTTCCACCATCACTTCGACGGCGGTTGCGCGCGCATGCTTCAGGACGTTGGCGAGCGCCTCCTGCACGATCCGGAACACGGCAATCGAGGCCTGAGGCGTGAGCGGCAGCTCCTCCTCGGGGTAGCGCTCGAGATGCCTGAGCCCGGCGCGCTCGCAGGCCTCGGCCACCTGCCAGCGCAGCGCCGGCACGAGCCCCAGGTTGTCGAGCAGCGTCGGCCGCAGGCTCTCGATCACCCGGCGCTTGATGTCTACGCCCGACTGCAACGCCTCCTGTACCCGCCGAAAGTAGCTGCGCACCTCCGGGTCGTCGCTGCCGATGCGTTCCTCGAGCCACGAGAGGTCCATGCGCGCCGCCACCAGCAGACCCCCGAGCTCATCGTGAAGCTCGCGCGACAGCGCGGCCTTCTCCTGCTCGGCCACCGACTGCAGATGGGTCGAGAGCTCCGAGAGCTCCTCGGTACGCAGCTCCACCAAGTGCTCGAGCTCGGCCTGTCGCGCGGCAAGCTGCTCGGTCTCGCGCTCCTTGGAGCGCAGCTGGCGCAGCGTCAGGCGGCTCAGGAGCAACAGCAGCCCGGTGCTCGCGACTAGGGCTGCGCTGGTGGTGGCGATACTCCCCCAGCGGCTGGCCTGCCAGCGGTGGCTGGCTGCGACCGCCTCGGCGCTGTCGTGCGCCTCGAGCTTGCGCACCAGATCGTCGATCTGCGACATGGTCGAGGCGCCGAGGTCGGTGCGGATCACCTCGAGGGCCGCCGCACGGCCGCGGATGCCGAAGGCCTCGATGCTCGAGCGCATGTCGTCGAATTTCGCATCGCTCAGCTGCTCGAGCTGCGCCACGTCGGAACGGGTGGGCTCGCGGGCGCCGGCGTACGCCGTATCGAGCCGCTTGAGCGCGCCGTCAAAGCTCGCCGCGGCCTGCTGGAAGGGGGCGAGATACTCCGCGTTGCCGACCAGGATATAGCCGCGCTGGCTGCTCTCGGCCTGGCGCAACAGTTGCCAGACATCCGCAAGCGCCTGCTGCCGTTGGGCGGTCAGCGCAATCCGCGCGCTCGCCTCCTCGAGGCGCCGCTGCCCCAGCTGGGCCGCCACGAACAGGCCGACGACGGTCGCAAGCAGCAACGCGACCACCAGCATCTGGCGGGCGACCGAGTTCATCGCACGGATGATACCGCGCGGCTGGTGCTGCAGTGCGACGGAGTCGCCGTAGGAGTTCCCTGACGAGAGCAGCGGTCATGAGCCGACGCCCAACCGGGCGTTATACCGGTGCTGCCAAGCTCGCGTGGAGAATAGGCTGCCGCCCAGTTCCTGATGTGCGTCTCGAGAGGAGTCCCAGACCGTGGATGCCGCATCGGTGGTCCAGCTCAGGCGCACCAACGACTCCCGTACCCGTGTGCTCGAGATCTCGGCGCAACTGCGTACCGCCGTCGCTAACGGGGACGATGCGGGCATCAACCGTCTGCTCGGCGACCTGTTGCGCTTCAAGGGATCGAGCCGCGCACAGAGCATCGCGCTACAGCACCGCGCACTGCAAAGCCTGGTGCAACTGCTGCGCTCGGCTACGATGAATGACGAGCTCACGGGCCTCTACAACCGCCGCGGCTTCATCCAGTGCGCCGTGCGGCTGCTCGATCTGGCGGTCCGGGACCGGTGTCCCCACCGCCTCATCTGTATCCATCTCAGCCCGCACGGCGCCGCAGCCATGCCGCTGATCGCGCTGCGCCAGATGGGCAACAAACTGCGGGATCTTTTTCCGGATTACGGCGTGCACGAGGCACTCGGGCGCCTCGGCGGCGGTGAGTTCGCCGCTCTGACGCCCCGCGTCGAGTATCTCTCGCGCGATTCGATTCTGGGGCACATCGCTGTGCCTGCGCCGGGCTCGGGCATCCGGCTCGACGTCGGGATCGCTCATTTCGATCCCCTCAATCCGCTGACAATTGACGAACTGCTCGCCAGAAGCGCGCAGCAGGCCATGCAGGCGCGCTCAACGGCGATTCGAACTGCGTCCTCCGCGACAGGCCCCCCCATGCGGAGTGGCGCATTGCTGACGGTCTCGGGGCGGCGGCAATACAGGTCGTGCGAGGACTGACACGGCGCTACCGCCTCTGAGACCGCTTTTTCTTTAGACCCTGTAAGCCCTGTCCCCAAGACGATCACGCAGCGCCCCGGAGGAATCATGGCCATACGAAAGCCCATCGCTCGGACAATCCTCGTTCTGCTCGGGCTCATGCTCGTCGTACCCGGATGCGTCGTCGAGCCGCGTGAGGGCTTCTACGACCGTGACCATCATCGCTGGTGGCACGAGCACGCATGGCGCGAGTGCGGCGATCGCGACGAGCATTGCCGGGGCTAGGAGCCTGGCGTCCGAGCTCTCATAAAGCGTCCTGCGGGCCTCGAGCCCGAGATCCTGCCGCCTGTCTCAAAACGCTGGCATTGCAAGCCGGATTATCGAAGCCGGCGGGAAAGCCGCCGTCGTCGGCTCGGGTGCGGGACGCGGCTCTTCCACGCTAACATCGCGCATGCACTATTACTTTCCGGTTGCTGCGCCGGCTCTCCTCGGGCTCACGCTGCTGTTCGCGGTCGTCGCCGGCTTCGTCGCCGCGCGCGTCCTCAGCTTCGCTTCGGCCAGCATGGGACTCGCCCCTTCCACCATGATGGCGGTGCTGCTCGCCTCGCTGCTCGGCAGCTACATCAACATCCCGATCGCCTATCTGCCCGAGAAGCACATGATCGCCCGCGAGGTCGTGACCTACTTCGGGATCCCCTATGTGGTCCCGGTGGTCCGCGCAGCGCCGGCGACGGTGCTGGCGATCAACGTCGGCGGTGCCGTGATCCCCATATGCATGTCGCTCTATCTGATGATGCGCAATCAGCTCTACGCCCTGAGCCTCTGGGGCATCGCCATCGTGGCACTCGCCTGCCACCTGCTCGCGACTCCCGTGCCCGGCCTAGGCATCGCCGAGCCGATCTTCGTTCCCTGTGTGATCACGACCATCACGGCGCTCGCCCTCTCGAGGCGACATGCCGGAGCGCTCGCCTATATCTGCGGAAGCCTCGGCACGCTGATCGGCGCAGACCTCACGAACCTCGGCAGGATCCAGGGCCTGGGCGCGCCGGTCGCATCCATCGGCGGCGCGGGCACCTTCGACGGCATCTTCGTGATCGGGCTGTTATCCGTCGTATACGCGGGCTGGTTCGCCGCACGGGAAGCGCGGCGAACCGGCTAGAGAGCCCCGGCGAACGATCCGTCTGGTCAGCGCTCGGCGGCCTGACTGGACGATGACGCTTCGATGGCGGCTGCGGTCCTCACAAATTCGCAGATCGCTCCGCTCACCTCCTGCGGGCAATCACTCGGGGTGAAGTGGCCTCCCGGCAGGATCACGAGGGGAGCACCCAGCAGCTCAGCGAGCGGACGAGCGACGCTGTCGATGTCGAGGTAGCGATCGTCCCGACCCCAGAGCACCAGCGAGCGAACCCGACTCGCCCGCAATCTCCCACCAATCGATGCCGTCTGAGTTGGATCGAGGGCCCGGGCGGCGCGAATCAGCCGCGCGCCGCCACCCTCGCCCGCATAGGCCGCGAGCATCGTCCGCAGGTGCTGCGATTTTCCCAGCCGCCGCGCCAACACGGGAGACAACCGCGCCGCGTCTGCGTCATCCCAGGCCCGGATGCTTTCGATCGCATCCATCGCCCACTGCGTCTCATGAACGCCATCGAGAATCACCAGTCCGCGCACGCGCGCCGGCGATTCGGTCACCATCAGCTGCGCGGCCGCGGATCCGACGTCGTGCGCAACGATGAACGCCCGGTCGATCCCGAGGCGGTCGAGCAGCTCCCACATCCAGCGCGCCTGGCTCGCCATGTCGAGGCGCACGTCAGGCTTGGGCGAAGACGACCCATAACCGACCAGATCCGGCGCAATGGCACGATACCCTTGCCCGACCAGCACGGGCGTCACCTGACTCCAGAGGTAGCGCGTGGCGGGAAAGCCGTGCAGCAGCAGGATCGGGGTGCCGGCGCCCAGGTCATCGAATTCCACCTCGGCGGTGGCGAGCTGCACCCTGGCGGACATGTCCCTCGATTATTCGTGCAGGTCGTCGATCCAGCGAATGAGCTCGGGAACCTCGACCGGGGTGATATCGACGTTGATGACGAGCCCGCGCTGGCCGCTGCGGGCTACCACGCAGTGAAGCTCGAGCTCATCACTCGCGTTGATCTCCTGATGCGGGACGTACGGAGGGACGTAGATGAAATCCCCCGGTCCCGCCTCGGCGAGGAACTCGAGATGATCGCCCCAGCGCATCCGCGCCACACCGTTGACCACGTAGATGACGCTCTCGAGATCGCCGTGGTGGTGTGCTCCGGTCTTTGCCCTGGGATCGATGGTGACGGTGCCGGCCCACAGTTTGCTGGCGCCGGTCTTCTCCGTAGTCACGGCTGCACGTCGTCGCATGCCGAGAGTCTGTGCGGTGGCATCATCGAGCTCACTGGAGCGAATGATGCGCACACCGTCGCTGCGCCAGCGCCTGGAAGTTCCGCTCATTACGCCGGATTCTGTGCCGAGCGGTCACGGCTGTCCACGCCTTAAGGGAGATGCGCCTGCCTCATTGATGCACTACGGTAGATCGCATTGGAGGCTCGTCATGAAGACCACGGGTAACACGATTCTAATCACCGGCGGCGGCTCGGGCATCGGACTCGCTCTGGCTGAGGAATTCTCGAAGCTCGGCAATAAGGTGATCGTCGCCGCGAGATCAGCGCGCAAACTGGAGCTGGCGGCCGGGAAAGGCTTGCAACAGCTTCCCGTCAACATGTCCTCCCGCGAAAGCATCGAGTCCCTGGCGCGAACTGTGGTCACGAGATTTCCGGCACTGAACGTGGTGATTCACAATGCGGGCATCATGAAGAACGAGAACCTGCGCACCAGCAACACCTCGGACATCGCAGTCGAGACCATTGCCACCAACCTGGCGGGCCCGATCCTCCTCACCACGGCACTGCTGCCGCATCTCCTCGAGCAGGCCGATGCGACCATCATGACGGTCTCATCAGGTCTTGCCTTCGTGCCGCTGGCGATGAACCCCACCTACTCGGCGACCAAGGCGGCGATCCATTCGTACACGCAGAGTCTGCGTTACCAGCTGCAGGGCACCTCCATTCGCGTCCTCGAGCTCGTGCCTCCTTACGTGCAGACTGAGCTCATGGGCAGCCGGGGACTGCACGACCCGGCCGCCATGCCGCTCGGACAGTTCATCGCCGAGGTGATGGCCATCCTGAAAAGCCAGCCGAGGGTGTCGGAAATCCTCGTGAAGCGGGTGCTGCCGCTGCGCTTCGCAGCGAGCGACGGGCCTGACAAGTACGCCGCGGTGTATCAGGAGATGAACGACCGGGTGAGCGCGGCACGCGCACAGGAGTTCTAGGTCGCGACGGGCTCGAAATCGCGCTGCAGCCGCGTAGCGGCCGCAAAGAAACCGCCGGCCGCGAGGACGTAGAAGACCGTGCCCCCGAGGATCGCGTAACGCAGCGAAGCGCTGCCGAACCTGGCAGCGAGCTGATCGGAGGCGACACCGATGATCAGCGCGCCGAGCCCGAGGCCGAGCAGATTGTTGATGAACAGGAAGATCGCCGAGGCCAGTGAGCGCATGCTGGGCGGCACCAGATGCTGTATCGCCGTGATGACCGGGCCCAGCCATACGAGCTGCAGCGCCGCGGGCACGAGGAAGCACACGAACGCCGCCGGTCCCATCGGCAGAGCGGTCCCCAGGGCGTAGCAGGGAAGAATGCAGAGAAACGCCAATGCCGGGATCAGGGCGTAGGCCCGGCGATCACGCATACCTACGCGGTCGGCGAGGTAGCTGCCGAGGAGAATGCCGGGCACTCCGCCGAGAAGCAGCAGCGCGCCGAGCAGCCGCGATACCTGGAGCACCGTCATTCCGTCGCTGCGTATGAAGAATGAGGGCAACCAGAAAAGCAGGCCGTAACCCATGAGCGAGCCGCAGCCCGCGCCGAGGGACAGGAGCCAGAAAGCGGGCTTGGCAGCGAGGGAGCGCCAGACCTCTCCCAGCGGCGGCGCCTTACGAGCGGGGGGCACGGCATCGAACCTGCCGCGCTCGGGCTCGCGAACCGTCAGCAGGAACAGGGGCGCCAGCACCACTCCGGCGGCGCCGAGCAGCATGAATGCCGCGCGCCACGTGAAGGCGGTCGTCAGATAGCCTCCGAGGAGGTAGCCGAGGGCGCTGCCGACCGGAATGCCGAGCGAAAAGAAGCCGAGGACGCGGGCGCGCCAGCCGGGCCGGAAGTAATCGGCGATCAGGGAATAGGCGGGTGCCACCCCGCCGGCTTCCCCCACGCCGACCCCGAGCCGCGCGAGAAACAGCGCGAGGAAACTGTGCGCGAAGCCGGTCAGCGCCGTGAACAGGCTCCAGCAGGCGATGGCCGCGGTCATGATGCGGACGCGGCTCGCGCGATCGGCCCACCATCCAATGGGAATTCCCAGAGCGGTATAAAAGAGCGCGAAGGCTGTGCCACCGATGAGCCCGAGCTCGCCATCGCTCAGATGGAGCTCGGATTTGATCGGTCCCACCAGGATTCCGAGCACGATGCGGTCGACGAAATTCGTGATGTAGACGAGGGTCAGGAGAATCAGCACATAGAGCGAATACGCCCTGCCGGTGGCGGGTGGTGCGGGCATGTTGTATGGGCGATCGGAGGGGTCAGGTTGTTATGGAACGCTCTTGACCATGAGATCATAAGGAACGTGAATCGGGAAGCTCGACAGCACACCGGAAGTCCCCCATGACCCTTGACCGACGCGACTTTCTGTTCGGATCGGCGGCGGCCCTGGGAGCCGGCGCGGCACGCCTGACGGCGGCAGCTCCGACCAATCCGGCGCCGACCAGCGCCGAAGACCGCCCGGATTACACGCTGCGCATCGCACCCGGCCTCATCGAGCTCTCGCCCGAGCACATCGTCTCCACCACGCTCTACAACGGGCAGTTTCCGGGTCCCCTGCTGCGCTTCAGGGAAGGACGGCGCGTCGGCATCGAGATCCAGAACGAGACGGATACCCCGGAACTGGTCCACTGGCACGGACAAATGATCCCGAGCGACGTGGACGGCGCTGCCGAGGAGGGTTCGCCGTACGTGCCCGCGCACGGCAAACGCCGCCTCAACCTGTTGCCCCGGCCCTCCGGCTTCCGCTTCTATCACACGCACGTGGTGGCGCGTGGCGACCTCAATCGCGGTACCTACACCGGCCAGGCCGGGCCGGTGTACATCGAGCCGCGGGACAACCCGGGTGCATACGACCGCGAAGTGTTCCTGGTCATGAAGGAATTTCTGCCGACGTTGAGCCGGGGCGGCGATATGGCCATGGATGCTCTGGCAGGCTCTGTCATCCCGGCGCTGCAGCAACAGGGAGCGGCAGCAGATGCCGAGGCCAGAACCAGCACCAGGGGTTTCGAAGTCCGCTACGAGCTGTTTGCGATCAACGGCCGCATGCTCGGCCACGGCGAGCCGATCCGTGTGAAGCAGGGCGAGCGGGTCCTGTTTCACGTGCTCAACGCGAGCGCCACCGAGATCCGCAGCCTCGCCCTGCCCCATCACAGGTTCCGAATCGTCGCGCTCGACGGCAATCCCGTGCCAACGCCGGCCGAGGTGCCGCTGCTGTGGCTCGGGACCGCGGAGCGCATCTCCGCGATCGTCGAGATGAATCAGCCGGGAGTCTGGGTCATGGGCGATCTAGCGGACGATGATCGCGCGCACGGGATGGGTGTCGTGATCGAGTACTCGGGGCAGCATGGCAAGCCTCGCTGGGTCAAGCCCGAGCCCTATCGCTGGGACTACACGCTCTTCGGCAAGGCCGATGCCGTCTTAGCCGTGCCCGATGAGACGCTCGAATTCAGGATCGTCAAGCACAACGCGGCGCTCGATGGCTTCAACGAGTGGACTCTGAACGGCAAGGCCTTCTCGATGGAGTCCATGGAGCCGGCATATCCGCTACGACAAGGTCGGCGCTATCGCCTCAGGTTCTCGAACGCGAGCGATGACATCCACCCGCTGCACCTGCATCGCCACAGCTTCGAGCTGACGCGCATCGCCGGCAAGCCGACGGCCGGAGTGATCAAGGACGTCGTGATGCTCGCCGGATTCCAGGAGCTCGAGTTTGATTTCGTGGCCGACAATCCGGGGCTGACGCTGTTTCACTGCCATCAGCAGCTGCACATGGACTTCGGATTCATGGCGCTGTTCAGGTATTCGTGAATGATCATCTGGGATGGTGGAATCAGCCCTCCGTGGGCCGAAGCCGGGGGTCGGTAGACAAAGGGGTGGAGTGGGAGCGGCATCATGAAAGCAACGGCACACGTTCAGCTTGAGACTGAATGGGTCAAGGTCACTGAGTGGCAATTTGCCCCCGGCGCCGAAACGGGACATCACGTCCACTCGCACGATTACGTGGTAGTGCCATTGACGACGGGCTTGCTCCGTCTCGACGAAGGCGCGACTCGGCGCGACGCGCAGCTTACGGCCGGTGTCGCGTACGCTCGCCAGAAAGGCGTCGCGCACAACGTGATCAACCCAAATAGCTTTGAGTTTCGATTTCTGGAGATCGAGATCATACGGGGGATCGCCGTATGAAATCCCTCGCTGCCCTCGTCATTGCGCTCGCCTGCGCGAGCCTTGCCCACGCGCATGCGCACCTGCTGGGTTCCACACCCGCCAACCACAGCACGCTTGCAGTCGCCCCTGCCGAGATCACGCTGCGATTCCAGGAGGAGGTGCAGCTCACCGCGCTGGCTCTTCAGAGCGGGGACGCGAAGCCGCTGAAGGTCGCAGCACTCCCGCCCGGCAGGTCCAGAACCTTCTCGCTGCCGCTGCCCGCTATCGGCTCCGGTTCCCATACGGTCACGTGGCGAGCGCTGAGCGACGACGGTCACGTCATGTCCGGCACGCTTGTGTTCACGATCCTGCCATCGGCTGCACCCGGCGCGAAGTAGCAGCCGTCGGTCCGGAGCGCCTGTCCGGTGAGCGTCGACGTCGCGTTTATCTTCGTCGGGGCGCTGAGTCTCATCGCAATGTTCCAGGCCGCCGGTGTTGCGTTGTTCCTGGCGCGGTTCGAGGACCGTCTGCGGAGCTCGAGTCGCGCTATTCGCCAGCTCGGCCTCTGGAGTGCGCTGCTCGGGCTGCTGTTGGTCCTCGTCCACCACGGCCTGGAAGCCCCGCGGATGACGGGCGACTTCGCCGATCTCTGGGACCGGGCCTTGCAGACGCAGGTTCTGCATTCTTCCATCGGAGCCGCAAACGCAACGCGCGCCGCGGCCCTGGTCATCATAGCCGCCACCCTGGCGCTCCCAGGCACTGCGTCAGTGCCGTGGAGCATCGTCGGTTCGGGTCTGATGGCAGCGGCATTTCTGCTCACCGGCCATACGACGACACATTCGCCTCATTGGGCGCTGGCCTCACTCCTCTGGGCCCACCTCACCATCGTCATGTTCTGGTTTGGCGCGCTGCCGTCGCTGCTGCTCGTCGCCCGCCGGGAATCCTCCGCGCTCGCGGGCGGGGTGGTGGCCGCGTTCTCGAGGATCGCGGCCTGGCTCGTCCCTTTCATCGCGGTCGCGGGAGCGGGCCTGGCTTTGCTGCTCCTGCCGGGGGTCGAGGCACTACGGCAGCCCTACGGGATCATCCTGCTGGTAAAAAGCGCGACGTTCATACTGCTGATGATGCTCGCGGCTCTGAACAAGTGGCGCCTGGGCCCCCGCGTGGCAACCGGGGACACGAGGTCCTTGAGGATCTTGCGGCGCAGCGTCGCCGCGGAGTACGTGTTGATCGTTGGAGTGCTGGTGCTCACCGCCGCACTCACCACTCTGTACTCACCCGAGCCGTAGCGCTCGCGTCACATCGGATCGGCGACGCGCGCCGATTGGCGTCAGGGCCCGGTTCTGATAAGAGATGCCGATTTGAGATTGACATACAGACATACTACTCGTATGCTCTGACGCATGAGAACGACCGTTCGACTGGACGAAGCACTCCTGGAGCGGGCCCGTCTGGAGGCCGCCAAGCGTAAGACCACCCTCACCTCCCTCATCGAACAGGGGCTTGAGCTCGTGCTGCGACGGCCGATGAAACGGCCCGAACATCCCCCGGTGACGCTGCCCGAGTGCCGTGCCGGTGGTGGCACATTGCCGGGTGTCGATCTTGACGATGGTGCCTCCCTTCTCGATCGCATGGACGGCCGCGATTGATCCTTCCGGACGTTAACGTCCTCATCTACGCGTTTCGCACGGATTCTGAAGATCATCCGCGATACAGGGAATGGCTGGCGTCGGTCGTCAACGGACCGGCGGCCTATGGGATTGCCCCGCAGGTACTCGCCAGCGTCGTCAGAATCACCACTCACACACGCGTCTATCGCCGCCCGAGCGCCCGGGCAGACGTGTTCGATTTCTGCCGACTGCTGCTCGAGCAGCCGAACGCCACCGTTACGGTACCCCGCGAGCGCCACTGGGGGATCTTCGAAGATCTCTGTGTCAAAGCGAGAGCGACAGGCAATCTGGCGCAGGATGCCTGGTTCGCCGCGCTGGCCATCGAGTCTGGCTGTGAATGGATCACGACCGACAGAGATTACGCCCGCTTTCCGGGTCTGACCTGGCGAGAGCCGCTGTAAGAGTCAAGCCTTCACTGCGTTGCCCGACGCTCTGTGCGAGCGGTGATTCTGGCAGCTGCGCCCGTGTCGGCGACCAGCCTTTGCGTGCCCTGCTTGGCCAGCTGATCGAGCTCCCGGAAGACAGCCTCCTGGGGTGCGCTCGGCCGGTCGTAGGCCAGGTCAATGTCGGAAGCCAGGTAGGCAAGATGGTCGCGTAGCTTGGTCTCGAACAACAGGCTGCCTTCGCTCGATTTCATAGCCATCTGCGCCACGCTGTCGATATCGTGACTCAGAGCGGTGAGCGCGCTCGTGGCTCGGTTGCCCGCCACACTATGGCTGGAAATCGCCTGTCGCAGATTGTCACGCTCAACCAAGGCTTCGTTGATGGCTTTGTCCAGACTCTCGAGATCCGCGTGGATCCTGAGATCCAGGTTCAAACGGGCTTGCAAGTCCTGCTGTGTGGCATGCAGTCTCGGATCCAGAGCGACGACAAAGATCTGCCGGGTCTCCTGTCCGCCATAATTGAGGACCACGGAGTATTTGCCGGGCACGACGACCGGTCCTTCGACCGAGTCCTCGAGGCCGCCGGCGGCGATCGGCGCGTGGTAGCCGGTGACTTCCGTCGCATAGGGATAGCGCAAATCCCACTGGAGCCGGTTCATCCCCGGCTCGATGGCACTTAGCCTTGCCTCCTTCTCCCGAATCCGCTGATCGCTGGGCTCTCCGCTGTGGTCCTCCTCGGCGGCGGCATTTCCCTGATGCTCACCCGTGTGCACTGCGCTTTCCTGCTCGTCTTTCGCCTTTTCTTCCCTTTCCTTTTCGGTCGCGAGGTGGAAAGTCACCAGGCGAACCAGATTGCCCTGCGGATCGGTGAACTGCAGAGTTGCCGGGGTTTTGCCGTCGTAGTTTTCGGGGATGTGGAACAAGACGGTCGCACCGAACGGCGGGTTGTAGCCGGCATCGGGAGGGCGTCGGGCTTCCGGGCTGGGGAGCCCGTAGTCAGGCGTCAACCAGGCCTGCTGAGGAGCGAACAGGAAGGGGGCCTTGGCCTCCACCATGGGCTTCCTGGTCAGCTGTTCGAGAAAGGTGAGATTGTCGAGCACCCAGAATGCGCGGCCGTGAGTAGCAGCAACCACTTGGCCTTGGCGCGTGTTAATGGCGACATCGCGCACCTGAGCCACCGGGAGGTTGAGGGTCAGCGGCTGCCAGTGCGAGCCACCGTCGAGACTGAAATACACCGTGCTGCGAGTACCGAGAAAGAGCAGGTCCGAATCATCGGGATCCTGACGCAGGTCGAATACGAATTCATCAGCGGGGAGCCCCGCAGTCATCAGGGTCCAGTGGCGGCCCAGGTCCGTTGTCCGAAATACGTAGGGGCGGAAATCATCCCACATATAACGACGAGCCGTGAGATAGGCAGTTTGTTTGTCAGTGTGTGAAGGCTCGATACAGCTGATCCAGGCTTCCGGCAATCCCGGCGGAGTGATGGGCTGCCAATTCTTTCCACCGTCGGTCGTCACATGAACGAGCCCGTCATCCGAGCCGGCCCACAGCAGATTGCCGTCGAGCGGCGACACTGCGAGTGCGGAGATCAAGGGATAGATCTCCGCTCCCGACTGGTCGAGATCGACCGGGCCACCGCTGGGAACTTCCGTGCTCGACTGGTTGCGGGTGAGATCGGGGGAGATTCGCTCCCAGGTTGCGCCGTGATCATCGCTCTTAAATACATACTGCGCGGAAATGAGCAGTTCCTTGGGGTCCGCGGCCGAAAACTGAATGGGATGGGTCCACCCAAACCGATCCTTGAGTTCCGCCGAGGATGCGCCTTCCTGGTAATAGGGCCAGGGACTCACGCTGGCATATTGATGAGTCGTTGCATCATATTTGACAAAAATGCTGTAGTAGCCGCTTCCATAAGTGATGTCAGCGTTGCCTGGCTGCGGCACCGTATAGGTGCTCTCGCCATACGCGACGCGGCGCCACTCCGCTAACGGGATCATTCCGCCGGCATAGGCGCTGGGTCCTTCAAAGGAGCCTTCATCCTGCTGCGCGCCGTAGATATGGTACGGAAACCGATCATCGAGATTGACGTGGTAGAACTGGCCGGTGGGCTGGTTGTGCTCGGTGCTCCAGGTCTTGCCCCCGTCGGTTGAGACGGTGGCGCCACCATCGTTCCCTTCAAGCAGAATCTTCGGGTCGTCGGGGTTGATCCACACCACGTGATTGTCGCCGTGGGGAGTTTTTAATTTGGTGAATGACTTGCCTCCGTCGCGGGAAACCCAGAGCGCATCCACTTGTGGCGCGTAAACCGTGTCGGGATTTTCCGGATCGACGTATAGCGTCATGTAGTAGAAGGCACGCTGGCGCAGCTTCATCTCCTCGTTAACGCGCTTCCACGTGGCACCCGCGTCATCGGAGCGGAACACACCGCCCGCTTTCGCCTGGATGATGGCGTACAGAATGCTCGAGTTGCTGGGCGCGATCGCCAGACCGACACGCCCCAGGACCATCTGCGGCAAGCCCTGGTTGTGCGAGATATTGTCCCAGTGCGCTCCGCCATCGGAGCTCTTGTAGATGCGGCTGCCCGGACCGCCGCTGATAAGACCCCACGGCATTCGCTGTGCCTGCCACATGGTGGCGTACAACACGCTGGCATTTTTCGGATCCAGAACCAAGCAGATTGCGCCGGTCTTGTCATCTACGAACAGCACCTTCTGCCACGACTTGCCGCCGTCCGTGGACTTGAACACCCCGCGTTCGGGATCGGGCTTGAACACGTGTCCCATCGAAGCGGCGTACACGACGTTGGGATCGTTGGGGTCGACCACAATGGCGCTGATAGAGTGCGTGTCGCGCAGCCCGGCATCGTGCCAAGTCTCACCGGCATCGGTTGATTTGAAAACGCCATTGCCGGGAATCATGTCATTGCGAATATCCGCCTCGCCGGTCCCGACATAGATAGTGTTGGGATCGGACGGCGCCACAGCTATTGCCCCGATGCTGGAGCTCGGCCCGGGCAGCTTGCCGTCGGTGATGTTCTGCCATTCGACGCCTTCGTCCACGCTCTTCCAGACCCCGCCGCCGACCGCTCCGGCGTAAAAAAGATTAGGCCTTCCCGCCACACCCGTGACGGTAACCACGCGGCCTCCTATGTAGGGGCCGACAGAACGCCACTTGAGCTTAGCCATCAGTGATTCCGCGCTCAGCGCCCCGGGTGCCTGTGCTCTGGAGGGCGTGGGGAGCAGTGCCACTGTCGCCACAAGAAACAGGAGAGGTCGAATTGCAAAAGCTGGCTCACGGGTCATCATTTTTGCTGTCCTCGCGGGGTTCTTATTGCAGTGTCCTTCTCGCGTGAATATACACCGCACGCCCGGTCTGCCGCCTGGAGCTGGCTCGACTGTCTGGAGACCGCTCAGCGCATCTCAGCGTGTAGCTTGGCAGCGCGAGGTCCGAGCGCACCAGTCACGGAGGCGCTTCGAGAGCGTCGATCATCTTGTCGTCACTCGTGACGAGATACCGACTGGGCTTGCTCTTCCATGCGGGGGTGCTGATGGCGCCACCGAGCGCGCCGACACCCCAGGGCGTTCCTTTTGACCTGACCGGAGCGCACAATCAGCGTGTCCCATGGAGAGGAAGGGGAAAAGGGAGCTTGAGCTAGAAGAGGGGCTGCGCCGAACGCGGCATGCCCTGATCCAAGCTATCCACGCGATGAGCTCCGTCGCCGCTCATCGCGACCTCTACACCGCCCGCCATCAACACCGCACCGCGACCCTCGCTCTTGGCATTGGACGACAGCTCGGTCTTGGTGCTGACCAGCTCGAGGGCCTTTATCTCGGCGCACTGGTGCACGATCTAGGCAAGGTAGCCATTCCCTCCGAACTGCTAAGCAAGCCCGCGCGCCTGACGCCAGAGGAATTTGCGCTGGTCAAAACCCACGTCCAGGCCGGCTGCACCATCCTGCAGAACGTCGTCTTTCCCTGGCCCATACATGCGATCGTGGCCCAGCACCATGAGCGCCTCGACGGCTCCGGTTACCCCAAGGCGCTGACCGGAACGGCGATCGTGATGGAAGCGCGCATCGTGGCGGTCGCTGATGTATTCCAAGCCATGAGCGATGAGCGTCCTTACCGCGTTACACCCGGCCGCGATGCAGCGCTGCAGGAACTCGCTCGGGGCGCGGGCGTCACCTTTGATGCGGAGGTGATACGCGCGTTGCGAGGTGTTCTGGCTCGTCAACAATCCGTCGACGACGATCTGTGGTCCCGCCTGGAGTCTGAGGAGGGTCACACTTCCACTGTGATTCTGCCGGCCCTGCCATTCAACATTTAACTGGCGTAGAAGCGGACGAAGACTGGGCTCCCGGACGCGCCGCGGGCTTTGTGCACTACGTGACGGATGTCACGACCGCGGGAAACCCTTACCTGTGCGGCGTGTAGCGTGCCATTGAATGCTCGCGTGAACTGCAGGGAGCACAAGCGGTTGCTGGAAGAGCAGATGAAGGCGCTGGAGTACCTCCACGCATGTGAGCGTGTCCAAGTGAAAGACAAGCTCGCTGACGCGCACAGGATGTGTAGGGATACGATCGCCGCGCTTCAAACCCACCTGCTCCTGCACGGGTGCGGCGGTCGCCATGCCATGGAAGGCAAGCGGCAGGCCTCCGTCTGCAATCCGGGCCGCGCGAGCGCTACTCGCGAGTGAGTGGTGAACGTTACCTGTCGCGACACCCCCGAAAATCTCAACCGCGCAGCAAATTTAATCTCCTGCCGGCGTTGCCGCTGCGCAGTACATTTCGCAGTTGGTCGCAGCCGCTCTTTCTCCCGAACGTGCGGCGTGTGGCTAGGCGCCCAGGGGATGGGCTGATGAAGCGGCCCCTGGGCGCCGCTCCTCGCCTCGCCAGGTTCCGGCCCCTGCGGTGACGCGCCAAGTGAGCACGAGTAGCATCACCGCGCTCGCCTCAGCTTATCGGTGCTTTCGGGGGGAACATGAAAACGGACCTGTATACCAAGGCCGTCCTAACAGTGATCGCCGTGTGCTTGCCTCTAAACCTCGTCACCAGGTCCACTTTGATTAGTGAGGTCCAGGCGCAGCAGCAGCAAATGCATGTTTGGATTGATGGGTCCAACTCCTATTCGCTGCAATTCGCTGGGCCAATTGCGGTCAAACAGTAGGGACGGCCAGCCTGGCCCGCCGGTGCAGACTGCCTTCACAATGACCGCCGAATACACTGCCAAGTTCCCGCACTACTGCCGCACCTGCGGCGGTATCGGCGGCAGCAAGCCGGAGCCAGGGCGGATGCCTACAGAGTGTTCGGACTGCTACCGGCGCGGCCGGTGCGGGCGCTGCGCGGAAGCGATGCCGAAGTACGAAGCGGTTTGCCCGGCTTGCGGCTGGCGTGCCCTCAACGCGGCCGACGCGCTGCCTGGCCTAACGTACGTCTAACCGTCAAGTGGGTACAAAAGGGGGTACAGGCGAAATTGCGGTTGTGCTGTAAAGCTGGTCGGAGCGCCGAGATTTGAACTCGGGACCCCTTGCACCCCATGGAATCCATGGGCGCAACAGCATGCAACGGTTCGCGCCGCTCTGAGTGCACCAAACGCTGTGATTTAAGGGCATAGCGCGCACGCTTGCGATTGCGTTCCTTTTCACTATGATGCAGCCCGTTGCAGCCAAAAGGGACCACTGTGGGACCACTCAAGAACGTTGCACGGCTGACAAGTGGTCGCGTGGAATCGCTCAAGGCGCGGGACCACCGGTACGAAGTTAATGATCCGGCGTGCGCCGGATTGCAACTGCGCGTCTCGGAGACCGGCGCGAAATCCTGGCACTGGCGCTTCTACTGGCACGGCAAGCGCGCGCGCCTCGTGCTCGGCGTGTGGCCGAAAACCAGCCTCGCCGGGGCACACGAGAAGGCTGAAGCCGCGCGCGCCCTCCTCCGCCGAGGTATCGACCCGCGGCGCGCCGGACTTACCGTCGCGCCGCGCGTAAAACCGGACAAGCCAGTCGAGGGCGGACCACCAGGGCATTCGGTCGAGCATCTCGCACACGAGTTCATGGCGCGACATGTCCAACGTCAGCGCCGGCGGCCGGAGTACGTGCAGCGGATTCTGGACGCTAATGTGCTGCCACGCTGGGGCAGCCGCGACGCCCGCACGATCAAGCCGCGCGAAGTCATCGAGCTGCTGGATGAGATCGCCGACCGTGCGCCGGTCATGGCTAACCGGGTGGCCGGCATTCTCTCGCAGATGTTCCGCTTCGGAATCCACCGCTCGATCGTCGAGACCACCCCCGTGCAGCTCCTGTACCGCCCAGGGGGCAAGGAGAAGCCCAGAGCGCGAGTGTTCTCAGAGGCGGAACTCAAGTCCTTCCTGGCGAACCTCGACGATGCCTGCCGTTTCCAGCGCCTACCACACGTGCTGCGAGTGCTCCTTCTCACCCTGCAGCGCCGCAGCGAGCTCGCTCTCGCCGAATGGCGCGAGTTCGACTTCACCGAGAAGACGTGGACCATCCCCGATGAGCACGCCAAGGCTGGGAAGGGCCACGTCCTTCCCCTCTCCGACTGGGCAATTGCGGAGCTTCAGAAGCTCAAAGTCATGGCGGGCGGGTCGCGCTACGT
>DATIXU010000081.1:0-6265 GCA_035518275.1 Steroidobacteraceae bacterium
CAGCGGGACATCGAGATGGGCGGAATTATGCCGATGTTTCGGACCGCCGAGTTGGCGCTTTGCAGCACCTCGTCGGGTCTGGTCGGCATAACGATGAGGTCGGCTTAATGATGATTGTGCCGACGTCGGCACAACCACCAGTTGAGGCATACGTTTGCGACGTTGGCGTATCGCGACGGGTCGCGCTTGAGGTGATCGGCGCGGTCCTGACGCACAGCTCGCCGTCATCGACGCTGATCTATACGCATCTGACCGCGGAGGATCTCCGCCGTGTGCTGGCCGAGCGCGGGGTGCTTGACCGGGTGGCGGATCTGCTCGTATGACCGCCACACCATTGCAAGCGATCGATGGCGGACGAGCACCCGGCTGGGAGCGGCTGTGGGCATCGGACCGCTGGCCGTTGCGCGAGCTGCCCCACAGCGATCTGCACAGCACCTCGCGAGCTGGGTCGATCCTGTTCTCCGGGATCCCACAACCGTGGTTCAAAGAGGCGGCGAAGCGGTGGGCCAGGGCGCGGCTTCTCGCGGGTGCGGCGCCGAGCACGATGCACAACTATGTGCAGCATGTGTCGACGTTCGCCGGGTGGTTGGCCGATCGTGCACCCGCGGTGAGCTCGCCGGCAGGGATCACCCGGGCGGTGCTTGAGGACTGGCTGTTAGCGGTCCGCTCAAGCGGGCTGGCGGCGGCCAGCAAGGCCGATCGCGTCACCGCCGTGCGGTTGTTCTTGGAGGAGCAGTGGCAGGACGGGCTGGCTGGGCTGCCGCGCACGGCCGTGATCCATGTCGGCGAGGTTCCGCATAACCGCTCGCGGCGGTTGCCGCGCGGGATCGAGGCACCGGTGTTCGAGCAGTTCATCGACCCCACGAACCTCGCGCTGTTGCCGTGCGAGCAGCATCGCACGGTGATCCTGCTGCTGGCGTTCACCGGATTGCGGGTCTCCAGCATCGTGACGCTATCGCGCGACGCGCTCGTGATCGGCTCAGACAACCATCCGTACCTGCACTACGTCAATGTCAAGCTGCGCCGCGAGGCGGTGATCCCGATCGGCCCCACGCTGGTTGAGCAGCTGCACCGCCAGGAGGAAAGCCTGACCGCGCTCTACGGGCCTGACGGCACCCGCTTCTTGCTGCCTTCCCCGCCGGAGGGGATGCGGGGCCCGTCGCGCGGGGGTGGGCATCACATCACGCCGGTGACGGCGCGCGTGATCGTCAAGAGCTACGTGCGCAAGGCCGAGATCCGCGACAGCCAGGGCCGGCTGGCGGTCTGGGTGCATCCGCATCGGTTCCGTCACCACCTCGGCAGCAGCATGGTCAACGAGGGGGTGCCGCTGTCGGTGATCCAGCGGGTGCTCGATCACGGCTCGATCGAGATGACCGCGCTCTACGCCCACCTCGACGACGCGACCGTCAAACGCGAGATGCTGAGCTTTCACGAGCGCGTCAACATCCGCGGTGAGCGGATCTCGCTGCCCGTCAGCGGGCCTCTCGAGCAGGCGGCGTGGATGAAGGAGCGGATCGCGCGCGCCAAGCAGGCGCTGCCGAACGGGTATTGCGGGCTGCCGCTCGTTCAAAGCTGCCCGCACCCGAACGCGTGCCTGAGCTGCGAGAACTTCCTCACCGACAGCTCGTTCGGCCACATCCACCAGCAGCAGCTCACCCACACCCAGACGCTGCGCGATCGCGCCAAGCAGAACGAGAACGTGCGGCTCGTGGAGCTGCTGGAAGGCGACGAGCGGTCGCTGCGCAGGATCCTCGACGGCCTCGATGCGCTCGAAGCCGACGGCGTGGGCGAGTCGGCGTCCGCCGACACCGACGTGATCGAGCTGGCGTCGCGGCGCAACGCTAAAGCCAAGGACGTCGAACCGTGAGCGGCTCACGCACCGACGCGCTGCGCGGCGCGGCTGGGGCTCGCTCGGTTGCCGCCGAACAGCGCGCCCGACAAGCGCTTGCTGAGCTGGACCGGCGTGGGTTGTCGATCAGCTTCCAAGCGGTCGCGACCGAGGCCGGCGTGAGCCGCGCGTTCCTCTACGCCCAGCCGCAGCTGCGCGCCACGATCGAGCAGCTTCGCGATCAGCACCAGCACACCCCCTCGCGGCTGCCCGCACACGAGCGCGCAAGCGGGGAGTCACTCCGTGCCCGGCTGCGCGGCACGCTTGAGGAGAACAAGCGCCTGCGGGCCGAGAACGCGCAGCTGCGCGACGAGCTCGCGCTCGCGCACGGCGAGGTGCGCGAGCTCAAACTCGCCAGCCGCCACGAGGGCGCGAAGTGAGCCAGTGGCCCGCGCCCGTCGGCGAGCAGGCGCTTCACGGCCCGGCGGGCGAGTTCGTGCTGCGCACCGAGCCGCACTCAGAAGCCCACCCGATGGCGCTGCTGATGCAGTTCCTGGTCGCCTTCGGGTGCGCGTGTGGCCGTGGCGGCCACTACCAGGTCGAGGCCGACCGCCACTACCCGAACGAGTTTGCCGTGCTGGTCGGCCCTTCATCGCGGGGCCGCAAGGGATCAGCCTGGGGTCATGTCCGGCGGCTGTTTCAAGACGTCGATCAGACCTTCCCATGCTGCCTCGTCGGCGGGCTGAGCTCCGGGGAGGGCCTGATCGCCCAGGTCCGCGACCCGGCCGCCGGCGAAGATGCGCCCCCGAGCGCTGACAAGCGCCGGCTGGTCATCGAGCAAGAGTTCGCTCAGGTGCTTAAGGTGCTGGCACGCGAGGGCAACACCCTGTCTGCGATCGTCCGCCAGGCCTGGGACGGCGAGCCGCTTCAGACGATCGTTCGCAACGACCCACTACGCGCGACCGGCGCGCACATAGCGATTCTCGGTCACATCACCCGCGAATCGGTTAACCCATACAGCGCGGTCATGCGATGAGTCTTTGGATTCGTTGGTGGTCACGCACCCGTTTCACCCGCTCTCGGGTAGGCGGCTTGATGTTCTGTTCGTGCGCCGAGAGGCGGGCACGCGCGTGTACGTGTGCGATGCGGGTGAGGGCCGGAACGTCGCGCTGCCTGAGGCGGCGACCGACCGTGGGCCTGCGCCGGCTGAGCGGCCGCTGACGTTTGAGGTTCTCGTCGCCCTGGCGGCGATGATCGCCGCGGTGGCCGTCAGGGATCGGGAGGGGCAGCAATGACTGCTTGGGGCGTTGCTGCATCGGCGGTGAGACCAGCGGGCAGGCGGGGGTCGGTCGGAGCGTGATGGGACGCTCGGTGCCTGAGCGTGCGCGCGAGCTGGCGGGCCGACTGTCGGTGCTGTTTGAGCGTGACGTGGAGCTGGTGGTGCGGCTCAACGACGCACATCACCGGCTGCACGACGCCAATGAGCGGCTGTTGCGCGGGTCGGCGTCGGGGGTTCACTGGGCGATCCACGGGGCGTTCTGCGAGTACCAGTTCGTGTGCGAGGAGCGTCGCCAACTCGCCGTCGATGTGGGCGAGCTCTCCCAGCAGCTGACCGACGTGCTGTCCGCGGCCGGCTGGAGTCGGGATCAGACACGCGCCGCCGACGTGCACGCGCTCGCGCGCTCGCGCGGGTGTCGGGGTGAAGTGTCGGGGAGGTCCGCCGATCTTGGTGTCGAATCGTCTACAGGATGAGCACGCCGTTGGGAGAGATGAGCGAGCGTCAGTTGCTGGCTCTGCGACGTCGGCTGGCGGCGGGGGTCGAGGATCCGGCGTTAACGTTGCGCGGCACGCTTGTGTCGGATATGCGGCGCTGCTCGGGTGAGGGCTGCCGCTGTCATCGCGGCGAGTTGCACGGCCCATACACGTACTTGACGGTCTACAGCGAGGGACGCAGCCGCATGGTCTACGTGGCGAAGGGTGTGGCCGATGTTGCCGGACGGTACGTGCAGGTCGCGCAGCACAACGAGGCGCTGCTGTCCGAGATCTCGCACGTGAATCTCGAGTTGCTCAAACGCAGGGTACTGCGGTGATCGGGTGTGGCTGGCTGCGCCGCCGAGACCTGTGCGGTGGTGGCGAACATGCTCGGCTCGGCGCTGGGAGCGATGCCAGGTGCTAAGCCTTCACCTTCCCCAGCAGAAGATCGCGCGTTCGCACCTCGGGCGCCTAGCGATCGTCTACCTGCGCCAGTCCTCGGCGCGGCAGGTGCGCGAGAACTTCCGCTCGACCGAGCGGCAGTACTCGCTGGCGGAGGACGCGGTCAAGCTCGGCTGGCCGCCTGAGCAGGTCGTGACCGTCGATCAGGACCTCGGGATCTCGGGCCGGTTCTCCGACGGCCGCGCGCGCGGCGCGTTCAAGGAACTGGTCGCGCGCGTGTGCCTGGGTGAGGTCGGCGCGATCTTCGGGCTGGAGGTTTCGCGGTTGGCGCGCTCTTCCGCGGAGACGCAGCGGCTGCTGGAGTATTGCGGGCTGACCGACACGCTGGTGATCGACACCGACGGGATCTGTGACCTACGCGATTTCAACGACCAGCTCATCTTGGGCGTCAAGGGTCAGCTCGCTCAGGCCGAGTTGCACGTGATGGCGGTGCGGATGCACGGCGCGCGTCGTCACGCAGCCGAACGCGGCGAGCTGCGGATCCCGCTGGCGGTCGGCTACCTCTACGACGAGGACGGTGACTGGATCATCGATCCCGACGAAGAGGTGCACGCGGCGGTCGCTGACCTGTTCACGGCGTTCACGCAGGCCGGCTCGGCGTTCGGTGCCGTCGGCATCTTCGCCGGCCGCCGGTTCCCGACCCGCCTGTTCGGCGGGGCGCGCGCGGGCGAGCTGCGCTGGGGCGCGCTGACCTACGCGCGCGCGAAGAGCATCCTGCAGAATCCGTGCTACGCGGGCGCGTACGTCGCCGGGCGCTATCAGGCCCGGCGGGTGGTCGCGCCAGACGGCGCGATCACGACCAAGCGGATCCGGCTGCCGCGCTCCGACTGGGTGGTCGTCATCCATGACCACCACCCGGCGTACATCAGCTGGGAGACCTACCTGGCCATCGAGCGGCGTCTTGAAGCGAACGCCACCGGCAAGGGCCGCCGGCCGCCCCGTGAGGGTCAGGCGCTGTGCCAGGGGATCGCGCACTGCGGCAGTTGCGGGCGCGGGATGACGACCACCTACACCGCCACCGGCGGCCACTACGTCTGCTCGCGCTCGCGCCAGGGACACTTCCGCACGCCCGCGTGTCGCTCGATCAAGGCCGCCGGGGTCGACGAGCTCGTCGCCCGCCGGCTGCTCGCCGCGCTCGCGCCGGAGGAGATCGCGCTCGCGCTGTCCGCCGCCGACGAGTTCCAAGACCGGCGAGCGCGCGCGAACCGTGCGCTCGACCTGCGCGTCGAACGCGCCCGCTACGACGCGATCCGCGCCGAGCGGGCGTTCCACGCCTGCGAGCCCGACAACCGGCTGGTCGCCCGCAGCCTCGAGAACCGCTGGGAGGAGAAGCTGCGCGAGCTCAAAGACGCCGAGGCGCAGCTCGCCGAACACATCGTGCCCTCAAGCGAGCCCTCACGCGAGCAGCTCGAGGCGCTCGCGCGTGACCTGCCCGCCCTATGGGCCGCCAAGACCACAGCACAACGCGACCGCAAACGGCTGCTGCGGTCACTGATCGCCGACGTCACCCTCACCAGCCACCCCGAGAAGCCCACCGTGCAGATCGGGATCCGCTGGCAATCCGGTGCCGCCGAGCAGCACACGATCACGCGGCCACAGACCGCCGGCGAGGCCCACAGCACCCCGCCCGAGGCGCTCGAGCTGATCCGGCGCCTGGGGCCGCACCGCAGCAACGCCGAGATCGCCACCGAACTGCAGGCGTCCGGGCTGCGGACCGGCACCGGCATGATGTTCGACGAACGCATCGTCTGCGGGTTGCGCTGTCGCTACCGCGTCCCCGCAGCCAGCGCGCTGCGCAACGACGAGCTGACCGTCAGCCAAGTCGCCGAACGCCTCGGCATCTCCAAGACCGCGATCTACCACTGGATCGCGGACGGCACGCTCCCCGCGCGCCGCGGCTACCACAACCAGCTATGCATCCCGTTCCCGCCGGAGGTCGAGCAACAATTCCGCGAACGCGTCAGGAACTCGGCCCGTCTCCGGCCCAAGCGCAAATCACGACGCAAGGAGGAAGCAGTATGAAGTCACCGTCGACGAGTTGCTCCGCTACCTAACAGCGACCGAACTCGCGAACGGGTTCGCCAACCGCTACCTGCTGATCGCCGTGCAGCGCTCGAAACTCCTGCCGTTCGGCAGCGCGCTCGATCAAGAACGCCTCGCCGACATCCGCGACGCCACCCGCCTGGCGCTGCGCTTCGCCACCCAGCACCGGCCGATTAGCTT
>DATIXU010000082.1:0-109928 GCA_035518275.1 Steroidobacteraceae bacterium
CGCCTGGCACGGCCTCACGAGCCACTTCACCCCGGGCGGCCGTGAGCCGGCGACGCGCCGCCGCCGGCGATGACGCAGCCCCTGGCGATCAATGCCACGCACGACCCGGCGCTGCGCAGCTGGGTGCCGGGAGCCAACGACCCCGCGACTGACTTCCCCATCCAGAACCTGCCGTTCGCAGCCTTCCGCCGCCGGGGCACGCGCGAGCCTCACCGCGGCGGTGTGGCGATCGGCACGCAGGTGCTGGACCTCGGGGCGCTGCACGCGCGAGCCCCGTTTCAGGGAGCGGCCGCGGCGGCGCTCGGCGCCTGCGCCGCGCCAGCGCTGAATGCGCTGATGGGCCTGGGCGCACCGGCGGCAGCGGCGCTGCGCGCGGCGCTTTCCGGGGCGCTGCGTGAGGGCGCCGGCGCGCAGGTGGAGTTGCTGCGCGGGCTGCTGGTGCCGCAGGCAGCCGCTGAGTACCGCGTCGCGGCCGACATCGGTGACTTCACCGATTTCTACGCCTCGATCCACCATGCCACCAGCGTCGGGCGCCTGATGCGCCCCGACAATCCGCTGCTGCCGAACTACAAGTGGGTGCCGATCGCTTACCACGGCCGCGCCTCCTCGCTGCGCGTCTCGGGTTTCGACATCGTCCGTCCATCGGGCCAGTTGCTGCCGGCGGGCGCGGCGGTGCCGCAGCTCGCCGCGACGCGGCGACTCGACTACGAGCTCGAAGTGGGAATCTTCATCGGGCGCGGCAACGCGCTCGGCACGCGCGTCCCGCTCGGCGAGGCCGAGAGCCACGTGTTCGGGCTGTGCCTGCTCAACGACTGGTCGGCGCGCGACATCCAGTCGTGGGAGTACCAGCCGCTCGGGCCGTTTCTCGCCAAGAATTTCGCCACCACGGTTTCACCGTGGATCGTGACGCTGGACGCGCTCGCGCCCTTCCGCTCACCCTGGACCCGGCCGCCGGACGAGCCGCCGCCGCTTCCCTACCTGGACGACGCTGAGGTCCGGCGCGCGGGTGGCTTCGATCTCGAGCTGGAGGTCTGGCTCGACACCGCGGGCATGCGCGCGGCCGCTGTGGCCGCGCAGCGTCTGTCGCACTCGAACTTCCGCGACTCGTGGTGGACGGTGTCGCAGATGGTGACCCACCACACGGTCAACGGCTGCAACCTCGAGCCCGGGGATCTCTTCGGCAGCGGCACGCAGTCGGGAGCGAAGCCCGATGAGGCGGGCTCGCTCCTCGAGCTGAGCGGCGGCGGCAAGCGCGCCATCACGCTCGCGAGCGGCGAGCAGCGCACCTTCCTCGAGGACGGCGACCGCGTGACCCTGCGCGCCTGGTGCGAGCGGCCGCCCTTCAGACGCATCGGCTTCGGCGAGCTCACCGGCACCGTGCTGCCCGCGACGCCGCGAGAGCCAGGCGGGTGAAGAGCTACCGCTATTACGATCTGATCCTCGGCGCCTACGTCTGCGTGCTGCTGTGCGCGAATCTGATCGGCGCCGCCAAGGTGTCGGTGGTGACGCTGCCGTGGCTCGGGGCGCGCACCTACATGGCAGGCGTGCTGTTCTTTCCGATCTCGTATCTCTTCGGGGACATCCTCACCGAGGTGTACGGCTACGCCCGCGACCGGCGCGCCGTGTGGAGCGGATTTGCGGCGCTCGCCTTCGCGGCCTTCATGTCGGCGGTGATCGTGCACCTGCCGCCCGCGGACTTCTGGCGCAGCCGGCAGCCGGCCGTCGAGGCGATGTTCGGCAACACGCCACGCATCGTCTGCGCCTCGATCATCGCCTTCTGGTGCGGGTCGTTCGTCAACAGCTATGTGCTGGCGAAGATGAAGATCTGGACGCGGGGCCGCTGGCTGTGGACACGCCTGATCGGCTCGACGGTGTGCGGGGAGCTCATCGATACGGCGCTGTTCTACACCATCGCCTTCGCGGGACTGTGGGCGGCGAGCGATCTGGTCGCCGTCGCGCTCGATCAGTACGTGCTGAAGTCGCTGTGGGAGGTGATCGCGACACCGCTGACTTACCGGATCGTCGCCTTCCTCAAGCGCGCGGAGCAGGAGGACTACTACGATCTCGACACCAACTTCACGCCCTTCGCGCTGAAGGCATGAGGCCCGGCTCCGCGCTCAGCAAGGATCGGGTCGCCGGAGCGGAGCGTGCTCCGTACGCTCCGTCCGGTGAGACCGAAGACTTCAGCTCACTTGCCGATCTGCTGGCTGACCTGGTTTTCCTGCTGGTTGAGCGACTTCTGCTCGGCCTTGGTGACGTGGCCGCCGTTGGTGCTCGCCATGGTCCGCTCTTCCTGGCGGATCGCATGATCCTCCTGGTGAAGCTGTTTCGCCTGCCCCTTGGTGAGCTCGCCTTCCTTGCGCTCCTGCTTGATGCGCTTGTTCTGGTTCTTCAGGCGGTTGTTGACCTGCTCGCGCCGCGGGTGGTCCTTCTGCCACTGGGTGTCGGCGAGGGCCGGGGCCGCGAGGGCGCCGAGGGTCACGGCGACGACGCCGACCATCAGAACGCTGCGAATCGAATTCATGGGACTCTCCTCAGCAAGTTGGTTGAACGGTCGCTATTCAGCCGCAAGGCCGGCTTCCTGGGCGTTAACAACGTCGCAGCTTCACCGCCGCTGACGTTTGTTACGGAAAGTTAACGACGGATACGCTGTGACCCAGTTCACAACACGCGGACTGTTACTCGCTCTGGCGGTGCTCGCGAGCGCGGCCGCGGCAGCCGACGATGCTCCGCGCCAGGCGCTGGCCGATGCCTGGTGGACGGGGCCGCTGCTCGCGCCCAATGCCTCGACCTTCCCGGCAGGTCACGCGCTCATCGAGACCTATGTCTTCGACGTCAACAGCAATGGCCAATTCGACGCGAGCCGACACCACGAGCCGGCCTCGGGCGGGCACGAGCTCGGATCGCTCACCTATCTCATCTACGGCCTCACCGACCGCGTGTCCGTGGGGCTGCTGCCGCGCTTCTTTTACGAGGAGCCCGCGGGTGCGCCCAACAGCTCATCGCCCGCCGTGGGCGATCTCGGGGCGCAGGTGCAGGTCGGGCTGACGAGCTTTCACGAGGGGAGCCTGGTGCCCGCGACCGCGCTGGTGCTGGGGGAGACCGTCCCGACCGGTCGCTACGACGCCCTCGCGAATCCCGCCGACGGATTCGGCGCGGGTGTCTACAGCACGTCCTTCTCATGGTATTCGCAGGATTACCTGTGGCTGCCGAACGGGCGGATTCTGCGCGTCCGCCTCGATCTGACCTACGCGATCTCGAGCTCGGCGAGCCTCCGAGATCAGAGCGTCTACGGCACCCCGGTCGGCTTTCGCGGCTACGCCTATCCCGGCGATTCCTTCACCGTCGACGCGGCGGCGGAGTACAGCGTGACGCGCAAGTGGGTACTGGCGACCGACGTCGTGTGGCTGCACAACGCGAGCACGCGCCTCAGCGGCAGCGAACCGGCCGCAGGCGGCGCCGCCTTCGTCGATACGCAGTCGGGCTCGAGCGAGTATCTCGCCGTGGCGCCGGCCGTCGAGTACAACTTCAGCTCCCGCGTGGGCGTCATCTTCGGCGCGCGCATCTTCGTCGCCGGGCGCAACGCCGGCTCGAGCGTCACGACCGCGGCCGCGATCAACATGGCGTTCTAGGAAGCTGAACGCCAGATTAAAGCCGGATTAATACCTATCAATGCGGCATGCGCCAGACCCCTGTTTTCAAGCTGGGAACGGGTCACCGAACCGCATTCTGACAAAGGGTCAACGGAGCCTCGGGTGACTGCGTTTTAATACCCGTAGGCTTGAACGGCCCTGTGAAGCGGGAGTCTAATTCAGGCATGGATGAAGGCTCGAAAGGAACTGAGGTGAGAGCTGTGAAAACACTGAGCGCACGACCTCTTGTCAGGACGCTGGGTGCCCTGCTGCTGGGTATCGCGGTGGCAGGTGCGCCGGCGTTGAGCTATGCACAGCATGGCGGCGGCGGCGGCCATGGCGGCGGTGGTGGCGGCGGTGGCGGCCACTTCGGTGGCGGCGGCGGCCATTTCGGCGGTGGTGGCGGTCACTTCTCGGGCGGCCACTTCGGCGGGGGCCATTACGGCGGCTATTACGGCGGCGGCCACGTCGCGGGCGGCTACTACGGCGGGGCGCACTACGCGGGCGGTTACTACGGCGGGGCGCACTACGCAGGCCACGGCACTGCCTTCGCCGGCGGTTACGCTGCCGGCGCGCACTACGCAGCGGGCGCGCGCGGCTATGGCGGAGTACGCTCCGGCGCCACCTTTTCCGGCGCTGGCCGCTTCGCGGGCGGCCGTGTCTACTTCCCGGGCCGCGGCTATTATCCCGGCCGTTTCTGGGGCGGCGGCTACTGGAACGGCGTGTTCTGGCCGCACTGCTATTTCTACCCGGGATTCGCCTGGTACCTGCCGTTTCTTCCCTTCGGCTATGCCACGTTCTGGTGGGGCGGGATGCCGTACTACTACGCGAACGACCTCTATTACACGTACAGCCCGGCCGATAACGGCTACGTGGTGACCGAGCCGCCGCCGGCCGCCGGTGACGACGAGAGTGGCGCGGCGGTCGCCCCCCCGAATGGAGCGGCGGCTGACGTCTATGTCTACCCGCGCAACGGGCAGAGCGATCAGCAGACGGCGAATGACCGTTACGAGTGCCACAGCTGGGCGGTGGGTCAGACGGGATTCGACCCGACGCGCAGCGGACAGCAGTCCGGCAATCCGGATGACTACCGGCGCGCGATGGTCTCCTGCCTGGATGCGCGCGGCTATAGCGCGCGCTGACCCGGCGCGCGGGGAAGCTTCCGCAGTGGTCTGAGCGCCCGCCGATCCGGCGGGCGCTCTCGTTTAGTTCCCGACCTGCACGGGATTGGCGAAGGTCCCGGGGCTGCTCGCGTTCTGGAGCAGCACGGTGGCGCTCGTGCCATCGGCGACCGCGATGTCGGGATGCCCGTCGCCGTTCAGGTCACCGATCGCGACGCTGAGAGGCTGGCCCATTCCCGGGTAGACCGTCGCGGCGGCGAACGTGCCGGCCGCCGCCGGCGCCGGATTCTGCAGCAGCACCGACACCGCGCCCGTGGGCGGGGGGCCGAGGCTCGCGACCGCGAGGTCCGGCCTGCCGTCACCGTCCAGATCGCCAACCGCCACGTCGATCGCGCCGAAGGGCGTCGCGTAGCCCACCGGCGCGGCGAAGGTGCCGGGACTTGCTGCACTCTGCAGCAGCACCGAGACGCCGGCCATGCCGGTGCCATCGGTTCCCGGTCCGTAGTTCGCGACCACGAGGTCGGGCAGGCCGTCGCCGTTGACGTCCGCGATTCTCACCGCCTGCGGCTGAGCGCCGGCGGGGAAGGTCACGGGTGCCGCGAACGTGACCGGCGAGGTCGAGGTCTCCACGAAGACGTAAACGGCGCCGTTGTTGCCGTTGAAGTCGTAGGTCGCGGCGACCACGGCGACCTTGCCGTTGCCGAGGCTGCCGATCGCGACCGAGGGAGTGTAGTTGTTGGTGGGCAGCATGATGGGGGCGAGGAACTGGCCCGGATTGGCCGCGTCGTGCACCAGGATGATGGCGTTGCCGGAGGGGCTGTTGTCCGCCAGCGCGAGATCCCGGTTGGCGCCGCTGCCGGTGAGGTCGCCGGCGACGACCTGATTGGGCTGGCCGCCCGTCACGATGTTGACCGCCGGCATGAAGGTTCCGGCCGTCGCACCGTGCGTGAACACGGAAATGCTCCCCGAGCCCGAGTTGGAGACGACCAGGTCGGGATGGCCCGAGCCGGTGAGATCCGTGGCCACGATGCCGGACGGGTTGGTCCCGGTCGTGGAGTACTGGACACCGGAATCGAAGGTGCCCGGCGAGCTCGAGCTGCCGAGGATGACGTTGGCAAACCCGGGATTGGTGATGGCTCCTGAATCCGCCGTCGTCGCGACCACCAGGTCCGGCACGCCGTCGCCGTTGACGTCGGCCATGGCGATGGAGTTGGGAACGTTGACCGTCGGTTGCGGACCCGAGTAGCAGCCCCAGTCGCAGTAGTTGTCATCGTAGCCGCCGCAGCTCTCCAGGGCGAGCAACAGCGTGGCGGCGCCGGCGAGAAGCCGCAGGCGGCGCTGCGCGGCGGGGCTCACGAACAGCCGAAGTCTCATGTGCGTTCCTCCGTGCAGAATACGCCCTGAACGCGGGTAACGCGCTGCAGAGCATGGGGTTGACCACCCCAAGCGTTAAGGCGTTCCCCGCGCAGAGGGTACACTGCTCCGGGTGCGGTGGGGCAGAACGTGAAGCAAGTAGCAGATTCGCGAACTGTCTTCCTGTTCGACGTGGACAACACGCTGCTCGACAACGATGCCGTGCAGGCGGACCTGAGCTCGTATCTCGAGCGTGAGTTCGGCCGCTCCACTCGGGATCGGTACTGGGCCCTGTTCGAGGAGCTGCGTACCGAGCTTGGCTACGCGGATTACCTCGGCGCCCTGCAGCGCTACCGCCTGGAGAACCTCGATGATCCGCAGCTGCTGCGGGTCTCGGCTTTTCTCATCGACTATCCGTTCGCCGAGCGGCTCTATCCCGGCGCGCTCGCAGCGCTCGAGCGCTGTGGGGAGCACGGCCAGACCGTTCTGCTCTCGGACGGCGACGTGGTGTTCCAGCCGCGCAAGGTGCAGCGCTCGGGGCTTTGGGCCGCGGTGTCGGGCCGGGCCCTGATCTACCTGCACAAGGAGCAGATGCTCGAGGCGGTGGAGCGGCGCTACCCTGCAGGCCATTACGTGATGATCGACGACAAGTTGCGCATACTGACGGCCATGAAGAGTGCCTGGGGACCGAAGCTCACGACCATCTTTGCGCGCCAGGGGCACTATGCGCTCGACCCACGCGAGCAGGCGGGCTACGGGCAAGCGGACTTCACCGTGCAGCACATCGCCGAGCTGGCCGCATGGGACTACCGCTGGCTCGAGGAGACGACATGACCGATAGCCGGCCCTGGCTCAAGGGACTTCAGGATGCGAGCGCGGCCCTGCAGATCGTGCTCGGCGCGCTGCTCGAGGCCGAGCGGCGCTTTGCTCCCTTTGCCTCGCCGCTCGAGCGGCTCAAGCACATCACTACCGATCCGGCCTGGGCCTGGCTGCAGCCGCTCTACGGCCTGATCGCCGACGTCGATCACGCGCTCGCGGTGGCGCGCGATCTGCCCGAGAGTGAAGCTGCCGCGATCGGTGCGCACGTGCGCGAGCTGCTGACGGGCGGGGGCGGGCCCGCCGAGCAGCAGTTCCTCGAGCATTACCGCGGAATGCTGCAGACCGATCCGGCGATCGCCATGGCGCACGCCGGCGCACTGCGTGCGCTGCAGGCACTGCCGCGGGAGGCGGGCGATCAGGCCGAGCGGCTGCACGCGCGGCATCAGTGGAACGAGCGACGGCGCTTCCTGCGCATGGGACCGCGCGGCCGGGGCACGTCATAGCAGGCCAGGACGTTTCCGCAGTGCGGCCGGCGGGCTCGCCCGCCGAAGTCCTGCGTGCCTTCGGCGCCCTCGGCCTGCGATCCTTCGGCGGCCCGATTGCCCACCTCGGCTACTTTCGCGATGAGTTCGTCGTGCGCCGCGGCTGGCTGAGCGAGGCGGCTTATGCGGACCTGGTGGCGCTCTGCCAGTTCCTGCCGGGTCCTGCCAGCAGCCAGGTGGGATTTTCCATCGGGCTCGCGCGCGCCGGTGTCGCCGGGGCGCTCGCGGCGTGGCTCGGCTTCACGCTGCCTTCGGCGGCGGCGCTGGTGGCTTTCGCCTTCGGCGCGCGCTTCCTCGGCGGCGCGGGCGGCGCAGGACTGCTCCACGGGCTGCAGCTCACGGCGGTGGCGATCGTCGCGCAGGCGGTGCTCTCCATGGCCCGCAATCTCGCGCCCGACCGCGCGCGCGCCTCGATCGCGGTGGCCGCGCTGCTCATCGTGCTCGCCGGGGGCTCCTCGCTCGCGCAGCTCGCCGCCATCGCCGTGGGCGGCGTGGCCGGGCTCGTCCTGTGCCGGGACGCGGCGGCGCTCGCGGCCCCGGAGCTGCGCGTGCCGGTGTCGCGAGGCGCCGGCCTTGCGGCGCTCGTGCTGTTTGCGGTGCTGCTGCTCGGGCTGCCGCTGCTGCGCGCGGCGACCGCATCGCAGAACGTGGCCCTGCTCGAGGCGTTCTACCGCTCGGGCGCCCTGGTGTTCGGCGGCGGCCACGTGGTGCTGCCGCTGCTGCGCGATGCGGTCGTCGCTCCCGGCTGGGTGAGCGATTCCACCTTTCTGAGCGGCTACGGCGCGGCGCAGGCTGTTCCGGGGCCGCTGTTCAGCTTCGCCGCTTACCTGGGCGCGGTCGTCAACATTGGTCCCGGCGGCATCGCCGGAGCCGCGGCCGCGCTCATCGCGATCTACGCGCCGGGCATGCTGCTGCTCCTCGGCGCTCTGCCGCTGTGGCAGTCGTTGCGGCAGATGCGGCGCGCGCCCGCGGTCATCTCCGGGATCCATGCGGCGGTCGTGGGGCTGCTCGCCGCCGCGCTCTACGATCCGATCTGGACCACCGCGGTGCACAGCCGCGCAGATCTGGCCGTGGCGGCCGTCGGGTTCATGCTGCTCGTGGCCTGGCGCTTACCGCCGCTCTTTGCCGTGCTGACGGGCGCGGCCGGGGGCCTCGCTCTCGCGCTTCAGGGCGGCGGCTGAGTGCGGGTGAGGCGGATCTGCAGTTCCTTCATGCGGTAGTCGATGATCAGCGTATCGAAGGATCCGAGCAGATCCATGCCGAGCAGCAGCACGGGCCTGTCGGTCAGGTGATAATGTTGGAACAGGTACATATCGCCGAAGACGATGTGCACGCCGGTGATCGTAAGTCCCCCCATCTCGATCTGCGGGGCCGGCAGGCTGTCGCCGCTTTGCACGTCGAGCGTCACGCCCGTGATCTGGGCCTTCTTGGCGTCGCGCTGCGGACGACGCGAGAGGGCCTCCTTCAGCGGCAGATTGCCGATGGTTCCCTGAGCGCCGGTGTCGATGATGGCCTTGCAGTGGATGCCGCCGACCCTGATGTCGGCGACCGGCAGGCCGCCCTCGACGATCCTGAACGGCACGACGTTGAAGCCGATTTGCGCGGGCGTGCCGCGGGAAGTGGCGATTTCCAGGCGGTCGTGCTCGAAATCCGCGAAAATGCGCTTGCCCGCGAGACCCTCATTGCCGAGCACACCCTGCGCCCCTCCGAACACGTCGGCCACGATCGGAAGCCGGGTCGGACCGAGGAGCAGGTCGCCGACCTCCATGCGACCGACGGCGATCGTCGGTACCACGGCGGATCCGGTGAATCCGGTGACCACGGTGGCGCTGGAGGCGTCCGGCGAGCCGAGCGCCACGGCGGTGGACGGAATGATGGCCGAGTGATTCGCGCCGGTGTCGAGCACGAGGCGGAACGGCCCCTTGCCGTCGATCAGCACCGGCGCCCAGATGCGGCCGATCCGGTCGCGGGTGGTTTTCGCCACGTAGCGGGGCTCCGGCGCCTCGACGACGACTTCGGAAAGGGGCGGCTCGGCCGGGGCGCCGGATGGCGCGGGGGCCGGTGATGTTGGCACGGGAGTCTGGGATGCGGGCCCTGGTGTCAGGAGCATTGCCCACAGACAGGCCGAAAACAGCGCCAGGCGAGTACTGTTCACGCGCGGCAGTAGATCACGGCGGGGCGGCCATCTCCAGCGGCCGGCGCAACGCTTCGCCGCAGGGGCGGTGCGCTGCGGCGTGCCCGAGCGGCCGTGTCTGCCCTGAGTGCGTGATCACGGTCGCAGAATAGCGCGAATCGGCCGCGCGCGAGGCTATTACAATGAGGAGCTTGAGATCAGAATGAGCCGAGCCCGATGAGTCAAGCCGAGTCTTTCACCCACCTCGACCGGCTCGAAGCCGAGAGCATCCACATCTTCAGGGAAGTGATCGCCGAGTGCGACAAGCCCGTGATGCTCTACTCCATCGGCAAGGACAGCGCCGTCATGCTGCACCTGGCGCTCAAGGCGTTCTACCCGGCCAGGCCGCCGTTTCCGCTGCTGCACGTCGATACGACCTGGAAATTCCGCGCCATGTACGAGTTCCGCGACGCGCTCGTCAAGCGCCTCGGGCTCGACCTGATCGTGCACGTGAACCAGGAGGGGCTGAAGCGCGGGATCAATCCCTTCACCCACGGCTCGCGCCTGCACACCGACGTGATGAAGACCCAGGCGCTGCGCCAGGCGCTCGACGCTCACGGCTTCGATGCCGCCTTCGGCGGCGCGCGCCGCGACGAGGAGAAAAGCCGCGCCAAGGAGCGCATCTTCTCGTTCCGCTCGGCGCAGCACCGCTGGGATCCGCGCCAGCAGCGCCCCGAGCTGTGGTCGCTCTACAACGCGCGCCATCGCCCCGGTGAGAGCATCCGGGTATTTCCGCTCTCGAACTGGACCGAGCTCGACGTCTGGCAGTACATCTGGCGCGAGAAGATCGCCGTCGTGCCCCTGTACCTCGCGGCGCTGCGACCGGTGGTCGAGCGCGACGGTGCCCTCATCATGGTGGACGACGAGCGGCTGCCGCTGAAGCCCGGCGAGCAGCCAATGCTCAGGAAAGTGCGCTTCCGCACGCTCGGCTGCTATCCGCTGACCGGCGCCATCGAGAGCGACGCCGACACGATCGAAGCCGTCATCACCGAGATGCTCTCGAGCCGGAACTCGGAGCGCCAGGGACGCGTCATCGATCACGATGCGGCCGGCTCCATGGAGACCAAGAAGCTGGAGGGCTATTTCTGATGGCGCAACAGCGGCCCAAGCCAGCGGCGGTGCGCGACCTCGGCGCCTATCTCGAGGCGCACGACCGCATGAGCCTGCTGCGCTTCATCACCTGCGGCTCGGTCGATGACGGCAAGTCGACCCTCATCGGGCGGCTGCTGTACGAGTCCAGGGTGATCTTCGATGATCAGCTGGCGGCGCTCGATGAGGACACGCGCCGCTTCGGCACCCGCGGCAGCGAGCTCGACCTGGCGCTGCTCGTCGACGGCCTCGCGGCCGAGCGCGAGCAGGGCATCACCATCGACGTCGCCTACCGCTACTTCGCCACCGACAAGCGCAAGTTCATCGTCGCCGACACGCCCGGACACGAGCAGTACACGCGCAACATGGTGACCGGGGCCTCGAACGCCGACCTCGCGGTGATCCTGGTCGATGCCCGCAAGGGCGTGCTCACGCAGACGCGCCGCCACAGCTACCTCGCGCGCCTGCTCGGCATCCCGCAGGTGGTCCTCGCGGTGAACAAGATGGACCTGGTGGGCTACGAGCGGGCGGTGTTCGAGGCGATCGTGGCGGACTACCGCGCCTTCGGCGCGCAGATCGGGCTCACGGAGATCATGCCGATTCCGCTCTCGGCGGTGCACGGTGACAATGTCACGCGGCACGCTGCCAGCATGCCGTGGTTTACGGGCCCGACGCTCATGGAGCACCTCGAGAGCGTTGCGGTGGACGCGCGGCTGACGGAGCAACCTTTCCGCCTGCCGGTGCAATGGGTGAATCGGCCGCACGCGGACTTCCGCGGCTATTCGGGCCAGATCGTGAGCGGCCTCATCCGGCCGGGTGACCGTGTGCGCGTCCTGCCCGCGGGCCGCGAGGCGCGGGTCGGACGCATCGTGACCGCGGACGGGGATCTCGGGGCGGCGAGCGCGGGCCAATCGGTTACGCTCACCCTCGACTCGGAGGTCGACGTGGGCCGTGGCGATGTCATCGCGGCCGCCGGCGCCGCCCCGCAGGTCGCCAGCCAGTTCGAGGCCACCATCGTCTGGCTCAACGACGAGCCGATGCTGCAGGGGCGCGCCTACCTCTTGAAGTCGGGCGCGCGCACGGTGTCCGCGACGGTGACGCCGCTCAAGCACAAGATCAACGTCAACACGCTCGAGCACACGGCCGCCGAGCGGCTCGAGCTCAACGACATCGGTGTGTGCGAGCTCGAGCTCGATCAGCCGATCGTGTTCGAACCCTACGCGGAGAACCGCGCGCTCGGCGGCTTCATTCTCATCGACCGCATCAGCAACGGCACCGTGGGAGCCGGGCTCATCCACTTCGCGCTGCGCCGCTCGCAGAACGTTCACTGGCAGGCGCTCGACGTCGACAAGCAGCTGCGCGCACGGCAGAAGGGGCAGCGAGCCTGCGTGCTGTGGCTCACGGGGCTATCGGGCGCCGGCAAGTCGACCATCGCGAACCGCATCGAGAAGCAGCTCGCCGCGCAGGGACGCCACACCTATCTCCTCGACGGCGACAACGTGCGCCACGGCCTCAACAAGGACCTGGGCTTCGCCGCGCAGGATCGCGTCGAGAACATCCGCCGCGTGGCCGAGGTATCGCGCCTCATGGTCGATGCGGGGCTCATCGTGCTGGTGTCGTTCATCTCACCGTTCCGCGCCGAGCGGCGCATGGCGCGGGCCCTGTTCGGCCCGGGGGAGTTCTTCGAAGTGTTCGTCGATACGCCGCTCGCGGTGGCCGAAGGCCGCGATGCCAAGGGGCTCTACCGCAAGGCGCGCCGCGGCGAGCTCAAGAACTTCACCGGCATCGACTCGCCCTACGAGACGCCGGAGCACCCGGAGATCCGCATCGACACGACCAAGCTCAGCGCCGAGCAGGCCGCCGATTTCGTGGTCGCGCACCTGAAGGCGGCAGGAGTGACGGGGCCGGCATGAGCCAGGCGCCTGGCACCCTCGCCGCGCGCGTGGCCGCGATCGCGCAGGCGGCGGGGCGCGAGATCCTGGAGCTGTACGCGCAGGGCGGGACCGCCGCGACACTGAAGGCCGACGATTCGCCGCTCACCGCCGCCGACCTGCGCTCGCAGCGGGTGATCATGAGTGCGCTCGCCGCGTTGACCCCCGGCGTGCCGGTGCTGTCGGAGGAGGCGGCGCGGCCGCCCTGGGCCGAGCGCTCGCGCTGGGCGCGCCACTGGCTGGTCGATCCGCTCGACGGCACGCGCGAGTTTCTCTCGCGCAATGGCGAGTTCACGGTCAACATCGCGCTCATCGAGGCGCACGCTCCGGTGCTCGGGGTCGTGCACGTGCCGGTGAGCGATACCACCTACCGCGGCATCCCGGGAGAGGGCGCCTGGCGCCAGGTGGGTGGCGCGCCGGCGCAAGCGCTGCACGCGGCCACGCGTGCCGCGGATCCGGTACGGGTCGTCGGCAGCCGCTCGCATCGCGGCGACTCGCTCGCGGGATTCCTCGCGCGGCTCGGCCAGCATGAGCTCAAGGCCGTCGGCAGCTCGCTCAAGTTCTGCATGATCGCCGAGGGAGCGGCCGACGTGTATCCGCGTCTCGGGCCGACCAGCGAGTGGGATACGGCGGCGGGGCATGCGGTGGTGCTCGCCGCGGGCGGCGTGGTGGTCGAGCTCGACGGCCAGCCGCTCCGGTACAACACGCGCGAGGGACTCCTCAACCCGTTCTTCGTCGCCTACGGCGACCGGCGGCGCGACTGGCTGGCGCTGCTGCGCCAGAGCCGCTGAGACGGTGCTCAGACTTTGAAGGTGGACAGCAGCAGGCTGCTCTCGGTTTGCGAGATCCCCTCGATCAGGCGTATGCGACCCAGGACGCGATCGAAGCTCTCGAGATTGTCGGCCCCCAGCTCGGCGACGATGTCCCAGCGGCCGTTGGTACTGTAGAGCGCCTCGACGGAGGGCTCCCCGCGCAGTGCCTTGATTACCGCATCCACCTGGGTGCCTTCGACCGCGACGGTCATGAAAGCGCGCACGCGCGGTTCCGCCGCGTCGGGCTTGAGGCGGACCGTATAGCCGAGAATCGTGCCGTTCGCTGCGAGCCGTGCCATGCGGTTCTGGACAGTGCCCCGCGCCACCCCGAGCGCCTTGGCGAGGGATGCGACCGAGGCGCGGGCGTCGTTGCGCAGCAGCCCGATCAGCTGTCGGTCGATGTCATCCATAAGAGTAAAAATAGCACAAATCGGCAATTTATTCTGGCGATATGATCTGCAAACTACTATTTTTGTACAGAGTTTTGTCTTTCTTTTGGTTCTGGCCGGCCCGACCATGCTCGAAGAGCCAGTGGCGCCCGGCGACGCACGGTCCCTTTGGCGATAGTCAGGCAAGTGCCTAACTATCGCGGTGAGGGATACCGACTGCACCGAGGGCCGCCCTGCAGCGTGGACTTGGGAGAGCAGTCATGGTCGATTTCATCGGTATCGAGCGTATCCAGGAGCTGGTGTCCCGCAAGGGCGCGGCGCGTTTCATCGAAGAGCTCGCGCGCGAGATCGAGAGCGATTTCCTGCGCTGGAGCGAGTTCGAGAAGTCGCCCCGCCATGCAAGCCACTCGAGCGTCGGGGTCATCGAGCTCATGCCCGCCTCGGACGGGCGGCTCTATGCCTTCAAGTACGTGAACGGTCATCCGAAGAACACGGGGGTGGGGCTGCTCACCGTGACCGCTTTCGGCGTGCTGGCCGACGTTCAGACCGGCTATCCGCTGCTGCTGTCGGAGCTGACGCTCACCACGGCGCTGCGCACCGCGGCCACCTCCGCGCTCGCGGCGCGCCACATGGCCCGTCCCGGCAGCCGGGTGATGGCGCTGATTGGCAACGGCGCGCAGAGCGAGTTCCAGACGATCGCGTTCCACCACCTGCTCGGCATCCGCGAGCTGCGCCTCTACGACACCGATGCGCTCGCCACCGAGAAGCTGGCGCGCAACCTGAGCCGGCTGCGGCTGCCCGGTCTCGAGGTGCTGCGCTGTCGCTCGACGGCCGCCGCGGTGGCCGGTGCCGACATCGTCACCACGGTGACGGCGGACAAGCGCAACGCCACGATCCTGACTCCGGGGATGATCGCCCCGGGAATGCACCTGAACGCCGTCGGCGGCGACTGCCCGGGAAAGACCGAGCTGCACGCCGACATCCTGCGGCGGCCCGATGCGCGGGTGGTGGTCGAGTTCGAGCCGCAGTCGCGCATCGAGGGCGAGATCCAGCAGCTGCCCGCGGATTTCCCGGTCACCGAGCTCACCGCAGTGCTCGCGGAACGCGCACCCGGCCGCGGCAGTGAGCGCGAGGTGACGATTTTCGACTCGGTCGGCTTCGCGCTCGAGGATTTCTCCTCGCTCCGCTATCTGATGCGTATCCATCAGGAGGAGCGTGGCAGCGAGCGGCAGATCGACCTGGTCCCGGACCTCGAGGATCCCAAGGACCTGTTCGGGTTGCTGGCCGAGAGGGGCGTGAAGCTCGCGGCGCAATCCAAGGTGCCCGCATGAGCGGCTCGCGCACCGCGAGCCTCATCGGTGCGCCCACCGATGTGGGAGCCGCAGATCGCGGCGCCTCGATGGGACCCGAGGCGCTGCGTGTCGCGGGCCTCGCCGCGGCGCTCGAGCAGCGCGAGCTCGGAGTCGTCGATCTCGGCAATCTGAGCGGCCCGGGCAATCCCTGGCAACCGCCGCAGCACGGTTACCGGCACCTGCCCCAGGTCGTGCGCTGGAACCAGCTGGTGCACGAGACCGTCTACGGGCAGCTGCGCGCCGGGCGGTTGCCGATCCTCCTCGGGGGCGATCACTCACTCGGCATCGGCTCGATCAGCGCCGTCGCGCGCCACTGCCGCGAGCAGGGCAGGAAGCTGCGCGTGCTGTGGCTCGATGCGCACGCCGACTTCAACACCAGCGGGCTCTCACCGAGCGGCAACATTCACGGCATGCCGCTGGCGGTGCTGTGCGGTTTCGGGCCGCGCGAGCTCACCACGATCGGCGGCCGCGCCCCGGCCATTCACCCCTCCTGGGTACGTCAGATCGGAATCCGCAGCGTCGACGACGGCGAGAAGCGCTTCGTGCACGAGCAGGGCCTGGACGTGTTCGACATGCGCCACGTGGACGAAATGGGCATGCGGGCGACCATGGAGCAGGTGCTGGCCGGCATCGACCACGATACCCACCTGCACCTGAGCTTCGACGTCGACTTCCTCGACCCCGCCATTGCGCCCGGCGTCGGTACGCGCGTGCCCGGTGGCCCGACCTACCGCGAGGCGCAGCTGTGCATGGAAATGATCGCCGACACGCGCCGGCTCGCCTCGCTCGACGTGGTGGAGCTCAACCCTGCGTTCGATGAGCACAACAAGACCGCGGTGCTGGCGGTCGACCTGATCGAGTCGCTGTTCGGCAAGAGCACGCTGGTGCGCCGGCCGGTATGGCCGCGGCTCAGGTCGGAGAGCTCCGCTCGCGCTGCATGTGCAGGCTGAAGCCGGGCACCCAGCGATCCTTGACCTGAAATTCGGTGACGACGTCGTAGGCGTCGTCCCCGGCGCGCTGCCAGCGGCTGCGCAGGCTGGTCGACTCGCCCTTTTCGATGAATTCGGCCGCGGGGAACACCAGCGCCCCGTCCTCGACGGTGACCGTGCCGCGCAGAAACCCTCCGGCGCTCTCGAGGTAAAGGTACTCGAGCTGCCGCGCGGCTGAATTCCACAGATAGATCGACTCGCCGAACGCATCCGGCCGGCCGTCGCGGTGGACGACGTGCTCGTCGCGCACGAACCGGCCGCCATAGATCCGGCTGAAGCAGTGCTCATCGGTTGCACGCGCATCGCCCGCGAACGTGCCTTTCCAGCAGTGTCCGATCAGAAAGGCGAGCGGCTGATAGGGGTCGGCGGCCGCCGGTGGCGCAGCCGCGGGTCCGGCCGCGGGCGCCGCGAGAGTGGCCGCCAATGCGCTGGCCCAGATCAGGTTCAGGTGCTTCCGCTTCATGTTCGGTCCCCGGTGTTCCCACCATGTAGCCTCGCGCCGTGCTGGCGGTCAAGACGCGCACCGCGTGGCGTGCGGCGCGCGGAAAGCGCACACTGCCGCAAAACAACAGTGTCCTCACGACGGGGACGAAAGGTGAGCAAGCCATGGCCGAGAGCGTCTACAAGATCGTCGAGCTGGTCGGCACCAGCAGCGAGTCCTGGGAGAAAGCGGCTGCCGCCGCGGTGAGTCAGGCCGCCAAGAGCCTCCGGGACCTGCGCATCGTCGAGGTCAAGCAGCTCGACATGCAGGTGGCGAACGGCAAGGTTCGCGCTTATCGCGCCAGGGTGAATGTGTCCTTCAAGTTCGAGAGCAAGAAAGAGAAATAGCCCGGGCAGCCGAGGGCCGTCAGGGAGAGGCGCGCTGCGTCGCGCGGCGCAGCGCCGCGCGCGCGAGCAGCCGCGTCGAATCGAGCGTCGGAAGCGGCGAGTTGCCGTCGTCGATGATCAGCGGGATCTCGGTGCAGCCGAGCACCACGGCATCGCACCCCGCATCCTTCAGGTGCGCGATGACCCCCTGGAGGTAGGCGATGGCCGTGGGCTTGAACGACCCGCACACCAGCTCCTCGAAGATGATGCGATTGATCTCGGCGCGCTCGGCGCTCGCCGGCCGCAGGTACTTGAGGCCGCGCGCCGCGAGCTTCTCCGGGTAGACTTCGCTGTCGACCAGGTAACGCGTGCCGGTGATGCCGAGCGTGCGGAAGCCGCGCTCCACCGCCTGCGCCGCCACCACCTCGGCGATGTGCAGCCACGGGAGCGGCGAGCGCCGCAGTACCCAGGGAAACGCCTGATGCAGGGTGTTGTCCGGGCAGATGAGAAAGTCGGCGCCCACACGGGCGAGCTTGTTCGCGGAAGAGAGGATCAGCTCCGCGACGCCCGGCCAGTCGCCAGCGTCGATCGAGCGCATATAGCGCGCGAGCGAATGATTATGCAGCGAGACCTCGGGATGATCGAAGTCGCCGAGGAACTGCGCGCCCTCGAGACATACTGTGCGGTAGCAGAGCGCCGCGCCCTCCGCTGAGCAGGCCACGATGCCGATGTGCTGCGGCATGGTGCGATCTTACCGTGGTACCGCCGTGACGGGCAGGGCACAATGCGTTCCCCGCATGCGCCAACACTCACATCGCGCCGCGTTCCTTGGCGCCTGCCTCCTGGTGTCGATCTGCTGCGCCGCGCTCGCGGCCGCCGCTCTCGTGTACCCGCCGGCGCCCCGCGGCAACGTGGTCGAGGACTATCACGGCACCGCCGTCGCTGACCCTTACCGCTGGCTCGAGGAGCTCGACTCGCCGGCGACCCGCGGCTGGGTCGAGGCCGAGGCGAAGCTGACCCAGGGCTACCTTGCGGGGACTCGACTGCGCGCGAGACTCGCCAGGCGCATCGCCGCGCTTTATGACTTCGAGGCGTTCGGCGTGCCCTTCAGCGAGAGCGGCCGCTACTTCTACACGCGCAATACGGGCCATCAGGACCAGGCGGTGCTCTACGTGACGCCCGACCTGGGCGCGCGCGGCTCGATCGGCGTGGACCCGAACGCGCTCTCCCCCGAGGGGATCGTGACGGGGTATGTCGCCAGCCGCGACGGGCGGCTCATCGCCTACGGAGTGTCCACGGGTGGCTCGGACTGGACCGAATGGCGCATCCGTGACCTCGCGACCGGACAGGACCTGCCCGACGTGCTGCGCTTCACCAAGTACTACGCGCCCGCGTTCGCGCACGACGGCAAGGGCCTTTACTACAGTGCCTTCCCCGCGCCGCGCACCGGGGCCGAGCTCAGCAGCCGCGATCTGGACGATGCCGTCTACTATCATGCGCTCGGCACCCCCGCCGCCTCCGATCGCCGCCTGCTCTACGACCCGGGCCATCCGGACTGGCAGTACCTGCCGCATCTCTCGGACGACGGGCGCTGGCTCGTGGTCACCTCGGGGGAGGGCGAGGTCGGCGACCAGGGGCTGGAGAACGTCTATCTCATCGATCTCACTGCGGCCTCGCCGGCGGCGCAGCCGATCGTCGAGGGCTTCGAGGCCGCGTACAACTACGTCGGATCGGACGCCGGGCGGCTCTATTTCCTCACCACGCTCGGCTCTCCCAACGGACGCGTCATCGCCATCGACCCGACCGCTGCCGCCCGCGGCAACTGGCGCACGGCGATCCCTGAGGGAGCCGACGCCATCGATCTCACGACGCCGAGCGTGACGCTCGTCGATCACCAGCTCATCGTCCGCAGCGTGCACGATGCCCACAGCCGCGTGATGCGCTACGGCCTCGATGGCACGGCCCGCGGCGAGATCGTCCTGCCGGGTCCCGGCACGGCCGCAGGCTTCGGCGGCCGCGCCGACGACCACGAGACCTTCTACTCGTTCCGTGACCTCATCACGCCGCCGACGGTCTACCGCTACGACCTCGAGAGCGGAAGCAGCACGCGCTGGCGGCGGCCGCACGTCGCCTTCGAGCCGCGGGCGTTCGAGGAGGAACAGGTGTTCTATCCCGCCAGGGACGGCACCCACATCCCGCTGCTGCTCGCCTACCGTAAGGGGCTGAAGCTCGACACCGACAATCCGCTGCTCCTCTACGGCTATGGCGGCTTCGGCATCCCGAATCTGCCGAGGTTCGACGCCGCGCTCATCGCCTGGCTCGAGATGGGCGGGGTGTACGCGGTCGCCAACATCCGCGGCGGCGGCGAGTACGGCGAGGCGTGGCACCGGCAGGCCATCCGCACCCACCGGCAGGTGGCGTTCGATGACTTCATTGCCGCGGGCGAATGGCTGATCGCGCACCACTACACCTCGGCTCCAAGGCTGGCGATCTACGGCGCCTCGAACGGCGGCCTGCTGGTCGGTGCCTGCATGACGCAGCGGCCCGACCTCTACGGCGCCGTGATCGCGGACGTGGGCGTCATGGACATGCTGCGCTTCCCGAAGTTCGGGCAGGGCGCCGGCTGGGAAGGGGACTTCGGCTCGCCCGACGACCCGGAGGAATTCAAGGCGCTGTACGCCTATTCGCCGCTGCACAACGTGCGCGCCGGCGTGCATTACCCGGCCACGCTGGTCATCACCGGCGACCACGACACGCGCGTCATGCCCGCCCACTCCTTCAAGTTCGCGGCGGCGCTGCAGGGGAGCCAGGCGGGAGCCGCGCCGGTACTGCTCGACGTGGAGCTCAACTCCGGCCACGGCGGCAGCCAGACCGTCTACCGCGCGATCGTCCTGCACACCGACATCTACACATTCCTCGCGCGCAATCTCGCGATGAAATAAGGTAACGCGCATGGCGACAGCGCTCGAGCCCGGAGCGGACCGAAGGTCGTGGACCACGCGCCGCGAGGACAAGGCGGCGCGGCTCGCGGCGGTGGCCGACTACGTCGACGGCAAGCTGGTGCGGCGCGCCGACATCGTGCCGGTGCTCGAGGGGCTGGTGCGCGCCGGGGACCGGGTCGCGCTCGAGGGCAACAACCAGAAGCAGGCGGACTTCCTCTCGCGCTCGCTGGTGGAGGTCGACCCCCGGAAAATCCACGGCCTGCACATGCTGATCTCCTCGATCACGCGGCCCGAGCACCTGACGCTGTTCGAGCGCGGCATCGCGCGCCGGGTCGAGTTCTCCTACGCCGGTCCGCAGAGCCTGCGGGTGGCACAGCTGCTCGAGGACGGCAAGCTCGAGATCGGCGCGATCTACACCTACATCGAGCTGTACGCGCGCATGTTCGTCGACCTGACGCCGAACGTGGTGCTGGTGTGCGCGGAGAAGGCCGATCTCGCCGGCAATCTCTACACCGGTCCCAACACCGAGGAGACGCCCACCCTCATCGAGGCCGCCGCCTTCCGCCACGGGATCGTGCTGGTGCAGGTCAACGAGGTGGTCGATCGGCTGCCACGCGTCGATGTGCCGGGCTCCTGGGTCGACCTGATCGTGCCCGCCGACCGCCCATTCGCGATCGAGCCACTCTTTACCCGCGACCCGCGCCAGATCACCGAGCTGCAGATCCTCATGGGAATGATGGTGATTCGCGGCATTTACCAGCGCCACGGCGTGACCGCGCTCAATCACGGCATCGGCTTCGACACCGCGGCGATCGAGCTGCTGCTGCCGACCTATGCCGGGAAGCTCGGGCTCAGGGGAAAGATCTGCCGCAACTGGACCCTGAACCCACATCCGACCCTGATTCCCGCCATCGAGAGCGGCTGGGTCGAGAGCGTGCACTGCTTCGGCGGCGAGGTCGGCATGGAGGACTACGTGCGCGCGCGGCCCGACGTGTTCTTCGTCGGCGCCGACGGCAGCCTGCGCTCGAACCGCGTGCTGTGTCAGCTCGCCGGCCAGTATGGGGTCGACCTCTTCGTCGGCTCGACGCTGCAGATGGACGCCGACGCCAACTCCTCCACCGTGACGCTCGGACGTCTCGCCGGCTACGGCGGAGCTCCCAACATGGGGCACGATCCGCGCGGCCGCCGCCATCCGAGTCCCCCCTGGCTGAGCCTGGTGACCGCCGCGGGACCCATCGTGCGCGGCAGGAAGCTCGTGGTGCAGCTGGTCGAGACCTTCAATCGCGGCGGCGTGCCGGCGCTGGTCGAGTCGCTCGAGGCGGTGCAGGTCGGACGCGACAGCGGGATGCCGATCGCTCCCGTCATGATCTACGGAGACGACGTGAGTCACGTGGTGAGCGAGGAGGGCATCGCCTATCTCTATATGGCGCAGGGCCAGGAGGAGCGCCGTGCGGCGCTCGCGGCCATCGCCGGCGCGACGGCGATCGGGCGCGGCGCCGACCCGAAACGCAGCGCCAGCCTGCGCGAGCGCGGGCTGGTCGCCTACCCCGAGGATCTCGGCGTGCGGCGCGGCGAGGCGCGCCGCTCGCTGCTCGCCGCACGCAGCATCGAGGACCTGGTGGCCTGGTCCGGCGGGCTCTACAAGCCCCCGGCCCGTTTTCGCAGCTGGTAGCGCGTGAGAGCCGTGCTCCATCCTCAACCCGCTGGCCGGCCTGTGCGCCGGAGCGCCGAGCTGCGCGCGGCCGAGCTCGCCGAGCGGGCCGTGCGCGCGCTGATCCTCGAGGCGCTGCTCACGCCGAAGCCGGCGCTGGTCGATCAGCGTGGCCCAGGCGCCCATCGGGATCTCGACCTTGCGAAGCTCCTGCGCTCGGCACGCGCCCTGCGCGGCACCTTCCACCGCATGGCGCTCGATGCGGGCAGCAGCGTGGCCGGCGTGTCGCTGCGCGAGCGTCTGGGCGCCGCCGGCCGGCACGGCGAGCGCGCGATGCTCGAGGCGACCGGCGGCAGCAACGCACACCGCGGCGCGATCTGGGTGCTGGGCCTGCTGGTTGCCGCTCTCGCCCTCCTCGGGAGCGAGGCCGCGCCGCGCGAAGCGGCCGCGGCCGCGGCGGGGCTGGCGCGCCTGCCCGACCGCCATGCGCGACGGTGCTTGAGCAACGGCGCGCGCGTGTGCCGCGAGTTCGGCGTGGCCGGCGCGCGCGGCGAGGCGCGGGCGGGCTTCCCGCATGTGATCGAAGTGGGACTGCCGGCGCTCGCGGCGGCGCGCCGCCGCGGCGCGCCGGAGTCCTGCGCACGGGTCGATGCGCTGCTCGCCATCATGTCGAGCCTCGATGACACCTGCCTCCTGCACCGCGGCGGCTGGGCGGCGCTCTACGCGGCCCGCAGCGGGGCACGCCGCGTGCTCGCCCTGGGGGGCAGCGCCACGGCCGCGGGCGGTACGGCGCTGCTGGCGCTCGATGCGGAGCTCGTTGGCCGCAACGCCTCGCCCGGCGGCTGCGCGGACCTCCTGGCTGCATGTCTTTTTCTCGATCAGGGGAACCCACCATCATGGAACGCCTGAGCTTCACCTATCCGGCCCGGGAGCCGGTGGCGCGGCGCGTGCACGTCGGGGTCGTCGGCTCGGGCGACCTCGAGGTGCTGCTCGAGCCCTCGGCGGATGAGAACGCGCACGTCGCCGTCACGACGAGCGTGGATGGATTCGGCACGGTGTGGAAGCACGTCCTCGACCGCTTCTTCACGCGCTTCGGCGGGGCCGCCGCGATCGAGATCAACGATTCCGGCGCGACGCCGGGCGTCGTGCTGCTGCGGCTCGAGCAGGCGGCGGAGGCGCTGCGCGCTTGAGCAGCGACGCCGAGCGGGAGCGCTTTCTCGCGCGGCCGAGCTTCATCGAGCTCGATGCGCGCGAGCGCTCGCGCGCCATCCTCGACCCGGGCACATTCCGCGAGCTCGCCGGCCCCTTCGACCGGCTGAAGTCTCCGTGGCTGCCGCTGCAGGGCGTGGTCGCGCAGGCCGACGACGGGGTCGTGATCGCGCGCGGCGCGATCGACGGGCAGTCCGCGGTGGTCGCCTCCATCGAGGGGGCCTACCAGGGCGGCAGCGTCGGTGAGGTCTCGGGGGCGAAGCTCGCGGGGGCGCTCGAGCTCGCGCTGCGCGATGCCGAGCGTGGCCGCCCGGTGCGAGCGGTGCTGCTGCTCGAGACGGGCGGCGTGCGGCTGCAGGAAGCGAACCTGGGGCTCGCCGCGATCGCCGAGGTGCATGCGGCCATCGTCGCGCTGCGCCGGCATGTGCCGGTCGTCGGCGTGGTGGCAGGCCTGGTCGGCTGCTTCGGAGGCATGTCGCTCGCCGCGGCGCTCTGCAGTCGGCTGATCGTGACCCGCCAGGCGCGCCTCGGCATGAACGGCCCGGAGGTGATCGAGCAGGAGGCCGGGCTCGCCGAGCTCGATGCCGGCGACCGTGCGCTCATCTGGAGCCTGATGGGAGGCGAGCAGCGCCAGGCGACCGGCTTTGCGGACGTGATGGTGGAAGACGACGCGCTGGCGATCGCGGCGGAGGTCCGCCGGGCGTTCACCGCCGCGCCTGCTCCCGCACGCAGCGCGCAGGTCGCGGCGCTCATCGCGCGGCTCGCCCCAATCGACGCGGCGCACCCACCAGAGCCCGCCGCACTGCGCACGCTCTGGGGTCGTGGGGCGAGCTCGTGAGCGCCGACACCGTCCCCGCAATCGGCTTGCGCTGGCTCGAGGCGCTCACCGGCTCCGCCGGGCTGCTCGAATCCCCGCCACGCACGGTGCGCGTGGCGGACGCGCCGCTCGGCGCTGAGGTCGCACGCTTCATCGCGGTCGTCCCGGATCCTGACAATCGCTTTCCGCGCGCCCGGGCAGGCGAGGTCGGGCTCGACGAGGCGCTGGCACTCGCGCGTGAGGTGCGGCGGACCATCGCGGAGGACGCGCAGCGCACGCCCCGCGCGATTATCGCGCTCGTCGATGTCACGAGTCAGGCCTACGGCCGATCCGAGGAGCTCCTCGGGATTCACCTCGCGGGCGCGGCGGCCGTCGATGCCTACGCGAGCGCCCGCCTCGGCGGCCATGCGATCGTCGCGCTGCTCGTCGGCCAGGCGATCTCGGGCGGCTTCCTGACGCACGGCTACCAGGCGAACCGGATTCTGGCGCTCGACTCGCCCGAGGTGCTCGTGCATGCCATGAGCAAGCGGTCCGCGGCGCGCGTGACGCGCCGCACGGTGGAGGAGCTCGAGAAGCTCGGGGAGTGCGTGGCGCCGATGGCTTACGACGTGCGCTCGTACGCCAGGCTCGGGCTCCTGCACCGCCTGATCGGCGGCGTCGACGCCGCGGCGCCCGGACCCGGGGACCTCGAGCGCGTGCGCCACGAGCTCATCGCCGCGGTCGCCGATGCACGCGCCGGCGCGCGCGATCTTTCCACACGCCTCACTTCGGCGGCGGCGCTCCAGGGCCGCGCCGCCTCGATTGCGGTGCGGCGCCGTCTCGCCGAGCAGTGGGATGCGCCCTGAGCCCTCGACGCACGCGCTGCTGCGCATCGCGCATGCGGAGGCGTGGGTCACGGCCGGGACAGTCGCGCCTGCGGCGCTTGCGCCTTGGGCTCGCACGGCGCTCGCGCGTGCGCCCTGGGTCGTGGTACGCCGGGCCCGCAGCCGCGACGGCCTGATTCCGGTCGGAGTGCGCGGGCATGACCGGGCGGAGCGGCTCGCAGCCTGGCTGCATCCGGACGCGGTGCTCGAATGCCTGACGCCGCAGGAGCTCGCGGCGCGCAGCGGTTGGCGCAGCGCCAGGCGCCGCGCGCAGGTGCCCGCGCTCGCTGCGCTCGAGGCGGTCGCGGCGCTGATGCGCCATCACGAGCTCCGCTGGGGACCCTGCGGGAGCGTCGGCTTCGAGCTGGCGAGCGGCGTCGCGACGGCGAGCGAGAACAGCGACCTCGATCTCGTGGTCGAGGCGCACGCAGCTCTGCCGCGCGCGACGGCGGTGGCACTCGCCGCGGCGCTCGCGCAGCTGCCGGTGCGCGCCGACGTATTGCTCGAGGGGCCGCACGGAGCGGTGGCGCTCGAGGAGTACGCGGCCCGGCGCGCGCCGCTGATGCTGCGCACGCTGGATGGCCCGCGTATCGCGCACCATCCCTGGGCCGGCCCGGCCGCGGCGGCCTGATGCGGCTCGCGCTGCTCTTCCCCGGTCAGGGGACACATACGCCGGGTTTTCTCGGCCGCCTGTCGCCACATCCCGCCGTGCGGGCCACGCTCGAGGAAGCCGCCGCGGTTCTCGGCGCGGGAACCTCAGGGCTCGACAGCGCCGAGGCGCTCGCCTCGACCGCAGCCGTGCAGCTCACCACCGTGATCGCGGGAGTGGCCATGGCGCGGGCGCTCGCGGCCGTTGGGCTGGAGGCCGACGCCGTCGCCGGTCTCTCGGTCGGCGCGTTTGCGGCCGCGGTAGCCTGCGGAGCGCTCACCTTTCCCGATGCGCTGGCGCTGGTGAAGCTGCGCGGCGAAGCGATGACACAGGCGGTGCCGGGAGGCCATGGAATGACCGCGATCCTCGGATTGTCGGAGCGCGACGCGCGCGCACTGATTGCGCGGGTGAGCGCGCGGGCGCCGCTCTATCTGGCGAGCGTCAACGGGCCGAGCGAAATCGTCGTCTCGGGACCGGACGCGGCGCTCGCGCTCGCCGCCGCGGAGGCGCACGCGGCCGGCGCCGCCGCCCGGCGGCTGCGTCTCAGCATCCCCTCGCATTGCCCGCTGATGCAGGGCGTGTCCGGGCGGCTGCGCACGGCGCTGAAGGGCGTCACGGTGCGCGCGCCGCGTGCGGTCTACGTGAGCAACACCCGGGCGCGTGTGGCACGCGAGGCGCGTGAGGTCGCCGAGGATCTCACCGAGAACGTCTCGCACACCGTGCGCTGGCATGACTCGGTGACGTTGCTCTTCGAGCTCGGCTGCCGCTTGTTCATCGAGACGCCGCCGGGAGCGGTGCTCAGCAACCTGGTGAAGGAATCCTTCCCCGAGGCGCGCGCGCTGGCGCTGGAAGAGGTGCCGCTGGCCAGCGCGGCGCTGCTGGCTCGTTGACTGTGCCTCTGACGGTCGGCTCAGCGGGGCGCGGGCTTCTGGCGGCGCAGATGCCAGGCCGCGAGCTCGCCCACCACGCCGCTGCGGAATGACAGCACGCAGGCGACGAAGACCGCGCCGATGATGGCGGTCACCCACCCGCCGACCAGATCGGACAGATACTGCTGCAGGGTGACGACCACGGCGGCGCCGAGCACCGGGCCGAAGAAGGTGCCGGTGCCGCCGAGGAGCGTCATCAGGATCACCTCTCCCGAGGTCGACTGATCGACGTCGGTGAGCGTCACGAAGCCGAACACCAGTGCCTTGAGCGACCCGGCCAGGCCCGCGAGCGTCGCCGACAGCACGAAGGCGAGCAGCTTGTAGCGGTTGATCTCATAGCCGAGGGAAGTGGCGCGCGGCTCGTTCTCGCGGATCGCCTTCAGCACCTGGCCGAAGGGCGAGTGCACCACCCGGCGGATGAAGAGAAACACCGCGACGAACACCGCGAGCACGACGTAATAAAGAACCAGATCCGATTTGAGCGGCAGGAATCCGAGCAGCTTGCCGCGCGGCACGCCCTGCAGGCCGTTCTCGCCGCCGGTGAAGGGCGCCTCGAGGCACACGAAGTACACGAGCTGGGCGAGCGCGAGGGTGATCATCGCGAAGTAGATACCCTGGCGGCGGATGGCGAGCGCCCCGACGGCGAGCCCGAGGAGCGCAGCGACGCCCACACCCGCGAGAATCGCCGCTCCCGGACCCCAGGCGTGCGCCGTGACCAGCCAGCCGGTGGCGTAGGCCGCCGAGCCGAAGAAGGCCGCGTGGCCGAAGGAGAGCATGCGGCCGAAGCCGAGCAGCAGGTTGTAGGCGCAGGCGAACATCGCCACGCACAAGAGCTGCATCATGAACACCGGGTAGATCCCGAGCAGCGGCACGGACAGGGCGAGGAGGCCGAGCAGCGCATAGAGGATCAGGGGGGCGCGCACGGCTATTCCTTACCGAACAGGCCCGTGGGCCGCAGCACCAGCACCAGCGCCATGACGAGGAAGATCACGACGTTGGAGGCTTCGGGGTAGATGACCTTGGTGAAGCCCTCGACGACCCCGAGCGCGAGGCCGCTGACGATCGAGCCGAGGATCGATCCCATCCCGCCGATCACCACCACCGCGAACACCACGATGACGAGCGAGCTCCCCATGTGCGAGTTCACCAGCACGATGGGGGAGGCGAGCACGCCGGCGAGCGCGGCGAGCGCCACGCCGCCGCCGTAGGTCACCGCGACCAGCAGCGGCACGTTGACGCCGAAGGCCTGCAGGAGAGGCGCGTTCTCGGTGGCGGCACGCAGCGTTGCGCCGAGCCGGGTGCGCTCGATCACGAACCAGGTGCTGAAGCACACTATGAGCGATACGGCGATCACCCAGGCGCGATAGAGCGGCAGGAACATGAAGCCAAGATTCACGGCTCCCGCGAGCGCCGGCGGCACCGGATACGACTGTCCGGTGGCGCCGAACACCTGGGTGAGCGAGCCTTCGCAGATCAGGGCGAGCCCGAAGGTGAGCAGCAGCCCGTAGAGCGGGTCGAGCCCGTACACGCGCCGCAGCAGCAGCCGCTCGACGATGATGCCGACCACGCCGACCGCGAGCGGGGCGAGAGCGAGCGCGACCCAGTAGTTGATACCGAGCAGCTGCAGCCCGAGGAGCGCGGCGAACGCACCGAGCGTATAGAAGGCGCCGTGGGCGAAATTCACCACGCGCAGCAGCCCAAAGATCACCGCGAGGCCCAGGCTCAGCATCGCGTAGAACGAGCCGTTCACCAGGCCAAGCATCAGCTGGCCGAGGATCACCGCCACCGGGATGCCGAAGACGGTGGTCACGGCGGTCGGGTAGGCGCGGAGCGCGTCAGGCTGCGCGGTGCGATTTACTTGGGCGCGGGTGCGAGCGGGCAGAGTCCCGTGATCGGACCGAAGGCCTGCTCGCCGTTCATGACCTTCACCACCTTGTAGTAGTCCCACGGATATCTGGACTCCCGCGGAGCCTTTACCTGCATGACGTACATGTCGTGGATCATGGCGCCGTCGGCGCGGATGTAGCCGCCCTTGGTGAACATGTCGTTGATCTTCGCTTTCTTGAGCTCCGCCATGACCTTGTCGGGATCGGTGCTGCCGACCGTCTTGACCGCCTTGAGATAGGTCATGGTTGCCGAGTACGCGCCGGCCTGGTCCATGGTCGGCTCGCGGTTGAACCTGGCGAAGAAGCGCTTGCCGAAGGCGCGTGTCTCGGGGTTCAGGTCCCAGTAGAACGCCGTAGTGAGATACAACCCTTGCGCGGTCGGAAGGCCGAGGCTGTGGATGTCGGTGATGAAGGCGAGCAGCGCCGCCGGCTTCATGGTCTTGGTGAGTCCGAACTCGTTGGCGGCTTTGAGCGAGTTGCTGAAGTCGGTGCCGGCATTGGAGAGTCCCAGCACCTGTGCGCCGGAGGCCTGCGCCTGCAGCAGAAACGAGGAGAAGTCCGCCGCCCCGAGCGGCACGCGCACCGCACCGAGGACCTTGCCGCCGCGCGCCTCGACGACCTTGGAGGCGGCAGCCTGCAGCTGCGTGCCGAAGGCGTAGTCGGCCGTGAGGTAGAACCAGGTCTTGCCGCCGGCGTTGACGATCGCGGTTGCCGTGCCGTTGGCGAGCGCCGTCGTGTCGTACGTGTAGTGCACCGAGTAGGCCGTGCAGTCCTCGTTGGTGAGCGAGGCGCCGCCGGGCCCGATATTGAAGATCGGCACGTGCTTCACGGCCGCCACCTTGGCCATGGCGATGTTGACGCCGGTGTTGGAGCCGCCGAGCAGGAGATTCAGGCCGTTCTGGTCGGCCCACTCGCGAAACTTGGCCGCGCCGATGTCGGGCTTGTTCTGGTGGTCCGCGGAGAGCACCGTGATCTTCCTGCCGAGCACCGTGCCGCCGAAGTCGGCCACCGCCCACTTCACGACCTCGACGCCGGCCGCTCCCATCACGTCGGCGTATACGCCGGACATGTCGTCGATGTCGCCGATCACCACCTCGTCGGCGGCCTGCGCCCGGCCGCCGGCCGCGGCGGCGAGCGCCGCAAGCGTCGCAAGGGTCAACGTCCGCAGTTTCATGATTCGTGCTCCTCGAGTTGGTGTGGGCTCAGACGCCCAGGTACTGGTGCAGCAGCGCCATTTTGTCCTGAAGCTGGCTGGATGCGAAACCCTCGACGATCCGCCCGCGCTCCATGATGTAGAAGCGGTCGGCGAGCGGCGCGGCGAAGCGGAAATTCTGCTCCGACATGACGACGGTATAGCCCTGTTCGCGCAGTCTCTGAATGGTCCTGCCGAGCGCCTGCACGATGACCGGCGCCAGGCCCTCGGAGATCTCATCGAGCAGCAGCAGCCGTGCGCCGGTGCGCAGGATCCGCGCCAGGGCCAGCATCTGCTGCTCACCCCCGGAAAGATGCGACCCGCGGCTCGCGCGTCGCTCCTTCAGGTTGGGAAACATAGCGTAGATTTCCTCCACTGACATTCCCCCGGGCGCCACCGGCGGGGGAAGCTCCAGGTTCTCCTCGGTCGAGAGGCTGGCGTAGATGCCGCGCTCCTCCGGGCAGTAGCCGATGCCGAGCCGCGCGATGCGGTGCGGGGCCAAGCCGATGGTCTCGCGGCCGTTGATCAGCACCGAGCCGGAGCGGGAGCCCACGAGCCCGAGCAGCGCCCGCAGGGTGGTGGTGCGGCCGGCGCCGTTGCGGCCGAGAAGGGTCACGACCTCGCCGCGTCCGACGTGGCAATCGACGCCGTGCAGCACGTGCGACTCGCCGTAATAGGCGTGCAGCCCCGAGACCTGCAGAACGTCGGCCGGCATCAGTGGGTATTCCGCAGCTCGGTGTCGGCGGAGCCCATGTAGGCCTCGAGCACCTGCGGGCTGTGTGACACGTGCTCATAGCTGCCGCTGGCGATGATCTGGCCGCGCTGCAGCACCGTGATGGTATCGGCGATCCGCGCCACGACCCGCATATTGTGCTCGACCATGAGCACGGTGCGGTTGGCCGCGGCCTGGCGGATGAGCGCGGTGACGCGGTCGACGTCCTCGTGCCCCATGCCCTGGGTCGGCTCGTCGAGCAGCATCAGCTCCGGCTCCATCGCCAGCGTGGTGGCGATCTCGAGGGCGCGCTTGCGGCCGTAGGGGAGCTGCACGGCGCGCATACCGTCGAATTCGGCGAGGTCGACCAGCGCGAGCAGCTCGCGCGCACGGGCATCGAGCACCTCGAGCGTCGCCTCGTTCTTCCAGAAATGAAAGCTGGTCCCGAGCGAGCGCTGCAGCGCGATGCGCACGTTCTCGAGCGCCGTGAGGTGCGGAAATACCGCCGACAGCTGGAACGAGCGGACGATGCCGCGGCGCGCCACCTGGGCCGGCTTCTCGAGCGTGATGTCCTCGCCACGGTAGACGATCTGGCCGCGCGTCGGGATCATGAACTTGGTGAGCAGATTGAAGAAGGTGGTCTTGCCGGCGCCGTTGGGGCCGATGAGCGCGTGGATATGGCCGCGGCGCACCTTGAGGTCGACGTTGCTCACGGCCACGAAACCGCTGAACTCCTTGGTGAGTCCGCGGGTCTCGAGCAGGAAATCGTCGGCGGCGGGCGCGGCTGACATGGTGGTCTTTTCTTGTAGTATGCCCCGGGTGAGGCGCCGGAGGAAAACGCTCGCCGCGCTGCTGCAGCCCCTGAGCCGCGCGCGCCCGGCGAGAGGCCGGCCAGGCCCTGCGCAGGACAACCCCGCGCTGGAAGCGATCTGGCAGGCGGTCTGCGCCATTCCCCGCGGCCGGGTGGCGACCTACGGGGGCGTGGCGCGCGCCGCGGGGCTCCCGGGACGCGCGCGCCAGGCGGGCTACGCGCTGCGCGTGGCGGGCGATGAGCTGAATCTTCCCTGGCATCGCGTGGTCGGCGCCGGTGGCCGCATCGCCTTTCCGCTTGCCTCGAGTGCGCACCGCGAGCAGGCTCGGCGCCTGCGCGCCGAAGGGGTCGCCGTGGCGGACGGGCGCGTGGCGCGGTCCGCTCTCATCGATCTCGGGGAGCTCTGACGGGTCGGACCTCTACCAGCCCTGGAATTCGAGGGTGATGGTGCTCACCACCCGCGTGACCCCCGGGGTCGCGCGTGCGATGTCCTCGGCATCGAGGCGTTGCATGTCGGTCGCCACCTCGCCGCTCAGGTACACGATGCCATCGAGGGTCGAGACGTAAACCCTATTCGGGGCGAGGAGCTCGGTGTGCTGATAGAGCCGTGCGCGGACGGCGGCCGAGATTCCGGCATCGCCGGGGCATCCCGAGCCGCATTTGTGCAGCGTCTCGAGCGTCGCACAGGCGGCGAGGCTTGCCGTCGTGGCGATGAGGAAGGCGAGGAGTCCTGCGGGCCGGACTGCGCTCATGGCATCCTGCGCTGAAGAGGGTGGCGCGTCATTCTAGACAAACGGGATGAGGATGCGGTTCCGGAACGGCAGGCTGCGGCACGCGCGGCCCTTGCTGCTGCGGGGTAGCGGCGACTAGGATGCCGCGCGTAACAGCAACGGGAGCCAACCATGAGAACAACGGGCCTGCTCCTCGCAGGCGCTCTGCTGTCGCTCGTGGCGGGCGGCGCGGCCCCTGCGCAGGACCCCGTCAAGGCCGCTCCCGCGACCCATAAGGTGCTGCTCGAGAACGACTGGGTCCGGGTCCTCGACATCCACGTCCCGGCGCGCGGCCGGGCGCTGATGCACTCCCATCCAACCGGCTACGTCGCCGTGGCCATGACCGACTGCCGGATGAGGTTCACGTTCCCCGGCGGCAAGACCTCGGAGACGACGCTCCATGCCGGGGACGTCGTATGGCGCGACCCGGTGACCCACAGCGCCGAGAATCTCGGCGCGAGCGAGTGCCACGTGCTCAACGTCGAGCCCAAGACCGCGCAGAGCGCCAAGAAGTGATGGACGCTTCGCCGCTCGCGGGCTGGGACAACTTCTACGTCATCATCGGCTCCACGGCCGGTGGACTCACGGGGCTCACGTTCGTCGTCATGACGCTGGCCCGTGACTCGGGTCAGATCCGGCCCGCCGGCGTCGGCGCGTTCATGACGCCGATGATCGTGCACTTCTGCGGCGCGCTGGCGCTCGCGGCGTTCATGAGCATGCCGCATCAGCGCCCCGGAACCCTGAGCGCCGGGCTGGCGCTCGGGGGGCTGGCGGGCATCGTGTACGGCGGCTCGATCGCTGCCAACATGTGGCGCACCGGGCGCGGCGCGACGCGCTACGTTCCGGTGCGCGAGGACTGGATCTGGAACGTGATCCTGCCGACCGCGGCCTACGCGGCGCTCATCGTCATGGGGGTGCTCATGTGGGATCGCCTGACCGAGGCGGCGCTCTACGGCGTCGGGGTGCTGGTGCTGGCACTGCTGTTGATCGGCATCCGCAACGCCTGGGACCTCGTCGTGTATATCTCGCTCCATCCGCCGCGCGACAGGAACGAGTAGGCGGACCGGAGGCGCCATGGCCGACATCATCCACGAGTTCAGCGTGAGGACCGGGCCACCCAGGGTGTTCCACGCAATGGCGACGCCCCAGGGCCTGACGCACTGGTGGACGCAGAGCTCCACCGGCAAGCCCGAGGAGGGCGCGGAGTATCAGCTGCACTTCGGACCCGACTACGCCTGGCGAGCCCGGGTGACGCGTTATGAGCCCGACTCGGCCTTCGAGCTCGAGATGACGCAGGCGCATCCGGACTGGATGAACACGCGCGTCGGCTGCGAGCTCGAGCCCGAAGGCCGTGAGTCGACGCGCGTGCGCTTCTATCACACCGGCTGGCCGAGCGAGAACCAGCACTGGCGCGTGTCGTGCTACTGCTGGGCGATGTACCTGCGGATCATGCGCCGCTACCTCGAGCACGGCGAATCCGTCCCCTACGAGCGGCGTCTGGACGCCTGAGGAAGATTCATCGAGGCGGGGCGTTAAGTCATCTGCTCTAACCCCCTCGGGGCAGCCGCCGCGCTTCAGGTATTGGGCTCTCTCAATACCGGAGGCGATCCGTGAGGTACCTTATTCTGATGACGACCGTTCTGGCGCTGGCGGCGAGCGCCGCGGCCAATGCCGTGGGGTCGCTGGCGCGGGTGAGCGTGGTCGATCGCGACAGTGGCGCCACGCTCCCGACCTATTACTCGCGTGGCGAGTACTGGGTGGCGGGCAACCCCGGGGCGCGTTACGCCATCGAGATCCGCAGCTGCGTGGGCGGGCGGCTGCTCGCCGTGACCTCGGTCGACGGGGTCAACGTGCTCTCGGGAGACACGGCGGGCTTCGATCAGGCGGGCTACGTCTTCGACCCCGGCGAACGCTATCAGATCACGGGTTGGCGCAAGAGCAACTCCGAAGTGGCGGCTTTCACCTTCACCGACTCGCGCGACTCCTACGCCGAGCGGACCGGCCGGCCGGCCAACGTCGGGGTCATCGGCATCGCGCTGTTTCGCGAGCAGCCGCGGGCGGTATATGCGCAACCGCGGGTGGCACCCGCGCCAGCACCCTTGGAGCCCGCTCCTTTTGCCGGTGACGCGAGCCGCTCGCTCGCCGAGAGTGCGACCGCGATGGGGCACACGTCTTCTCGGCAGGGAGGGCCGGCCGCCGCTCGGGCACCGGCGGAACGGCTCGGAACGGGTCATGGAGAACGCGAGTACTCTTACGTCGTCGATACGGAGTTTCACCGGATGCAGCCGCAACCGAACGAAGTCATTCGGATTCGCTACGACAGCTTTGCGAACCTGGTCGCGATGGGCATCATCAGCAAGCCGCACCCGACGCCGCGCACGCCCGACCCGTTTCCGGGCTCGCAGCAGCGGTACTTCGTGCCCGATCCGCCGGGCGGCTGAGCCTTAGCCACTCATCGACCATGCGATGAATGAACGACGCGAACCTGAGTGATGAGACGCTGATGGCCCGCTATGCGAGCGGCGACGCCGCGGCGTTCACGACACTCTATCGGCGGCACGAGCTGCGCATCTGGCGCTACATCGAGCGCAACGTGGGAAGCCGGGCGGCGGCGGAGGAGCTGATGCAGGAGGTATGGTTCGCCGTGGCGCGCGACGCCGAGCGCTACCGGCCGACCGCGCGCTTCACCACCTGGCTGTTCACGATTGCGCGCAACCGCATGGTGGATGCGGCGCGCGCGCGTCGCCCGCACCTGAGCCTCGATGCTCTAGGTCACGAGGCCGAAACGGTGGTCGAGCGGCTGACGGCGGATCCGCGCGTCGGTCCGGTCGCGGCGGCGGAAGCACGCGATCAGGCCACAGCGCTCCGCCAGGCGCTGGCACGGCTGCCGCTCGAGCAGCGCGACGCCTTTCTCCTGCAGCTCGAGGGGGATCTGAGCGTCGAGGAAGTGGCGGCCATTACCCGCACCAGCTTCGAGACCGTGAAGAGCCGTCTGCGCTACGCCCGTACGAGGCTGCGCGAGCTGCTGACCGAGTACGCATGAACACGCCGCCGCCCCCCTTCGATCCCTCCGACGACGCCGACGAGCAGTATCGGCGGGCCTCGGAGCTCGATCCGAGCCGGCCGAGCGAGGCCACGCGTCGCGCGGTGCTCGAGCATGCGGCGCGCCTCGCCGCCGAGCGCACCCGGCGCGGCGCGCGCCGCAGATGGCTACCATTCGCTGGTGTGACGCTGCGTTGGCAGGCGATCGTTGGGACAGTCGCGGCAGCATCGCTCGCGGGAGTCATGATTGCCCCGCAGTTCCTCGCACCGGTGACGCCGCCCGCCGCAAAAGAGGCGCTGCAAAGGCCCGCACCTGCACCCGCGCCGATCGGGTCGGTGCATCCCGGGAGCCCGGCCAGCAGCGCTCCCGAGCCCGCGCGCTATGCGCCGAGCGCGCAGCGTGCGCCGCGCAGGGAATCCGCACCTGCCGAGGGTGCACCCGCCGCGAGTGACTCAGCGGCTGCGCTGCAGCTCGAGCAGCGTGCCGGGGCAAACGCCGCGCGTGCACCGGCGCTTGTCCAGAACGTTGTCGTCACCGGCGCCCGGCGTACCGCGGCTCCGACCGTGGCTGTCTCGGCGGTGGCGGCGGTCCGGCCGCCTCCGTCAGCTTCGGCGCAAGCGCCAGCGGGCCCGGACGCATTGCGGGAGGCCGCCGCAGCCGGCGACCTCGTGGCACTGAAGGGCGCGCTGGCGGGCGCCGGCGATATCGATGGGCGCGATGCGCAGGGCCGTACCGCGCTCATGCTGGCGACGCTCAACGGACAGGCGGACGCCGTGGCGGAGCTCCTCGCCCACGGCGCCGACCCGAGCGGCGCCGACGCGCACGGCACGACACCGTTACAGGCGGCGGTGGCGGCCGACGAGCGGGACATCATCGCGCTGCTCCGCCGCTACGGCGCCCGGTAGAGAAACCCCCTGAGACTCTGGAAGTAGACCGGATAGAAGCTCACGTCGTTGTGGGTCGCACCCGGCACCAGGAGCGTGTGCCGCAGCGGCGGCGACAGGCCCGCGGCCAGCGCATCCGAGCGGGCGCGGAACACCACCTCGTCGTGCTCGGCGACCACCACGAGGGTGGGCGCGCGCACCTGCCCGACGCGCGCCAGGGAGTCGTAGCGGTCGCGTACCAGGTAGCGGACCGGCAGCCAGAAGAAATGATCGGCGGCGACGTTGGCGATGCTGTCAAAGGGGGTGACGAGCACCAGCCGCTCGATCGGGCGGCGCGCCGCGAGTGCCACCGCGACGCCGCTCCCCAGGCTCCGTCCGATGACGGCGATGGGGTCGTGACGCGCGCGCACCGAGTCGTAGATCGCCTCCGCGTCGGCGATCAGCGCGGCCTCGGACGGCCGGCCCGAGCTTCCGCCGTAGCCGCGATAGTTCACAAGGTACACCGCGCAGTCCGGAAAGGCCGCGTCGAAGTCCGGAATATTCGCGCCGACATCCTCGGCGTTGCCTCCGAAGTAGATGAGAGCCGGCTGCGCCGCGCCGTGCAGCTCCCAGAGCTTGAGGGCGGCGTCGCCGCGCTCGATGCTCAGTGCGTGCGCCCCGGGGTGCGGTGAGTCCGGGGTCGGCAGATACAGCAGCCGATCCTGGGCCAGATAGAGGAGTACGCAGAGGAGGCCGTAGCCTGCCGCCACGAGCAGCCCGGCGTAGAGCACGGCCCTCACGGCACGAGCACGACCCGCCCGGTCACCGCGCCGCGCTGCAGCGAGGTCAGCGCGCTTTCGGCCTCCGCGAGCGGGCGGCGCGTGAGCGGAATCGGCTCGATCCGGCCCGCGCGCACCAGCGACATCATCTCGATCGCCTCGCCGAGCGTGCCGGTGTTGGAGCCGACGATCGACAGCCCGCGTAGCGGAATCAATGGTAGCGGCAGCTGCAGCGCGCCGCCGAAGAGTCCGACGACGACGATCCGGCCGCCGCGGCGCACGACACGATTGGCGAGGGCGAAGCTCTGCTCGGACCCGACGAAATCCACGACCGCGGCAGGGCCGGTGCCGGTATCGGCGCGGATGCGCTCGGGGGCGCCGGCGTCGGTGGCGTCATAGGTGGCACCCGCGCCGCAGGCGCGCGCCGCCGCGAGGCGCCCCGCATCGATGTCCGCCACCAGCGGAGCGCTCCCCAGGACCGCTTTCGCGAACTGAATTCCCATCATGCCGACGCCGCCGCAGCCGATGAGCAGCACGCGCTCCGCGCCGTCCACGGTGCCGATCTTCTTCAGCGCCGAGAATGCGGTGACACCCGAGCACATGCAGGCCGCCGCCAGCGCCGGATCCGTCGCGCCGTACTCGATGAGATAGCGCGGATGCGGCACCAGCACGTGGCTGGCGTACCCGCCGGGACAGGCGCTCGAGCAGCCGAGCTGGCGCGTCTCACCGAGACAGACGTTCTCTTCGCCGCGCCGGCAGGCGCTGCAACGCCCGCAGCCGATCCACGGAAACACCGCATAGCGCGCACCGATCGCGACTGCGCCGGCCGCGGGGCCGGCCGCGGCGACCCGGCCCTCGATCTCGTGGCCGAGAACATGCGGCAGGGCGAGCTTCGAGGCCAGGCGCTTACCACCGCCGAGATCGAAGGATCCTTCGCGCAGATGCACATCGGTGTGGCAGACGCCGCAGTGGCACACCTCGATGAGAACTTCGGTGCCACTTGGCACCGGGGTCGGAGTATCGAGCTCGGCGAGCGGCGCGCCGAACTCGCGAACCACGTAGCTTTTCATGCAGTGCTCCGCCCGAGCGGCGCGCGTCAGCCCTGTGGCTCGACGGGACCGCCCGCGGCCTTCCAGGCGGCAATGCCGCCCTGCAGATGACAGCAGCCGGCGAGACCCGCCTCCTGTGCCGCCTGCACCGCCATGGCGGAGCGCTCACCGTACGCACAGTAGAAGATCAGCCGCTTGCCGGTGGAGATCGCCAGCGCATGCAGCATGCCGCCGGCGCGCGTGCTCTGCTCGAGGCTCGGATAGGGGACGTGGAGCGAGCCGGCGATACTGCCATGGCGCTCGCGCTCGGCGCGCTCGCGCAGATCGATCAGCACCACATCCGGGCGCCCGATGAGCGCGAGCGCCTCGGCGGCGGTCGTCGCCCAGCCGCGCTGCGCGACCTCCTCCTGATGGAGCCCGACTTTCATGTTGGCGGGCACCGCCACGTCCATCATCTTCGGGTTGGCGAGCTTCAGGTTCCCCATCAGCTCGACGTACTCCTCCACTGATCTCACCTGCAGGCGCGGGTTCGAGCGGCGCTCCTCGCCGATCGTGCTCACGGTATCGCCCTTGTAATCGTGTCCTGGAAAGACCAGCGTCTCGTCGGGGAGTCGCAGCAGCCGCCCGAAGATCGACTGGTATTGGGCGCGGGCATCGCCGTTCTGAAAGTCGGTGCGGCCGGTGCCGCGGATGAGGAGCGTGTCGCCGGTGAACACCCGGTCCGCCATCCGGAAGCTGTAGGAGTCGTCGGTGTGGCCCGGTGTGTAGATGACCTCGAGCTCCAGCCCCTCGATCGCGAGCCGGTCGCCGTCGGCAACGCGCATGGAAACCACGTCGACGCGGCTGTGCTCGCCCATCACGGTGATGCAATGGGTGCGGTCGCGCAGCGCGCCGAGACCGGTGATGTGGTCCGCGTGCAGGTGCGTGTCGACGGCCTTCACCAGCTTCAGATCGAGCTCGCGCAGCAGCTGCAGATAGCGGTCGACGCGGTCGATGACCGGGTCGATGAGCAGCGCTTCCCCGCAGCGCCGGCTGGCGAGCAGGTAGCTGTAGGTGCTCGAGACCGAATCGAACAGCTGGCGGAAGACCACGCGCGCCCCGGTGCGACGCGTGGCGCTCAGGAGCGCGGTTGCGGCACGATCCGGATGTAAGGCCGCGGCGCCTTCCAGCCCTGCGGGTAGATCTTCTGCGCCTCGTCGTTCGACACCGAGCCCGCGATGATGACGTCCTCGCCCTGCTTCCAGTTGACCGGTGTCGCGACGCGATGCTTGGCGGTGAGCTGCAGCGAGTCGATGACGCGCAGCACCTCGTCGAAGTTCCGCCCGGTCGTCATGGGATAGACGAGTATCAGCTTCAGCTTCTTGTCGGGGCCGATCACGAACACGTTGCGCACGGTCTGGTTGTCGGCGGGCGTGCGCTTGGAGGGGTCTCCCGAGGCGCTCGCGGGCAGCATCTCGTAGAGCTTCGAGACGCTCAGGTCCGGGTCCCCGATCATCGGATAGTTGACCGCGTAGCCCTGAGTCTCCTGGATGTCGTTCGCCCACTTCGAGTGGCTGTCGACCGGATCGACGCTGAGTCCGATGATCTTGACGTTGCGCTTGTCGAACTCAGGCTTGATCTTGGCCATATAGCCGAGCTCGGTGGTGCACACCGGTGTGAAATCCTTCGGATGTGAGAACAGCACGGCCCAGGAATTCCCGATCCAGTCGTGAAAATGAATCCGGCCTTCGGTCGTATCGGCTTCGAAGTCCGGGGCGACGTCGCCAATCTTGAGAGTCATCACTATCTCCTCGAGTCTGATGGCCGGGCCCGCGCACGCTGCGCCGAAATGGCGGCACGTTCCGAGCCTGTGGGGGGTCAAACGCTAGTGTACCCCGGTGTGATTCGGGTCACGAATCCGGAACGTTTCCCGCCGATTCGGCTCAGCGGACGTGCACGCATGCCGAAACCGAGAGGTGAACAGGCTTGCGAGATTGGTTTTCATGCAGAGTGATGCGGAACGGTCCGCGCTCGCCTGAAGGCAAAAAAGCGGCGGGCGCGGGTTCACTGACCAGACGGGCGCATGGAGCGGCTCAGTAAATGAACCTGTTGGCTCTGGCGGTATTTGCGACCATGGACGAAGCGGCGATCGATGCGCTGAAGCACGCCGCGGCCGTGTGCGACCCGCGCTACGAGTGCGGCGGCGTGGTGCGCCGCGTGCCGGACGGTTACGAAGCCTCGGCCCTGTTCAGCTCCAAGAAGCCCTTCGGCGTCGACCTCGGCGAGTTCTATGCCAAGGATGTGGTCGCGGATTTCCACACTCACATCTGCTCGATTCACAACGAGCCGTTCGCGGACTTCTTCTCGCCCGCGGATGCCTACGCCAATCAGGGTCTGCACACCGTCGGCTACATGCTGAGCCTGTGCGACTGGAACATCCGCCGATACGACCCTTCGCAGGACGATCGCGACGACGAGGAAGTCGATTTCCGCAGCGGCCGCGTGATCTACCTGACCTGCGGTCACATCGTCGGCTGGGTGCCGCCCGTGCCCTGGTACGGCACGGAGCTCCCGGCCAAGCTGGTGCGGCGCCGGGTGGGTAAGCCGAATGCCCTGAAGCTCAGCGTGGCGTGCGACGGACCGGCGTGCGTGCGCGCCGCGGAGCCGGTCCGCAACCACCCCTGAAGGGGCGCCTGCTCAATTCAAACAGGGCCCCGACCGTGCGACCGGGCCGTGCCTGGTGCCGCTAGTCCGTGCTGCGCCGGCCGCGGCTGCTGCGCCGATCCGGCTTCACGGGGCTGCTCCGTTTGAGACCCGAGTCATCTGCCTCGCGCCGCGGCCCGGCGCGGCGATCGGCATGCTTACGATAGGTGCACCGGCAGGTTGCGGGGGACGTGCAGTCCGCCAACGGGAGGCGCGGCGCCGCGCTGCTCAGAAATCGCTGCCCCTTCAAGGCCTGGGCAGCTGCACAACTTGCGCCCGTGCAGGTGATCGACACGGCGCTCCAGCGGCTAGCGGGCGGCTTGGCCATGCCGCCCAACCTACCCTCTGTCAGGTACCCGACGCAACTGCGTGTTGGTCAGGTGCGGCGTTCCTCTAGAGCAGCCCGTCGAGGTGGTCGAGGTCGTTGATGACCCGCCAGTGTCCGCCGCCCTTCTCGACCTTGGCGCGCCATTCGTCCAGACGTCCGAGGTAGCGCCGCGGGTCGAAGTTGTCGCTGCGCAGCTTGGTCACGTTGAGCGCGACCACATCGAAGCCCTTGAAGTCGAGCGGGATGTCGCGCACGTAGCCCTTGGCGAGTTCCTCCTCCATATCCGAAAGGATCAGGATCTCCTTGCGCGCCGGGTGCTTCTCGTTCAGGTACTCGATCGCCTGCAGCAGACCGCCGGTGATGTCGGTGTAGGGCGCCGGCGGCGCCTGATCGATGAACTTCTCGACGCGGCTGGCGAAGGCGCGCTTCTGCGCGTTGGCGGTGCTCGGTCGGTCGTCGAAGGTCGCCTTGGCGATGATGTCTTTCTCGGTGAAGCTGCCGGTGTCGATGCGCGCCACCGCGATCGAGTCCGAGGACTGCAGGCGCGTGAGCGCATAGAGCGTGATCTGCTCCGCCTTGGTCATCTGCCGGTTGTAAGAACCGGAGGTATCGACGAGCAGATAGACGCCGGTGTTGCGCGCCGCCGGAGGCGCGCAGCCGACGAGCGCGAGCGCGCCGGTGAGTACGAGAGCCAGGCGTTTCATGAGCGCGCCTCCTTCCAGGCCTCGGGCTCCGCGACTGCGGCTGTGCCCGTGGCGCGACCGTTACCGTTTCCGGCCAGCATCCGGGTCTCGATCCACAGCGGCACGAACAGCGGCAGGTCATAGGCCCGGCAGGCGAGGCCGCCGAGGTGGCGGCAGCCGTTGCCGAGCAGCCGCAGGCTCAGAGCGAGCGCCTGCAGCACCGCGATGCCGATCAGGCCCACCACGGTGCGCAGCGAGTGCACGAAGGTCTCGAGCGGGATCGCCACGAACACCAGCGCGAAGGGCAGCACGAAGCCCATGCCCATCTGGGCGGCGGTGGTGATCCACAGGTGCGAGTTCACGAGCCCGGTGGAGGCATCGCCACGCAGCAGCGCGTTGGTCGCCATTTCATCGAGCAGCAGCACCTCGCGCATGTAGGCAAGCCCGGCTTCGATGCTCGCCATCAGCAGCAGGATCAGGAAGGTGATGATCACCATACGCACCCGGATCTTGTCCGACAGCGCACCGATCACCGGGAACAGCCGCGTGATGCGCAGCGACTCCATGAGGAACAGGCCCATGGAGATCTCCACCATGATGATCACCAGGGCGGCGATATCGGCGGTGCGATAGGCACCGATGAAGTTGGTGCCGCCGACCATCTCCGCCATGGGGCGTGCGATCAGGGTGAAGTTGACCGCGGTGCCGGCAGTCGCCACCGCCAGCACCAGTGCCGAGATGAAGAAGTACACGATCGATGAGGACGAGAGCACCGACAGCGCGCGGTCCTCGCCGCGCACGATCGCCTCGTACTCCTGCATGTGGCGGTCGATCGCCTGGGAGCGGCCGATGACGTTCTCGACGCTCTTCCCCACGTGCCCGAGCGTCTCGCGGATCAAACGCCAGTCGGGCATCATGCGACGCAGCAGCGCGTGGCGCTCGCCGCTCGCCTTGCGATAGTCATTCATCGCCTCGGCGTGGGCCTTGACCATGGACTTGTGAATGTCCGCGAGGATCTCCGCGCCGGCATTGCGCGCATCGAGATTGGCGACGACCTTCACGGCCTGCGCCCAGCCGGGCGCCTCGGGCGGCACTTCCGCGGCCTCCTCCTGATCCTCCTCGATGCGCTGAATCGCCTCGCTCAGGCGCCGATGCATGTCCGGATAGCCGGCGAGATCCTTGCGCACGGTGTCGGCGACCCGGCTGAACTCGCGCTCGACGATGCGCTCCTTGGATTCGCGGCCTGCCGCGAGCAACACCTCGCGGTTGCGCGCCGCGAGGCGCGCCTGTGCGTGGATGATCGAGTGGGAAGCCACCCGCAATCCGCGCGAGAGCGCGCCGGCTGCGGCCAGCAGCAGCTGATGCGCCGTGCCCCGCGCGAAGTACAGGGCCGCCATCATCAGCAGCAACAGTATCGCAGCCGACACCGCCGGCCACGGAGTGATCGTCAGCAGGTTGGACAGGGTCATGAGTGCGCTCGCTTGTCGGCGGACCGACGAGACTCAGGTGAATGGATTGGCTGATTCCGCGCCGGCGGGGGCCGTCCGGGAGAATCCCGGTCCGGAGGAGGGGTCGCGACGCGGGCTCCGCCCGGTCGCGTTCCATGCTGGCAACCCCGCTGTCATAGGAAATCCCTTAGACCGGTGGCTTTGCGGCCCTTTCTTTCGAAAGGTGTGCCCTTACAGATGTGCGGTCAGGGTGAGCGCGTGAGCAGGCAGTGTCAACGCGAACCTTATGTCACTGGCCGGGTTTGTGGAGCGGATCACAAGTTCAGAAACGCGCTTTTTCAGGCCCGCGGAATTCGGGGGACAACATAATTCGGGGTTTGACTCGACGCTGCCTGATCGCGCACCCTCGGCGCAGTACGGCCGCGCGCCTGCTCGCGGCACCAATGTCGCGTCCAGGGATGCCGCACCAACTCCATGCTCACATCGCTGCTGCACGAAGCCCGTTTCTGGCCTTACCTGTGGCGGCGCCGGCTCGCTGACTCGTGGCGCTTTGGCGTGCACGAGCATCTTGGGTTCGTGCTGCTGCTCGCGCTGGTGATCGTCGCGGTGGCGGGCGGCATCTATCTCGCCTACCGGAACGGCACCAGCGTCGAGCCGGTGCGGATCGAGACCGTGCAACGCGACGAGGCGCGTGTACGGCAGCGTGCCGATGATCTCGAGTGCCTGGCGCAGAACGTCTACTTCGAGGCTCGCGGTGAGCCGCTCGCCGGGCAGTACGCCGTGGCGGAGGTCACCCTGAACCGGACGCACGCGCGCAATTTTCCGCGCACGATCTGCGCGGTGGTGCACGAGACGCGCTGGGATCCGGTGCGCCGGCGTCATACGGCGGACTTCTCCTGGACCGAGCTCGGTGCGCTGACGCCTGAGGATGGGCCGGCGTGGAAGCAGGCGATCACGGTCGCGAACGCCGAGTACGACGAGCTGATCCCGCCGCTCGTGCCGGAGGCGCTCTACTACCACGCGACCAGCGTGCGGCCGGACTGGGCACGCAGCCGGCGCGCCGTCGCCACGATCGGCAATCACGTCTTCTACCGCTGAAGTCTCGCGGGCGTCCGGCCGGGCGCTCAGGGGGACGAGGCCACCTCGAGCTCCCGCAGGCGCGGGCCGGCCACGTTGCCGAGATATTCGGAGGCGTAGTAGAGGGCCGCGACGAACGCCAGCACCGCCACCCCGAGAGCGAAGAAGGCCCGCTTGTGGCGCGCCTCGAATTTCTCGATCGAGCGCGCGTAGGCGAGGAAGGCAAGCAGCGCGGCGACGACCACCGTGGCATCGAGGCTGGCGCGCTGCCAGTAGCTGCCGCCGAGATGCAGCCACATACCGAACTCATCGAAGGTGAGCGCCATGGCGATCCCGTACACGAACGCGGCCCGGCGCGCAGCGCGCGCACCCGGGGTCGCCATCAGCGTATAAGCGCCGACCGCCGCGAGCAGGAAGATGCCGTAGTTGAGATGATGAACGTGCGTGTCGCTGAGAAAGAAATAGAGGTTGGGGATGCGCCGCGCCATGATCAGGAACACCGTGATGCGGGCGGCGATGAAGGTCACGATGAATGCGAACAGGGCGCGCCGGGCGAGCTCGTGCGCGCTCGGGTAGTCGGTCAGTGTCTGCGTGGACGCGGAGTGCCCGGGCTTCATGCGCGGCCGTCAGGACTCGAGCGGCGCTCCAACCGCGAGGCGCAGCTCCGCGGCGAGTGTGGCCGCGGCGACTTTCGCGCCCGCCTCGAGCCGCACGGTGCGCAGCTCCAGCCGTCCTCCCTGCGCTGCAACCTCGACGCTCCCGGCGTCGATGCGGGAGATTACTCCCGGTTTGGCCGGGACGGCGCGGAAGGTCCGGGTGCGGTGGCGCACCACGTCGTAGATGCGCAGCTTCCGGCCCTGCACCATGGTCCAGGCGCCCGGAGAGGGATTGCAGCCGCGAATCAGGTCGTAGATCTGATCGACATGGGCCTGCCAGTTGATGCGTGATTCCGGATCGCGGCACCAGCCCTCGTAGGTGGCCAGCTCCTCGCGCTGCGCGGTTTCCTGGTGCCGCCCGCCGACGACGAGATCGGCCGCCTCGAGCAGCGCCTCGACCCCGAGCGGAAAGAGCCGCTCGAAGTAGACCGTGCCGAGCGTGTCGTCCGGCCCGATCGGCACGGTCTTCTGCAGGATGACCGGTCCTTCGTCGAGCCCGTCCGTGGGGCGGAAGATCGTGAGCCCGGTCTGCGCGTCACCCTTGATGATGGGCCAGTTGATCGAGCTCGGTCCGCGGTAGCGCGGCAGGAGCGAGGGGTGATACTGGATCGTTCCGTGCCTGGGGATGCCGACGAAGGACTGGGGCGCATGCTGGATCACGAAGGCCATCACGCCCAGATCAACTTCGAGCTCCGCGAGACTGCGCACCGCCCGCTCGTCTTTCAACGAGGGCAGCTGAAAGACCTGAATGCCGCGCTCTTCTGCCGCCGCGCGCAAGGGATCGGGCTTGGCGCCCGGCTTATCCGGGGCGCAGAACACCCCGGCGACGATCGTCCCCCGGGCCACGAACGCCTCGAGCACGCTCTTGCCGAAAGCCTGTTGTCCGATGATGGCGAGGCGCATGGGGAGTCTCGTGTGGCCCTTATGGTTGGGTGACCCTACTGGTGATGGGGCCCGGGTTGCAAATCGATTAGAGTGGTATGTCTGCGGGCACATACCGGACGGCTGCCGCCGGCGAAGCCGTAACCGCCTCAGGAGAGTCTGATGCCAGGGCGCATACCAGGTCGAAATTTCCTGTTCGTTCCCGGGCCCACCAACATTCCCGACCGCGTGCAGCGCGCGATGGTGGTGGCGATGGAGGACCACCGCTCCTCAAAGTTTCCCGATCTTTCGACCAGCGTGCTGCATGATCTGAAGAGCGTGTTCAAGACGAGCACCGGCCAGGCATTCATCTTTCCATCCTCGGGCACCGGAGCCTGGGAGGCGGCGCTCACCAACACCCTGTCTCCCGGCGAGCGGATCCTGGCCGCGCGTTTCGGGCAGTTCAGCCATCTGTGGATCGATATGGCGCAGCGCCTCGGCTTCGAGGTCGAGGTGCTCGAGGTCGAATGGGGCGAGGGCGTGCCCCTCGACCGCTACGAGGAGATCCTGCGGGCGGACAAGCGGCACGAGATCAAGGGAGTACTGGCCTGCCACAACGAGACGGCGACCGGGGTCACCAGCGACATCGCCGGCGTGCGCCGCGCGCTGGATGCCGCGCGACACCCGGCGCTGCTTTACGTGGACGCCGTGAGCTCCCTCGCCAGCATCGATTTCCGCATGGACGAGTGGCGCGTCGATCTCGCCGTCAGCGGCTCGCAGAAGGGGCTGATGCTGCCCGCGGGCCTGGGGCTCCTGGCGGTGAGCCAGAAGGCGCTGGCCGCGATCCCGGGCGCCAGGTCGCGGCGCTGCTACTTCGACTTGAACGACATGATCAAGGCCAACGCCAGCGGGTACTTCCCCTACACGCCGGCGTTACCGATGCTGTACGGCCTGCGCGAGTCGCTCGACATCATCTTCGAAGAGGGACTCGAGGCGATCTTCTTCCGGCATCATTATCTGGCCGAGGGGGTGCGCGCGGCCATCACGCGCGGGTGGCGGCTCGGGCTCTGTGCCCGGGAGCCGAAGTGGTACTCGGACACCGTGAGCGCCGTGGTCGTGCCCGAGGGCATCAACGGCGCGCATGTGATCGATGTCGCCTTCCGCCGCTACAACCTCGCCCTGGGCGCGGGGCTCTCCAAGGTGGCGGGCAAAGTATTTCGCATCGGGCACCTGGGAGATCTCAACGAGCTGATGCTGATGGGCGCGATCGCCGGCGCCGAGATGGCGATGCTCGACGTCGGCATCGAGGTCACACCGGGGAGCGGGGTCGCGGCCGCCTCCAATTACTGGCGCTCCCACGACCCGGCGCCGAGAAAGAAGGTGAGCCGGGAAGAGCAGTTCTACGAGTCCCACTCGACCGGTTCGATCCAGGGCTGAAGTGTGACGCACCGCATCGTCTTCCTCGACCGCTCGACGCTGCAGGCTACGGTGCGCCGCCCGGCGTTCGAGCACACGTGGCAGGAGTATCCGACGACGGCCGCGGGCGCGCTGGCGGAGCGGCTGCGGGACGCGACCATCGCCATCACCAACAAGGTGCCTTTGCGCGCGCACACCCTGCGGCAGCTGCCGCAGCTCAGAATGATCGCAGTCGCCGCGACCGGCTACGACGTCATCGATGTCGACTATTGCAAGGGGCACGGCATTGCGGTCGCCAACATCCGCAACTACGCGGTGCATACGGTGCCGGAACATGCCTTTGCGCTGATCACGGCGTTGCGGCGCAATCTGCTCGCCTACCGGCGCGACGTCGAGCGGGGCAGGTGGCAACAGGTCGATCAGTTCTGCTTCTTCGATTACCCGATCCGCGATTTGTACGGTGCCACCATCGGCATCGTCGGCGAGGGAGTGCTCGGCCAGGGAACCGCCAGCATCGCGCGCGGCTTCGGCATGCGCGTGCTGTTCGCCGACCATGTCCCGCCCAAGGCGCCCGGAGTGGCATTCACGCCGTTCGACGAGGTACTGGCGCAGAGCGACGTGATCTCGCTGCACGTGCCGCTCACCGCGGAGACGCGCAACATGATCGGCCTCGAGCAGCTGGGCAAAATGAAGCGCACGGCCATCCTGATCAATACGGCGCGCGGCGGGCTGGTGGACGAGCGGGCGCTGGCGCAGGCGCTCGCGGAGGGCCTGATCGCCGGCGCCGGCTTCGACGTGCTCAGTAAGGAGCCTCCCAAGGAGGGCAATCCGTTGCTGGAGCTGCGGCTGCCGAACTTCATTCTCACGCCGCACGTCGCCTGGGCGAGCGATGGCGCGATGCAGTTTCTCGCGGATCAGCTGATCGACAATATCGAAGCCTTCGTCGGGGGGCGGCCGCAGAATCTCGTCACCTGAAGGGCGGAGCAATGAAGATTGCAATCGTGGGAGCCGGAGCGATCGGCGGGTACGTCGGTGTCAAGCTGTCGCTCGCCGGTGAGCACGTCACCTTTCTCGCCCGCGGTGCGAATCTGGATGCGATCCGCAGCCGGGGCGTGAAGCTCGTCACGAGCGACGGCGCCGAGCTCGTCGCGCGCGATATACAGGCGACCGCGGACTACTCTGCTCCGGGACCCCAGGACCTGGTCATTCTCGCCGTCAAAGCCCAGCAGCTGGAGACGGTGGCGAACGAGGTGCCGAAGCTGTTCGGTCCCGAGACCTGCGTCGTCACGATGCAGAACGGGATTCCGTACTGGTACTTCCACAAGCACGGTGGTCCGCTCGAGGGCCGTAGCGTTGCTGCGGTCGATCCCACGGGCGTCAACGCGCTGCGGATTCCACCGACGCGCGTCATCGGGTGTGTGGTCTATCCCGCCTCCGTGCTGGCGGCGCCCGGGGTCATCCGCCACATCGAGGGCGACCGCTTCCCGGTGGGCGAGCTGGACGGCTCCGCGAGCGCTCGCGTGCAGTCGGTCTCGGCGTGCTTCATCCGCGCCGGCTTCCAGGCGCCGGTGCTCGACAACATTCGCGCGGAGATCTGGCTCAAGCTCTGGGGCAATCTCACCTTCAACCCGATCAGCGCGCTCACCCGCGCCACGCTGGTCGAGATCTGCCAGTTTCCCGCCACACGCAACCTGGCAGCGACGATGATGGCGGAGGCGCAGGCGGTGGCCCACAAGCTCGGCATCACATTTCGCGTGCCGCTCGAGCGGCGCATTGCCGGTGCGGAGCGGGTGGGCAGGCACAAGACCTCGATGCTTCAGGACGTCGAGGCGGGCCGTACGCTGGAGACCGACGCCCTGCTCGGGTCGGTTCTCGAGCTGGCGCGCATGACGGAAACCTCCGTGCCGACTCTGGAGGCGGTGTACGCGCTCACCAAGCTGCTCGGCAGGCCGTTCGAGGCGGACGCCACTACCAGGGAATCTCCCGCCCGTCGTGGCTGAGGGCGTGCGCGGCTCGTTCCGGCGTCAACTGCTCGATCAGAGTCACGACCGCCGTTGCGCTCTGCAGCGGCGACAGCAGTGACGGGGAAGGCGGCGCACCGTGGCGCCATTCACGGTTCATCTGCGTGTCGACTGGCCCGGGGGAGACCAGAGCCACGATGACGCCCCTCGAGCGCACCTCGTTCTGCAGCAACAGCATGCTCATGTTGGAGGCGCTCTTGCTCATCCGGTAGAAATAGTTGTCGCGGGCCTGGCCGACCGTGGCCAGCGAGCCGGCGCCGCTGGTCAGGGTGACGATCTTCTTCTGCCTGCTGGCGGCGACGTTGTCGAGGAAGGCCTGCGCCACGCGCAGCGGGGCGAAGGCGTTCACCCGCATGACGTCCTCAAAGGTCTTCTGGTCAAAGTTGCCGAGCTGCTGCGCATCCGGGTCGCCGAGGATTCCGGCATTGTTGATCAGGAGGTCGATGGGCCGACCGCGATAGCGCGCGGCGAGCGCGTCCAGGGCCGCGTCGTCCGTGACATCCAGTCGATCGAGCGTTACCGCCGGATGCCTGGCAGCCAGCGCCCGGAGCTCTTCGGCATGCTCGGGGTCGCGGCAGGTCGCGATGACGCGCCAGCCCTTTTCGGCCAGCACGGTCGACAGAGCGAGCCCGATGCCGCGGTTTGCGCCGGTCACGAGCGCCACGGGAGGGTTAGGCGTCGACGCGCCGGCCGCAGCCGATGACAGCAGCAATACCACCAGGGAAGAGATCGATGCTTTCATTGGCCAGCCTCCCGCCGATACTCGCAACAAGTCTAACCGAGAGGACATGCGCCCCGGCCGATAGGTTGGCATGATTGCGTCGATGCAGGAGACCGCGGTCTTCGTCGAGCGAGTGGCATTGGGCGGCGACGGCCTCACCGTCGGCGTCAAGGACTCGATCGATATCGCCGGCTTTCGTACCCGCATGGGCAGCGCCTGTCTCGCGGACGTGCCGCCGGCGGCGCAGCATGCCGCGGTCGTGCGCTCACTGCTCGCTGCCGGCTGCCGGATCGTCGGCAAGACCAACATGCACGAGCTCGCGTACGGCCTGACCGGCATCAATCGCTGGGCCGGTACTCCGGTCAACCCGCGGGCGCCCGGGCGCGTGCCGGGCGGGTCCTCGAGCGGATCGGCCGTGGCCGTGGCGGCGGGACTCACGGACTTCGCGCTCGGCAATGACACCGGAGGCTCGATCCGCCTGCCCGCGGCATGCTGCGGCGTGGTCGGCCTGAAGCCTTCCTACGGAAGAGTCAGCCGCACGGGAGTGCATCCCGAGCGCTCGACGCTCGACTGTGTCGGCCCCCTCGCGCGCGAGGTCTCGATGATCGAGCGCGCCATGGCGATGATCGATGCCACCTTCCGTCGGCAGGACGTCCCGCCGCGCCCGGTGGTCGGGTGGGTTCAGGTGCAGGCCGCCCCCGGGGTGAACGACGCAGCACGGGCCGCACTCGAGCGCGCCGGTGTGCGGCTGCGGCCCGTCGCATTGCCCTCATTTGCGGCAGCGTTCCGGGCAGCCCTGACGATCATTGGCGCCGAGACCTGGGCCGCGTTCGGTCACTTCGCAGAGTGCGAGCGGCTGGGAGCGGACGTGCGCACGCGGCTGAGCGCCGCGCGCGCGATCTCCGCCGCGCAGTTGGCGGCGGCCGGGACGGTGCGCGCGGCCTTTCGCGCCGAGATCGACCTGGCTTTAACGGGCGTCGACGCGCTCGCCTTGCCGACCTTGCCGGACCTGCCGCTGACGCTCGCAGCGGCCGAGGATGCGCGCGCCGCGCTTCACTCGAGCTGGTGTGTGCGGCCGTTCAATCTCTCCGGGCATCCAGCCATCACGCTGCCCATCACGCTGCAGGGCGTGCCCGCCGGGCTGCAGCTCGTCGGCCGCGCTCAGCATGACGAAGCGCTATGCGCGCTGGCGCGCAGCGTCGAGGCCGGCATGGCAGGTTGACCGCGGGAACCGTGCCGCCGGCGCCCGGCGGCCGAGCGAAGCGTGGACTCCTACATGGCGAGCGGCGAGTCCTGAGTGGCGACGCATAGCCACTTGCCGTCGGCCATCTTCACCCAGGTATCGGTGAAGCGCACCCGCGCGTCGATCGGCTTTCCCGCCGCATCCTTGCCCTTGCCGACGAAGGTGCCGGTGGCGATGGCCGTGTGGCCGAACACCGTGACCTTGAGATCCGTGTAATCGGCGCTGCTCCAGGTCTCCGACTTCGCATCGGCAAGCACGACGTCCTTGCCGGTGAATACCTTGCCTTTCTCGGAGGTCTCCACGACCTTGTCAGCCAGCAGCGGGGCGAGCAACGTCACGTTGTTCGTCTGCTGCGACTTGAGCCATTGCTGCTCGGCCGCGGTCACCGTCTGCTCGTCTGCACCGGCGGGTGCCGCCTGCAGCGCGCCACAGGACATCATCACCAGAGCGAGCGACCCCCAGATCATGCTTCTTGTGCTCACGTCGAGTCCCCCCCTGAAGAACTCTCCCGAGGCGGAGAGCCGCGCGACCGTACGCTCTCGGCGGCGGCAGCGCAAGGCGGAGCCGGGGCCCAGCACCATCGGGATCGTGGGTTTCTTCGCTCCCTACCTCGGTGTGCTCGCGTATGCGCACTGGGGCATCGGCTGGGCCTGGCCGCAGGCACAGATCGCCGGCATTTCGCTCTCCACGACCTCGCGCGCAACGCTGGTTCCAGCCCGAGCTCAAGACGCTCGAGCCGGATGTCCTGGAAGCCGAAGCGCTGGCGGGCGAAGAGCCCTGAGTCGCGCGGGCAGTCCCGAGGTCAATACGGGACCTATCCGCACCAGGAGAGGTTCGGCGATATCGAGGCGACCGTGCAGGACAGGCGGACGCTCCCGGGATGGGTCGGAGGCGTGCTGCTCGGTGCAGGCCGCGTGCTCGTCATCGTCGGGATGAAGAGGTCCCGATAGATAAGGAGCCTGCGCTCGCGGCGTTGCTGTCTGACAGCCTGCGCAGCTGTCCGATGAGCGCGTCGGGCGATACCGGCCGGCCGAGAAACTCCCGCAGCAGCTCGGGCGTCGGATGCCGCTCGCCGGAGGCGAGCAGGTGCTCGCCGAGCCACGCAAACCACCGCGGCTCGCCGGTCTCGAAGGGTCCGAGCTCCTGCGCGATGCGCTGCCGGAGGTCGGCGGTGATCACGCTGCCCAGGCCGTAGTTGATCATGTAGCCCGGCGTGTCCACGAGCTGTACCCGCACGGCCCACCAGGAAAACTCGGGGTGCGGGCGGACGTGCAGGTAGCGCGCGGTGATGTCGGTCCAGAGCCGGTTGGGGTCGGTGTCAGGATTGCGCAGCATGCGCGTATCAAAGAGCGCCCAGGCCACGTCGAGAACCACGCCCGCATAGAGCGCGCGCAACGAGTCGCGCTCACGGGCAGCCCGGCCGAGGTACTTCTGCTGCCAGGCAGGCTCGTAAACGCTCCACGACGGCACATCCGCAAACGCCTCGTAGAAGACCGGATCGCCGAGGTCCATGAACGCCGGACGGGTGCGCAGCGCGAGCATGTGGGCCACGTGGCCGTTCTCGTGCACCAGCTCATTGAGCGCGCCCAGGCTCCCGTGGGTGTAGTTGGCGGAGACGCGCACGATCGTAGGCTGCCAGAGGCCTGCATGCTCGCGCCCACGCACGACGAAGTCCGAATAGGCGAGCGGCGCCTTACCTGAGCGTGGCTTGAGGTCATAGAGCACGCCCATCCGGGCCAGATCCAGTCCCAGATCGAGGTAGTAGCGCTGGTTCAGCGGCTGCAGGCGCTCGACCGGTATGAGCTCGCTCAAGGAGCCGACGCCGGTGTCGGCGAGATAGCCGTAGTCCCAGGGCTCCAGACCCGAGTCGCCGCTCACCTGCCGCCAGGTATCGAGGATCCGCTCGAGCCAATGTTCGGGTTCCTCGGGCGTGACCCCGACGGTGCGGGCTGCGAGCGCGACCGGGGAGGGCTTGCCCCGAAGCTCCGCGGCGGCCCGCCTGATCATGCGCCGGTACGGGCTGTCGGGGCCGTCGTTGCTGTTCAGCGCATGCCACAGCGGCTCGAATGCCAGAAACAGGGTCTTGCGCCGCTGCGGGTCCGGGACAGTGCTCAGCAGACCGAGCGCATCGACGCGCGTGACGGTGGCATTTTCGAATGACAGGTGGTTACCCAACTCATCGAAACAGGCATAGAGCGCCTGCTGTTGGGCGCGCAGGCGCAGATCATGACGCTCTGCGTCCGCGCAGTGGCCGACCGACGCGGGCGATTCCGGCGCCGGCGTCGATTCGGCGAGCGCATCCCGCATGACAGTGAGGGCGCGGCGGTCGGACGCGCCGAGACCCGATAGCCGCAGCCGCTTCAGGCCCTGGAGCAGCTGTGAGCGCCGGCTCTGGTAGAGCTGCACCCAGACGGCGCGACTTTTGCCGCCGTAGCCCTCGGCGGCATAGCGGGCCGGATCGGAATCGATCAGCCCCACGACCCCCGCAGCGTCGTTGAAATCCGCGTAGGCCGACTCGAGCTGCTGTAGGTTTGGTCCTACCGCGCGCTCATCCGCCCCGGCGGCTGCCGCGGCCACGCAAAAGCCCAGGACGGGAACAAGCCACTTGCCTTTCACGATCAGACTCCAGAGGCGCGCCGGGCCTTAAGAAGACATTAACAGGGGATTAAGAGGGTTGAGTTCCGGGCACGGGATGATAGCTACCCCGGCACTGCCGACGCCCACGACCAAAAAGGAAGTAACGATCACCGCGCCGCGTATCGACCGGACGCTGCCGGCGCTGCCGCCGGACGAATTCACCAACTGCATGAGCGAAGTTGGAGTGGGCAAGGGTCATTCAGGCATGCACGGAGTCGCTGGATCGAAAGATCTTCGAGGGCAACGATCGCTACTTCCTCTTCGTGGATCGCGCGGCGGCGTACCTGGCCGAAGGCGACAAGCAGCATGAACTCGCCGGTATGTGTCGCTGCGTAAGCATGACTACTCGAGTGCGAAGGACGACGAGGCCGAGGCGATCCGGCTCGATCCGAGGCTGGCGCGGGCCTACTTTCTGCGTGGCGCGGCCTTCGGAGGACTCGGCGACTCGGGCAGTGCCGTCAACGATCTCGTGACTGCAGTGCGCCTCGATCCCTCGCTGGACCGTTATGTGCACGGCCAGGGCAAGACCGCGTCACTGACGCTGCCGCCCTGAGGGGCGCTATCCTCATTGGCGCAATCGAATATCCCCTTGGTTCTCCGGCCGGAGTCCGCGTTTCCCCGCATAGGCGCCGCGAATACGCGCAAGGTCCTGCGTCGGATCTCCGCTAAGGTTCACGTACGTCTCGATGCCCGCGGTCCTGGTCGCGTAGTCGATGTACCCCAGGCCGATACATAGATCGCCGGCAAGTGCGATGCGGTAGAAGCCGGATTTCCAGTGATCCGTGCGGGCGCGGGTACCCTCGGGAGCCATGCCCAACCACAGCGATTCGCTTCTGGCAAATTCCGCGAGCAATGTGTCCACGAATCCCGCGGGATCGCGTCGATTGACCGGGATGCCTCCCAAACGCAGCAACAGCCGGCGCACCGGCCAGCGAAACAGCGTGTCCTTGCCCAGCCAGCGCACCTGAAAGCCGGTGGCGATCTTGTAAAGCATGCCGATGATGAAGTCCCAATTCGAAGTGTGCGGATACACAACGATGATGCCTTTGGCTACCGGCGGAGGCACGAACACGCAGCGCCAGCCAAGCAGCCGCAAGAGCAACCCCGATCCCCGCTGTGCAAACGTCATGCGTCCGAAGACCTCGCCAGGGCGACTTCGAGCCCGTGCCTCGGTGTCTCGGTTTCCCCCAATTGTGGGCCGCATCAAAGGGTCATTATTATGCGTAGCGGAATCTTTTTTTGGGGTAGATCCATGAGAACTCTGACGCTGACAGCCGCGACCGTGCTCATACCCTGCGCCTTCATCGGCAGCCTGATGGCTCAGACGCCGCCTGAAGTCACCGTCATGTCGTCGCGGATGACCACAAGTCAAACTCTCGAAATGCCTGGGCCGCCGAGCGGCGGAATGCCAATGATGAAGATCTCGTTGAGCTACAATCTGAGCACGGCGGGCTTCGATCTCGCTACCCCTTCGGGTGCTCAGGCCTTCGAAAAGCGCATCGGCGAGGTTGCGCACGCCGTTTGCAAAGAGATCGGTCGTCAATATCCGAAGTCGATACCAGGCGATGAGGAGTGCGCGCGGGATGCGGCACACCGAGCCATGGTCCAGGCGCATAAGCTGGAGAAGGCAGCGGCCCAGCACTCTGGTTAGCAGACCGGTAATCGTCCGGCCTGCCCGATGAAAACGCCGCGGCCTTGCTGCGCCCGGCGGTGTGCCCTTTCATGGAATGGTAGCGGGGCGCGCAGCTGATTGTCCCTACGCAGGCACGTATATCCATATCGCCGCGTCAGCGAGTGAGCACCGGCCAGCTCGCAATGGGCAGCGTGACAGCGGCTTGCGTACGGCTCGCCGAATGCGCCTGCGGCCACAACGGCCAGGAGCGGCGTGCCCGGGAAGTGCCCTCCCGGTATTGCCCACCAGGGAGATCCTCCGCGGGAGCTCCTGCAGGCGTACTACGAGAAGCTAAGGGAGCTCCAGCCTCTGCGCTGTTCCGGGGAGGTCAAGTTTCAGTTCAGCCTCAAGGTGCGACCCTGAATGACCAAGCTCTTGCTCAAGGGGCTGCGTCGCCGGCGCTCTGCCCTGAGTCACCACGGATTGGCCGGGCGCCTTCGAATAGCGGACGCTGTCCGCCAATCTGCGCGACCATATGGTCGCGAAACAATTTCACACGCCTGCTGCGACGCAGATCGGGATGGTACACGAGCCACAGGCCAAGATCGTGAGTGCGGTCCGGCGGGCAATAGCGCTCCAGTCGTTCGTCACTATCGCCCATGAAACACGGCAGATAAGCAAGGCCGATACCTTGCAGCAGGGCCGCTAGCGTTAGGAGCGTGTCGTCGACAAAGAAATTGTGCTCCTGATTCGGACAGGCCTGCTTAGTCCACGACTGATGGAATGCACAGCACTCGATGCCGAGCCACTTCACCTTCGCCCGATCGCCTCGCAATAATCTCACGTACGTGCGCTCCCCGTAGACAGTTGAGGCGACGTTGGTGAGCAGCGTGCCCACCAAAGTGTCAAGCGGTGCGTCGGTAAGACGAATCGCAACGTCCGCCTGACGCTCCGCGAGGCTCACGTACCTGTTCGAGACCTGAACGTGCAATTCGATGTCGGGATATTGCTGGCTGAAACTCGTGAAGAAAGGCATCAACACAGAGGAGGCCATGTTGTTGATGGCGGATATCCTGAGCTCGCCCGCAGGGCGCTCCTCATGGCCGGCTAAGGCGCCCTCGGCTTCGAGTGCCTCGACCTCCATCTTTCCGGCCACCGCTTTCAGCGCTTCACCGGCAGACGTCAACTCGTAGCCCGACTTCTTTCGCTCGAGGAGACGCGTCTTGAAGCGCTGTTCCAGCGACCGGATGCGCCGTGACACGGTGGAGTGCTGGACGCTCAGTCGTTTTGCGGCGCCGCTGATCGACCCGTCCCGCGCGACCGCCAGGAAGATCCGCAGGTCATCCCATTGCATGGTCAACTCCCGCGCCGCCCTGCAAATTTGCACCTGAGGCGTCGAGTTTTTGAGAATTGCGGCAGGAACGCCCGCCCTGCATCGTATTCTGCACTTCGGCGGAGGGGGCTTCCATGGCACAGCAGCAAGCGGCTTTTGATCCGGTGCGCTTCAAAGAGACAACTCGACTGCAGTGGGACCAGGCTGCGGAGGCCTGGAATCGCTGGGGCGGATTCCTGTCCAGATGGCTCGGACCCGCGACGGAGCTGATGCTCGACATGGCGAGCGTCGGCAGGGGCAGCCGCGTTCTGGATGTCGCCGCGGGCGCCGGCGAGCAAACGCTCGCCGCGGCGCGTAGGGTCGGACCCAACGGCTACGTACTCGCCACTGATATCTCTCCGGGCATCCTTCAATACGCAGCCGCCAATGCGAGGCTCGCGGGATTCGCCAACATCGAGACCCGGGTGGCAGACGGCGAGCAGCTGCACGAGATCCTCGCCGATCCCTTCGACGCGGTGATCTCGCGGGTTGGCTTGATCTATTTTCCGGACCAGAACCGTGCGCTTGGCGCGATGCACTATCATCTCAAGGAGGGAGGGAAGGTCGGGGCGATCGTGTACTCCTGCGCGGAGAGAAATGGGTTTTTCTCGGTTCCCGTGTCGATCATCCGGCGGCGAGCGCAGCTCCCAGCGCCTTCACCGGGTCAACCGGGGCCTTTCAGCCTCGGTGATCCGGCGGTGCTCGCGAAGCGCATTGCGGATGCGGGATTCCGCGACGTGCGAGTAGAGAAGATCGATGCCCCCGTGCGCTTGTCGTCAGCACTGGAGTGCCTGCAGTTCGAGCAGGAATCATTCGGAGCGCTGCATCAAATGCTGGCAGGCCTCAGTCCCGAAGAGCAGGACGACACCTGGGCAGAGATCGAGGAAGCGCTGGTTCAATTCGAGCGCAACGGGCAGTTCGAAGGCCCGTGCGAGATGCTGGTGGCTGCGGCCGTCAGGTAGGCGCCCCACGCGGTTGGCGAACGTCGCCAAATGTCCCCGGGCCATTGCCGCCTGGGAGGCAGCGTATACGTTCGTTCATCGCCCGGTCACCGCGACCTGGTCCGCCGAATCGGGTTCCCGCAGTCGTCTGGCGACAAGAACTGACCCCACGCGCGTGTGGAGAATCGTCCGCGAATACCAACTGTCTCGATGACTGCGCTTGGGGTTTGTTCAAGGCCGCTTCGGGTCCGACAGCGATGGTCGGTCGCGAATGAGCAAACCCTACGCCGCGCCAGCGCGATGTGCGCGCCGCGCGTGTCGCATGAGTACCCGCCAAGCCGGGGCGGGGCAACTGTGCGAACGCGGACCCTCACCCCTCAGGTACAAACCACATAACTCACGGACTGCGTGCGTGCTCACACTTTGCGGTGAGTACTTATCGAACTTCGTCACGCCGCAAGCCGCTCCCAGCTCTGTCTAATACGCGACGGTAAGTGGTGCCCTACAGGAAAGTGAGGGGCGCCGCTGTTGGCAATGGAACTGCGAAAGAGGAACCAATGAGGAAGGTCATCGCCGTCGGTGCCCTGCTGTCAGCCTTGGCACAGGTACCGACTCACGCACAGGACGCGGGTAATCTGCTCTCCAACGTCGATTTCAGCTTCACCGGCTATGGTACCGCCGGTGCGGTGCGCACATCGACTGACTCCGCGGAGTTCATTCGTGGGTCCGAAGCGAGCGGGGCAACCCAGTCGTTTGCAGAGAACGTCGATTCCAATCTGGGGGTTCAGGCCACCGCGCGTTTCAACTCCTGGCTCGCCGTAACGGTACAGGGAGAGTGGACCGCGGATCGACTGACGGGCGATGTCCCGTGGGCCTATGTGAAGCTCGACCCGATGGACAGCCTGTCGCTGAAGCTTGGACGGGTCGAGATGCCGATCTTCGCCATCTCCGACTCCCTCGACGTCGGCTATGCCAACGTCTGGCTGCGGCCGCCGCAGGAAGTGTACGCTCTGTCCAACATCAAGGAGCTCAACGGCGGCGAGGCCAGCTACTCGTTGCCGGTAGCCGGTACCCACCTGACCTTAACGGGTTACGGCGGTACCACCACCATCTGGACGCAGCGCTACCTCGCGATCAACGGCAGCGACGTCATCGGCGGCGAGCTCAAGTGGGACACTCAGTGGGTGACGCTGCGTGCCGGCTACGCGCAGACGCACGCGAGCGGCACGATTCCAATCGAAAACATTCCCGTGGGTCCGATCCCGACGCCACTGGGTCCGACGACGGCGTACATTCCTGTGACGTTTCAGGTGGCCGATACCTACAGCTTCGGCGGCGTCGGTGCGCTCGTCGATCACGACAACATCATCGCGCAGGCCGAATGGGTCAGGCGCAGGAGCAAGAACTACCAGGACGCTGTGAATGCGACGGGCTGGTACGTGCTCGGCGGCTATCGCTTCGGCACGGTAGCGCCCTACGTGAGCTACGCCAGCACCGAAAACCTCATAGATGCGGCCTACTCACCCTCTGCGGCGTTGTCGCAGAGCCAGAACACGGCCGCGGTCGGCGTCCGCTGGGATGCCTTCAAGTCCGCTGATATCAAGCTGCAGGTCGAGCATGTCAATCCCGAAGGTGGTGGCGGAGTGAGCTTCGCGTTCGTCAACTCACCACTCGGCATTGTACCGGCCACACCCAGCGGCTCGGTCAACGTATTCAGTGTGACTGTCGACTTTATTTTTTGAGTGTGGCAATCATGAAGAAGCTATTGTTCATCATCGCCATCAGCCAGCTGCTGCTCGCTGCCGGGGCCCACGCCGACGAGCTCGTGGTCATCGGAAATAGCTCCGCCGCCTCACTCACCAAGGATCAGGTCTCGGATCTGTTCCTCGGCAAGAGCCAGGGCATGAGGCTGATCGACCAGCCTGCTTCGGCACCCATCAAGGCTGCCTTCTATCAGCGGGTTACCGGGCACGATCTCTCGCAGGTGAAGGCCACTTGGTCGCGCTTGGTCTTCACCGGCAAGGCGACGCCTCCCAAAGAGCTTCCCGATTCTGCGGCCGTCAAGAAGGCGGTTGCCGCAGACCCGAAAGCCATCGGCTACATCGAGAAGTCGGCCGTCGACGGCTCGGTGAAGGTCGTCCTCGACCTCAAGTAGTCGCGAGCGGCTGCCGACAACGGCAGGCCGGTGTCGGTTCCGCGGCGGTCAACCGGGGTGCCGACACACGAGGGCTCAGGGAGCGTTGCAGCAACGACTGTGACGCCGGACTCAAGGAAGAGAAGGCAGTAAAGCAATGGTAGCAGCAACGGTCGCCAGCGTCGGTGCATCCGCATCGCCCGCAGCTCCCAACACGGCGAAACGCAGCGACTCCCTGTCGATCAACAAGGTGTTTGCGCTCGTCGGCGTGGCCATCGTGGTATTCATGGCATTCAGCGCTTATAGCATCCGCAAGGAGCTGCAGAGCACTGCGCAACTGGCAGCGATCCGCGATCTGTACTTTCCGGTGCTGCAGCGCCTCGACGCCAACATCGTCCGCGTCGACAAGATGGAGGAGCTCTACATCCAAGTCGTGGTCGCGGGCGACCGCGACCTGATCGGTAAGGCGGCGGAGATGGGCACGCAGGCCGATCAGGCCTTCGAGGAGGTTCGCAAGCTCTACCCGGGGCGCGATGCCAAAGTCGCCGGCCTGCACGGGCAGCTGAAGAAGTACGAGCAACTGGCCGGCGCAGCCTCGACCGCGTTCCTCGATCAGAGCGGCGACCCTGCCGCACTAGCCGCGGACATGAATGCCGCGCTCACCGAGCTTCGGGCGAGCCTGGCCGGATTCCGCAAGGCGAGTTACGACGAGTTTGTCGTGACGCTAGCCAGCTCGCAGCGCGACGCCACGGTACGCCTGTGGATGGGGCTCGCGCTCGGCGTCATGAATCTCGGCTTCATGGCCGTGCTGGTGTACGTCATCCGCAGGAACGTGGCGATGATGGGTGTTATTGCAGAGCAGAATGCCACGCTGGAGAAGCGCGTCGCCGAGCGCACGGCGCAGCTGAGTCAGAAGACCTCGGACATCAACGCCATGCTGCAGAACATGAAGCTCGGCGTGTCAACCGTCATTCCGGGAAATCTCATTCATCCGGAGTACTCGAACTACCTGCGGACGATCTTCTGCATCGACGACCTGGCGAACAAGGACCTGATCGCGAGCCTGTTCAGCCGCTCGAGCCTCGGCGTGGACGCCAGAGACCAGGTGCACGCCGCACTGGCGGCGATCCTGGGCGAAGACCCGCTGATGTTCAATTTCAACAGCCATCTGCTGGTACGCGAGATGAATCTCGCGAATGACGATGGCACGCACAAGATCGTGCAGCTAGATTGGAGTCCGATTGTCAATCAGGAGACCGGCACCGTCGAGAAGGTGCTGTTGATCTCGCAGGACGTGACCCAGCTGCGCGAACTGGAGCTCGCTTCGGCAAAGCAGAAGGAAGAGCTCGACATCATTGCGAGAATCATCCGCATCCCGGCTGGCAAGTTCAACGACTTCATCGATTCGGCGCGGAACTTCATTGCCGCCAACCGCACGCTTATCCAGCAGTCCTCCGGCCGCGATGCCGAGGCGATCGCTGCACTGTTCCGCAACATGCATACCATCAAGGGTAATGCGCGGACCTTCGAATTCGCCCAGATCACCGACGCGGCCCACCGCGCCGAACAAACCTACGATCGGCTGCGCAAGGATCCGGATGCGATCGCAAACCTTGCAGCGCTGCTGACGGAGCTCGAGGCCGTCGAGGCTGCCGTCGGGCGCTTCGTGACGGTGAATGAAGAAAAGCTCGGACGCAAGGGCCGCGGGGCAGAGCTGCTGACATCACGTGGATCTTTCGTCGGCAACGACGAGCTTGCAAGACTTCGCGCCATGATGGCCTCGCTCGCCGCCGCCCACCCAGGCCCGGACATGACGCGCCTGCGACAGGCGGTGGATGCGCTCGGTCTGATCTCATTGGAGCGTCTCGTTTCCGGGTCAATCGATGCACTTGCCTCACTGGCACGGGAGCTGCAAAAGCCGACCCCGACGGTGGATGTGGTCAATGGCGAGTTCGGCTTCAACAATCAGTTCGCCGAGGCTCTCAAGAGCTCTTTCATGCACCTGGTGCGCAATTCTCTTGACCATGGCATCGAGACGCCGGAGGAGCGCCATGCGAGCAATAAGCCCGCGCAGGGCCGCGTACGGTTCTCATGCGTACAGCGGGGGAACACCGTGGAGCTGCGCATCGGTGACGACGGACGCGGCCTGGCGCTGCATCGCCTCTATGAGAAGGGAATGGCGGCGGGGCTGTTCGACGCCGCATCCCGACCGACCCGCGAGCAAGTGGCGGACCTCATCTTCCGCTCTGGTCTGTCGACCGCCGCCGAAGTCACCCAGGTTTCCGGCCGTGGCGTCGGCATGGACGCCGTCAGAACCTTTCTCAAGCAGCAGGGTGCAACCATTCGCATTGAGCTACAAGGCTCCGGTACGGATTTCGACTACGCACCGTTCGAGTTCGTGATCGAGGCCGCATCGACAGCCTGCGCCCACAGCCGGGCGGTTGCGGCCTGACGAAAGCAGCGCCATGGACGCGGAGACCGGCGGCGCGAAAAGCCATGCCGACCTCGATGCCAAGGCCAGAGCGCTGGCCGAGGAAGTCGCCGAGCTGAAGAGCCTGGCGGAAGCCTTCGAGCGCTGGCACCAGGATATGATCGGTCTCACCGGCTGCAACCGCAGCCTGCACGGCAAGGGTGAAGACCTGGTTGCCGTCACCCGCGGCCTCATCATGGTCTCGCTCAATGCCGCCATCGAGGCCGCACACGCGGGTGAATCGGCGCGCGGCTTCGTGGTGGTCGCATCCGAGGTGCGCAGTCTCGCGCTGCAGGCACAGAAGCTGGCGGCGGAGCTGCGCGATGGGCTGCACAAGAGCAATCTGTTGACCGCTGCCACGTTCCAGGACATCCAGGCAGGCGGCAAGATGATGATGGCGGCGGTGAGCGGTCTCGGGGCCTCCGTCAACCGCCTCATCCGCTAGAGCAGCCGTTGTGTTGAGCGATCGCACAGTCAGGAATCTCGGCGATGCCTTCCTCCGCGCCGCGAACGCCACCCTGGTGCGTCAGGCGGGTGATCAATGCACGATCACGCCGTCAACCCAAGCGTGGACCGAGCCGAAGTCCGGCGGCGGCGTCCTGTTGATGACGATCTCTTCCTTCACGTTTCGTCTGATCATTGTGTTCCAGGTCTCTGAAGGGCAGCTGACACGTGACTACTACGCCCAGGGAGCCCGCGGCAAGACTCTGGATGAGACGTTCTCCGAGTTCGCAAACATGTGTTGCGGGGCCCTCGGGCGCGAGCTCTTTTCGCAGTTCCGTCATATCGGCCTGTCGATTCCCTACCTGTTGGAATGGCAATGCGCCAAGTATCTCGGGGAGCTGAATCCGCGGATGATCTCGACCTACGACATCACGATTCAGGATTCAGTGCGCATCAAAGCGACGCTTTGCATGTGCTGCGAGCGGCAAGTGGAGTTCGCGCCTGCGGCCATCGAAGCGGCCCAGTCGATGGGGGAGCTGGAGCTCCTGTAAGGCATCCCAATGAAAACGGACTTCTCCATGAACGCGACCCCTGTGAGCAAGGTACTGGTGCTCGACGACTGTCAGCAGCACCTGCCTGAAATCAAGAGGTTCTGCCAACAGCACAACCTGGTGCCGCTGAAGGTACGCCGCGGCACCGTCATGTCGGTGCTGCGCACCAACATCGATCTGGGCGGGATTCTGTGTTTCGAAGGGTACGCAGGCACAGCGGAGCAGACCGCACAGGTCGCCGCAGAGATTCACGCTGCGCGACCCGAGCTGCCGATCATTCTGAGGCGCAGCGCGCAGGCGACGCTGGCGGATCTCCCCGAAGCAGCGCGGCGCACCTTCTGCGCCGCCTACGTGGCGAGCGATATGGGCAAGCTGGGTGCGGTGATCGGCGAATACATCTTCTGCCTGCTCTATCCAAACGCCTTGCTTCGAGGCATTACGGAAATCACCGAATCGGTGCTGCGCTCGCAATGCCGGCCGCTGACGGTGACGATGGAAACGCCGTACATCGTTCGTGACCGGGTGATTTTCGGGGAGCTTTTCTCGCTGATACCGCTCGAGAGCTCCTGGTGCCGTGGCTATATGATGCTGCAAACGCAGGAGGCGCCGTTCGTAACTCTGCTGACCCGGCAGCGCAGCGCGGAGGCGCACATTGGCTTTCGCAACGTGAACGATCTGCTCAGCGAGATCACCAATCTGATCTGGGGCGGATTCAAGAATCGCTACATGGGTGACGACGGATCGCGAGGCGTAAAGCAAGTGCAAGTTCCCCTGATTGTCAATCACGAGCACAAATACATCTCCTTCGGCACCGAGAATCCGCAGCTGTGTTTCAGGTTCGAGCTGACCGACCCGGCCGACGGCGGTGCGGTGACGGTCTACGTGAGGTTTGTCTTTAACCTGAACTGGGCTCCGGAGGAGTTCCGCGAGATACAGCAGGAGGCGGCCCGGCTGGTCGATTCCGGGGCGCTTGAGCTCTTTTAACATCATTTGCAGGAAGTAATCCCATGGCACAGATTCTCGTGGTGGATGATTCGAGCACCGTGCGAGACGAGGTATCCACGTTCTTGCGCAATGCAGGTTTGGATGTAGCGACGGCCGTTGACGGAAAGGACGGTCTGTCCAAGCTGCGGGCCGATCCGGCAATCAAGCTGGTCGTCTGTGACGTAAACATGCCCAACATGGATGGGCTCACGATGGTGGAGAAGATCCGTGGCGAGCTGAATAACAAGGCGGTCAACCTGATCATGCTGACAACGGAGAGCAGCCCTAACATGAAGGAGCGCGGCAAGGCCGCGGGCGTGAAGGGCTGGATAGTGAAGCCGTTCAACGGCCCCGCGGTGCTCGACGCCTTCAAGAAGCTCGCGAGCTGAGAGTCTCGAGATCTCGCGAATCAACAGCGGAACATTCTTGCGCCGCCAGCTCGGCGGCAGGACGAACCTGGCGCGGTCGGCGTCTATGGTAGAGGGGCGGCAGAACTCCGCGAACGCGCATTCGAATCAGCGCCTGCAGAACTCCTGGTGGAGGACCTCGAGCAGCCGCGTGACCACCCCGGGGGGCAGGGAGTAGCGCACGGTCTGCGCCTCGCGCTCGGTTTGGACGATCCCGGATTCCCGCAGCACGGCCAGATGCTGCGACAGCGCCGACTGGCTCAGGGGCAGCCGCTCGTTCAGCTGACCCACCGAGAGCGGGCCCTGAACCAGGTGACAGAGGACCATGAGGCGCTGCTCGTTGGCGAGCGCCCGCAGCAGGTCGGCGGCCTTCAGGGCGTGAGGCTGCATCTCCCGCGCTGTGCGCGCGAGCCCGGCAGATTCCGCCGCGCGGGTCGTGGTCATCACATCACCTCGGCAAGCCGGATCGTGAGCATCAGTATAATTAGCACTATCTAATTAAGCAATATCTAATATAATACGTACAAGACACACCATCAGAGCGGAGGACCGCCATGACTATTGATCGGATCGTGCTCGCTTTCGCCGGCACGATGGTTCTGCTGAGTCTCGCGCTCGGACTTCTGGTGAGCCCCTACTGGTTCCTGCTCGCTGGCTTCGTCGGGTTGAATCTCTTTCAGTCCGCCTTCACGGGTTTCTGCCCGCTGGCAATAGTCCTGAAGAAGCTGGGAGGCCGGCCGGGCGCCGCCTTCTCCTGAACTTTCCGCTTCGTGCCCTATGAGCAGCCGACCTTATGCGCTCGCCACCGCCGTCCTTGCCGCTCTGTGGATTGGAGGCTGCGGCAGCGGCCACCCAGGCGCCTCGCAACCCGCCCAACCGGCTCTGCAAAGCATCGTCGCGGAGCGCGTACGCACTCCGATAGAGCGCAGGCTCGATGGCCTCATCGAGGCGGTGAATCAGGGCACGGTCGCGGCCCAGACCTCCGGGCGAGTGGAAGCGATTCTGTACGACGTCAACGACTTCGTCCCGGCGGGAGCGGTGATCATCCGCCTGCGCGCCACCGAGCAGCGCGCGGGACTCGCGCAGGCGGAAGCCGCGTTGCACGAGGCCATCTCCCGCGAGGCGGAAGCGCAGTCCCGGTACCAACGCATCTCCGACATGTACGACCGCAAGGTGGTCCCGAAGGCGACGCTCGAGGAGGTGACGGCGAACCGCGATGCGGCCGTCGCGCGCCTGGCGGCGGCACGAGCCGCGCTCGAGAGCGCGAGAGAGGGGGTCGCGTATACCGAGGTTCGTGCACCTTACGCCGGGATCGTGACCAAGCGTCTCGTGCAGGTGGGTGAGACGGTGAGTCCCGGAACTCCGCTCATGAGCGGGCTGTCGCTGCAGTACCTGCGGGTGACGGTGGACGTCCCGCAATCGATCGTTGCGCAGGTGCGCCGCATCAAGCAGGGCGCGGTGTACGTCGACGGGCGGCGCATCGAAGCAACCCGGGTGACGGTTTTCCCGGAAGCGTCCGCGCCCTCCAATACTTTCCGCGCGCGGCTCGAGCTTCCCGAGAATGCCGCCGATCTCTACCCAGGAATGTTCGTCAAGGTCGGCTTTGTCACCGGGGATGCCGACCGGCTGCTCGTGCCGGAGCGCTGCCTGATCGAGCGCAGTGAGGTCACGGCCGTCTACGTGCTCGATGCGAGCGGCCGCACCTCGATGCGTCAGGTTCGGGTGGGCGATCGTTTCGACGGCCGCATCGAGATTCTCTCGGGGCTAGTACCGGGCGAGCGCGTTGCGGTGGATCCCCTGGCTGCCGTCAAAGAGCTCAAGCCCATGACGGTTGCCTCGCGAGCGGGCCCGTGAACGACACCGCTCATGAGAGACCGGAGCAGCCGTCAGGCAACGGTTCGTTGGGTTTCAGCGGCCGCATCGCGCGCCGGTTCCTGACCAGCCCGCTCTCGCCTCTCATCGCGCTGGCGGCGCTGCTGATGGGCGTGTTCGCGGTTCTGGTCACGCCCCGCGAGGAGGAGCCGCAGATCGATGTCACCTTCGCGAACATATTCATTCCGTTTCCGGGCGCCTCAGCGGCACAGGTCGAGAGCCTCGTGGCCTCTCCCATGGAGCAGGTGCTGGGCGAGATCTCAGGTGTCGAGCACATCTACTCCGCCTCGCGCCCGGGGCTCGCCATCCTCAGCGTGCAGTTCAAGGTGGGTGAACGGCGGACCGATGCGATCGTCCGGCTCTACAACGCGATCTACTCCAACCAGGACTGGCGGCCGGCGAACTCCGGCATCCTCCAACCCCTGGTCAAGCCCAAAGGCATCGATGACGTCCCGATCGTCACACTGACCCTCTGGACGGAGGACCCGGCACGCGGCGCCCACGAGCTCGGTCAGGTCGCCCGTTCCATCGAGACCGAGATCAAGCGCGTGCCCGGCACGCGCAACGTCTACACGATCGGTGCGCCGCAGAGCATCGTGCGCGTGCAGCTCGATCCACAGCGGCTCGCGGGCTTCGGGCTGACTGCAGACGATCTGGCGCGCGCGCTGCTCGCTGCCAATGTCGTGCAGCATGCCGGAGCGCTCGAGGGTGAGGATCGCGTCACCCCGGTAGACGCGGGTGAGTTCCTGGCGAGCCGGGATGACGTGGCCGGGCTGGTCGTTGGGGCCGATCACGGCCGGCCGGTGTTCCTGCAGGACGTCGCGGAGGTCTCGACGCAGCCCGATCAGCCCGACTCCTATGTATGGCTCGGGACCGGACCCGGTGCGGCCACGCGCGGCCTGACACCGACCGCCCATGCTCCGGCGGTCACGATCGCGGTCGCGAAGAAGCCGGGCATGAACGCGATCACCATCGCGAACCAGGTGATCCGCCGGGTGCAGCAGCTGCGCGGTGTCTACCTGCCCGAAGGCGTGCACGTGACCGTGACGCGCAACTACGGCGAGACGGCGAACGACAAGGCGGTCAAGCTCATCGAGAAACTGCTGTTCGCAACCGCCTCCGTCGTGTTGCTGGTCGTGCTCGCGATGGGTCGCCGGGAGGCCCTGGTGGTGGGCGCGGCCGTCACCATCACGCTCGCCGCCACGTTGTTCGCCTCGTGGGCCTGGGGCTTCACGATCAACCGCGTCTCACTGTTCGCGCTCATCTTCTCGATCGGCATCCTGGTCGACGACGCGATCGTGGTGGTGGAGAACATCCACCGGCACATGAGTCTCGGCGGCGGGACGCTCGCGGAGATCATCCCCCGTGCGGTCGATGAGGTCGGCGGACCGACGATCCTCGCGACTTTTACCGTCATCGCGGCGCTCCTGCCGATGGCCTTCGTGAGCGGGCTCATGGGTCCCTACATGAGCCCGATCCCCATCAACTCGAGCATGGGGATGCTCATCTCGCTCGCGATCGCGCTCGTCTTCACTCCGTGGCTGTGCCGCCGGCTGCTGAGCGGCAGCCATGCAGCGGCGGCCGAGCACGCGCAAGCGAGCGGGCTGACGCGGCTGTTCGAGCGCGTCGTGCGTCCACACCTTGCAGGAGAAGCCGGGCGCGCACGGCGGCACAAGCTCTACTGGGGAATCCTGGGCGCGATCGTCATCGCTGCGGGACTCGCCGTGGTCCAGCTGGTCGTGCTGAAGATGCTGCCCTTCGACAACAAGTCGGAATTCCAGGTCGTCGCCAATCTCCCCGAAGGCACGACTGTCGAGACGACGGCCCATATGCTCGATGAGCTCTCGCACGTGATCGAGCAGGTTCCAGAGGTGAGCGACTACGAGGTGTACGCCGGCACCTCGGCGCCGATCAACTTCAACGGCCTGGTGCGCCAGTACTATCTGCGGCAGGCCCCGCAGCTCGGGGACATTCAGGTCAATCTCGTCGACAGGCGCCACCGCAGCCGCAAGAGCCACCAGATCGCGCTGGCGGTGAGACCGGCGCTGGCTGCGATCGGCCGGAAGTACGCCGCGTCGATTCAGGTCGTCGAGGTGCCACCTGGACCGCCGGTGCGCGCGCCGATCGTCGCCGAGGTCTATGGGCCGCGCTACGCCGAGCAGCAGCGCCTGGCGAAGCAGCTCCGTGCCGCCTTCGACCGGACGCGGGACATCGTCGATACCGATGACAGCGTCGAGGCGCCGGCGCCGCGCTTCGTAGCCGCGGTCGACCGGCAGAAAGCGGCGCTGCTCGGGGTCTCGCAGGAGCAGGTGGCGCAGACGCTGCGACTGGGTCTCGAAGGAGCCGACGTTACCTACGCGCACGTCGGCCGCGAGCGCTACCCGATTCCCGTGCGGCTCGAGCTGCCGGTTTCGGACAGGGAGAGGCCCGGCCAGCTGCTCGAGCTCGAGGTCCGCTCGGCAAGTGGCGCGCGCGTCCCGCTCTCGGAGCTCGTCAGCGTGCGCCAGACAACGTGGGACAGCACCATCTACCACAAGGACCTGCTGCCGGTCGCCTACGTCATGGGCGACATGGCAGGGCGGCTCGACAGCCCCTTGTACGGCATGTTCAGCCTGGTCGGCCTCGTGCGGCGAGAGCCGCCGGGCGGTGAGCCGATCGCGCAGCGCTTCGTGAGCCAGCCGGACGACCCCAACAGCGCGGCGATCAAGTGGGATGGGGAGTGGCAGATCACCTACGAGACCTTCCGCGACATGGGTCTCGCCTACTCGGTGGGGCTGGTCCTCATCTATCTGCTGGTAGTGGCGCAGTTCGGCTCGTATGTCCTGCCGCTCATCATCATGGCGCCGATCCCACTGACCATCATCGGCGTAATGCCGGGCCATGCACTGCTCGGCGCGCAGTTCACGGCGACTTCGATGATCGGGATGATTGCCCTCGCCGGCATCATCGTGCGCAACTCCATCCTGCTGGTCGACTTCATCGACGTCGAGGTCCGTGCCGGCCGCACTCTGGAGGACGCCGTGGTGCGCGCCGGCGCGATCCGCGCCCGGCCGATCGCCCTCACGGCGCTCGCGGCAATGATCGGCGCCTTCTTCATCCTGGACGACCCGATCTTCAACGGCCTGGCCGTCTCGCTGATCTTCGGCATTTTCGTCTCGACCGTGCTCACGCTGCTGGTGATCCCGGTCCTCTACTACGCATATCTCAAGCGAAAAGAAGCGCGCACGGCCGCGAGAGCCGCGGTGGCACGCACTGACGAGGCGCTCAGCGCGCCTTGAGGAGCATGGTCATGGCGCAGGTTGCAATCATCGGTGCGGGAGTCGGCATCGCCTTCGAGAAGTATTTCCTGCGCAAGGTCCGCACCGGCTCCCTGACTCCCGTGTACGAGAGGTATGTCCTCAAGGCCCTTGGCATCCTGTCGTTGTTGAAGAAGGCGGGTTGATGAGAAGGGCTCGTCCGGCGCTCTGCCTGACGATCACCCTGCTGGCGGCTGCCGCAGCAGGGGCGTGGCACACGGCCGGGGCCGAGACTCTGCAGGATGCCTGGCGGCTGGCCCTGTCGCATGACAAGACGCTCGCCGCGGCGGGCTACGATGTGCAAGGCGCGCGCGCGGCGGAGCAGGCCGCGCGCGGTGCCCGCTGGCCGTCGCTCGATGCGGTCGGTGGCTACTCGCGCCTCAATGCATCTCCAGCCCTCGACGTCGTCACGCCCGGCTTCGTGTTCCGCTCGGGGCCGATATTCAAGGACGACCAGTTCGTCTCCGGCAGCGTGCGGTTGAAGGTCCCTCTGTACACCGGCGGGCAGATATCCGGCGGCATCGCCGCCGCCCATCACGCGCTGATCGGAGCGTCCGAGAATGAAGAGTCGGCGACCTCGGCGCTCAAGCTGGAAGTCGCCGAGGCTTATGTGGGCGTGCTGCGGGCGCGCCGCGCCCTCGAGGCTGCGCAGTCGAGCGTCGAGAGTCTCACGGCTCACGCCAGCGACGTGCAGCACATGGTGGACCGCGGCCTGGTGGCAAGGGCTGATCTGCTGGCGGCGCGCGTGGCTCTGGCCAATGCCGAGCAGGTCCGCGTGCGCGCCGCCAACACCGGCGAATTCGCCCAGGCCACTTATAACCGCCGTCTGGGCGAACCGCTCGAGCGCTCGGCGGAGCTCGATCAGCGAATTTCCGCCGACGCCTCTCTGGCCGGCCTGCCGGTCGAGTCACTGGTGCAGCGTGCCTTGGCCTCGCGCAGCGAGCTCAAAGCTCTCGCGGCCCGGGCGGACGCTCTTGCCTCACAGTCGCACGCAGAGAGCGGCAAGGCGCTGCCGCAGGTGGCACTGATCGGCGGCTACACCCATTTCGACAGTCAGATCCTCGATCGCCAGGACTTCTCGAGCGTCGGCATCGGCTTTACCTGGAATCTGTTCGACGGCGGTCAGGCGCGTCAGCGCGCGGCGGCTTTGCGCAGCGCCGGCCGCGCCGCGCAGGAGCGTCTCGATGATCTGCGCTCGGGCATCGAGCTTCAGGTCCGGCAGGCGTGGCTCGACGTGCATGAGGCACAGGCCAGGGTCAGGGCGTCGGGCGAAGCAGTCGCGCAGGCGGAGGAGAATCTGCGCAGCTCCCGGGAGCTCTACGGGGCTGAGTTGGCAACGAACACCCAGGTGCTCGATGCCGTGAGCCTGGAAGTCAACGCCCTCGGCAACCGCGACAACGCCACCCTCGACGAGTCACTCGCGCTGCTACGACTGAGCTACGCGGTCGGGGCGTTGTAAAATCGTGTCTTTGAGATCGTTCCGTCCCGGCTAGCCTCAAGGCAACATAGCAGGGACACCTTGCAGTGCGCACGCGCATCTTGGCCGGGCCGTTCTCGTCAACACCGCGGCGTCGGTCGATCACGACGGTTGCATCGGTGACAGGGCCCATATCGCGCCGGGTACACGCCTGGCCGGCGAGGTCAAAGTGGGCTGCCACGCATTTATCGGCACGGGTGCTGTAGTATTGCCACGGTTTTACACCGGGGCCGATGCCATCGTGGGCGCGGGCGCCGTTGTGACCAGGGACGTGCCGGATCGCGCGACGGTCGTCGGCAACCCCGCTCGCCATAGGTAAACCAGCACGCAAGAATCATCATGAATCCTTTCGATGAGTTTCAGCGCGAGGTCCGGGCGAACATTGCGGGACTTGCGGACGACGAGCAGGCCCAGGAGTTGAGCAAGTTATGGTTCCGTCGCACGCTCAGACACCGCTACTCGTATAACTTCACCTGGTTGGGCCGGCCAATCATCCAGTACCCGCAGGACGTGGTGGCGCTGCAGGAGGTGATCTGGGGTGTAAAGCCCGACCTGATCATAGAATGCGGCATCGCACACGGTGGTTCGCTCATCATGAGCGCGTCGATGCTGACCTTGCTCGAGTATTGCGATGCGGTCAGCGGTGCCGCGCCGCTCGATCCGCGGACCCCGCGCCGCCGGGTTCTCGGCGTGGATATCGAGATCCGCGCCCACAATCGCTCGGCAATCGAATCGCATCCGCTGGCGAATCGCATCGACATGCTGGAGGGGTCGTCGACCGATCGAACAATCGTCGAGGAAGTGCGCCGCGTGGCCGGTGAGCATGAAAGAGTGCTGGTCGTCCTCGATTCCAATCACACGCACGAGCACGTTCTTGCGGAGCTCGAGGCTTACGCGCCATTGGTCAGCAAGGGAAGCTACTGTGTGGTCTTCGACACGGTCATCGAAGATCTGCCGGAGGATTCGTTTCCAAATCGGCCCTGGGGCAAAGGCTGCAATCCGAAAACGGCTGTGCACAGCTACCTCGGCCTGCTTGCCACACCAGGGCGAACTGCGGTCGACGGTGAGCCCCTGAAATTCGAGATCGATCGCGTGCTTGAGCACAAGCTCCTGATCACCGTCGCGCCGGACGGCTACTTGCGGCGGATTTGATCCAAAGTCAGCTGAATATGTCGTGGGTCTTCCACAAGGGTTCGCGGAGGTTCCCGCGGGAAATCCGACGGTTAGCGGCGTCCTGATCCAAGGTCCGGCGTATTTCTGCAGAAAAGCCCGGGCTGGTTTCGACGCCGAAGTCTGCGGCGAGCTTTCAACGGTTAAATTGACAATGGAAATCCAACGTATAGACTTGTTTATACATTGGAGAGAGATCATGGCAAAGAGCGCGACGTTGACCGTTCAGCAGTGGGGAAACAGCCTTGCTGTACGGATTCCTGCGGCTGTGGCTCGATCTGCCCGATTTAGGGTCGGCCAACCCGTCGAAGTATCAGCTCAGGATTCGAACATTCTGGTCAAGGCGCTTGGTGAGCCCAAGCTGACGCTCGCGCAGAAGCTCGCGGCATTTGATCCAGCTCTGCACGGTGGTGAGGTCATGGCCACTGGCCCGATGGGCAACGAGATGCTCTAGTGGCCGCCAGAAAGTCATGGTGCCCCGACCGGCGAGACATGATTTGGATTGACTGCAATCCTCAGGCCGGTCGCGAAATGAGAGACATACACCCTTTGGTGGTGCTGTCGCCGCGCGAATTCAATGAGAGAACCGGGATCGTTATCGGTCTGCCGATGACGACCGCCTCTTATAACGAAACCAATCCGTTCGCCGTAAAGTTCACGGGTCCGAAAGGCGTGGCTAGCTTCATCCTCAGCCATCAACCAAAGTCATTTGATTGGCGAGCAAGAAAGGCAAAGCCACATCCACTGAGGAGAGTTCCTGAGGAACCGTACGCTCGAGCCTCCGAGAGCCTCAACCAGATTATTGACGTCGGCACTTGACCCGAGCACGTGGTGAGTTGACCTGATTGGCGTGGTGACGAGCGAGAGGAAGCCGGTCGGAGCGGACAGCGCGCAACGTCACAGGTAGTGAACAAGCGCCTTGCCGTGACGGCCGTGGGGAAACTAGCGCTCGGCCGGCACGGCTGAACGCTCCGCGGGGCTCTCGACTGCCGCCCCGTTTGAAGGCGAGCCCAGCGTGAAGAAGAAGGTGGCTCCCTCGTTGATCGCGCTGTCGGCCCATATCCGGCCACCGTGTCTTGTGAGGATGCGCTGAACCGTCGCCAGGCCGACCCCGGTTCCCTCGAATTCAGTGATCGGGTGCAGGCGCTGGAAGACGCCAAAAAGCTTCCCCGCGTATGTCATGTCAAAACCGGCGCCGTTGTCGCGGATGAAGTACACGGGTGCAGCCTGTTGTTCTTGGACGCCGAATTCGATGCGCGCGGTGGCTCGCTTGCTCGTGAACTTCCAGGCATTGCCGAGAAGATTCTCGAGGGCGACACGGAGCAGCCGGGGATCGGCCGCGGCAAAGATCCCATCCGCAACCACGAGCTCCACCCGCCGGTTGGGATTCGCGTTGCTGAGCTGCTCTGCGACCTCGCGTACCAGCCCAGACAGATCCAGTGACTGCCGCGTCAGCTCCCCACGGGTGATGCGTGAGAGCTTCAGCAGATCCTCGATCAGTTGCGCCATGCGAGTGCCGGACTCATGGATGAATTGCAGATACTTCTGGCCATCGGCATCCAGCTGCTCGAGCTTGCTCTCGCGCAGGATCTCCGCCATGCCATTGATCCCACGGAGCGGCGCCCGCAGATCGTGGGCCACTGAGTATGTGAACGCGTCGAGCTCGCGGTTGGCGCTCTCGAGCTGGGTGATCCATTCACGGCGCTTCGAGGCGAGCTGCACGTGGGTACGCACACGGGCGAGAAGCTCCGGCGCCGAGAACGGTTTGACGAGATAATCATCGGAGCCGGCATCGAGGCCTTCAATCGCCGACTCCTGTCCCGCGCGGGCCGATACCAGGATCACAGGTATCGACGCGGTGCGTGGATCCGCACGCAGCATGCGCACGAGCTCAATCCCGTTGAGACCGGGCATCATGACATCGCTGACAATGATGTCCGGTGAATCGGTCTGCGCGGCGGCGAGACCCTTCAGACCATCGTTTGCCGTCGACACCTCATAGGCCGGTGCGAGCAGCGAGCCCATGTACTCACGCAGGTCCGCGTTGTCATCGATGACGAGCACGCGCGGACGGGCCGCAGGTCGCTCGGCGTCCGCGAGCTGCCTGACCGTGCCGCTCACATCGGTGAGGCGCAGCCAGCGTGCAGCGTCGGCGACGTGTGCGGCTGCCTCACGGCTGACGTGGGCCGCGCTTGCCTGCTGGGCGACGGCTTCGGCAGGTAGATGTGCGAATCCCTTCTGCAGCTGCACCCGGAAGGTCGTGCCGTTGCCGACGGCGCTGGTGACGCTCACGTGCCCCCCGTGCAGCTCGACCAGCTCGCGCACCAGGGCGAGACCGATGCCCGTGCCTTCATAGGCGCGGCCAATGACGCCGGCCACGCGGTGGAAGCGCTCGAAAATGCGGGGCAGCTCGCCCTCCGGGATGCCGATGCCCGTGTCGGCGACCTCGAGTGTCACGGAAGTCGGCTCTTCGTGCATGCGGATGGCGATCTGTCCCTGCTGGGTGAACTTGAAGGCATTGGACACGAGATTGAGGACGATCTTCTCCCACATATCCCGATCCGCCCATACCAGCTCCGAGAGCGGCGGACAGTCGACGATGAGACGAACCCCGGTCTTGGCGACCGCGGATTCGAACATCCCGGCGAGCTCGGCGGTGAATTGCGCAATGTCGAGCGGCGCAAAGTGCGCTTGGGCTCGACCGGCCTGCAGACGCGAGAAGTCGAGCAGTGCGTTGACGAGTTTCAAGAGCCGCAGCGCGTTGTCGTGAGCGAGCGTGACCCGATTCTTCTGTGCGGGTTCGAGAGGCTCGGCCTCATCGGTCAGGGCGTCTTCCAGAGGACCGAGCATCAGCGTCAACGGAGTTCGGAATTCGTGACTGACATTGCTGAAGAATTCCGTCTTGGCGCGATCGAGCTCCTTGAGCTTCTCCGTGGCTTCGCGCAGAGCTTCGTTTGCGGCCCCGAGCTCGCGGCTGCGAGCGACGACCTCCCGTTCCATGGCACGTGCCGGGGCGAGCAACGCTTCGTTTGACTCGCTGGCACGAACCAGCTCAGTCACGTCCTCAACCCGATGGAGGATGTAGATGATCTCGCCGCTCTCATCGAGCACGGGGATGTTCTTCGGACTCCAGTACCTCGTGGCAAACTGTCCGTCGGCTCCCTGAATGTCGTACCTCTGCACGGCCATGGTGTCGGGTGCGCGCGTGGCCAGAACGCGATCGAGCGAGGTGCGAAGGTTGCGAGTACCCGTGGCCGAGGGATCCGTCGGGGCGTCTGGAAAGACATCAAACAACGCCTGACCGAGGATCTGTTCGTACGTCGTATGGGTCACGGCGAGCCGGGCGCGCGTCGCACCGACCATCGTGAAGCGCGGCGCATCGGGGAGCAGCACAAGAAGAATGTCGGGAGACTGCTCGAACAGCCGACGGTAGTCGAGTTGCTCGGGCGCCGCGCTCAACGGCCCCTTCCCTGGATCAGTGGCGGGTTGCGCAAGGCGAGCGACGCACCCGCCGCGACGGCGGTCAGTACGATGGAGATCCCTAGCGACACCAATGCGCTACGAGCCTTGCCCGCGAGCCGCATTTAATCCCTTTTGTCGCACACACCCACTGGCGCGACGATTCGCGCCAGTGGCCGAATGTTATGTCAACCGATAGGCCCTCCGAAAGCCAGGTCTTCCATAACGTCCCGCAGATGCGACTGAGTCGACAGAAACGCTTAAAACGCCTGAAACGATGCAATCGATGTGGCAGAGTGCTTGCCAACGGAACCTCACTCGGAGTTGGAAGCCGCCATGACAAAGACCTCATCGCACGTTGTCACCGTGGGAGCGGGCCCCGCCCTTCAGGCGGAGCGGTCTGCGAGCCCCAAGGCCGCCGATCTTCGCCGCGCGATTCACGAGCACGAGCTGACACTCTATTACCAGCCGAAGTTTGACTGCGCGGATGAGCGGACGCTCCTCGGCGTCGAGGCACTGATTCGCTGGAACCATCCGCAGATGGGGGTCTTGTCGCCGGGCTGCATTCTGCCGCTCGCGAGGGATGCGAACCTGCTGACGGAAGTCACGGACTTCACCCTGACGGAGGCGATCCGCCAGCACGCTGCGTGGCGCGATCAAGGGATCGACCTGCCGGTCGCGGTCAATCTGGCGCCGGGGCTGATCAGAGATACCGGATTCCCGGAGCGGCTGCTCAACGGCCTCAGGCAGTTCGATGTGCCTCCGTCACGACTGATGCTCGAGCTGAAAGAGACCGAGAGCGTGAGCGACCGCGAGTTGTGCGTCGATGCGCTGGAGCGTTTGCGTGGTGCCGGCATCGGCCTGGCGCTCGATGATTACGGCGCCGGAGTGAGCTCGATCACCGAGCTCTACAAGCTGCCTTTTACGGAAGTAAAGATCGACCGCGAGCTCGTCCTGGACGCCGCGCACAACACCCGGGCGCGGTTAGTACTGCGGTCGATCGTTCGTCTGGCACACGCGCTTTCCATCGACGTCACCGCGGAAGGCGTGGAGACCCGCTCGGATCTGCTCTCGGCTATGGCCGCGGGCTGCGATTGGGTGCAGGGCGCGCTCCTGTGCGAGCCGACTCTGCCATCCGGTCTGGAGCGGTTTCTGCGTAACGACGGCGTCCGGGTTGAGCGCAACCGCCCGCTGAATCGGTCGGTGGAGCAGCCGCCGGCTGCTCACTAGAGGGAAGCGGACAGAAGGGAGGATGCAGACATGATCAGCCGGGTAACGCGAATTTTGGTGCTGGCGGTTTGCGCGGTGCTCGGGGTGATGCCGCAAGCGCAAGCCGGGACGGCCCGCGCCGACATTCAGGTGAGCGTGACGGTGATGGCACGCACGCTGATCGACTCTGAATCGAGCCCCCGACAGCTGGAGGTCTCGGCTGCGGACGTGGCACGCGGCTACGTCGAGGTGCAGGGCGCCACTTCGCTCCTCGTCACCAACACCAACCGGCGCGGCTACGTCCTCAGTGTCTGGCCCCAACTGCAGGTGTTCTCCACCGTGGTCGTGAGAAGCGGCGATAGCCAGGCCGAGCTCGGCGCCGACGGAGGTGAAATCTTCGAGCGTCGCTGGGGAAAAATGCTGCCGCTCCCGCTCGATTTTCGATTCACGCTGGCGCCTGGCGTGAAACCCGGTGTCTACCCCTGGCCGCTGAGATTCCAGGTCTCGTCGCTGACTTTTTAGTGCCCAACGCAAATGAGATGAAATCGATGAAATCGCCTATTTCGCTTGATCCAACGCACCCGAAACCTCATGCTCCGCCCTTTGTCGGACTCGAGAGAGTGGTGTTCAGAGTGGCGACTTCTGGGAGGACCTACTACACACCGAAGGAGGCCGCGGCGCTGCTCATGGTGTCGCCGGTCACGGTGCGCGAGTGGACTCGCAAAGGCCTGCTCCGGGCGGTCTCAACGGCCGGCGGTCATCGACGATTCCTTATAGAGGAGTTGCGCACGTTCGCGGCCGCACATGGAATTCGCCTGGAAAACGAGACGACTGCGGCGGCCACGGCACCGCGGCGGGTGTTGCTGGTGGATGATGATGTGGTCTTCGTGACCTACCTCCGGCAGATCATTCTCGCGGCGAGCCCCAGCATCCAGATTGAATCCGCGAACGATGGATTCGAAGCGGGGCGACTCACCGAATCATTCCGCCCGCAGCTGGTCGTCCTCGACATTCAGATGCCGCGCATCGACGGGATTGAGCTCTGTCGCCGCTTGCGAGCGAACCCCACGACCGCCAGTGCTGAGCTGGTGGTCATTTCGAATGCACTCACCGAGGAAAACACCGCCGCGGTGCGCGCCGCGGGAGCCGACCGTTGGCTCGAGAAGGGAGCATCGCGGGCGGAAATCCTGGCGGCGCTCGGCTTAGGGGCAGGGGCAGCTGCAGGCGCGCCGAACAGACAGGAAAGCGTTCAAAAGGCGTCGACGACGAATCCAGTTGGCACTGTCCCGGGTGCAGCCCGGCGGCGGGGTTCAGATGCCGACTGATGGACATACGACGGTCATCCAACGAGTCCTGGAGCGACGGGCGCAAAAACGGCCAACGACCGAGGAGGGGACCACTGCAACCGTCGCGGTGATGGTTCGCGTGCTGCCTCCGCCGAGGGCGCTGTTGGTCTTCGAGGACTCAAGGCTCGCTCAGCACACCGAGCGGCGCATCGCGCCCGGGGTGCTCGATTTTGAATCGATCGCCGACGAGTTCGAGGCCCTGCGCCGATTCCGCACCGACTATCGTCCGGTCGTGCTCACGGATAATCCGGAGTTCGTGCGTAAGGTCCGCGCGGGTCAGGGAACTCGCGCCCCCTTCGTCCTGTACGTCGCGGAGGCAGCTGATCCACTGGAGCGCGAGGCCGGGCTCCTCGCTGGCGCCGACGACTGCCTCGAGCGCCGGGTAACCGATGAGGAGTTCAATGCGCGCCTGCGGGGCGCGCGACGCATTGCGGAACTGGAGGCGGTGCTTCGCATCACTCTGACGGAGAATCGCAAGCTGGCGGCGACGGATGACCTGACGCGGGTCGCGAGTCGCCGCTTCTTCGGCAAGCACTTTCCGCGCGAAGTTGAGCAGGCAGGGCGCCACGGGCGGGCGCTCTCCCTGATCCTCTGTGACATCGACCATTTCAAGAAGATCAACGACACCCTGGGGCATGCCGCCGGGGATGACATTCTCAAGCAATTCGGCCCCCTGCTGCAGCAGGCTTTGCGTGCGAGATTGGACTGGGTGGCGCGGATCGGCGGCGAGGAGTTCGCCATCGTGCTACCGGAAATATCCCACGAAGCCGCGCTCGCCGTGGCGCACAAGCTGCGTGCCGCGGTCGCGCACACCGCGTTCAAGGCGGCCGGAAAGACTCTCAGAGTCACCGCCAGTTTCGGTTTGTGCGGCGTCGATCGGGTGCCGGTCGCGCGCCACTTGGGCCAGCAACTCTTAAAGCTCGCCGATGCGGCTCTTTATCGCAGCAAGCATGATGGCCGCAATCGCGTTACCGGGGCACAGTTAAAGAGTGAAGATGCCCCGGGCATGGCGCAATAGTCACAGCCGAATTCGCGCGGAGGCCACCGCAGCAACACCGACCGTCGGCCGCCTCGCCGACGATTTCGATCCCGGCCGCTGATCGCCTGCCCGTTGCGTGTCATGCTGGCACTCGGGCAACCCATCGTGGTCGGTCTTCGGGGAGAGCGCACACTCTGTTCCCATCGCGGTAAGGCCGTTCCGCTGCCTACGGCGTGTAGTATCTTCCCGCATTGCATTTCGGGCGGATTGCATTCGCCCGGCGTTACTTGCCTCCACCTGCTGCGTTCACGAGCAGCGCCGTCAGAACTCGTGGAGGAGTCGACCAGCGCATCCCCGTGCTTCCCGGCCGCTCAAAAAAAGACCCCACCGCAACCTGTTGTTCCGGTGGGGCCGAGAGCCGCCGCGATGCACGTTCGGGAAGCAAGCGCGGCGGGGCGCTCAATCAGCGTGGCATTCACTCAGCGCAGCGACTCCAGGTCCCGAGCGGGTCATACCGCCAGGTCCCGGAATCCGTGACTTCACCGTCCTCGTTGTGGAGACGAACTATCAATACGGGTGCTCCCCGTTCTCGTGACAGGGGGAGAGACATCTCGCATGTGAAGAGCCAGACCTGAGTGCCCCGCGCCCAGCCCGACCAGACGTGTCCCTGTGCAATCGCTCGACTCACGATTGTCTGGACGCGGTTGGGCAATCCGCTTCGATCGCGAATTTTATAAGCATCGTCTGGCAGGATGCGGGCGCGCGAAATGTAGGCTTCCAGAAGGCTCTCTATTCGAGAGGGCTCCTGTATCCGGCGCAGCCTGACCGTTTCCATATGGACGCGTCCTCCGTGGCGAGACGAGATTGGACTCGCGGCTGCAACAACTATCCGCGAACCGGATCACAGCTGCTCAGCTATTGGCAAATCCTGCCGAATCGCAACGGCGCGTGATCACACAAGACAACAGCGCTAAGTACCGCCCCCAAGCGAACTGTGAAATTTCCTCTGCGCAGCCTCACGGTTCTTGGAGCCTCGATCGGCTTGCGTCGGCTTGAGCTTTGCGGTCTCATCCCGCAACCGACGCCGGTCAAGACATATTCGCTCGGGGGTAGACTCGGCGGAATGCTGAAAATCGGCTCACAGAACCCGGTGAAGCAAACGGCAGTTTTCGGCTACGGCCTGGCGGTTCTATCGGTCGGCGCTGCGGTGGTCGCCCTGTCGATGATCCAGGCGCGGTGGCAGGCGGGCGCGCACGTCTCGATCCTCCTGATCGCGGTCATCGTCACGACCCGGCTGGGTGGAGCGGGGGCGGGTTTACTGGCCACGGCGCTCGCCCTTCTGGGCTCTAACTACCTCCTCCCGCAACTTCGCAATCCACTCGCGGACGAATCGCTAACCTTGTTACGCCTTGCGTCGTTCGCGGTCGTCGCCTGTTATGTCGTATGGGTCACCGCCACTGACCGCCGACGCACGGAGGGCCTGGCGCGCGCGCACGACGAGCAGCTGCGGCACAACGATGCGCTGCGCGCCGAGAACCTGGAACGCAAGCGCACCGAGGAGGAGCTGCGGGCCAGCGAGGCGAAGTTTCGCGCGCTCGCCGAGAGCGCCCCGGCCGCCATCTTTATCTGCCAGGACGACCGGATCGAGTACAGCAATCCCGCGGCGACCGTGATCACCGGCTTCAGCAGCGCGGAGCTCTTCGGCAAGAGTTTCTGGGACACCGCGGTGCCGGATTCCAGGGAGTCGGTCCGGGCCCGCGCGGCTGCGCGCCGCGGCGGCGAAGAGGTACCGGCACGCTTTGAGCTCAGGATCCTCACCAAGGACGGCGCGGAGCGCTGCCTGGACTTCACTGAGGGGGCGTTCAATGTCGGCGGCAAGCGCGCCGTCCTCGGGATCGCCTTCGATATCACCGAACGCAAGCGGGCCGAAGAGGCCGTGCGCAACAGTCAGCAGCTTCTCAACCAGGTTCTGGCCACGCTACCGGTAGGCGTATCGGTTACCAATCCGACGGGCGACATCATTTTGGCGAACGCGACCCTCAAGAACATCTGGGGCGAGGTGCCGCTCATGAGCGGCCCGTCGCGATGGGCGCAGTCCAAGGGCTGGTGGCACCACTCGGGCAAGAGAGTGGCGCCATCCGAGTGGGCCTCGGTGCGGGCGCTGTCCACGGGACAGACGAGTCTCAATGAGGTGATTGATATCGAGAATTTCACGGGCGAGCACAAGACGATTCAGAACTCCGCGGCCCCGATCTACAGCGCCGAAGGCGAGATCGTAGGGGCGGTCATCGTCAATGAGGATGTCACCCAGCGCGTGCGCGCGGAGAGCGCGGTGCGCAAGAGCGAGCGCGTGCTGCGCGAGGCCGAAGAGCTTGGTCACACCGGCAGCTGGGAACGCGATCTCGTCAGCAGCGAGATCTTCAATACCCTGGAGAACGTGCGTCTGTTCTTCGGCGACGATCGCAGCAAGGGCGAACGCTTCGAAGATTACATTGAGGCGGTGCACCCGGACGATCGTGCGTACGTGAGCGCACGACACGAGAAACTCCTGCAGGAAGGCGGGCCGCGCGAGATGGAGTTCCGCGTGGTGTGGCCGGATGGAAGTGTCCATACGCTCGTCGGCCGAGCCACGGTCGTGCGCGACCCCTCCGGCCGCAGCGTCCGCGTTTACGGGACGAACGTGGATGTGACAGAACGCAAGCGGGTGGAGGAAGCGATGCGCCAGAGCCAGGAGCTGCTGAATCTCGTCCTCGAGACACTGCCGGTGGGCGTCGCGGTGACCGATCAGGCAGGCAATATCGTCCTGTCCAATGCGGCCTCGCGGCGCATCTGGGGCGAGAAGATGATCTACTCCGGCGATGAGCGCTGGGTGCGCAGCGCCGGCTACCGGCACGACTCCGGCGAAAGGCTGGCCCCGACCCAATGGCCGTCGGTGCGCGCGCTGCGCGACGGGCAGGTTACCTCGAACGAGTTGATCGATATCGACGCCTTCGACGGCCAGCGCAAGACGATTCAGGCATCCGCGGCACCCATCCACGACGCTGCAAGACTCATTGTCGGGGCGGTCATCGTCATGGACGAGGTCACGGAGCGGGTACGAGCCGAGGAAGCCCTGCACGAATCCGCCGATCAACTGCAACATCTCTCCCGCCGCCTGCTGGCGGTGCAGGAGGAGGAACGCCGACACCTGTCGCGCGAGCTGCACGATGAATTCGGCCAGCTCCTTGCCTCCATCACGATGCATCTGCAGGCTGTGAAGAGCTCCGCCGGTCCCGACGCCCAGTCAAACCTGGACGAGAGCATCGCCCTCATGCAGCGCGCCGGTGCGCAGGTCCGCAGCCTCGCGCTCGAGCTTCGCCCCATGCTGCTCGAGACCGCGGGTCTCGGGGGGACCCTGCGCTGGCTGGCAGACCAGTGTCAGCAGCGCACCGGCATCGTCACGCAGGTAGCGGGTCATGTGCCCGATGTATCCGGCGAGGCCGCGATCGCCTGCTTCCGTGTCGTGCAGGAGGCGCTCACTAACGTGGTGCGTCACGCGCGGGCCAAGCACGTGTGGATCGAGCTGAGCCAGAGTGAGGGACTCCTCGAGCTCGCGGTGCGCGACGACGGCGAGGGGTTCGACGTCCCAAGGACGCTCGAACGGGCTGCCAGCGGCGGCAACCTCGGCCTGATCGGGATGCGCGAGCGGGTGGAGATTCTCAACGGACGCCTCGAGATCAACTCGCAGCCGGGGCAGGGGACCCGCATTCACATTGTCTTTCCGTTGAGTGAGCCGACCCTCGTACCGAAGCAGCAGAGGGCCTGAGGCCGTGGCGAGAATCCGGGTGCTGCTCGCCGATGACCACAAGCTCGTCCGGGCGGGAATCCGGGCGCTGCTGCAAACCGTCGCCGACGTGGAGATCGTCGCCGAGGCCGCCGACGGTCGCGAGGCCCTGCGTCTGGTCGCAGCCCATCAACCCGATCTCGCCCTCATGGACATCACGATGCCGGGCTTGAACGGGCTGGATGCGACCGTGCGTATCGGTCGGACGTTCCCGCACACCCGCGTCGTGATCCTGTCGATGAACGCGGACGAGGATTCGGTCCTTAAGTCATTGCGTGCCGGCGCTGTCGGCTACCTGGTGAAGACCGCGGACCCGGCCGAGTTGGGACTGGCCATCCGGGCGGTGTCGCGCGGCGAGCGGTTCCTGAGCTCCGCGGTATCCGAGCACGTCGTTGCCGCCTGCATCAACCGCGTCGATAAAGAGCGGACATCGCTCGAGCGCCTCCCTACGCGACAGCGCGAGGTCCTGCAGCTGATTGCGGAAGGGCATACGACCAAGGAAATCGCGGGCAAGCTCGACATCAGCCCCAAGACCGCCGAATCGTACCGGGCCGAGCTCATGCGGGCGCTCGAGATTCACGATATCGCCAGTCTGACCCGGTACGCGATCCGCACTGGACTCGTTTCCAGCGACACCTGAGCGTACCGCAGCGTTCGGCAGGCAGCTGACAGCGCCGTTACGACTCGACAGCCGGTAGTTTTTCAGGGTCGGCCCCCGAGTTTTGCCGGGTGTCACGCGCGCGGCGGTTTCGAGGTGGTGTGGATCGGCCTGACCGACGAGCGGACCGAGGCGGCAGCAAACCGGTGCCGTTCGATGAAATGACGCGTCTACTGCAGGCAAGCCCAGGCGGAAAAAACGCCAACCGTGAGCCGGGTGCAGATTGACGCGGCGTCGGAGCGTTCCTACATGCGCGGCCCGTGTTTTCCCGGTGCTCGTCCCTGGTTTCCCCAGGGTGCGGCACAACCGCGGGTCGACAACACTGACGACGTGGCAAGGAGCCCCCTCACAGCGTACTGGGCGGCGCTGATCCGGTCCCGGATCCCGCTTCGGGACCGGGGTGCGGCTGCGCTGCCGCTCTGTCCGCCGAAGACACTCTGATCCGCGCTCAGGTCATGGGACGACTTCGCAGCCAACATCCGCACAGGGAGGGAAAGTCAGCCATGAAGCCGCAGCTCGCAGTTGATCTGACATCGAGGAAGCCACCCACGCGCGCGGAAATCACTCCGGTGGAGGAGGCCGAGGAGCGGCGACTCTGGGCTGACTACTACGAGGCCACCGCGCGCTCCCTGGAGATCATGCGTGCCGAGGGCACCAGCGCGGCGACCCTGCTGCGGATAGCCGCCGAGGAAGAGAAGGCTGCGGCCGCCATCAAGCGCATCAAGCAGATTCGTGGACTCCAGGGTTAGAGGGCTCGACCCTGGCGGCATCCACTGCCTGAGGCGCGGCGGGCCCGCGGCGAACGCGCCGGTAACGTGAGCGCGCGCGAATGCGAAACCTGTTCTGTTGCGTTTCACAGTTCCGGGCAGGCCTGCGCCCACCCGTGTCGCACGTGACGTAATCCGCAGCGGGACAGCCTCAGCGCCCGTAATTTCCCCCGGCTGGTAGCGACGCCTCCGCGATCTGGCTCATCGAGCCGTCGCGGAGGCAGCTCGGATGGATCCGCACGGACTGCGCGTGCAGGAGGCAATCCCTTGTCCAGGGCTATCAACCGGCGAGCGCTGCTCGCCGATGCCACTCAAGCCGCGGCCAGCGCGCGCGGCTGGCGGCACGCTGCAACCTTGTCCATCTGCCTGCTGCTGGCGCAAGCCGGTGTCACGGCACGTGCCGACGCCCCCGGCGGCGGGACAACCTCGGGCGAGCTCAAACAACTGAGCGTCGAGGACCTCATGAACGTCGAGGTCACCTCCGTCGCCAAGGAGCCGCAGAGACTCCTGCAGGCACCCGCTTCCATCCAGGTCATCTCGGCCGAGGACATCCGCCGCTCGGGCGCCACCACCCTGCCCGAGGCGCTGCGCCTCGCCGACAACCTCGAGGTTGCGCAGATCAACGCCCACGACTGGGCCATCAGCGCGCGTGGCTTCAATGCCAACCTCGCCAACAAGCTCCTGGTTCTGATCGACGGCCGGGCGGTGTACACGCCGCTATACGGCGGCGTTCTGTGGAACGTGCAGGACTACCTGCTGCAGGACATCGATCGCATCGAGGTCATCAGCGGCCCCGGCGGCACGCTCTGGGGCGCTAACGCGGTGAACGGTGTCATCAACATCATCACCAAGGCCGCCCGGGACACTCAGGGGCCATACGCCTCGTTCGCCGCCGGCAACCAGCTCGAGGAGCAGGCGGGCGTGCGCTACGGCACGGAGCTTGCACCCCTGGTCTACCTGCGCGTGTACGGCAAGTACACGGACGACGGTCCCGAGGTGACTGGCACCGGCGCCAATGCCGACGACGCCTGGCGCATCGCGCGCGGCGGATTCCGCCTGGACTCGGAGGCCTCCGCCACGGATCGGCTCAGCATGCAGGGCGACCTCTATACCGGCAGCGAGACGGTCGCCGGCACTTTCGACGCGGGCCTGTCGGGCGGCAATATCCTCGGCCGCTGGACGCGCACCGCGGCTGACGGATCCTCGCTGAGTCTCCAGGCCTATTACGATCACACCTACCTCTCGCAACCTTTCACCGCGAGTCCGGCGGCACCGCCGTACTACACGGGCTTTCCGGCCGCGGCCCTCACGGACGCTCTCGACACTTACGATCTGGATTTCCAGGATCATTTCGCCTGGGGCGCAAGGCAGAAGCTCTCCTGGGGCCTGGGCTACCGCGCAACGCGCGAGGCGGACTACGACATCTCGGTGGTGCGCTTCACGCCTCCCGTTCTCGACCAGGTGCTCTACAGCGCCCTGCTGCAGGATGAGATCGCACTCGCCCCGACAGTCACCCTCACTGCGGGCTCGAAACTCGAGCACAACGATTACACCGGTTACGAGGCCGAGCCGAGCGTTCGCCTGCAGTGGCAGCCCGACCCGAGGCAGATGCTCTGGTCCGCCGTCTCACGCGCGGTCCGGACACCGTCGCGCTACGACCACGACCTCGTGGTGCCGAGCGGGCTCGTCAACCCACCGCCGCCGTTCGAATTTCCGGCCGCCTATCTTCAGGGCAATCCGCACTTCGTCTCCGAGACGCTCATCGCTTACGAGGCCGGCTACCGCGCCGCATTGACCCCGAAGCTGACAAGCTCCGTCTCCACCTTCTACAACAACTACGCAGATCTGCGCAGCACCGCCTCGACCGCCACGACGCCTCTCTACCCCTTTCCCTACCCGGTCTACTTCCAGAACAACCTCGAGGGCTACACCTACGGGGCCGAGCTGAGCGCCTCGTATCAGCTGCTCGAGTGGTGGCGGCTGCACCTCGGCTACGACCTGCTGCGCGAGCACTTGCATGCGAGGCCCGGGGAGACCGACGCCACCGGGGCAACCAACGAGACCGCCGATCCCCAGCAGCAGGTCGCGCTGCGCTCGAGCATGGACCTGCCCGACAACCTGACGCTCGATGCCGCGTTGCGCTGGGTCGATACGCTGTGGATCAACAACGGCCCGACTGGAGGGGCGGTGGTGGAAACCGTGCCGAGCTACTTCGGACTCGACACGCGCCTCGCCTGGCGTGTCAGCAGCAAGCTCGAGCTCTCGCTCTCGGGGCAGAACCTGCTGCACGAGTACCACACCGAGTACGGCTTTCCCTCGCCCACGCGCGAGCAAATCGTGCGCAGCGTGTACGCCAGGATTACATGGGGCGAGTGATCCACAGAGCGATACAGGCACTGCAGCGCGCCCTTGCGCCGGTTCTGCTCGCCTGCGGCGTGGCCGCGGCAGCCGCGCCGGTGTCCGAGTATCAGCTGAAAGCCGTATTCCTCTTCAACTTCGCCCACTTCGTGGAATGGCCGCCTGCCGCGCTCCCGCGCGACGACGCTCCGTTCGTCATCGGCGTGCTCGGCAAGGATCCCTTCGGCGCCAGTCTCGAGGAGGTCCTGCGCGGCGAGAACGTGAACGGGCATCCGCTCGCCGTCGCGCGCTACCAAACCGCCGCCGAGATCCGCGGCTGCCAGATTCTGTTCATCCCGGCGGCCGAGATTGGCTATCTCGACGCGGTCCTGGCCGCACTCAAGGGCAGGAGCACGCTCACCGTGACCGACGCCGACGCCCCTGCTGTGCGCGGCGTGATCATCGCACTCGTGAAGCGCGACAACCGCATTCGACTGCGTATCGATCTTCAGGCTGCGAAAGCCGGCAATCTCACCATCAGCTCGAAGCTGTTGCGGCCGGCCGAGATCGTTGGAGCAGGGGGCTAGACTCATGAGCGCCGTTGCACGGCCCATTCGCCGCACGCTGATGATGGTGATTCTGCTCACCTGCGGCGCGGTGATGCTCATCACCTCGGGCGCCTTCTTCACATTTGAGTACCTGACCTTCCGGCAGCTCACCTTGCGCAATCTCGAGATCCTGGGGACGGCGATCGCGGAAAACAGCACCGCGGCGCTCGCGTTCGAAAATCCGGACGATGCGCGCGAGGCACTGTCTGCCTTCAAGGCGCAACCGCACGTGCGCGCCGCGAGGCTCTATCTCAACGACGGACGGCTGATCGCCTCCTATCCCGATGGCGCCGGCAACCCGCCCGCGACCGCGCCGCTGCGGGACGGCTACCGCTTCGAGGACGGCCTGCTACGCGGGGTGCAGCCCGTGGCGCAGGAAGACCGCCGCATGGGGACCCTCTATATCGAGGCGGACCTCGGGGAGATCTCCCGCCACTTGGAGCTCCTGCTCGCCTTCGGTGCGGCGTTTCTGCTCTTCACCTGCGTCGCCGCGTACCTCATTTCGCACCGCCTGCTGCGAGTGGTTTCCGGGCCGATCCTCTCGCTCGCGGCCACCGCGCAGCGGATATCCGAGCAACGCGACTATGCAGTGCGTGCGGAGCGATCCGCCGGTCATGAGTTCGGGCAGCTCACCGATGCCTTCAATCACATGTTGACGCGCATCCAGGGTGATCAGAGCAAGCTTCAGACCCAGTTGAGCCGGCTCGACCTCCTGCACCGCATCACCCGCGCCACGGGCGAGCGCCACGATCTGCCGAGTGTGTTCCGGGTGTTGACCCGCACCCTCGAGGAGGACCTGCCCGTCGATTTCGGCTGCATGTGCGTGCTCGAGCCGCCCGCCGAGGCGCTCACGGTGTCCGTCATCGGTGCGGGCAGCGCGGCGTTCGCCCCGGCGCTCATGCTCGCGGAGGGCGCGCAGGTGGCGATCGACCCCAATGGGTTGGCGCGCTGCGTCGGCGGGGAGCTGGTGTACGAGCCGGACACCCGTACGATCCGCTTTCCGTTTCCGCAGCGCTTCGCCCAGGCGGGGCTGCACGCGCTGGTGATCGCCCCGCTGCTGGTGGAAAAGCGCGTGTTCGGCGTGCTGGTGGTCGCGCGGCGCGCAGCCGAATCCTTCCTCAGTGCCGATTGCGAGTTCCTGAGGCAGCTGAGCGAGCAGGTGGCGCTTGCCGCCCATCAGGCGCAGCTCTACGGCGCGCTGCAGCGAGCTTACGATGACCTGCGGCAGTCGCAGCAGACGATCATGCAGCAGGAACGGCTGCGTGCCCTCGGTCAGATGGCGAGCGGCATCGCCCACGATATCAACAACGCGATCTCGCCGGTGGCTCTCTACACGGAGTCTCTGCTGGAGCGCGAGCCCGGGCTGAGCGAGCGGGCGCGCGGCTACCTGGGCACCATTCAGACCGCCATCGAGGACGTCGCGGAGACCGTGGCTCGCATGCGCGAGTTCTACCGGCCACGCGAGGCAGAGCTGGTGCTGGCGCGAGTGCGCTGCAACCACCTCATCGAGCAGGTGATCAATCTGACCCATGCGCGCTGGAGCGACTTGCCCCAGCAACGCGGCGTCGTCATTCAGCTGAGGACCGAGCTCGCCCCGGACCTGCCCGACATCATGGGCTCGGAGGTCGAGATTCGCGACGCCCTGACCAACCTCATCTTCAATGCGGCGGACGCCATGCCCGAGGGCGGGACCCTCACGCTGCGCACGCTGGTGCTCGCCAGCGGCGGTACCGATGCCGCGCGGCACGTGTGCGTGGAGGTCGCCGACACCGGGATCGGCATGGACGAGGAGACGCGGCGCCGCTGCCTCGAGCCTTTCTATACCACCAAAGGCGAGCGCGGCACCGGGCTCGGCCTCGCGATGGTCTACGGCATGGTGCAGCGTCACAGCGCCGAGCTCGAGATCGACAGCTGCGCGCGCCAGGGGACCACGATGCGGCTCATCTTTGCCGCGGCTGACGCGCTCACGCTCGATGCGACACAGCACCCGCGAGTGCGGCTGCCCGCACAACGCCTGCGTATCCTCCTCGTCGACGACGATCCGCTGCTCATCAAGTCGCTGCGAGACATCCTCGAGCAGGACGGCCATGCCGTGACCGCCGCCGACGGCGGGCAGAAGGGAATCGACGCCTTCGGCGCCGCGCTCAAAGGCGGCACGCCCTTCTCGGTCGTGATCACCGACCTCGGCATGCCCTATGTCGATGGGCGCAAGGTTGCGGCTTCGGTCAAGGCGGCCTCGGCGCACACCCCGGTGATCCTCCTCACGGGTTGGGGTAAACGGTTGCTTGCGGAGAACGACATCCCGCCGCACGTCGATCGGGTGCTGAGCAAGCCGCCGCGCCTCGTCGAAGTGCGCGCGGCGCTCGCCGAGCTCTCTTCCGCCCCGGACGACCCTGCGGCGATCCTCGGGGCTCCAGCATGAATACACAGGCGCCCGCCCGGGTTCTCATCGTCGACGACGAGGCGGCCCAGATGCGCGCCTTGTGCGACACGCTCGAGGAAGCGGGCTATGTGACGCGCGGATTCAGCTCGGGGCTGGACGCGGTCGCGGCGCTGCGCGAGCAACCATTCGATGTCCTGCTCACTGATCTGATGATGCCGCAGATCGACGGCATCGCGCTGCTGCGCGCCTGTCACGAGATCGACGAGGAGCTCGCCTGCATCGTGATGACCGGTCACGGCACCATCGCGACCGCAGTCGAGGCGCTGAAAGCGGGCGCGCTCGACTATGTGCTGAAGCCGTTCAAGCTCAACAGCATCCTCGCCGCGCTGGCCCGCGCGCTGCGGATGCGCAGCCTGCGGCTCGAGAACATTCAGCTGCGCGAGACGGTCTCGATCTACCAGCTCGCCCGGGCCATCAGCCACGGCCTCGAGCACGATGAGATCGTCGAGCGCACCGTGGCCGCGGCCCGCCGGCAAAGCGACGCAGGCGCGGTGTATCTGCTGGAGCCGTCCGCGGAGGACGGGACACTGCGCGTCGCGCGCGCCGCAGGTCCGGGCGCCGAGCCCCCGGGTGCCGAGGGACTCTCGGGCGGTGAGCCGCTCGAGCGCTGGCTCGCCGAGGCGCAAGCGGAGCTCGAAGCGCCGAGCGCACAGAGCGAGTCGCGGGCCCTGCACGCGCATCCCTTCGGCGCCCGCATCGCCATCGCCCTGCCGATCGTCGCCGGCGGGCAGTTCTTCGGCGTGCTGGGGTTCAGCTCCGTGCGACCCCAGCGGCGCATCAGTGCGGGACAGATCAAGGCGCTCGACGTGCTGGCGCGCACCGCGGCCACGGCGCTCGCGACCGCGGCTCTCGTCACTGAGCTGCGGCGACTGAACGAGGAGCTCGAGCAGCGCGTGCGCGAGCGCACCCGGGAGCTCGAGGTCGCCAACCAGGACCTGGAGTCCTTTTCCTACTCGGTGTCTCACGATCTGCGCGAGCCGCTGCGAGCCATCGAGGGGTTCTGCGAGATGTTCCGCGCCGAGTACGAGGCGAGCGTCCCGGAGTCCGGCCGTAAGATCCTGGAGCGCGTCTGGACCGGCGCCGGCCGCATGACGCAGCTCATCAACGATCTGCTGCATTTCTCGCGCTCCGGCCGCCAGCCGCTCAACCGTCAGCGAGTGCCGTTGCATGATCTGGTGCTCGAGATCGCGGCGCGTCTCCGGGAGCCGCTCGGCGAGCGGCCGTTGACAGTACAAGTCGGGGACTTGCCCGACTGTTTCGCCGACCGCGCGCTGCTCGAGCAGGTGCTGGTCAACCTGCTGTCGAACGCCTTCAAGTTCAGCGCCGGCCGCAACCCTGCCCGCGTGGAGGTCGGTGCGCTGCGCCAGGGCGAGGCGCCGGTCTACTATGTGCGCGACAACGGCGTGGGATTCGAGATGCGCCACGCCGGGAAGCTCTTTGGCGTTTTCCAGCGGCTGCATGCGCAGGAAGCCTTCGAGGGTACCGGCATCGGACTCTCGATCGTGCATCGGATCATTGCCCGCCACGGGGGCCGGGTGTGGGCGGAGGGCCGACCGGACGAGGGCGCGACGCTTTATTTCAGCCTGCCACCGCCACCGGGCCAGCAATGCGCCGATTAACCCCAAGGCGTCGGCGTCCGAATTGTGACGCAGGTCCGACGTCACTCACGGAAAACACCCGGCATTCGAGCGCCTAATACCCCTCAGAGACACTTCGCATGGATACGCAAGGTACTCCTCAGCCCAGCCCACAGCCTCCAGGCACCAAGCTGACCGTGCTGCTCATCGAGGATTCGCCCGCGGACGCCGAGCTCGCCATCTGGCGCCTCAAGCAGGCGGGCTACGTCTGCAGGCATCGACGCGTCGTGAACGAGGACGAGATGCGCGCCGCGCTGCGCGCCGAGCTGCCCGATCTCATTCTCTCGGATTTCAGTCTGCCCCAGTTCGACGGCATGTCGGCGCTCGCGGTGGCACGTGCCGAAGCGCCCGGCGTTCCCTTCATCTTTCTTTCCGGCACCATCGGCGAGGAGCGCGCCATCGAAGCCCTGAAGTGCGGGGCCATCGACTATGTCCTGAAGAGCAACCCGAAGCGCCTCGCGCCAGCCGTGAAGCGCGCACTGGAGGAAGCGGAGCTTCGCCGCGCGACGCAACTCGCGGAGCAGCAGGTGGCACGACTCACCGGTGTGCTGCAGATGTTGTCGGGGATCAACTCGGCACTGGTACGCATTCAGAACCGCGACGAGGTGATGCAGGAAACCTGTCGCCTGGCGCACCGTGTGGGTGGTTACGCGGTCGCGATGGTGGCGCTCATCAATCCGGCCACGCGCATGGCGCGGCCGGCCGGCTGGGCCGGTTACGAGTTTCTCCCCGATCCGGACCAGGAGTTCCCGGTCGCCCATCACGAGGCCGCCGATTCGAGCCTCATGGGACGCGTAATACGCACGGGCGAGGCCATCCTGTGCGAGGACGTCGCGAGCTTCCCCCATGTCATCGACGGAAGGCAAGGATTAATCGCTTCCGGGGTGCGCTCACTGGCGTGTCTGCCGCTGCACGTCGACGGCACGCCCGTCGGGGCGTTTCTCTGCGGCGCGAGCGCTACCGGCGTCATCGGCCAGGACGAGATGCTGCTGCTGCAGGAGGTCACGGCCAACCTGTCGTTCGCGCTGCAGTATCTCGACAAGCAGGACGCGGTCCGGTTCCTGTCGTACTTCGAGCCGCTCACCGGTCTCGCCAAGCGTGCGCTGTTCTGCGAGCGCTTGAGCCGCCTGCTGACGCGCGGCGCCGAGCGGCTGCCGCGGCTCGCGGTGACGGTCTTCGATATCGATCACCTGAGCGTCATCAATGACTCCATGGGGCGGCACGCGGGCGATCGCCTGCTGCAGTGTGTCGCCGACCGGCTGAAGGGACATTTCCCCGACACGGAGCAGTTGGCGCACCTGGGCGGGGGGACCTTCGCGTGCCTCAACGCCCTGCCGGCGCACTCCGAGTCGGAGATCCACACCTTGCATGCCGATATCACCGGGCTGTTCGACCGCCCCTTCAGCGTCGATGGCCGCGCGGTCGTTGCGACCATCAAGTGCGGGCTGGCGTGCTACCCGGAAGACGGCCAGGAGCCGAACCAACTGGTGCAGAACGCGGAAGCGGCCCTCAAGGAAGCCAAGACCCAGGGCGAGCGCTACCTGCATCACCGTATCGAGATGAATTCGGCGCTGGCGCACCGGGTCGGCATGCAAAACCGGCTGCGCCCCGCGCTCGAACAGGGGCAGTTTCTGCTCCACTACCAGCCCAAGATCGCTTTGCGCACGGGCAGGGTAGTCGGCGTCGAGGCGTTGCTGCGCTGGCAGGATCCGGAAGAGGGACTGATCTCCCCCGCGACCTTCCTGCCGCTGCTCGAGTCGGGCGGTCTGATGGCAGTCACCGGCGCCTGGGTGCTGGAGCAGGCCGCAGCCGATTGCCGCGAATGGCGCGGCAAGGGCCTGCCGCCCATCCGCGTGGCGGTCAACATTTCGCCTCCCGAGCTGCGTCATCGCAACATTGCGCGGGCGATTCTCGAGCGCGTCGGCGATCTCGCCGGGGACGACTCGTGGGGCATCGATCTCGAGATCACCGAGGGGGCGTTGTCGGGAGACTCCTCGTCCTGCGTGCACGCACTGCGGCTGCTGCGTGCTGCCGGAATACGGGTTGCAATCGACGACTTCGGGACGGGGTTTTCTTCCCTGGGTCGTCTCTCCGAGCTGCCGATCGACACGCTCAAGATCGACCGTTCGTTCACCAGCCGCCTGCCCTCCGATCGCAAGAGCGGCACGCTGGTCTCGACCATCATTGGGCTCGCGCGTGCGTTCGACCTGACGACAGTTGCCGAGGGCGTCGAGACCCAGGCGCAGTTCGACTACCTGCTGCGCGAGGGCTGCGACGAATCGCAGGGTTACCTGCACAGCCGCCCGGTGCCCAAGGCGGAGCTCGAAGCCTGGCTCAGGAGCCGGGATGAGCCGGCGAGCGGCGAAACGAAGCATGCCAAGGCGAAATCGGCGCGACCACCGCGGTCCCGCTGAGGTACTGACATGGCGGGTGGACAAACCACGGTCATCCAGCGAGTCCTCGAGCGGCGCGTGCAGAGGCGCGCCGCCGGCGATGATGCAACCACCGCAACGGTCGCTGTCCTGGTGCGTGCCTTGCCGCCACCTCGGGCGCTGGTTGCCATCGCAGACGTGCCGTTGCGGCAGCAGATAGCCAATCGTATTCCGTCGGACGTGCTCGACTGCGACTACGCCGTCGACGAGCCGCAGGCATTGCAACGCTGCAGCGACGGGTTTCGCCCGGTAGTGATCACCGACAGCCTCGAGCTGATCCACAAGCTCCGCCTGCTCGCGTCGGCGCGCGTTCCGTTCATTCTCTATGTCGCGAGTCTCGACTCAGCGGCCGAGCGCGACGCCGGCCTTCTGGCGGGGGCAGACGAATGCGTCGCAGGGCAGGTGCCCGACCGCGAGCTCAACGCGCGTCTCGGCGCGGCGCGACGCGTCGCCGAGCTGGAGGCGGTGCTGCGCGTCACGCTCGCGGAGAACCGCAAGCTGTCCGCCATCGATGATTTGACGCAACTCGCCAGCCGGCGTTTTTTCCGCAAGCACTTTCCGCGCGAAGTGGAGCGATCCGCGCGCTACGGCCACTCGCTGTCCCTGATCCTGTGCGACATCGACCACTTCAAGAACGTCAACGACACATTCGGGCACGCCGCCGGCGATCAGCTCCTCCGACAATTTGGCAGGCGGCTACAGCAAGCGCTCCGCCGTCGCGTCGACTGGGTCGCGCGCATCGGCGGTGAGGAGTTTGCCATCGTGCTCCCGGAGACCGCCTACGAAGCGGCACTCAGCGTTGCCCTGAAGCTCCAGGCATGCGTCGCCGATACCGCCTTCAAGGCTGAGAACCGCAGCCTGCGCATTACCGCAAGCTTTGGTCTGTGTGGAATCGACAAGGTGCCGGTCGGCCAGCGGGGTCTGGCGCAACGGATACTCAAGGTTGCGGACGCGGTGCTTTACCGCAGCAAGAACGAGGGCCGCAATCGGGTGACTGCCGCGCCTGCCGATGCAAAGGTCTGCGACACCGGCGCGCTTTGAGCGATGACCCTTGATCAGGGTTCAAGCTACCGGGGAGAGCGCCTCGCTTGAGCCGCCACTGGCGCGGGAATCCCGTGCAGTTCCTTGATGCGAGCGATGGCTCGGCTGGCTGTTGAGTCCTCCGCGACGATGAGTGGTACGGCGGATTCGGCCGTACCCTCCCTGCGCATGATGTCGAGTATGCGAGCCACAGCCTCGTAATAATCGGCCCAAAGACGCCGTTCCTCGGCTGCCTCCTCGGGCGTAAGGGTGTCATGCACGGCTACCGACCCCGTGAAGTGCTTCCGTTCCTTACGAGAACTGTCGTCAGCCACCCCGGAATCTCACCCGCCGCGGTCAGCGGAGTGTAATTCCGGCGGTCGCGGGCTCGATTCCGGGGAGACGGCAGTGCACTAGTGGCACCCGCGCCTGAATCGGCCAGGCAATGAACGCCAGCCCGGACAGGCCATGGCGATTGGCATAGACGCTTGGCCAGGGGTCTTGATCCCTCGCCGCGACCGGCACCGTAACCAGCAACGGTCGGCGGAAAAACGGGCGCTGCGACGAGCGCGTCAGAGTGGATAGACGATCGACACGGTCGCTGTGTTGTTCCAGTAGCCGGGCCCGCCACCAGCCATCGAAGCAAACGAATCGCGACCGAGGTGCACGACCAGTCGTCCGTTTGCCGGCAGGCGACCCTGCAGCGACAGATCCCAGGCATATGACGACGTGCTGACGCCGTCGATGGTGTCTGAGCCGGCCCCGGCGACGAGGCGCAGGCGCCAGTTGGCGCTGATCTGCTGCGCGGCGATGACTTCGGCCCTGACGAGCAGATAGTGCGCCGGATTGAAATAGATCCCCGTCGAGGGGGAACTGCTGCTGTATCCGCGCAGGTCGACCTGTGCGCCGAGCGCCGAAGTCGCATTGGGAATGTCGTAGGGGCTTAGAACGATCTTGAGATGACCGCCGTCCCGGTGATTGCCATCCGAGAACTCTTGATGGAAATACACTGGCACGATGGACCAGTGATCCGACAAGCGTGCGCTCGCTCCAAGTGTGTAAGTGTCAAAGAGCAGCCTGTCAGCCAGCGCGAGCGTCGTCAGGATCGGGGCCCGCTCGATCGAGGCGTCGACTGCGGCGTGGTCGCTGAGCTGCGCTTCCCACTCCAGCGAACCTTCGGCGAAGTCCCAGCCGTTCAAGGAGTCTGCGCCGAGCAGCGCACTCAGGTGCTGCGCCTCGCCGATTCGCGCCGCTGTGCCCACGTCGACTTCGGTGAGCTGATCCCTGGTACCGCCCGCCTCGACGGATGTGCTGGCCAGGTTCAGGTGCCAGGTTTCGAAGAGCTGCGCCGATGCCGCTCCCGGCAGCCACGTTCCCAAACTGTAAGTCCGCACATTCAGTCCGTCGCTGTCGCCGCTATAGAGCAGCTCGGCGTCGATCCGCTTCGACAGCTGCAGGCTGACGTCATCCTTCTGCCGCAGGAATTCCTTCCCGAGGCGTGTCGAGTCGTCGGCGTCCGGGCTCGCGGCGATGTAAGGCGCTGCCTCATCGAAGCGTCCCGTCCCATTTGCGGCCCGCAACAGCTCAACCGTCGCGGCGAGGTCGCCGGTTGCGAACGGCGCCACCAGCGCGTAGGCCTCTTGGTAGTACTCGAGCGAGTTCAGCGCCCGCGCCAAGCCCGTCTCGGCGACGTGCCGGTCGCCATCACTGCTCGCCGCTTCGCGCGCACCGCGAAAGTCGGCGGCGGCGGTTCGATAATGACCCAGCCAGAGGTCTGCACGGCCGAGGCCGATGAGGGCGGCGAACCGGTCCTCGCGCGCCTGCGCCTCCGTGAGCGCCGCGGCGAAGTGCGCTCGAGCTTCCTGTGGGCGCCCGATCTCGAGCGCCTGGCGCCCGGCACGAATGTCATCGGAGCCCGGGACGCCTTGAGCACGCGCGATCCCGATGGCGAGCGCCCACAGCAAGCAAGACAGAGCTACTTGGTTGCCCACTGCTTCCTTGCCCCGAGGAGCTCTTTTAAGTATCCGACGACGCAGGCCGGTTGCAGGATGAGTCCATAGATGAAGGAGTAGACGAGGAAGCCGAGCACGTTGCGGCGCACCTTCAGGCCCTGCGTGGTGAACATCGCCGACTGGATGACGAACATGAGCCAGTTGATGAGGAGCGCCAACGGCAGCACGAAGAGCGTCATCGGTCCTGCAAGCCAGTAGTGCCCAAACAGGGCCAGGACGATTCCTGGAAGGAATAGCACGGTATAGGCGACATCCATGGCGGGGAACAGCAGATTCCACCAGATGAAAAGCGTAGACATGCGCGCCTGCAGCAGCAGCCCCGAGTGGTAGCGGAAGGCTTCGATCAGGCCGCGCGACCAGCGCTGTCGCTGGCGGATGAACTGTCTGAACGTCGTCGGCGCATTGGTAAAGGAACACGCATCCTCGGCGAAGCCCACACGATAGCCGCCTCGCAGGAAGGCCCAGGTCAGGACAATGTCTTCGCCAACACAATCGGCCCAGCCACCGACTGCGCGCAGAACCTCGGTGCGGTAGACGGAAAACGCCCCCTGCGCGACCAGCGTTCCCTGGAACAGGCTCTGCAGGCGCTTGACCGCGGCAATGCCGTGGAAGTAGTCCCATTCCTGGATTTTGGTCACGAGATTCAGCCGGGAGTTGCGCACCAGGACCGCGCCCGCCACGGATGCGGTGTTGGGCGGATCGCTGAGAAGGCGGCCGACCAGATTTACGAGCGCGCCGCGATACAGGAATGAGTCACCGTCGACGGTAATTGTAAGCGCATGCTTGGCGAGCGCTAGGCCGACATTGAGTGCCTTTGCTTTCCCGCCATTCTTCTCGAGATTGATGACGCGTAGCCACGGATAGGCGAGGCACTGAAGCTTCGCCGCCGTTGCATCGGATGACCCGTCGTTGATGACGATGACTTCCAGTTCACCGGGGTACTTCTGATGAGCGATGCTCTGAATGGTGCTCGAGATCGAGGCCTCTTCGTTGTATGCCGCCACCAGGATGCTGATACCGGGGTATCGGTCGACGGCTCTGCGCCGTGGCCGGCGATCCAGCAGAAGCCCGGTGGCGAGGAAGGCATTCATGAACCCGGGAATAATTGCGATCGAGAAAATTGCGCAGTACGCGAATACCGCTCCGGCGAGCTCGGTGAGATCGGCGATCCAGCGGCCTGCAAGACGGAACGAGAGGGCCGCCCAACTCACGGCAATGAGCAGGGTCAGCGTGAATTTGAGGCGCACGGACAGGTAAGGGACGCCGCTCCGCGCCGGGATCTTGCCCGCGGCGGCTTTGCCCGCAGGACGGCGCAGCGCGCCGCCGACGAGTGCGATCGATATGGGGCGCTCGGGACGTGTCATCGCCCAGCATAATCAATGGTTTGCGCACCCTAAGGGTCGATTCAGATCACAACGTCGTGATTCAAAGACGTCGTGGTTTATAGGTATTTGCCGCAAGCGCGGGACTGCATCACGTTCCAGGGCTACTTGCGCAAGGCCCATCGGTCGGCTCAGCCCACACGTCACGAAATGCGACTTGGAACGGAACGCAAGTCCGGCGCTGCGCAGCGCGGTTGCGGGCGCGCTTAGGGCACTACGTGGTTTCCGTCTTCCGCGAAGCTCACGGGCCCTTTGAAATTACGCTGGATGGATTGCAACACCGCGTCCTGATTCTGCTCGACGGCGGGCGAGATGTGGCTCAACAGGAGACTGCGTACGCCCGTGGCCCGGGCCAGCTCACCGATCGCGCCTGGCGGTGTGTGCAGCGTGTACAGGATCTCCCGCGAGCCCGGCGGATCAAGGACCACGCTGTTGAACACCAGCAAGTCGCTTCCCTTGGCGATCGCGCTCAGGCCAGACAGACCTTGCGCGTCGATATCGCCCGAGAACGTGATGCTCTTGCCTCGATAGTCGATGCGGTAGATGACCGCAGGTGCGTCGCCGTGATGTCCGGCGACCGCTGCGATGACGAGTCCACCCTCCTTGAAAATTGCTTCCGGTACCGGATGTTGTTGAACCCGCGCGGGGATGTCATGTGCCTGGATGGTGATCGGTGCGGCAAAATCGCTCAGGTACGCAAACGCTCCATTCTTTCCGAACAGCAGGTCGAGAAACCGGCTGTTGGAGGGAAACTGCGCGCCTTCCTGCCGGGGCCCCGTGCCTGTGGGTCCCCAGACTTTGAATACAATCGGGTGCCCGGTGGAAACGGCGCGTGCTTTGAACAAGCCGGGGAGCTCACCGGCATGATCGATGTGCAGGTGGGTGAGAAGAACGATGTCGGTGTCCGACAGAGAGAGCCTGGCTTCACCGAGCCGGACAAAAGCCCCGGGGCCGGCATCGACGAGTATCCGCGGAGTGCCATCGATGAGCACGAGATAGCAGGACGCGGCGCGGCCGGTCGCTCCCGGTCCCCCTGAACCGAGCACCACCAGTTCCAGAGGCGTCGTCGAGGTCTGCCCGAATGCCGAAGAATCGAGGCCCACACATGTCGCCGCCAGTAAGGCAACAGATCGCACCAGTAACTTCAGCAAATCCACGAGTTGCTCTCGCGACAAATGGCTCTGCGGGCTCCTTGGCCGGCTGCATCCGCAGCCTGGGCTTCAGGATGCGACTCTAGCAAGGCTCGGCGTCCTCGAATGACATCTTTCGGGCGCGATGTCCGGCTGATTTACCCGGTCTACTCCGCGAGGAAGTGCTGCGGGACGGTTTTTCGATGACACGCTCATTCCGCCAATATCTGGCTCTTGCGGCCATGCTGTGCTGCGCGGCGGTGACCAATGCCGAGCCTCGCCCCATTGTGGTCGAGTTGTTCACCTCCCAGGGCTGCAGCTCCTGTCCCCCCGCTGATGCCTATGTCGGCAAGTTGAGCGCACGATCCGACGTCCTTGCCTTGTCGTTTCACGTCGATTACTGGGATGACCTCGGCTGGCGCGATCGGTTTGCCTTGCCCCAGTCGGTTGCGCGGCAGAGCATTTATGCCCGAAACCTGGGGCGTTCGTCAGTCTACACGCCACAGCTGGTCGTAGACGGACGCGAAGACTATGTGGGTTCGGCCGCAAGGGCGATTGCCAGAGCGCTGAACGAGAATCGGGACGGCGCGCCGGTGAAAGTGTCGCTGCGCCACGCCGAGGTTCTGATCGAGCTTGGTGCCTACCCGAGCGCCACCCCCAGCGAGGTGGTTCTCATTGCCTACCTGCGCCACGCGGTCTCGGTCATCGGCCGCGGGGAAAACGCGGGCCGCACGCTCGAGGAGTTCAATATCGTGCGCGCCATCCGCACGCTTGGGTCGTGGAGGGGGCAGGCGCAGAGCTTCAACGTGTCCATGTCTTCACTGCCGTCGGATGCCACCGACGTGGCGGTCCTCGTGCAGCCGTATGGGCAAGCCCCGATCATCGGCGCGGCCGCGCATGCACTTCGCTGAGGACCGGTGGCGGCGGCCAAGTACTGGGCGGCGAGGAATTCCAAACATGTTGCCGTGCCGCTGCTCCTGCGGCAACCCCGCGAAACATGCGGCTGCGACGGGGCCCTAGGAGTCGACTCCACCATCGTGGATTCCATCGCGAAGGTTCCGCCCACCCTGGCGAATACGCTCACGCATGCCGGCGAGCCCGACGCCGACCTTCGGGACGGCGGCACCCCTCCCTGATCGCGGCCCGGCCATGCCCGGCCCGGCGCCATCGCTTCGGCACTCGCCCTACTCGACGCGTCGACGAGTAGTCCACTGTGCCTCCTGTGTAGTTAATCGCAAACGGTCGGCGGCTGATCAAAGGTTTGCCATTCCTCCATCAACGTTGAGCTCAACTCCCGTGATGTAGGAGGCGTCATCTGAGGCGAGGAAAGCCACCGCGCCCGCGATCTCCTCGGGGCGGCCGATCCGCCCCAGAGGGACGCGAGAAGATATACCCGCCTTGAAGCCGTCGATCTGCTCTTCGGTCAGGCCGCTGCGCCCGAAGATAGGTGTGGCAATCGGTCCTGGAGCCACGGCATTGACCCGAATGTTCCGCTCCTTCAGTTCGGTGGCGGCCGTGCGGGCAAAGGAGCGCACGGCGGCCTTGGTGGCCGCGTAGATTCCCATATTCTCGGTGCCCTTGCTGGCTGCGACGCTGGTATTGAGGATTACGGAGGCCCCAGCATTGAGATGAGGGATCGCCTTCTGAAGCGTGAAATACACGCCCTTTACGTTGGTCGCGAATAGCTCGTCAAAGAGTGCTGCCTGCGAGGCGGAGTAGGGCGCGAATCTGGCGATTCCGGCGTTCGCGAACAGTACGTCGATCTTGCCGACCTCGGATTCGACAACGGAGAACAGCCGCTCGATGTCTTCGAGCTTCGATGCGTCGGACTGCAACCCCACAGTTCCGGCGCCGATCGCACTCACCGCCGCGTCCAGGGTCCTTCGGTCCCGTCCGGTGATCACTACCCGCGCGCCTTCCTGGTGCAAGCGCTTGGCGCTCGCCAGGCCGATACCGCTGTTACCACCTGTCACCAGCGCCACTTTGCCTTCGAGTCTCTTCATGATGAGTCTCCTGGTTCAAATTACGATAGTGCAGTATTATTGAACTACGGAACCAGATGCAAAGACCGTATGAGAATGAGCATATGACCCGTTTCGTGCATCCCGCGCCTGAGGACATCACGCTCGCAGGAGTGCTCGGCGCGCTGAGCGATCCCATGCGGCTCAGGATCTTCAAGAAACTGCTCGAACGTCGCGAGGGGTCGCTGTCGTGCTCGGCCGCGGCGCCCTGTCCAGAAATGGCTAAGTCCACGCTTTCACATCATTTCCGGGTGTTGCGTGATGCCGGATTGATCCGGACGACAAAGCAGGGCGTGGAAAACCTCAATGGCGTGCGCTGGGATGAGGTGAACGCGCGCTTCCCCGGGCTGCTCAAGGCCATCATGAAGTTTCAGCCGTGAAGCACCAGCGCTCCTCATGAGGCGATTGGTGTGCCTGCCGTCTTTCAGGCGACCCCGCTCACCTATCTCTAAAGTTCCGGGAGCGCATGCCAGCTATCTGTTGAGCTTTCGCGATGATTTTGGCGAGCAGATCGAACAGAAGGACCTTAATGAACTAATTTCGCGTCTCGAGGGTCAAGATGAGCACCTCGCGCCAGCCAAGAGCGACTGAGTTGAATAGGCAGCCGCGTGCACGACAGCGTGGGTGAGGGAAGAGACCAATGAACTCAAAGACACGCGCTGAAGGCCGGAGGCTCGCGAACCAACGCAGGGGTCTCGCGAAGTGATGTCCGCGACCAGCGTGGATTCTCAGGCCCCGGGTCGCGAGCCGGACCTCAGCCGCCGTAGGTTTCTGCGCACGGCGACCGTGGTGTACGGCGCCATGGGCGCCGCATTCACCGCGGTGCCGTTCATCGAGTCGTGGCTGCCCTCCGAGAGCGCGCGCGCACGCGGCGGCCCCACGGACGTCGATGTCTCAAAGATCGAGGCAGGGCAGATGATTGTCACGATCTGGCGTCGGAGCCCAGTGTTTGTCCTGCATCGCACTGACGCCCAGCTGCAGATGCTGCAGCAGGCGAGCGACACTCGCCTGCTGAGGGATCCCAATTCTGAGGTGCTGCAACAGCCCGCGTACGCCAAGAATTGGCATCGTTCGATCAAGCCGGAATATCTGATCGTCGTCGGGATCTGCACCCATCTCGGCTGCGTGCCCCGCTATGAGCCGCAGCCCGACGGAGCCGTCGGCCCGAATTGGCCCGGGGGTTACTTCTGTCCTTGCCATGGCTCGCGTTATGACCTGTCGGCGCGGGTGTTCACCGGGGTTCCGGCTCCCTACAACCTTCCGGTGCCACCCCATCGATTCGTCGGGGAATCAAACGTGCGGATCGGGGAAAACCCCCCAGGCTTCGCCTTCGACTTCAGCTCGATCGTGCAACTCTAGCGCTTGCAGCCGCCGGGGTCCGCAGCAGGCGTCTCCTGCGTGTCTCCGGTGTCTTGAAGTGTGCGCTGCGCGCCCACGTGGAGCGGGCGATGCAGGCGGCGCAACGAGCGAGTGCTCGGTCAGTGCGATCAGCACTTAGAATGGCAACGCACAATCGAGCTGCCGCTCGCCCGCGGCGCAAGTACTTTCACGCCTTCGCATGCGCGAACGTCTTCGTCATGTTGACAATTTATTTCAATCGCTCGTTCACCCGACGCGCGTGAAGAATTCTTCACGTGGCTCGACTCCACTTGGAGAGTATCCTTCAAGCCACTCGCATGTTCGGAACTGAAGGAACGCGCGTCCTCAATCACCGGCGACCATGTCTGCCGTAGCTTCAGAAAAAGCTAGCGAATCGGTCTGCGCCGCTTGACGCGTATGCACGAGGTCGCTGTCATGCCGAAGCATTTGCTCCCTGCCTGCCTCATCGCTCCCGCCGTCTGCCTCATCGGAGCCTGCTCCTCGCTGTATGTCAGATCCGACTTCAATCCGGACCTGACCGAGACCTTACAGTGTCATACCGTCGCCTGGGCGGGCTCGTTTCGCGACAACAATCCGCTGCGCGAGACGGTTGCAAATCCACTGAATGAGAGTCGCCTCCGCGCGGCGATCGCCGCGCATTTTCCCGGCGGCGTTCAACCGGCCGGGAGCAACGCCGACTGCCTGATAGGTTACGGGATAGGCTCGCACGCGGTGACCGACTGGGCGTATCCGCACGGGTGGGGCTATCCGTGGAGCTGGGACTGGTATGGCGGTTACGGCTGGGGTCCCTACGTGCACAACCAGGGTGTCATCGCCGTCAATCTTTACGACGCCAAGACCCACCAGCCACTGTGGCACGCCTCTGCCGATCAGAATCTCGACGGCGTGAGCGGTGCGCAAGCGGAAAGGAGGATCGACACCGCGGTGGCGGCGATCTTAGGAAAATATCCTTACCCGGGCTCGCTTGCACACGGCACGGGCCCGGCCCCCGCCGCGGGCTGAGCGGCGCCGGAACCCTTTTGGCATGTCTCCGACCTCGAACTCCGCGATGAAGGGAGCCAGGGTCGTCAAGCGAAGAGCGTTGCCGAGCACGCTGTGGTCGATGGGCTTGGCCGGCGCGTTGGCGGCGGCCGCGGTGGGCCTGTGGATGATCTTCGGCGCAGGGCGCACCGTGGCAGAGGTGCCGCCCGCCCCGCCCGCCTCCGTCACCGCGCCGGCTGAAGCGCTGGGGAAGGCCTTCGCCGCGGTCGCAGCGCGGGTCAAACCCGCAGTCGTGAGCGTGTATTCAGAACGCCTGGTGCGCGTGCAGCGCCCGGAGATTCCCTTTCCGTTTGGCGACGACTTCTTGCGGCAGTTCTTCGGCCAGGGCCTGCCGCAACTGCAGCCGGGCGCAGGCTCGAGCAGCGAGCGGATTCCCGAGCGCGGGATGGGTTCAGGCATGATCCTCGATGCGGCGGGGCATATTCTCACCAACTACCACGTGGTGCGCGGCGTGGACAAGATTCAGGTGAGGCTCGCCGATCAACGGCAATTTCCCGCCGAGATCGTCGGTGCCGACCCAAGGACGGATGTCGCCGTGCTCCGGATCAAGGGCGAGCTGCCCGCCACTTTGCCCGTGGTCACATTGGGCGACTCCGATGCACTCACGGACGGCGACCTGGTGCTCGCTATCGGGGCGCCGTTCGGCCTCACGCAGACGGTCACCAACGGCATCATCAGTGCCAAGGGACGCTCGAACGTCGGCATCGCCGACTACGAGGACTTCCTGCAGACCGACGCCGCGATCAACCCGGGCAACTCCGGGGGGCCGCTGATCAACATGCGCGGCGAGGTCATCGGCATGAATAGCGCCATTGCCACCGGCGGCGCGGTGCTGAACGGGCAGGGTCAGTTCGGCGGGGTGGGCTTCGCAATCCCGGTGAACATGATCAAGGCGATGTTGCCGACGCTCATCAAGGGCGGGCACATCAGGCGCGGCATGCTCGGAGTCGTCGTGCAGGATCTCACCCCCGATCTGGCCAAGGCCTTCGCTGTCGGCAGCGCCCGGGGCGCTCTGATCTCACAGGTCAATCCAGAATCGGCCGCCGCCAAGGCGGGCTTGAAGAGCGGGGACGTCATCGTGCGCTTCAACGGCAAAGAGGTCACGAGCTCGGCCGACCTGCGCAATCTCGTGGGCGAGGCCGAGCCCGGATCGAAAGTCAGTGTCGAGGTTTACCGCGGCGGAAAGCGCCAGAGCTTCGAGGTAACGCTCGGCGAGCTGCCCGCAGCGACGGTCGCCACCGCGCCGACGCCGGGGGGCGCCAATCGATTGGCCCAGCTGGGACTCACGGTGGAGACGCTCACCCCGCCGCTGGCCGAGCACTACGGCCTGCAGGGCGATCGCGGCGCGCTCATCACCGGCGTTGCGGCAGGCAGCGTGGCTTCCTTCGTCGGGCTGCAGCCCGGTGACCTCATCGTGGAGGCCGACCACCAAGCGATCCGCGACGCGAACGAGCTCGAGAGCGTCGTCGCGAAGGCGAAGGACCAGATTTTGCTGCTGATCAAGCGCAAGAACGCCAGCATCTATGTCGTCCTGCAAGCGAAGTGACGCCGGTGTGTTGAATTGAGCCCCGGCTGCGGCATTCTCGCGCTGATTCTGGCGCTGTCGCTGCTCTCGGCCCGGGCAGCTGCTGCCGAGCGCACGCTCATGCGCTTTCCGACGATTCACGGCAACACCATCGTGTTCGTCGCGCATGCCAACCTGTGGTCGGTCGCGCGCGGCGGCGGTGAAGCGCGGCGCCTCACCTCCGACCCGGGGCAGGACATCATGCCGCGCTTCTCCCCCGACGGCCGGTGGCTCGCGTTCACCGGTGAATATCAGGGCAACGCCGACGTGTATGTCATTCCGGCGACCGGAGGTGCTGCGCGGCGGCTCACCTTCACCTCGGACTTCGAGCCCGAGGCGCCCCTGCGTCTGGGGCCCAACAACATGGTTCTCACCTGGACCCCGGACTCGAAGAACGTCGTGTTCCTCTCACGCCGCGCCGCCTGGAACCCGAGCTGGCCGAAGCCCTTCAGCGTGCCGCTCGCGGGCGGCCTGCCGCAGCCACTGCCACTCGATCGCGGCGGCTTCATGAGCTACGGCCCGGACGGCAAGCAGATCGTCTACACGCGCATCTTCCGCGACTTCCGCACCTGGAAGCGTTACGAAGGAGGCATGGCGCAGGACATCTACATCTATAACTTCGAGACAGGCGAGCTCAAGCACGTCACCGACTGGCCGGGCACGGAGACATCTCCGATGTGGTACCGTGGCACGATCTACTTTCTCGCCGACCACGATGCTGCGCGCCGTCGCAACATCTGGGCCTACGACATCTCGACCGGGGCCTTCCGCGAGATCACGCACTACACCGACTATGACATCGACTTCCCGAGCCTCGGCGGCGGCGCGGACGGCGAGGCCGGCATCGTGTTCCAGCAGGGCGGCGCGCTGCACGTGCTCGACCTCCCGTCGGAGCAGCTGCACGACCTGGACATTACGGTGCCGGACGACGGCACGCGCACCGGTCCAACCTGGGTGGACGCCAGGACCAACCTTCGCGAGAAGGACAACTCGCAGGCCACCGATTACGACATTGCGCCGAACGGCAACCGTGCCGTGTTCTCGGCGCGCGGCGACCTGTTCACGGTGCCGGTCGAGCACGGCAACACGCGCAACCTGACGCAGACTTCCCAGGCAGACGAAGACCACCCGAGCTGGTCGCCCGACGGCCGCACGATCGCCTATACCACCGACATGAGCGGCGAGCAGCAGATCGCCGTGCGCCCGGCCGAGGGCGGCGCGGAGCGCACCCTGACGCACTTCGAGCGTGGCTTTTTCTACACGCCCCGCTGGTCCCCCGCGGGCGATCGGCTGGCGTTCTCCGACAACGATCACCGCCTCTGGTACGTGCCGGCCGCCGGCGGCGCGCCGGTGCAGGTCGCGCAGGACAAGTACAACGAGATTCATGACCAGAGCTGGTCGCCCGACGGGCGGTGGCTGGCCTACAGCATCACCGGCGCCAATCAGCAAAGCGGCATCTGGCTCTACAACCTCGAAAAGCGCCAGGCAACCCGCATCAGCGATCCGCGCTCGAACGATTTCTCGCCGGTATTCGATCCGGCCGGGCGCTATTTGCTCTTCATCTCGACGCGCCACGAGAACCCCACCGTCAGTCAATCGGAGTTCAACGTTGCGACGTTAAAGATGACCGGGATCTATATCGCCACGTTGCGGCCCGGCATCGCTTCGCCGTTTGCGCCGCGCTCTGACGAGGGTGTCGGACCGGCGGCGGATGCCGGGCACGAGGAGGAGGGTCAGAAGCCGGAAGCCGCGCACGGCAAGGCAGGCACAAGTGCCGCGCCGGCGCAGTTACCGGTCAAACCCGTGGAAATCGAGCTTGCCGGGCTCCTGGCGCGCGCGGTGCCGGTGGCGATCCCGGCCGCGAACATCATGACCCTCGAGATGCGCGGCGATAAGATCTTCTACCTCACCGCGCCGAGCCAGACGATCGCAGGACCGCTGCCCGGTGAAAAGCCGACACTGCATGTCTACGACCTGAAGGAGCGCAAGGATGCGGAGGTGGTGTCGGGGCTGAGCTCCTTCGCGCTGTCGCGCGACGGCAAGAAAGTGCTCTACAGGCTGGAGAAGGAAAAGGAGAAGGACTACTACATCGCCGATGCGGCAGCGAATGGCGGCAAAGGCCAGGCCGATGCCGGCGCGGGCAAGGCGGAGGCCGGTCCGAAGAAGCTCGACCTCTCGCACATGCGCGTGCTGGTCGAGCCCACGCAGGAGTGGGCCGAGATGTTCAATTCCGCGTGGCGGCTCGAGCGCGATTTCTTCTACAGCCCGAAAATGAACGGAGTCGACTGGAACGCAGTACGCGTTGCCTGTGCAAAGCTGCTGCCGCTCGTCGGCTCGCGCGGCGATCTAAATTACCTGATCGGTGAGCTCCTCGGCGAGCTCAGCAACTCACATACTTACGTGGGCGGTGGCGCTGCGATGCCGGACGAGCACCGCGAGCCGACCGCGTTTCTCGGCGCCGACTTCACACTCGACACCGCCTCCGGCCGCTACCGCCTGGCGACGATCTATCCCGGCGACAATACGCGCGAAGCGTACTATTCGCCGCTCACGCAACCGGGCCTCGACGTGCACGCCGGAGACTACCTGCTGGCGATCGACGGGGTGGAGTTGCGCGCGCCCCTTAACCCCTACAGCCTGCTGATCGGCAAGCAGGACCGTTCGATCACGCTCACGATCGCCGACTCGGCCAGCGGCAAGCGCCGCGAAGTGGTAGTGCAACCGGTGAAGAGCGAGCTGTCGCTGCGCCTGCAGGCCTGGATTGATCACAACCGCGAGCTGGTCGACAAGGCCTCGGGCGGCGACGTCGCTTACGTCTACCTGTCGGACATGTCTGCTCTCGGCATGGATCAGTTCATCCGCCAGTTCTATGCGCAGCTCGACAAGCATGCACTGATCGTCGATGAACGCTGGAACGGCGGCGGCTTCATCGACCAGATCGTGCTCGAGCGGCTGCGGCGCGTGCTGGTCGGCATGGTCACAGACCGCGAGGGAGCTGCCATGCCGGAGCCGCAGCAGCTCATCTACGGGCCGAAGATTTGCCTCATCAACCATTTGTCTGCCTCGGACGGCGACCTGTTCCCGTACTATTTCCGCAAGTACGGTCTCGGGCCCCTGCTGGGCACACGTACCTGGGGCGGGGTGCGCGGCATCCGCGGCTACTGGACGCTACTCGATGGCGGCTACATCACGATTCCGGAGGATGCAACCTACGGCCTCGATTCGCAGTGGGTGATAGAAAACCATGGAGTGGATCCCGACATCCCGGTCGATGACACACCGGCGGACTGGATGCACGGCCACGACGTGCAGCTCGAAGCCGCCATCCACTACCTGCTCGCCGAGCTGAAGAACAACCGACGCACCCTGCCGCCGCCGCCGCCTGCCCTGCCGGCCTACCCGCCAAGCGGATCCCCGAGGTAATGAGCTGAGATCGTTCGGACGTTATCTGTTTGTCCTGTCGTGTCCGGTAACCCTGTTGAGCGTTGCCGGATGTGGACAAAACGTGGCTGCGCTCGCGCAGGGGACGCACGCAACGGGCGCGATTGAGCAGGAGATGAAGGACAGGGTAGTTCCGGGGGCCTCTGCCACACCGCCGACCGCCTCCGCGACAACTCAACCGGTTGCGCGACGTCGCCCGCGGCTCTTGCGAATTGACCGCCAGCTGATTCTGGCGCAAGCAGCGGATGAGCGGCTCGCGCGTGCGCTTGAGCATCTGGGTGCGGAGCGCGGCCCGCGAGGCGAGGTTCTGGAGCTCAAGGGAGGGGCGGTTTGCTCCGGGTCAGGCCGAATTGGAAATCAAAGCCGGCAGCGGCAAGGACCTGGCGCAACTGTGAGCGTATCTTCCATAGGTGGCATCTATGGGAATCGTAGAGACAATTGATTGGACGCCTAGGCTGGGGCCTAGTACGTTGGCCGACATCGGAGCGGGATCGCGAACTGATCGAGCAAGAGGGTGGTTACTCGGAAAGTCCGTATCGACTAAGCCCCGGGGCGCGGATACGGTTCTTTGGCTTCGGGCAATTAAAGAGGAGTCACGGCATGGGCCAAGTCAGCGGGCGCACGCCATCGATCAACATCGGGATCAGCGACGCGAATCGCGCGGCGATTGCCGCAGGGCTCTCGAAGCTGCTCGCGGACACGTACACGCTTTATCTTACGACGCACAATTTCCACTGGAACGTCACGGGACCGATGTTCAACACGCTGCACGCGATGTTCATGGAGCAATACACGGAGCTGTGGAATGCGGTTGATCCGATCGCCGAACGCATTCGATCGCTCGGTCATCCCGCACCTGGCAGCTATGCCCAGTTCGGAGAGCTCGCCTCGATCAAGGACGCGCCCGCCACGCCGCCGAAGGCGATGGAGATGGTTCGGATCCTAGTCGAGGGTCACGAGGCGGTAGCGAAGACTGCGCGAAAGATTTTTCCCCTCGCCGATGAGGCTGGAGATCAGCCGACCGCGGATCTCCTGACACAGAGGCTTGATGTCCACGAGAAGACCGCCTGGATGCTGCGCAGTCTTCTCGAGGACTAACCATCGGAGAGACACATGGCAACTGAGAGCAAGTGCCCATTCACGGGCGGCAGTCACGCACATACCAACCGTGACTGGTGGCCGAGTCAGGTAAGCCTCGAGGTTCTCCACCAGCACTCGAGCCTCTCCAATCCGATGGGCGAGGCGTTCGACTACGCCAGGGAATTCAAGAGTCTCGACCTGAATAACGTCATCAAGGACCTTCAGGCCTTGATGACCGAGTCGCAGAATTGGTGGCCGGCCGACTTTGGCCACTACGGGCCGCTGTTTATCCGGATGGCGTGGCACAGCGCCGGCACGTACCGCATCGGCGACGGCCGCGGCGGCGCCGGAGCGGGCCAGCAGCGCTTCGCTCCGCTCAACAGCTGGCCGGATAACGCCAACCTCGACAAGGCGCGCCGGTTGCTCTGGCCGATCAAGCAGAAGTACGGCCGCAAAATCTCCTGGGCCGACCTCATGATTCT
>DATIXU010000083.1:0-2888 GCA_035518275.1 Steroidobacteraceae bacterium
ATGAGCCATCTGGGCCACCGTGTCTGTCCGTGGTGGATGGGTTACTTCCTGGCCAGCCCCCTCCGCAAACTCTGGCAGAATCCGCACGCCATTCTCGCTCCGTTCGTCTCGGAGGGGATGGTCGTGCTCGAGCCCGGCCCCGGAATGGGCTATTTCACGCTCGAGCTGGCGCGGCTCGTGGGACCGAAGGGGCGCGTCGTCGCGGTGGACGTGCAGGAGCGGATGCTCGCCGCGCTCCGGCGCCGCGCCGCGAGGCGCGGCCTCGCGGACCGCGTGGACGCCCGGCTCGCGGGCGAGACGGGCATGGGCGTGACGGACCTGGCTCGCCGCGCCGACTTCGCGCTCGCCTTCGCGATGGTGCACGAGGTGCCCGACGCCGGCCGCTTCCTCGCGGAGGTTGCGCAGGCCGTGAAGCCGGGCGGCCGGCTCCTGATCGCCGAGCCCCGTGGCCACGTGAACGACGCCGACTTCGCCGAGACCCTGGCGCTGGCCGAGCGCGCGGGCTTCCGGCTCGAGAGCCGGCCCGCCATCCGCTCGAGCGTCGCCGCGTTGCTGGTGCGGAACTGAGACGGTGACCGGCCTCGAGGCGTTCGGCGCGCTCGACCTCAGGGTCGGGCGCATTCTGTCCGCCGAACCGCTCGCCGGGGCCCGCAAGCCAGCCTACAAGCTCTCGCTCGACCTCGGGCCGCTCGGCATCCGGGGCTCGAGCGCGCAGATCACCGACCTCTACACGCCCGCGGAGCTGGTCGGCCGGCTCGTGGTGTGCGCCGTGAATCTCGGCGTGCGGCGCATCGCCGGCTTCGAGTCGGAGGTGCTCGTCCTCGGCCTGCCGGACGAGGCCGGCCGGGTCGTACTGTTGGCGGTCGAGCGTGAGGTGCCGCTCGGAGGCCGGGTCTACTAGGCCGCCTCAGCCGCGCGCGAGCGTCGGTCCCCGCCGCCTCACCGTGCGCCTGTGCGTCCGTGCCTCTGTGCGTCTGCCTTCAGTGCACCCGCGCCGGGATGATCACGACCGGCTTGCCGGCCCACTGCAGGCGTTTCTGGATCGCGGCGGCCGTTTCGTTGTGGAGCAGGTGCTGGTACCACGCCTCGCGCTGGAAGATCACCTTCCCGGCGAAGAACGTGACCCGCGGGAACTCCTTCGCCACCTCCAGGCACAGCTTCTCGCCCGCGTCCACCGCATCGGTGCCGAGCCCCAGGCGCGTCGTGGCCGGCATCCCGATCCGCCGGGCCAGCTCGAGGTACTGGTTCAACTGCTCGGCGGTCTTCTCCCTGAGGTCTCCGATCGCCGCTTCGCCCTTGAACCCCGCCGAGTCCACGACACCCACCGACAGGAACACCAGGTTCTTGAAGTAGCTCGGGAAGAACCGGAAGATGTTGAGTGTGGTGTGGATGCCCAGGCCGCCGTAGCCCGCCACCAGCACCGCCGCCGTCGGCGCCTTGGGGTCCAGCGCGCGCGGCACCACGGTCGTGTCGGGCGGCAGCGTCTTCAGCTCGTCGTACAGCGTGGCCAGCTTGGCCTGGGTGGTCCGGTAGTGCTTGCGGATCACGAAGCACAGCGCCACCAGCGCGCTGGTCACCGAGAGCGTCACCCAGCCGCCCTGGGAGAACCGCTCGATCACGGCGATGGCGAGGATGGTCACGCACAGCACGAAGCCCAGCGCGAACGTGAGCGTGCGCTTGAGCCAGGGGAGCGGCACGGCCTGGCGGCGCTGGCGCAGCCAGAACCGCATCATCGCGAACATCGAGAGCGAGAACGTGATGAACACGTTGATGCTGTACATCAGCACCAGGACGCCGACGTCACCCCGGGTGTAGAGCAGCGCCGCCAGCGACGCGGCGCCCATCAGCACGACACCGTTCTGCGTGGTCAGCCGCTCGGAGAGGCCCGCGAAGCGATGCGGCACCCAGGAATCCACCGCCATGTTGGCCAGCACGCGCGGGCCGTCGGTGAACCCCGCCTGGGCGGCCACCACCAGGAGCGCGCCCTCGGCGAACAGCGTGAGCACGACGAGCGTGCTCGCGAGGGGGAAACCCGCGGCGACCCGCTCGACGAGGACCGCGTTGTACGTCTTGCCCGGCACGTAGCCCACGCCCCACAACAGGTAGCAGACCAGCAGGCCGGCCGCGACGGCGGACAGGGACGCCGCCATGTAGAACATCGTGCGCTTGCCCGTGTGCACCTTCGGCTCGCGCATGATCGGGAGCCCGTTCGAAACGGCCTCGATGCCCGTATAGGTCCCGCCGCCCAGCGAGTAGGCGCGAACGAACAGCAGGAGCATCCCGCCGATGCCCAGGGTGCTCAGGCCCGAGTGAAAACCGCCGCTGACCGTCCGGGAGACGGCCGGCAGCTGGGCCGCGTGCGCCGCGATGCCGTACCCGATCAGCCAGACGTGCGTGACGAGGAACAGGATGAAGATGGGCGTGAGGGCCAGCACGGATTCCTTGACCCCACGGATGTTCAGCGTGGTCAGGCCGATGATGATGAGCATCTCGGCCGCCAGCTTCACCGGCTGCCAGTGGATCGGCAGGAAGCTGAACAACGCGTCGCCCGCGGCCGCGATGGACACGGTGATGGTGAGCACGTAGTCCACGACGAGCGCGTTGCCGGAGACGACTCCCGCGTTCTCACCGAGCAGCTTGGTCGCCACCACGTACCCGCCGCCGCCGCTCGGGAACTGCTCGATGATGTGGCTGTAGCCCCAGGCGATGATGATGACCGTGGTGGCCGTGGCCAGCGCCAGGCCCACGGCGAGATAGGTATGCTGGCCGAGGGCGAGGAACGCCTCCTGCGGACCGTACGACGACGACGACAGCCCGTCGGCGCCCAGGCCGACCCAGGCCAGGAAGGGAATGAGCGACAACCGGTGGAAGAGACGCCGGTCCTGGAG
>DATIXU010000084.1:0-18514 GCA_035518275.1 Steroidobacteraceae bacterium
GCCGCACTCGAGGCGAATCCCGCCCTGCACCTGCAGGTGAAGCGCGAGCGGGATGCGGCGGAGGACAGGTTCAAGAGCTTTAAAGCGCTCCTCAACTTCGCCGCTTACTTCGTGGGCGCCATCATGGCGCTCGGAGCGACCTTGGGCGCTGTCAACTCGCTCTACTCGATCGTGGATGCGCGCCGGCGCGAGCTAGCGACGCTGCGCGCGATCGGCTTCGGCTCCGGTGCGATCGTGGTTGCGACGCTGGTGGAGTCCGTGCTGCTTGCCCTGCCGGGCGCGCTGCTCGGAGCTGCGCTCGCGTGGCTCTTCTTCCACAGCATGACGGTGAGCCCCTTCGGCTTCACGTTCCAGCTCGATGTCACCCCAAGGCTCGCCGAGATCGGCATCGCCTGGGCGCTCGTCATGGGCCTGATCGGCGGACTGCTGCCCGCGCTGCGGGCCGCACGCATACCGGTCACGACGGCGTTGCGCGCGACCTGACTACCTGCCGAGCGTCGCCGGGTAGGGCGGGGCGCTCTTCAGCTGCACGGGCTTGAAGTCCTTGAGCTGCCCGAGCACGGTCGCGATCGCGGCGTCGAGCTGCGGATCCTCGCCGCGGTTGACGGCCGCAGGGTCGAGCGTCACCTCGAGGTCGGGCGCGACGCCCGCGTTCTCGACGCGCCACTCGCCCTCGGGCGTGATGAAGCGGAAGAAGGGCACCGTGAGCTGTGCGCCGTCGATCAGATCGGGGTTCGCGCGGATCCCGATCAGCCCGCCCCAGGTGCGCGTGCCGATCAGCGTGCCGAGCTTCTGGTGCTTGAAGGCCCAGGGCAGGAAGTCGCCGCCCGAGCCGGCGTCCTGGTCGGCGAGCATGACCTTCGGTCCGTAGATGCCGCCGCCCGGGGTGCTGAAGAGCTGGGCGTCACGGTCCTTCCAGCTGGCGAGGTACGGGCGGCTCAGGATCTCGATGATGTAGTTCGCCGCCTGGCCGCCGCTGTTCCTGCGCTCGTCGACGATCAGCGCGGGCTTGTCGATCTGCGCGAAGAACATGCGGTTGAAGTACTGGAAGCCGTCGGCCGCGGTATTGGGAAGGTAGACGTAGGCGACTTTGCCGCCGGTCTGCTTCTCGACGTACTCGCGGTTGTGCTCGATCCACTGCCACTGGCGCAACGGCGTCTCATCGGCAATCGGCTGGACCACGATGTTGTGTGCGCCGGCCCCGGACGGATCGGCACCGACGCTGAGCGTCACCTGCCGGTCGACGGTCTGCTCGAAGAGCGCGTAGAGATTCTCCGTGGCATCGAGCGGCCGTCCGTTGACGGCGAGCAGGTAGTCGCCCTCGCTGACCCTGACGCCCGGTACCGCGAGCGGCGCACGCAGGAAGGGGTTCCAGCGGTCGCCGTGGTAGATGGTGCTGATGCGGTAGTGGTTGTTCTCGACCGTGAAGTCGGCGCCGAGCAGCCCGGTCTTGGCGGGCGGCTCGCCGGGCACGTCGCCGCCGGCCAGGCGGTTATGGCCGACCTGCAGCTCGCCGATCATCTCGATCAGCAGCTCCGTGAGGTCCTCACGGCGCTGCACGAACTTCAGGAGCGGCTGGTAGCGCGCATACACGGCGTTCCAGTCGAGGCCGTGCATATTGGGGTCGTAGAAGAATTCCTTCTCCATCCACCACGCCTCATTGAATATCTGCGCCCATTCGGCGGACGGATCTACGTACATACCGAGCTGGCTCAGGTCGATCGGCTTGGCTTCGAGCTTGTCGTTGGCGTCGCCGATCTCGAGCTTGCCCTTGGCATACACCAGCAGCAGCTTTTTGCCGTCCGCGCTCATCGAGATGTCCTCGATCCCCTGCTTGAGCGATTTCGCCTTGCGCTCCGTGAAATCGAAACGGTAGAGCTCGCCGTCATTCCCCGGCTCGACCTCGGGCGGCTCCTGCGTGATCCCGGGCTGGCGGCGCTCGACATAGAACAGGGCGCCGTCGCAGCCGACCGCGAGCGACTCGTAGCGCCGCTCGGCTACGGGGAAGCCGGTGATGCGGTTCTGCAGCCCGTCGAAATCGATCTTCACGGGCTTCGGCGGCTTGACAGCTTTGTCGTCCGGCTTCCTGTCCGCCTTGGCGCCTTTCTTATCCCCCGCGGCATCCACCGCTTTATCGGGTTTGCCTGGTCCCTTGCAGCTGCCTTTATCGTCCGCGTCCGCCTTGCCTGGCTCCTCATCACCCGCCTTCGGCAGCAGTGGCGAGCGGCCGTCGGCGGCGAGCACCGCCACGTAGATGCCGCGGCGGAGCGCGCGTTCCTGGCTCGAGAGGTCGAGTCCGACCTGGCTCGGCCCTGAATTGACGGAGGCGGTGAAGAAGAGGTACTCGCCACCCGGCGAAAATACCGGACTGCCGGCATCGCTCAGGCCGTCGGTGAGATCGACGTTCTGGCCGGACTTGAAGTCATGCACGCGAATGCGGGTGAAGTGATTTTCCCCCTGTACGGTGTAGGCGAGCCAGCGGCTGTCGGGGGAGAAGCTCACTTCGAAGCCGTTGCGGTCGAGGGATTTGTCGATGAGCGTGCTCGCGGCCTTCGCGAGCGCAAAGGCATAGAGATGCAGGTGAGCGTCCCCGTAGATCAGCGTCGCAGCGTCCGGCGACCAGGCGATGAGATGGAAGTAGACCCCCTTGGGAAGGGGATAAACGTGTGGCTTCTCGAGCCCGGCCTGATCGCGCACCACGATGGCGTGCTGCATGCCTAAGTCAGTGAGGTAGGCGATGCGCGCCCCGTCGGGGCTCCACAGCGCGTCTTTCTCGCGCACACCGGAGGTGCGGGTGAGATTGCGGACCGAGCCGTCCTTCACCGGCACGGTGAAGACATCGCCGCGCGCCGACACCACCACGCGCTTGCCGGTGGGTGACAGAAACGCCGCGGTGATGGTCTTGCTCGCATCCTTCCACTGCGGGCGCAGCTGCGTCGCCTCGGTCGCGACCGTGATCATGAGCGGGCGCGCGTGACCCGAGTCGAGGTCGAGCTCCTTCAGGCGTCCGCCCGACTCGTAGACCGCGGTGCGGCCGAAGACACCGAAGCTGCGCACGTCCCAGACGGTCTCGTGGGTCAGCTGGCGGAGGCCCTTGGCGCGCGTGTCGTAGGCAAAGAGGTTGGCCGCTCCGTCATTACGGTCGGAGATGAAGAGCACCTCGTCGCCGGCCCACGCCGGCGCGCGATCCGTGGCGTTCTCGTGCGGGACCTTCTCCCAGGCTCCGGTGGTGGGATTGAGGATCCAGATGGGAGTCGTGGTGCCGCCGCGATACTGGCGCCAGCCGGAGGTGAGCTCGTAGGCAGTGCGGTAGGGACGGTAGGCGAGGCGGGTCCCGTCGGGCGACCAGGCCGCTTCCCAGGCAACGGCCTCCATGATCTTGCGCTCGAAACCACCCGTGAGGGGCACCTCGTAGAGTTGATTCGAGCGATTGTTGGCGACCGAGCGCGGCGAGGCGAACAGGATCCGCCGGCCGTCGGGGCTCCAGCCGTCCACCTCGTCGCGTGACGGATGCCACGTGAGCCGGCGAGGCTGACCGCCGGCCGCGGGGATCACGTAGACGTCGGTGTTGCCGGCGTAGGTGCCGGAGTAGGCAATCCACTGCCCGTCCGGGGAAAAATGCGGCCCGTAGGCGCTCGCGTGCGCGGTGAGCCGCTGCGGATGCCCGCCGTCACGGTCGGCGACCCAGACATCGCCGCCGTAGATGAATGCGAGATGCGCGCGCGACAGCGTCGGCTGGCGCAGCAGCAGCGTTCCCGCGGGCTCCTCTGCGGAGGCCGTGAGGCACGGCGCGAGGAGGAACGCGGCGAGAACGCCGGCGCGCAAGAGACCCGTGGGCATTCTCTTCCCCTTATTGTTCGAACGATCCTGAATCGAGCTCGCGCGCCCGCCGCTGCCACGAGCGGCCGCGGGGGCGGCGGCCGAAAAGCCGCCGGCCGCCGTGCCCGAGCGACCACCACAGAGCATGAAACACCAGCCAGACGAGCACTGCGAACACCAGCGCGAACACCAGCCCCTCGGCGGACAGCGCAAAGGTCGGCACCCAGTCGCCGAGCGTGGCCCGCGCGAGCCCCAGGTCGGCGTGCAGGGCGAGATAGGCGGCCTGGCTCGCCAGGCTCCCCTGCAGCGCGTCCACCGCGCTTTGCAACTGATGCACGCTCGTGACCAGAGCGCGGATGACCCCGCCCTCCGAGTGGAAGGTCGCGTCGGTGCTCGAGAGGTGGTACTGAATGAGCTGGTCGATGTCGCCGTGATAGAACTGGTCGGCGATCTTCTGCCAGGGCGCGAGATCGAGCTTCGCCTGGTCGAGTCGGCCGCCGAGCCGCTGGCGATACTGCGCGATGAAGCCGGGGATGAGTCCCCCGGCTACGGCGGCGCAGATCAGCACCACCCGGTCGAGCAATCCTCTGACGATCGGCACGCTGCGCATTGTTGCACGCAGCTCACCGGCGGCGCGAGCGCTCTAGCCCTGCAGCTCGTGCTCGGCGGCGAGGAAGCGTTGCAGCTCGGCGCAGATCGACAGTGCGAGCATCTCGGGCCCGTGGCCGCCGAGCCTGATTCCGACGGGCGCGTGCAGCCGCGGCGTGAGCACGGCGCGGGCCGCGGGGTCGAGCTCGGCGAGCAGCTCATCGCGCCGCGCCGGCGGCCCGAGCAGTCCGATGAACGGATCGGCGCGCCGGGCGAGGGTGGCGAGCGCCTCGCGGTCGTTCGCCGCGGTGTGGGTCATCACGATGCAGGCATCGAGCCGCTGATCGCCGAGCGCGGCGAGCGCCTCGGCGGGACGCGCGCAGATCGTGCGCTCCGCGCCGGCTGCGTGCCTCGCGAGCAGCGCCTCGCGGTGGTCCGAGACGATGACATGCCAGCCGAGCTGGTCCGCAATCCGGATGAGCGGCGGAGCTTCGGGACTGGCGCCCACGAGCATGATGCGCGGCGAGGGGGGAAAGAGGACGATCGCGCAGGTCAGGCCGCCTTCGAGCCGGTGCTCTCCCTGGGCCCGGCCCCTGAGCGCCCGGGCCGCCTCGATGCGCGGCGCGAGCTCCGTCTCGACATTCGCCGACCAGAGGAAGCCGCTGCCGACGTTCGGCCCGCTCGTGACGAGCGCGGCCTTCAGCAGCCGCTGCGCGCGCTCGGCCGCGACGAGCGCCTCGCACAGCGGGTGCGTTGCTCCGGCAGCGACCGGCAGCAGCAGCACCTGCATCTGCCCGCGGCAACCGGAGCCCGAGCCGAACACCAGGTCGTCGTCGCTGCGCGTATCGAAGAGCGCGACCCGCGGGAGGTTCTCCGCGAGCGCCGCCCGGGCAACGGACTCGAGGTCGGACTCGAGGCACCCGCCCGAGATGACGCCGAGGCGTGAGCCGTCCGCGCCGACGAGCGCCAGGGCGCCCGGCTTGCGGTAGGTGGATCCGGTGCAGTGCACGACCGCGCAGAGCGTAAACGCCCGGCCGCTGGCCGTGAGCGAGGCGAGCTCGCCGAGGATGCGCCGGTTGTGGGTCGCGAAGGGATCCGTCGGTATCACAAGCGGAAGCTTAAAGCATTGGCCGCATAATGGAGGCGCCCGCCCTGCCGCGGGGCCGGAGAAGTCAGATATGAGCCCCCACCGATGGCAGCGGGAGACGTGGTGCCTGCTCGCCGCGGCTCTCGTCACCGCCGCGCTGTTCGCGACGGGTACGCTCGACATCGGGGCGGCACGCTGGTTTTTCCGACCCGCGGCCGCCGACCATTGGCCGCTGGCGCGCGAGTTTCCCTGGGACATCCTGTATCGCGCAGCCTCGTGGATCACCGCGGCGCTGGTGCTCGCGGGCCTCGGCGCATTCGCGCTGAGCTTCACGCGCGGACGCCGGCACTGGCGGGGCGCTGCGACCCTCGTGCTGCTCGCCGTCGTCATCGGACCGGGTCTCATCGGCAACGCCGTGCTCAAGGATCACTGGCAGCACCCGCGCCCGCGCGACCTGATCGAGCTCGGCGGATCGATGCACTACGTGCCATCGCCCCTGATCGGCCAGGAGGGAGGCGCCTCATTTCCGTGCGGGCATTGCGCCGTGGGCTTTCTCTTCGGGCTCGGCTGGTGGATCTTTAGGCGTCGTCGGCCGCGCTGGGCCGCGGTCTCTCTGGCGGCGGGCCTCGCGCTCGGCACGCTCCTCGGCGTCGGGCGCATGGCGGCGGGGGCGCATTTCCTCTCGGACGTGATCTGGTCGGCGCTGCTCGCCTACGGCGTCACACACATTCTTTACTATCACGTCCTGCGGCTCGAGCTGGACCACGCGCCTCGCTGGCCGCGCGCGCTCGGCATCACCGCGGCGCTCGCGGGCGCCGTAGTGCTGCTGGCTCTGACTGTGCTGCCGCACGGGTCGGACCTGGCGGCAAGTCTGATGCTCACTTCCGGCACGCCGCGGAGCCTCGAGGTCTACGCCGATCGAGCCAACATCGCCGTCGTTCTCGTCGATGCGCCGGCTTCGAGGCTCACCATCGAGGGAGAGCTGCATGGCTTCGGGCTCCCGGGCGCCCAGCTCGGCGCGCACTTCGAGACGGTGGCAGGAGCTGCGTCCGCGCTTCGCTATTCGATCGAGGCCCGCGGATGGCTGACCGACGTGGACGGGTTTGCCAGGCTCACCGTGCCCGCCTCCGCGTTCGAGCGCATCGCGGTGCGCCTCAAGCGCGGCAACATCCAGGTGGTGGATGCAACGCAGATGCGCGTCGCGGCGAGCGGGATCGTGCAGCTCGAGCTCAACACCGGCAGGGGCACGGTGCAGCGTTCGCCGTGAGGGCGCCGCCAATGTTAACAATTCCCATTCGATCGCACGGGCCCGGGTTTGCTCTATGCTCACTGCCATGCCAGCACGCCGGGCAATGCTGCTGTTCCTGTGGCTCGTGCACGCGCCCGCCTGCTTCGCCGGGGGCGGGCCCTTCGGCATCGATCACGAGTGGAGCTACGACAACAGCGGCATCTGGGCGCGTCCGAAGCAGGAAGCCCTCGAGTACGGCGTACTCGCCTTCGAGGTGGGCGGCGCGGTATGGGAGGGCGGCGACACGCGGTTCGGACGAACGCTGTGGCAATCCATCGACGCATCGTCGGCCTCCGCGCTGGTTGCTCTGGCACTCAAGTACGCCACTTCGCGCGTGCGGCCGATCGACAGCGGCGGCGATCCGAACCTCTGGTTCAAGGGTCACGGCAATGAGAGCTTCCCCAGCGGTGAGGTGACGTTGGTCAGCTCAGGCGTGACGCCGATCGTGCTCGAGTACCGTCATGACGATCCCTGGGTGTATGCGCTCGAGGCGCTGCCGGTCTACGACGGGATCGCGCGCATGAAGGTGCAGGCCCACTGGCAGTCGGATGTGATCGCCGGCTTTGCGCTCGGCACCGGCGCCGGCTGGCTGATGCACAGCAATCCCAACACACCTTATATACTGAGTGTGCTGCCCCACGGCTTTTATATAGGACTCAAGAAGAGCTTCTGAAGTCAGTGGCGTACGCGGCGCAGGTCAGGGATTGACGGCGGTGACGATCCAGATCGCGCCGGCGAGCGGCACGCGATTCCCGGCCACATGCTTGCCGAGCGCCGCGCGAATCGATCGGATGGCCGCAGCCTGTAGTGGTTCCGGCTGACCCTCGAGCGCCCGGCTCGTCGGACCGATTCCAACAGCCGTAGCAACCGCGGCTTCGATCCCTGCGCCGATGGCGAGATCGAGCGTGAGTCCGACAGGCTCGAGTCGAATCCCGCTGAAGCCCGCACATCCGAGGATGTCACGCACCCGCGACTCGGCCGCGAAAGAGAAGGCGCCAGGATCCTCGGGCCCGACTTCGGGCAAGCGCGGCACGTGACTATAGGCTGCCTGCAACGGAAGCATCAGCCACGGGTTCTCGCTGGGCTCGCGCCAGCACGCGAATACAACGCGCGCGCCAGTGCGCAGGCCCTTGCGCATGTTGGCGAAAGAGCGGGCCGGATCGGCGAAGAACATGACGCCGAAGCGGGAGACGAGAAGATCCGCCTTGCCGGGCTCGAAAGGATAGAGCGTGGCGTCGCCCAACCTGAACTCGAGGGGCAGTCCCGGCGGGGCGAGCTCGCGCGCCCGTGCCAGCATGAGCTCCGATACGTCGACGCCGAGAACGCGGCCACCCGGCGCCACGCGCCTGGCGAGCGCAATCGCAGTCCCGCCCCAGCCGCAGCCGATATCGAGGGCGACTTCTCCGGCGCGCGGAGCGGCACGGTCCAGCAGCACCTCGGCCACCGGCGCGAGGAGCGCATCCTGCTCCTGCTGGCGCCGCACCCAGCGTTGTCCGGCGGGACCGTTCCAGTAGGCGATCTGGTCGGCGTTGCGGTTGTCGGCAGAGGTGAGCGTCACGGAAGCGCTTGCGGGAGGCAAAGGTAGCTCCCGCGAGATTACTCCCACGCCGCTCTCTCGCCCTAGCAGGTTACGAGGTCCGTGTGGCCGAAGCCCTTCGAGTAGTCGAGGAGCGAGATCAATTTCGGAGTCACACGGAATACGCGTACCTCGGAGAACTTTGGCATGGGCAGCGGCAGGGATTTCTGCTCCGGGTACTTCTGGATCATCAACCGCATGGCCTTCTCGCCCTCAGCCGGGTCGGTCACTGCCTGCGCGCGTGCTGCCATGGACAGGCCCATGATCTCCATGACCTGCGGAGTGTCGTGGTCGACCGTCAGTGACACCCGATCGTCCCGTGCCAGATTTGCCGCCTTCTGGCTGTCGAGCCCGCAGAGAAAGTAAAGCGTCAGCCCCTCGTTTCCATAGCCGACGGTCGTCGCCTGCGGCCAGCCGTCGGGCCTCAAAGTCGCCAGCCGCATGATGCGGTGCTCATCGAGGAGCCTGAGGATGGTCTTCTTCATCTCGTCGTTCATTGCCGACCCTCCGCACTGACGAGCGCGCCTCAGGCTGCCACGACGCAGACAGTTGAGCCATCAGGGCAAACACATAGCTCGCGCTCTAGCGTGAGCGCATCGGCAGGAGCAGCGAGAGACCGAGCACGGTTAAGGCCGCGCCGGCTATGAAAGCGGCGGACGGGCCGATGTGCGCCCAGAGGAAACCGGCCAGGACGCTCGCGATAAGTAATGCGACGCCGCTGGCGAAGTTGAAGACGCCGAAGGCGGAGGCGCGCAGACTCACCGGACAGGCATCTGCCACCAGCGCCGAGAGCAGTCCTTGAGTCATCCCAAGGTGCAGCCCCCAGACGGCGATGCCGGCCATGACGACCCACAGATTGGGGCCCCAGGCGAGGATCAGGTCCGCGGCGATCAGCGTCGCGAAGCCGAGCGCGAGCAGGCGCCGGCGGCTGATCCGGTCGGAGAGCGCCCCGAGCGGATACGCGGATGCCGCGAAGACGACATTCATCACCACCAGTACGAGCGGCGCGAGCGCAAGCGGTAGCCCGGCACCCTGGGCCCGTAGAATGAGGAAGGCCTCGCTGAAGCGCGCCAGCGTCAACACGGCGCCGACGGCGACGACCGCCCAGTACGCCTGGCCGAGGGAGCGGCACTCCTCGAGCTTGACCGGTACTTTCGCCACGGTCGCCTCGTGTGGCGGCTCACGCACACCGCTCACGAGCACCAGCACCGACAGGAGACCCGGGATCAGCGCCAGCCAGAAGACGCGGCGGAAATCGTCGTTGAAGCCAGCCATCAATGCCATCGCAATCAGGGGGCCGGCAAAGGCGCCGACGGTGTCGAGCGCCTGTCTCAGCCCGTAAGCCGCGCCGCGGCTGCCGGCGGGCACCAGGTCGCCGATCAGTGCATCGCGCGGCGCGCCACGGACGCCCTTGCCAATCCGGTCGGAGAAGCGCGCGGCCAGCACCATGGACGAGCTGGTCGCGAGCGCAAACAGCGGCTTTGAGAGGGCGGAAAGGCCGTAGCCCGCGACCGTCAGCGCCTTGCGCTTCCCCAGCCTGTCGCTCAGCCAGCCGGAGAACAGCTTCGAGATCGATGCGGTTCCTTCGCCGACCCCTTCGATCAGTCCGACCATGGTCGTCGAGGCGCCGAGCACCGAGACGAGAAACACCGGCAGCAACCCGTGGATCATCTCGGACGAGATATCCATGAGCAGGCTCACGAAGCCGAGCGCCCACACTGCGCGGGGGATCGCGCGGCCCTGCGCGCCTGAGGGCTGTGCCAGCGGCTCAGTACTCACTCGAGGATCCCTACGGTCCCTCGCCCGGCGCGGCGTCGGCGCTGCAGCCGGGCATCGATCGAGCAGGCGCCGCTGCCGGCTACCAGCAGGTACAGGCACGCGAGCAGCATGCAAAGGTCTACGCGCGCTTCGTGCTGCATGCTCCAGAACCCATAGCGATTGAGCCGTGGCAGGTGAAAGATCAGGAAGTCATGGCCGAGCAGGATCGGAACCTTGGTCGAGAGCAGCGCCACGAACAGGACGACGAGCAGCGGCATGACGACAAGACGCGTCAGGAGTCCCACGATAATGGCGGCTCCGCAAACGATCTCGACAACTCCCACGAAGGGTCCCAGCACATCGGGCCAGGGAATGCCGATCGCGGCAAAGCGACCCGCCCCGAGGATGCCGGGGAAGAGAAGTTTCTGCAGGCCCTCGGGGAAAAAGACCATGAGTCCGACTGAGAGGCGGATCAAAACGAGAGACCAGTCATCGCGCGTTTGCAGGATGCGGTCGATCATAGATACTCCTATGAGTGTCGCATTTTTTCTACGCAGTGCCGGACAGGGTTCCGAGGGCTATCGTTTCAGGCTATTGACTCGCAAACGGACCTGCAGCTGCATCTTGGGGGGAATATGAGCGTGGAACCCAGTGAATCACTGAGCGAAGTCTGGACGCGCTGGCAAGGCCAGCTCATCAACGCCACGTTCCCTCTGGGCCGCTGTCTGGGCTCCTCGGACCATAGCGGGGTCTTCCTCACCACGTCTACCGCGCGCGGCCCGGCCGACGTCGCGATCAAACTCGTGCCGACCAACCGGGCCCTGGCGGAACTGATGTTGCCGCGTTGGAAGCGGGCGGGCAGCCTCGCCCATCCCAACCTGCTGCCGCTGCTGCAGTGGGGCGGTACTCAGCTCGAGGGCCTGCCGTATCTCTATGCTCTGATGGAGTATGCCGACCAGACCCTGGCGCAATTGCTGGCACACCGCGCCCTGACGGACGAGGAGGCGCGCGAATTACTGCTGCCGGCGCTCGAGGCACTGGCGTTCCTGCACGCTCAGGACCTGGTGCAGGGCCAGCTGAAGCCAACCAACATTCTGGTCGTCGGAGATCAGCTGAAGTTGGCGAGCGACACCGTGCGTCGCCTCAGCGAGGGTGCGATCAGTACCCACGCACCCACCCCGTACGACCCTCCCGAGGCGCGGCAGGGGAGCACCTCGCCCGCCGGTGACGTCTGGGCGCTCGGGGTAACGCTGTTCGAGGCGCTCACCCGCCGTCTGCCTTCGGGGCTGGGCGAGCCTGGAGAAGCTCCGGTGCTGCCGGCCGATTTCTCGCCGGCATTGCGCGACGTCGTCGCGCGCTGTCTCAGCAACAACCCGCAGGGCCGGCCGACGTTGACGGAGCTCACGGCTTTCGCCCGCGGGCAATCGGCCGGATCGTCGTCGGCCGCGACCATCGAGATTCCGGCGCTCACACTGCCTGAGCCGCCGATGCCGGAGCCGATGACCGCTGCGCCGCTTACGGACGAGACGGTGACCGTCGAGCCGGTCATTGCTCAGCCCGACTCGGTGACGGTTGAGCCGATCCCGCCTGCGCCGATGATGGCGACGCCGGCGCCAGAGGCGAGCCTGCCGCCGCCGGCCGCTCCCGTCGATGCGGAGCCTGCGCCCGCAGAAGAGTCACAGAAGCCCCGGTCTGTTCTCATGGCGACAATCGGGGCGCTCCTGATGCTCGCGCTCGTGTGGGCTGGGGTCAGGTTGTTCAGCGGCCATCGTGCGCCGGCTCCGCCTTCAGCTCCGGCTCAGGCTCCTGCCGCGCCGACAGTGGAGGCGGGCGCGCCTCCGACCTCAGGCTCCACGACGCAGGCGTCCCGGAGTACGGCGCCACCGTCGAGCGTTCATGAGGTCATTCCCGACGTTCCGCTCCGGGCCCGGCGGACCATCCGCGGGCACATCAAGGTGTGGGTACGAGTCATCGTCAGTGAGGACGGCACGGTGTTCGCGGCGACCCCGGATCGAGCCGGCTCGAGCCGATACTTCGAGCGACTCGCGCTCGATGCGGCCAAGAAGTGGACCTTCCCTCCGGCTGACACCCCCTCGCAACGTCTCATGCAGATTCGTTTCGACTTCAGTCGCGAGGGCACGACGGGGCGCGCCGTCACGCTTCACTGACACATGGGAGGAGGGCGAGTCAGCCGTCAGCTCCCGGCAGCGTGACTTCGCTCGCACGTTTGTCGTCCCGCAGGCCGAGATAGACGGGCTGCCGCAACTTCCGGTCCGCGGTCAATTCCTGATACGAGATCTGTGCGACGAGGTGAGGTCGCAGAAAGGTCACGCCGCGCTCGCGCGGCGGGTCCGCGAGCGCGGGCTCAGGCGTGATCAGTGGCTGAAGCTGCCGGTAGAGCCCGGCAAGAGTCCTGGCATCGAACCCGGTGCCCACCTTGCCCACATAGTGAAGCTTGTCGCCCTGATAGGCTCCGAGCAGCAGCGCTCCGAAATGCTTGCGCGCGCCTGCGGGCGCCGTGTATCCGGCGATGACGAATTCATCCTCCTGGTGGACCTTGACCTTGAGCCAGGATTTCGAGCGCTTACCGACGTAGGGGGAGGACAGGTCTTTGGCCACGAGACCCTCGTAGCCTTTGCGCTTCGCCTGCTCGTAGGCGGCGAAGCCGTTGTCAGCGAGGCGACGCGACAGCAGCAGGACGCCATCTGAGGAGACGAAGCTTTCGAGCGCAGCGCGCCGCGCCGAGAGCGGCTCGGCGCGCAGGTCCCTGCCGTCGGCGAACAGGCAGTCGAACACGGCGTACACCGGCTCACCCCGGTCCTGCTGCAGGAGCTGAAAGCGCGAGACACGCGTGCGGTCGAAGACTACTACCTCACCGTCCAGCAGCAGCGTGGCGGGGCGGAGGCTGGCAATCGCGCTGGCGATCTTCGCAAAGCGCGCGGTGTTGTCCTTGCCATTGCGAGAGAGGAGGCGGACGCGCGCGCCTTGCTTGTAAGCCAGCATGCGGTCGCCGTCGTATTTTTCCTCATACACCCAGCCCGGCCTGTCGAAGGGCTCGGCGACGAGTGTGGCAAGCATGGGCTGCGGGCGGATGGAGATGCGATCACTCATGCGCGCATTCGGAGGCCGCAACTGGCCCACGGCGACTTTAGCCGAAAAACCGCGATCCGCGACCAGTCGCGGGGCATAGGTACTTTCTCGGATCGCACGCGGCGTGCGCGAGAGATTACAAGGAGCTTGGTCCTAGTGCGATCCGGGAGTCTGGATGAGCGCGAAACAGGTGCATTTTCGGGGCGCCGCGCGTGAGAAAGTACTGCGCGGAGCCGCGCAGCTTGCCGACGCGGTGCGGATCACCCTGGGGCCCAAGTCGAAGTCAGTCCTGATACAGAAGCAATGGGGTGCGCCACTCGTCTGCAATGACGGCGTCACGATCGCCAAAGAGATGGAGCTTGCCGACCCGGAAGAAAACCTCGGCGTACGCATGCTGCGTCAAGCGGCTGAGAAGACCGGCGATCTCGTCGGCGACGGCACGAGCACGTCTACCATACTTGCACAGGCGATCTACGCCGAGGGGGTGCGCAACATCGCCGCAGGCGCGAGTGCGATCGATCTGAAGCGGGGTCTGGATCGCGCCCTGGAGGCGGCGGTCAAGGCGCTGAAGAGCATGGCGAAGCCGGTCGGAAGCCGCAAAGAGCGGGCGCAAGTCGCCACGATATCGGCGCACAACGATGCGACGATCGGCGAGCTGGTCGCCAGCGCCATGGAGAAGGTGGGAGGCGACGGAGTGATCACCGCGGAGGAATCCAAAACCACCGAGACGTCGCTCGAGGTGGTCGAGGGGCTGCAGTTCGATCGCGGCTACCTCTCACCCTATTTTGTAACCGACCCCAATACCATGGAGGCTGTGCTCGAGGACGCCTATGTGCTCGTGTCCGACCGCAAGCTGAGCATCATCAAAGACATTCTTCCGCTGCTGGAGCAGGTAGCGAAAGCCGGCAAGCCGATCGCCTTCATTGCCGAAGAGATCGAGGGAGAGTCTCTCGCCACACTGATCGTCAACCAGATGCGCGGCGTGCTGAAGAGCGTCGCCGTCAAGGCACCGGGATATGGCGACCGCCGCAAAGCCATGCTGCAGGATATCGCGACGCTTACCGGTGGCCAGGTCATTTCGGAGGAGCTCGGTATCAAGCTTGAAGACGTCGAACTCAAGCAGCTCGGGCGGGCCAAACGCGTGGTCGTCGACAAGGAAAACACCACCATTATCGGTGGTGGCGGTGCCAAAACCGAAATCGACGGCCGCATCCAGATGATCCGCAAGGAGATCGACAAGACAACGAGCGACTACGATCGCGACAAGCTCAAGGAGCGGCTCGCCAAGCTCTCGGGAGGCGTCGCCGTGATTCGCGTCGGCGCGCCGTCGGAATCGGAGATGAAGTCGAAGAAGGAGGCCCTCGATGATGCCATCAGCTCGACCAGGGCGGCCGTGGCAGAGGGCATCGTACCGGGGGGAGGGCTCGCACTGCTGCGCACGAGCGCTGCCGTCGCCGCCCTCGAAGCTGAATGCGTCGGCGATGAACGCACCGGCGTGCAGATCCTGCGGCGTGCCCTCGAGGTGCCGACCCGGCAGATCGCGGAGAACTCCGCCGCCGATGGCGGTGTGGTAGTCGATCGCATGCTGAACGGTACCGGCAACCTCGGCTTCGATGCCGCGCGCAAGCAGTTCGTCGACCTGGTGGAAGCCGGGATCGTGGATCCCGTCAAAGTCGTCCGGACCGCGCTCGAGAATGCGGTCTCGGTAGCCAGTGTGTTGATGCTCACCGAGGCGACGATAACTGAGAAGCCCGAGAAGCCGCGGGAGCATTCCTCGGCTGAGCCCGAGCCTGAGATGTAGTTTTTCAATCGCCAGCCGGAGGACCAGTCATGCGAATTCGCGTCGTGGCGGCCAGTGAGAACGAGGCCGACTTTTACGACCTGCAATCACAGCTCGGCACGCCGACTTTCGTCAGCCGGCTGAGCGACCCGCAGGCGCGCCTTCACGACCGTGATTTCAAGTCCGATCGTCCCGGGCGGGTTTTCGACCACGCAGCACCCGCTGGCAGCCGGCGTGGCGCAGTCGGTCACCACGCCACCGGTGGGGAGAAACGGCCGCGCAGACATGAAGCGGAGCTCTTTGCTCGCAGGATTGTCGAGCAGCTGGAACACGCGAGAGAGCACGATGAATTCGACCGCCTGGTCGTGATGGCCGAGCCGCGCTTTCTTGGGCTGCTGCGCAAGGCGATACCGGATTCGCTGCGCTCGCATGTCGCGGCCGAAGTAGGCAAGGATCTGGTTCGCGAGACTGCGAGTGCAGTGCAGGCACATATTCCGGAGGACGTCTTGCGACTGTTGGCGGTGCACAGCCTCCCCACCCCGGAGGCGGCAAAGCGCTGAGGCCGCGCGGCTGCAACGTGCGGGAGCAGATACGATGCCATATAGCTACAACGCAGAGCTGCCCCCATCCGTGCGCAGCCATCTTCCCGAGCACGCGCAGGACATTTACCGCGAGGCTTTCAATCATGCCTTTGACGCCCATAGGGGTGATCCGCGGCAGGAGGAGGCCGCCCACCGTATCGCTTGGGCGGCGGTCAAGCGGCGCTACGTGAAGGAAGGAACGCAATGGGTCGAGCGCGTCTGAACGGAACGAGCGCCCATAGCCGACACCGGGCGCCTGAGAGACCGGTGATCACGGCCGTGGCGCGATCGGCCTGAGCCCGAGGAGGGTCTCGAGCCGGCGATCCTGTCCGTATATGTCGTTCAAGAAGTGCACGGCGCCGTCCTGGGTGGCGACCGCCGTGCCGTACAGGATCAGCACGTGCACGGGATGTGCCAGCATCACCCGGAAGGTCGCCTGACCATTCATCGCGGCGCTTATTTTTTCCGGCGTCCACTCGCCCGGAGTCCCGCGCAGTACCTCGGTCGCCAGCGCGACAGGATCACTCACCCGGATGCAGCCGTGGCTGAAGGCCCGCAGCGGCTCGGCGAACAGCCGCTGCGCCGGCGTCGAATGCAGGTAGACGTCGTAGCGGTTGGGGAGATCGAACTTGATCAACCCGAGCGCATTGTCCGCGCCCGGAAGCTGGCGCAACCGCAGGCGTCCGGCCGCGAGGGCGGCGAGATTCTCGGGTGTCGCGCTGAGCGAGCTGGCGGATGCGCCCGTTCCGTTACTCGCCAGTTCCATGTCGTGGTCCTCGAGGTAGTGCGGATCCTTTCTGAGGTCCGCGAGCAGCTCATGCCGCACGATGCTCGGCGGAACGTCCCAGTACGGCCGAAACAGCACTGCCGTCATGTCTGCCGTGAACACCGGTGTATGCAGCTGCGGATACCGACGGCCGACGATGACGTTCATACGCAGCATGTCCGCCTCGTCATCGACCGCGGTGCGTATCAGGTACAGCCGAAACGCCGGGATATTGACGATGACGGTCGGCGGCCGCAGCGGCGGAACCCATCGCCAGCGCTCGAGCGTCAGCTCGATCTGCCGGACGCGCTGCGCGAACGGAACCCGCAGGGCGCTGAGCGTGGCTGCCCCCAACGCGCCGTCCTCGGCGAGGCCATGCCGGGACTGGAAGCGCTTGAGTGCGGTGACCAGCCCGTCATCGAGCCGCTCATCGGGGAGCGATGCCTGCTCGGTCGGCAGATCGCCCATGGCCGCGAGGCGCCGCCGCAGCGCCGCGGCGCCCTCATAGGGCTCGCCGGGCTTTACGGACCTGTGCGGCAACGGCGGCAGCGCGGGGAGTGCGGGCGCGTCCGCCAGATTGCGATAGCGCGCGAGCGACTGGCGCAGCAGCCTGTAGTGCAGGTAGCCCGGCTCGATGCTGGCCAGCACCGCGGCCGGGTCGGCGCCGGCGGCCAGTCGTTCGACGAGCGCTGCTGCATCGAAGCCTTCCGCTCGCAGCGGCATGTCGAAACCGGCTGCGTGCGGATCTATACGGCCGTAGTGCAGGTCCCGAACCAGAGCGAGAGCCGCGCTGCTGAGCGCAAGGTCGTAACGCCTCCAGTCGGCGGCGCCCGCCGGCCGCGACTCGAGTGCCGTCGTCCCGGCGGCCAGCTCGGCAGCGTCGTAGTCCTCCGGCCGCAGTCCGTAGCTGGCAACCGACTGCAGCACCCCGAGGAACGTCCGGGCCTGCAAGGTGGCCCTTCCTGCGCGACTCCAGAGAAGGGCATCGTCCTGGCGATGTACGTAGAGCCCCTCGAGGAGGCGCCGATCGCCCGCGCGCGCAACTGACGGCCCCGCATGGAACTCTGCCGTGGCTCCCAGGCTCGCGCTCGCGTTGCCGAGCAGGCACAGCACGAACATCCACGGGAGCGTGCGCGGCACCGGATGAGCACTCGACGGCACGTGGCCTCCTTGTGAGGCCAGATTGATAAGGAGCCGCGACCGGCGGAATCAGTAGTGTCCGGTGGCGCCGTAGGTATTAGTCGTAGCTTGCGGTTCCGGCGCGACTGAGCCCTGATACTGACATGCAGGCCATTCGGCGGATTCTCGCGGCCGTCAAAGACCCGGGGGCGCGCTCGCTCCCCGCGGTGAACAAAGCCGTGCAGCTGGCTCGGTCGCTGGCTGCCGATCTCGAGCTCTTTCACGCCATCGACTCCCCGTACTACACGGACATGCTCGGGATGGCCGCGCAGCACACCCAGAGACTGGAATGCGACGAGCGCAGCGAATACCTGCAGCGGCTCGAGCGTGTCGCGGCACGCGCCCGGCTCCACACCGGAAAGGTCAGCGTGTCGGCGGAGTGTGATTACCCGGCCTACGAGGCGATCGTCCGGCGCGCCCTCGAGATCGGCGCGGATCTCATCGTCGCGGAATGTCATGCCGGCCGCCGCGTCGCCCAAGGGTTACTGAAGCTGTCAGACTGGGAGCTGCTACGCCTGAGCCCGGTTCCGGTGCTGTTGGTCAAGCGCACGCGGCCTTATCACCGACCGACGATCCTGTTGGCGCTCGATCCGAGTCATGCCTTCGCGAAACCTGCGAAGCTCGACGAGGAGATCCTTGCGACCGGCGGCGCGGTATCGGCCGCCCTGCATGGCACGCTGCACGCGGTGCATGCCTATGCTACTGCAAGCGCAGGTCTGGCCGGTCCGGGGCCGGCGGCTGCTTTGCGGGCGCAGGCGGCGGCCATGAGCGCTGCCGCGAGCCTCGATGGCGCGCTGCGGTCCGCGGATGTCGCTCCTGCCCGTCGGCATCTCATCCCCGGCGATCCGACGACCGCAGTCCGCGATGCGGCGCGTCGCCTGGGTGCCGACATCGTGGTCACGGGGGCCGTGTCGCGCTCGGGGCTCAAGCGGGCGTTCATCGGCAACACGGCCGAGCGGCTGCTCGATTGCCTGTCTTGCGACCTGCTGATCGTGAAGCCGG
>DATIXU010000085.1:0-19537 GCA_035518275.1 Steroidobacteraceae bacterium
CTGCTGATCGCCTACCTGGCGACGCTGCTGACGAGCCTCGGTGTCTACTACGTGCTGCAGGGCAAGCGCTGGTTCGGCAAGCATCTCACCTACCGGGCGCTCGCCGAGACGCTGCGCGCGCGCTTCTACCTGCGCCTGGCGGGGGCCGACCGGCGCATGGAAGCCGCAGAGGTGCTGGCGCTCTCCGGTATCGAGAAATTCCGCGGCTTCAGCTGGATCGGCTTCGTCTTGAAGGGCATCGAGGCTGCGGACGATCGCGTTGATCCCGATCGCGACCTCGCCACGCGGAGCGTCCAGCAGGCCTGGATCGAGGGCCAGTTCCGTTATTTCACGCGCAAAGTGGCGCAGCTCGAGCGAGCCAGCCGGCGCGTCAGACGCCTGCGTCAGTTCCTGTTCGTCGCGATCCTCATCGTGATCTCACTGCTGTTCGCCTTCGGCGAGCAGCTGCACCGCATCGACATGGGGCTCGGGATCCCGCTGAAGAACATCCTCACCTTCTCGATGGGCTTCATGGCGGTGCTGCTCGGCGTGTGGGAGCTGCACCGGGACAAGATGGCGACGCGCGAGCTCCTGTGGCAATACCGCAATCAGCTCAGCCACTTCGCCCGCGCCAGGGAGCAGCTGGCGCGCATGTCGAGTCCCCGGCGGCGCAATGACGTGCTGGTGGAGCTCGGCAAGGACTCGCTGATGGAGAGCTATCTCTGGGCCATCCACCGCTATCACCGGGAGCACGAGCCGCCGGCCGCCTGAAGCTGCGCCGGACAGCGTGCGCGATGCGGCGGATGCCGGACCCGCACCCGGCAGCGGCGCGGTAATATCGCCTCCCGTCAACGATGAGAGGGGATTCGAATGCTTTTCCTCGTGGCCTTGATTCCGGCGACGGCGCTCACCGTCGGCGGCTATGTGGCTCTCTTTCTCTCGCACCGCTCGGAGGGCGCGCTCAAGACCTTCGGGCGCTACCTCGGCATCTGGGCGTTCGTGCTCGCCGCTCTCGTGGTCCTCGGCGGAATGTTTGCCGCGGGCCACATGTACCGGATGCACGCCGGCATGTGGGACGGGCGGGGCGGACCGCACTGCCCCTTCATGGAACGCCGCGACGACGATCGCATGTGGGAGCGGCGCGAGCGCATCGACTCGGAGGCTCCGCCCCCGAAGCCGCCCGCGGGGCCGCCGGAGGCGCCGGCCGGACAGCCGAACCCACCGCCGCCAGCGGCCAAGTGATTTGCCGCTATATTTTGGATGAGATTAATGTCGTTAGTTATTGATTTCGCTTAGATGACGGAGACGCCGGCAGCACCCCGTCGACGCGAGCGCTCCCGCGCCCCGCGTTCGACGGGCCCTTCGCTCGCGCCGATCCCGCGCCTCACCAACCGCTGGCCGCCGCTCGAGATTCTCACGGGGGAGCAGGTCGAGCGGATCCTCGGAGCGGCGTACCAGGTGCTCGAGGAGGCGGGCCTCGAGATCCGCAGCGCCGCCGCGCGTGCGGTCTACGCCGGAGCCGGGGCCCTGGTCGATGAGTCGACGCAGATGGTTCGTCTCGAACGCGAGCTCGTCGAGGCACAGCTGAAAAGCGCGCCCGGGCGCTTCATGCTCCATGCCCGCAACGCCGAGCGGCACCTGCACGTCGGCGGTGACGTGGTCAATTTCGGCCCCGTCACGGGAGCGCCCAACATCCGCGACAGTGAAGGTGGGAGGCGCTACGGAGATCTGGCAGCCTTCCGCAACATCCTGAAGCTCACCCACACGCTCGGCGTGCTGCACTGGCAGGGAGGCATCGTGGTCGAGCCGGTGGATGTTCCGGTCGCCACGCGGCATCTCGCCACCTATCAGGCGCACATCGAGTGCGCCGATACGGTGTGGGCGGCGCGCGGGATCGGCGGTGTGCAGGCTGAGGATGCGATCGCCATGTCCGCCATCGAGCACGGCTGCTCGGTGCAGGAGCTCGCCGCCCGCCCGACGCTGATGACCGTGACCAACGTCAACTCGCCCCGCCGCGTGGACGAGGAGATCCTCGACAACATCATGACCATGGCACGCCACGGTCAGTGCGTGGTCATCACGCCCTTCACGCTGATGGGCGCCATGGCGCCGGTGACGCTGGCCGGCGCGCTGGTGCAGCAGACCGCCGAGGCGCTCGGCGTGGTGACGCTGTGTCAGCTCGTGCGTCCGGGTGCTCCCTGCGTTCTTGGCGGCTTCACCTCGAACGTGGACATGCGCACCGGCTCGCCGGCCTTCGGCACACCCGAGTACGTGCACGCCGTGCTCGCCGCGGCGCAGATCGGCCGGCGCCTCAGGATTCCGGTGCGCACCAGCGCGGTCAACGCCTCTCCCACGGTCGATGCGCAGTCGACCTACGAGACGGCGTTCTCGCTGCAGGCGGCGGTCCTGAGCCACAGCCACCTGATCAATCACGCAGCCGGCTGGCTCGAAGGGGGACTGTCGGCCTCGCTCGAAAAGATAGTCGTCGATGCCGAGCTGCTGCGGAACTGGGCCGAGATATTGAAGCCCGTCAGCTTCAGCGACGACGATCTCGGGGTGGATGCGATCAAGGAAGTGGCTGCCGGCGGCCATTTCTTCGGTGCCCCGCACACGCTCGCCCGCTACCAGTCGGCTTTCTACCGGCCGCTGCTCTCCGACTGGTCGAACTTCGAGAACTGGCGCGACGCCGGAAGCCACGACGCGACCGAGCGCGCCACCGGCATCTGGAAGAAGCTGCTCGCCGACTATGCGCCGCCGCCGCTCGATCCGTCGGTGCGCGAGGCCATCGCCGCCTATGTCGCGCGCCGCACGCGGGAGCTGGCCGGGACTTGAGCTGGATCGCGAATGCGCGCATGTACGCCGTCACGCCGGAGGTCGAGGCGTGCTGGCGGGAATTGCTCGGACGCATCGCGGAGGATGCCGGCGTCGAGCTCAGCTACGTCCCCTACCCGGCCCCCCAACCCCTCGAGGACCTGTGGAGGCGGGAAGACCTGGGCGCCGTCTTCATGTGCGGCTTTCCGATCGCCCTCGGGCTCGCGCCGGTCATTCCCCTCGCCGCTCCCGTCCCGCGTGCGCCCTGGGCCCGGGGCCGCGCGGTCTACCGCACGGATCTCATCGTGCGCGAGGTCGCACCGTATCGCACGCTCGAGGACACCTTCGGTGGCCGCGCCGGCTGGACGGTCGCACACTCGCACTCCGGATTCAATGCCTTTCGCCACCACCTGCTCGCCTACCGCACACCCGCGCGGCCGGCGCTCTATGGCGAGATGACCGGCAGCCTCGTTACCGCCCGCCGGGTTCTGGACGGCGTGCGCGATGGCCGCCTCGACATCGGGCCGCTGGATGCCTACTGGCATCTGCTGATCGCTCGCCACGCGCCCGAGCTCACCCGCGGAATCCGTACGCTGACCTCCACGCAGACCGCCCCCATGCCGGCGTTCGTCGCGGCGGCCGGCGCTCCTCCCGAGCTGGTGCGGCGGCTGCGCGCGGCATTTACCGGCGCCGCAGGCCGCCCGTGGTTCGTGCCGCTCGCGGAGCCATTGCTGCTCGAGGGTTTCGCGGCTGTTTCGCGCGAGTCCTTCGCCCCGCTCCTCGAATGGGACGCTGAGGCGCGGGCCGCCGGCTACGCGTTCCCGGCCTGACGGAGCCGGTGCCGCGACGCCACGGCCGTGAGATTCAGCCGCGCGTGACGGGTACGCGGTCGGTCGGATGGAGCGGTGAGTCGTGCGGGCGCAGCAGGAAGCGCCACGCCACATCGAAATAGGTGCGGTAGACGAGTCCGCCGTTCTCGGCGATCAGCCGCCCGCGGATGCGGCGGTAACGCGCCGGGTACTCGTACCAGGGCACCCATGGCGCCTCGTGATGCAGCGCGTGCAGGTTGTTGAAGAGAAAGACGGGACCGAGGATCCAGGATCTCTCGACGATCGCGATCCGGTCGCGGAACGCCGGCCGGGCCCGATGCTCGGCGAAGGAACGGATCAGCGTGATGCTCGTGCCTGGGATCGCAATCGCGAGCATGTAGATCCAGAGCGGCATGCCGCACACGACTTTCACCCATGCGATCACCGGGATGCACCACAGGACGTGCTCGAGCCAGAGCGCGCGCACCCCTTTCTTATTGGCGAGGAGCGCCCGCCACTCGGCTCGCAGGTAGCGGGCGATTGCCCAGTACGCGCCGACCGTCACCCGGCCGGCGAGCGTCTGTGAGACGTGCACGACCCCGCGGCTCAGGGGCGAAAGCCGCGCCCAGTCCTCGGCCGTCCAGTACCAGGATTCCGGATCATCGAGCGGGTCGGTGAGGCGCTCGTCGATGTGGTGCGCGGTGTGGCTCACGCGGTAGGAGTCGTAAGGCAGCCAGATCGACAGCGGCACAATCGCGAGCAGCCGGTTGACCCAGCCCCAGCGCGTCGGGTGGCCGTGCACGACCTCGTGCTGCAGCGAGCCATGGAGCGTCACGAGCACCGCGCCCACGGGCGCCACGACCCAAAGCGGCCAGCGGCCGTACATGAGCGTGATGGCGCACCATCCCCCGTAGGCCAGGAGGGCGATCAGCACAGTGGGAATCTCTACGGCCGCCACGCGTCGTGGGGCATCGAGCGCGGCGGCACCGGCCGCGGCAGATGGGGTCAGCTCGTTCACGGAATTTCAGCAGCTCCATTCGCCGTCATGGCGCGAAGGGACAACCTCCTGCGGGTAATTTAACCCTTTTGATGTCGTCCCGTGCAGCCGCGGAGAGTACGGATGCGCCGGCCCCGGCGCTTGCGGCTGCGTCTCAGTCCAGCGTCACGGGACGCAGGAGCCGACGCTCGAGAGCCGCCATGCCGTCGTAGAGCAGGATGGCCATGAGGCCGGTCACCAGCCCCCCCTGCAGGATGAAGGCCGTGTTGCTCGACAGGAGCCCGGCGATGATCACCTCGCCGAGGCCCTTGGCCGCGACGGTCGAGCCGATGGTCGCCGTGCCGACGTTGATCACCAGGGACAGCCTGATGCCCTCGAGAATGAGCGGCGTGGCGAGCGGCAGCTCGACTGAGAGCAGCCGCTGCCGGGCGCTCATGCCCATGCCGCTTGCGGCCTCGAGCACCGCGGGCGGGCAGGTCCTGAGGCCCACGAGCGTGTTCTCGAAGATCGGCAGCAGTCCGTAGGCGAACAGCGCGATCAGAGTCGGCTTCTCGCCGAAGCCGACCATGGGAACGGCGACCGCCAGCACCGCGACCGGCGGAAAGGTCTGGCCGATGTTGACCAGCGTGCGCGACAAGGGCAGGAACTGCGCGCCGCTCGGGCGCGTCACCAGAATGCCGAGTCCCACCGCGACGATCGTGCTCGCTGCCGCCGCCAGGCACACCGTGCCGAGCTGCGCCAGCGCGAGCGTGAGGAGATTGCCCTGGTCGTAGATCGGCGGCGCGCCGTTTTGGGTGAGCGGCGCAAAGAGGGGCGCGAAGCTCTGCGGCCTGACGAGAAATACGACCAGCAGCGCGAGCGCTGTCAGCCGCAGGACGGTTGCCGCGCGCGGCAGGCTCACGGTCGGCCGTGCGCCAGGATCGCAGCGACGGTGAGCCGTCCACGCACCGTGCCATCCGCCTCGACCACGCGGGCGGAGTCCGCCCCGCTCCAGAGAAGCTCGGAGAGCACCTCGCGGAGCGTCGCCGTCGGCGGCACCGCCGGACCCTCCGAGGCGCCGGGCAGCGCCGCCTCGCCTGCCGTGACGAGCGAGAGGAGGCGCATGGCACGATCGGCGAGCCCCGTCATGCGCGACACGAACGGATCCGCGGGCCGCCTCAGGAGCACCGCCGGACGGTCGTACTGCAGCAGCCGTCCGCCGCTCATGACCGCGACCTGCTTACCGAGCCGGAAGGCCTCGTCCATGTCATGGGTCACGAGCACGACGGTCATGCCGAAGCGGCGCTGGATGTCGAGCAGGTCCTCCTGAGCCTTGTCGCGGATGATGGGGTCGAGTGCGCCGAAGGGCTCGTCCATGAGGAGCACGAGGGGCTCGGCGGCCAGCGCCCGCGCGACCCCGACCCGCTGTTGCTGACCGCCTGACAGCTGGCGCGGGAGCACGCCGGCATAGGTCGCCGGGTCGAGCGAGAAGACTTCGAGAAGCTCGCGCACGCGGGCCTCGATCCGGCGCCTGTCCCAGCCGAGCAGGCGCGGTACCGTGGCGATGTTCTCCGCGACCGTGCGATGGGGGAACAGCCCGTTGCCCTGGATCACGTAGCCGATTCGCCGGCGCAGCAGGTGGGCCGGCTCCTCGCGGGTGTCGCGCCCATCGAGCAGCACGCGGCCGCTGGTCGGCTCCACCAGGCGGTTGATCATCCGCAGCAGCGTCGACTTACCGGAGCCCGAGGTCCCGACGATCGCGGTGATCGAGTTGCGCTCGACGGTGAGCGACACGTCGTCGACGACGGTCGCATCCCCGTAGCGCTTGGTCAGGTTCTCAACAGCGATCATGCCCGCACCGCTCCGCTCATGCCTTCACGCGATCGAGCACTTCGACCAGTGCATCGAGTACCAGCGCCGCCGAGAACGCCAGCGTGACGATCGGTATCGCGCCGAGCAGCACCAGATCGATCGCGGTCTGTCCTATGCCCTGAAAGACGAAAGCCCCGAGGCCTCCTCCGCCGATCAGCGCCGCCACCGTCACCATGCCGATGTTCTGCACCAGCACGACGCGCACCCCGGTGAGGATGACCGGCAGCGCGAGGATCAGCTCGACCTTGGTGAGCACCTGCCAGTCCGTCATGCCCATGCCGTGCGCCGCCTCGACCGCGGCGCGCGAGACGCGCTTCAAGCCCGTGACCGTGTTGGCGACGATCGGCAACAGCGAATAGAGGAACAGCGCGACCACCGCCGGCGCCGCGCCGATGCCGCGGATGCCGAGCCGGTCGGCGAGCGGCACGGCCGCGGCCAGCGCACCCAGCGGCGCCATGAGAATTCCAAACAGCGCGATCGCCGGTATCGTCTCGATGACGTTGAGGGTCGCGAGAATCCCGGGCCGCAGGCGCGGCCGCCGATGACACAGCACCCCGAGCGGCAGCCCCACCACCGCCGCGGCGGCGAGCGAGCCGAAGGCGAGTTTCAGGTGCTGCCGCGACTCGTGCGCAAAGCGCACGGCGTTGACCGCATATTCGCGCATCACCGAGAGATGGTCGAAGGTGCCGTGCGCGAGCGCGAGGGCCGCCGCGCCGATCGAGCCGGCGAGAAACAGCACCCGCAGCGCAGGTCCCGGCTTGAGGCGCGTCGTCGCATCGGTCGCAAGCAGCCCGAGGCACACGATCAGCACCCAGAAGGCCCCGCCCGGAGCGATCCGCACGATCTTGTTGCCCGGCGGGGTGAGCGCATCGCCGGCCGCGGCGGCCGCGAGCGCCACGGTGATCACGCCGAGGAGCGCCACCACCAGCCGCACGCGTGCATCCGCCACCCACAGCGCGACGACTGCGGCGGCGGTCAGCACGGCCGCGCCGCCGAGCGCGCCCCAGGCGGGCAGCACCTGCGCGAGGCCGCGCGGGTCGCCGGGCACGATGCGGTTCGCCTTGAGGAGGACGAAGGGCATGAAGAGGAGCGCGGCCGCGCCCGCCGTGACCAGCACGGCGCCGAGCGGATCGATGCGGCTGAGCCCGGCGCCGCTCACCCGCGCGGCGCGCAGCACGGCGCTGCTCACTTGAGAAAGCCCCGTTCGCGCAGGTAGTCCTCGGCGACCGACTCGGCCGACTCGCCGTTCACCTGCACGCGGGCGTTGAGCTGCTGCAGGGTCTCGCGCGTGAAGCTCTCCATCAGCGGCTTCACGATCCCGGCGACCTGCGGATACTCCCTGAGCGCCGCCTCGCGCATCGTCGGCACCGGCGCATAGACCGGCTGCTCGTGCCGGTCGTCCTCGAGGACAACCAGGTGGGCCGCGACGATGCCGCCGTCGGTGCCGTACACCATGGCGGTGTTGATCCCGTTGGTGCGCGCCGCGGCAGCCGTGATGGTCGCCGAGGTCTCCCCGCCCGCGAGCACGATCATCTGATCCGATCTCAGGGTGAAGCCGTAAGTTCTCTCGAGCGAGCGCAGCGTCCCGGCGTTGGCGAATTCTGCGGAGCAGGCCAGCATCACCTGGCCGCCGCCCCTCACCCAACGCGCGAAATCACTCATGGTCCTCAAGCCATTGGCGTCGGCGACGTCGCGCCGCATGGCGAGCGCCCAGGCGTTGCTGGCACCGGCAGGGGTCAGCCACACGATGTGGTTGGCGGCGTAGTCGAGGCGCGCACCGAGCTCGTAGCCCTTGCGCAGGTCCTTCCAGGCGGGGTTGCCCGGGTCATTGAAGAACAAACCGGCGTTGCCCGTGTACTCGACATACAGATCGATCTCCCCGGAGAGCAGCGCCTTGCGCACCACCGGGGTCGCGCCGAGCGTCATCCGGTCGGTGGTCGGCACGCCGTGGGCATTCAGCAGCAGCCGGATCATCTCGCCGATCATCGCCGACTCGCTCGAGAGCTTGGAGGAAACCACTACGGCGGCCGATGCAGGGCTCGCCACGCTGAGCGCGAGAACCACGGCCACGCACAGCGACTTGAGGCACCTCACGCACACACGTTGTCGGTTGTCATCGTGCGCGTCAAGGGCCGCAGCGCTTATGATTGCGGCCACCGATGCCGTCCCCGCCGCGATCCGCCGCTCCCGCCACCCGTCCCGAGCGGACCTCGAGCGGCCGCTATTCACTGTGGCGGCTGCTGCGCGAGGGCCTCACGGGGCAACGCGGCTGGACGCGCGCCTGGACCAAGGCAGTGCCGCGCCCGCGCTACCGCGTCGTGGTGGTCGGCGGCGGCGGCCACGGACTCGCGACCGCCTACTACCTCGCGACCGTACACGGCATCACCGACGTCGCGGTCCTCGAGTGCGGGCCGCTCGGCCTCGGCAACGTCGCACGCAACACCACTATCATCCGCTCCAACTACTTTCAGCCGGCCAACGTGCGCTTCTACGAGTTCTCGCTGAAGCTGTGGGAGAGCCTCGAGCGCACGCTCAATTTCAACGCCATGGTGAGCCAGCGCGGCACGCTCAACCTCTTTCACACCGAGGCGCAGCGCGACCTGTTCACGCGCCGCGCCAACCTGATGCGTCTCGAGGGAGTCGATGCCGAGGCGCTCTCCCGCGAGGCGGTGAAGGCACTGGTGCCGCTCGTCGATCTCGACAACGGCCGCTACCCGGTGCTCGGCGGCTTCCTGCAGCCGCGCGGCGGCACGGTGCGCCATGATGCGGTCGCCTGGGGCTACGCGCGCGCTGCCTCCGACGCGGGAGTTGAGATCGTCGAGCATTGCGCCGTGACCGGAATCCGCCAGCAGGGCGGCCATGTGACCGGGGTCGAGACCGCGCGTGGCTTCATCGGCGCGGACGTGGTCTGTCTCGCCGTGGCCGGATATTCCTCCGAGCTCGCGCGCCTGGCGGGCCTCACGCTCCCGATCGAGACTCACGTGCTGCAGGCCTTCGTCACCGAGGGTCTGAAGCCGGTGCTCGACGTAGTGCTCACCTACGGCGCCGGACACTTCTATATCAGCCAGTCCGACAAGGGCGGGCTGGTGTTCGGTGGGGCGATCGACGGTTACAACACCTACGGCCAGCGCGGCACGCTGCCGATGGTGGAGGAAGTGACCGCGGCCGCCGTGACGCTGCTGCCGGCGCTCGCGCGGGTGAAGGTGCTGCGGCAATGGGGCGGCGTCATGGACATGAGCATGGACGGCTCGCCGATCATCTCGAAGACCCCGCTCACCGGGCTCATTCTCAACGGCGGCTGGTGCTACGGCGGCTTCAAGGCGATTCCCGCCGGAGGCTTCACCACCGCGCATCTGATCGCGCACGGCACGCCGCACCCGGTCGCCGCGCACCTCGACCTCGGGCGCTTCGCCGCGGGACGCACGGTCGATGAGCGCGGTGTCGGCCCGTTTCCTTACCTGCACTGACGCTCGGCCATGCTGAGAATCCCCTGCCCCTGGTGCGGCACGCGCGACGAAGTCGAATTTCGTTACCGCGGCGATGCGACGCAGTCGCGCCCGCCGGCTGAAGCGCCGCACGAGGAGTTCACCCGCTACGTGTACGGACGCGACAACCCGCGCGGCTGGCATCTCGAGTGGTGGCTGCACGTCGCCGGCTGCCGCCGGCTCCTCAAGGTCGAGCGCCACACTCTGAGCCACGAGATCCGTTGGGTCGGAGCGCCCTCCGACCTGCCACCCGGGGAGCGCGCACCCTGATGCACGGGCCCGCGCGCATCGGGCAGGGACTCCTCACCGACGCCGCGCGGCCCATCGGCTTTCGCTTCGACGGAGCCGCGCTCGAGGGACTCGCGGGCGATACCCTCGCCTCCGCCCTGCTCGCGAACGGACGGCGCCTCGTCGGCCGCAGCTTCAAGTATCACCGGCCGCGCGGCATCGTGACCGCGGGGCCCGAGGAACCCTGCGCCCTCGTCGATGTCATCGGTGCCGCCGGGCGCGAACCCAACCGTCTCGCGACCACGCTCGAGTTGGGCGAGGGTCTCGTGGCCGTGAGCCAGAATCGCTGGCCGTCGCTCAAGCTCGATGTGCTCGCCGTCAACGATCTCCTCGGCCGCTTCCTGCCGGCGGGCTTTTACTACAAGACCTTCATGGCGCCCGGCTGGGCGTGGGAGCGCCTCTACGAGCCGCTCATCCGCCGGGCCGCGGGCTTGGGCAGGCTCGAGGCCATCGTCGTCGACCACGCGGCCCCGGCCGAGACCGTGCACGATCACGCCGATGTGCTCGTGGTGGGTGCAGGGAGCGCCGGGCTCGCGGCCGCCGAGGTGTTGGGTGCCGCCGGGCTGCGCGTGCTGCTGGCCGAACAGGACGTGGTGCCGGGGGGCGGAACCCTGCTCGATCCGCGCTGGAGCGCCTGGCGCGACGCGACCTGCCGTCGGCTTGCGGCGCTTGCGGCGGTGCGCTGTCTTGCGCGCACGACCGTGCTCGGCGCGTACGGGCACGGCGTGTTCGGAGCCCTCGAGACGCTCGCCCCGGAGGAGCGCGCGCGTTTCGGCGGCCTGCGCGAGCGGCTGAGGGTCATTCGCGCCCGGCGCGTGCTGTTGGCGTGCGGCGCGCTCGAGCGCCTGATCGCCTTCCCAGGCAATGACGTGCCGGGAGTCATGCTGGCCGGCGCTGCGCTTAAGTTTCTGCGCCGCTACGGAGTCGCGCCCGGTATGCGGCCCGTGTTCTTCATCAACAACGACGAAGCTTACGAGACGGTGTTGGCGCTTGCCGAGGCCGGAATCCGCGTTGCCGCAGTGATCGACTCGCGGCCGATCGGGCCGACGGCGGCGCGCGCGCAGGCGGCCGGCATCGAAGTCCTCGCGGATGCTGTGGTGACGCGGGTCTTCGGCCGGCGCGGCGTGCGCGGTGTGCGGGTCGCCTCACCCACTGCGGCGGAGCGCAGCATCGGCGCGGACTCTCTCCTCATCTCCGGCGGGTACACGCCCGCGACCTCTCTGAGCAGTCAGCTCGGCGGACGACTCGAGTGGCATGAGGAGATCGCTGCCTTCACCGCCGACCCGCCCCCCTCCGCGGGACGCAGCGCCGGTGCCGCGCGCGGCATCCAGGGGCTCGCGGCGGCGGCCGAGAACGGCGCACGGGTGGCCCGGGCGCTCGCCGCCGAGCTCGGTTGCACGCTGCCACAGCTCCCCTCCGTCTCGGGCGTGCCGCCCGACCGCAATACGACGCCGCTCGCGCCGCTGTGGGAAGTGCGCGCCGCCGGAAAGGCCTTCGTCGATCTGCAGAATGACGTGACCGCCGAGGACGTGCGGCTCGCCTGCCGCGAGGGCTACGAGCACATCGAGCACATGAAGCGCTTCACCACCTGCTCGATGGCAACCGATCAGGGCCGCATCGGAGGACTGGTGGCGGGCGCGGTGCTCGCCGCGGCGCTCGGCAAGCCGCTCGCCGAGGTGGGTCAGGTGAAACCCCGCCCGTTCGCCGAGCCCGTTCCGTTCGCCGCCCTTGCGGGGGGCGAGGTACGCGCACACTACAAGCCCAGGCGCCGGCTGCCGCTGCACGGCTGGCACGAGCGCTCGGGCGCGACCTTCGTCAACACGGGCCTGTGGCTGCGTCCGCTCGTCTACTCGCGCGCCGGCGGCTGGGAGCCGGTGCTCGAGGAGGCGCGTACCGTGCGCCGCGCCGTCGGCATCACCGATGTCTCGACGCTCGGCAAGATCGACGTTCAGGGCCCGGACGCGGCGCGCTTCCTCGACTTCATCTACGCCAACACCTTCTCCACCCTCGCGGCGGGCCGCGCCCGCTATGGCATCATGCTGCGTGAGGACGGCATGCTGTTCGACGACGGCACGACCTCGCGCCTGAGCCCCACGCACTTCCTGGTCACCACCACGACCGCCAACAGTGCCGCCGCGCTCGAGCACCTCGAGTTTCATCTGCAGTCGGTATGCCGCGACCTCGACGTCGTCCTCGCCGATGTCTGCGACCAGTGGGCACAGTTCGCGGTCGCCGGTCCGCGCGCCCGCGAGGTGGTCGCGGCCGTCGTCTCCGGCCTCGACCTCTCGAACGCCGCGTTTCCCTTCATGGCAGTTGCCGGGGCGACGATCGCGGGGATTCCCGGCAGGCTGTTCCGCATCTCCTTCTCCGGTGAGCTCGCCTACGAGCTTGCAGTGCCTGCGGCCGCGGCACGGGCGGTTTGGGAAGCGGTGCTGGAAGCGGGCAAGCCTCACGGCATCCGGCCCTACGGCCTCGACGCGCTCAACACGCTGCGCATCGAGAAGGGCCACGTCACGACCGCCGAGCTCAACGGCAACACCAGTGCCGATGACTTGGGGTTTCAGCGCATGCTGAAGAAGAGCGGTGACTTCATCGGGCGTGCGCTCGCGGCTCGTCCCGGTCTTACCGCGCCCGACCGGTTGCAGCTCGTGGGGGTGCGTCCCGTCGATCGTGCGCAACGCCTGCGCAACGGCATGCATCTGGTCGCGCCGGGGGCGCGCAGCGCCAGTCTCGGCTACATCACTTCCTCCACGCCTTCGGTCGAGCTCGAGGGCTGGGTGGGACTCGCGCTCCTCAGCGGCGGGCGGCAACGCATCGGCGCACGCCTGGTCGGCACCTCCCCGATTCACGGCGAGGCCATCGAAGTCGAGATCGTGAGCCCGCACATGCTCGACCCGGAGAACACCCGTGTCCGGGCCTGAATCGTCACGGCCGCGCGCGGGCGCTGCCGGCATCGCGCTCGCGTCCTGCCCGGCGGACATCGTCGAGCTGGCGGCACTCCGGGAGCGAACCGGCGAGCTCGAGCAGATCGCCGCCGGGCAGAATGTCACCCTGCCCCTCCCCGGCGGCATCCTCGCCGATTCCGCAAGCCTCGCGCTCTGTGTGCGTCCCGATCGCTGGCTGGTCATGGCGCCGCCCGCCGGGCCGGGCGCAAGCGCCACGCACTGGCAGGAGGCTGCCGGCGCACGCGCCGCGATCGTCGACCTTTCATCGGCCCTGGGGGCGTTTCTCCTCAAGGGTCCCGCCGCGGACGAGATGCTCGCGCGGGCCTGCCGGCTGGATCTCGCCGCAGGCGCGTTCCCCGTCGGCCGCGCCGCTGCCACAATCATGGTGCAGGTGCCGGCCATCCTCGCCCGGCTCACTCCGGGGATGCTGCTCCTGACACCGGCCACGACGGCGCAGCACCTGCGCGAATGGCTGGTGGAGGCTTCGCGGCCCTTCGGGCTCGCGCAGCTCCCGGACACGACGGTGAGCGAGTTGTGCGGAGAGAGTTCGACATGAAGGATTCGGCGCGGGCCGTCGTGATCGGTGGCGGCGTGGTCGGCACGAGCGTGCTCTATCACCTCGCGAAGATCGGCTGGACCGACGTGCTGCTCATCGAGAAGAGCGAGCTGACCTCGGGATCGACCTGGCATGCCGCCGGCGGCATGCACACCTTCAACGGCGAGGCCAATATCTCCCGCCTGCAGAAGTACACCATCGACCTCTATCGTGAGATCGAGCAGCTTTCGGGCCAGTCGTGCGGGCTGCATCCGAACGGAGGCCTCATGCTCGCCGCGAGCCAGGGCGAGCTCGATAGCCTCCGGCTCATCTGCTCGCGGGCGCGCTATCTCGACATGGAGACCGAGATGATCTCGCTCGAGCAGGCGCTCGAGCACAACCCGCTCATCGATCCGAGCTTCTTTCTCGGCGCGCTGTGGCGCGCCGATGGCGGGCACTGCGACCCCTCCGGGACCACCAACGCCTATGCCAGGGCGGCGCGGCAGCTCGGCGCCTCCGTCGAGCGCTTCACCCGCGTGCAATCACTCGCGCAACGACGCGATGGCAGCTGGGACGTCGTGACCGACAAGGGCACGGTGCATGCCGAGCACGTGGTCAACTGCGCCGGCCTCTGGGCACGCGAGGTCGGCCACATGGTCGGCATCGAGCTGCCGGTGCTCGCGATGGAGCACCATTATCTGATCACCGAGGATCTTCCCGAGCTCAGGGGGCGCGCCCGCGAGATCGTCAACACCACCGACTACGCCGGGGAGATCTACGTCCGCCAGGAGCGCGGCGGTGCGCTGATCGGCACCTACGAGCCGCACGGCATGGTCTGGTCGCCGGTGAAGACACCGGATGATTTCCAGATGCAGCTGCTGCCCGAGGACTTCGAGCGGCTGGCGCCGTACTTCGAAGTCGGGTTCAAACACTTCCCCGCGCTCGGCCGCGTCGGCATCCGCAAGGCGGTGAATGGCCCCTTCACGTTCGCGCCCGACGGCAATCCGCTGGTCGGACCGGTGCGGGGCCTCAGGAACTACTGGGTCGCGTGCGCCGTCATGGCGGGCTTCAGCCAGGGAGGCGGCATCGGCCTCGTGCTCTCGCGCTGGATGGCGGAGAACGACCCCGGACAGGACATCATCTCGATGGACGTGGCGCGCTTCGGGGCCTTCGCGACGCCGAAGTACACCTCGATCAAGGTCCCGGAGAATTACTCGCGGCGCTTCCGTCTCGCCTACCCGAACGAGGAGCTGCCCGCGGCGCGCCCGGTGCGCCGCTCGGCGATCTACGACCGCCTGAAGGCAGCCGGCGCCTGCATGGGCGCCAACTACGGGCTCGAGAACGCGCTCTGGTTCGCGCCTGCCGGCATGGAGCCGGTCGAGACTCCGACCTATCGCCGCTCCGAGGCTTTCCCGATCGTGCGCGCCGAATGTCGGGCGGTGCGCACGGCGGTCGGACTCTACGAGACTACCAACTACGGGAAATACGAGGTCGCGGGCCGCGGCGCCCGCGCCTGGCTCGACCGGGTGTTCGCCTCACGCATCCCCAGGCCTGGACGGCTTGCGCTGGCGCCCATGTTGAATGCCGCCGCACGCATCGTCGGCGATCTCACCATCGCCTGTCTCGCCGAGGACCGGTTCCTGATCTTCGGCTCGGGTTTCGCCGAAGAATTTCACCTGCGCTGGTTCTGGCAGAGCGAGCCGCCGCCGGATGTCCAGGTGCGCTCGCTGGCCTCGACCCTGAATGGCGTCTCGATCGCGGGTCCACGCTCGCGCGAGCTGGTACAGCGCCTGACGCGCATCGATCTCTCGCCCGGCGCCTTCAAGCTGTTTCAGGTGCGCGAGACGGCGGTCGGCTTCGCCCCGTCGATCTTGAGCCGCGCCGGCTTCACCGGAGAGCTGGGCTATGAGATCTGGACCACGCCCGACTACTTCGCAACGCTCTACGACGATCTTCTGGACGCCGGGCGCGATCTGGACTTGAGGCTCTTCGGCGGACGGGCGCTCTCCTCGCTGCGCCTCGAGAAAGGCTACGGCTCCTTCCAGAAGGACTTCCGGCCCGATTACACCGCCGCCGAGACCGGGCTCGAGCGCTTCGTCGATTTCGACAAGCCGGAGTTCACCGGCCGCAGCGCCGCGCTCGCCGAGCGCGCCGCGGGTCCCAGGCGCCGCTTCGTCGTGATGGAGGTCGCGGCGCTCGATGCGGAGGTGGTCGGCTATGAGTCGGTCATGAACGACGGGGCCGCGGTCGGCTACGTGACCTCCGGAGCCTTCGGTCACTGGGTCGGCAAGAGCCTGGCGGCGGGCTATGTGCCGGCCGCACTCGCCCGCGACGGCGCGCGCTTCGAGATCGACATCCTCGGCGAGATGCGCGCCGCGACCGTGCGGCTCGAGCCGCTCTACGATCCCCAGGGGCAGAAGCTGCGCTCCTGAGCACGGCCGCCCGTCTGCTGCGGCGCAGCAGCCCCCCGAGCTCTCCGACGCAGTTCTCAGAATCGGCGTGTGACCGGGACGAACTGGCATCGTCCTTGCAACTGACGGAGCGGGACTCCCCCGCTGTCAGAGAGTCGTCGCTTTGCTGTACGCCATTGGAAGGCCGAGACTCCTGCCGCGCCCGCTGCCCCCCTGGGCGGCGGCGCTGGTGGTATTCCTCCTTTATGTCGCGCTCGCCGGGGGAAGCCTTCTCTACCTCGCGCACCTCCCCAAGCAGCTCAGCGAATACCTCTTTCCCTTCCCCTGGCTGGCCGACGGTGTCGCCGTGAGCCTGATGCTGCTCTGGGGTACCTCCACGTGGCCCGGGGTATTCCTGGGCTCGATCTGCATCTGGGGTGTACTGCTCGGCCACCCCGCGGTGACCGTCGGCGTCGATGCGGTCGGCGAGACGCTGAGCGTCGTCATCGCGGTGATGCTGCTGCGCGCCTGGCACTTCCGCCGGCAGCTCGACCGTCTCGTCGACCCGCTCATTCTTCTGGCGGCCGCGCTCGCGGGACGCCTGGTTGCCGCTCTCGCCGACATCGGCGGCGTGGTCGCGGCTGTCCTGCTTACGCCCCACAGCCTGCCACCGGATTACCTCCATGCCGTCACCCGGCCAGGCACCCTGACGCCGGCGATCACCCCCGTCCTCGTCTGGGCGCTGGTTCGCTGGCAAGTCGTAGCGCTGAGCGGTATCGCCCTGACCGTTCCCGCTCTGCTCGCGAGCCCACGGAAGCTGCGGCACGCGTTGCGCTTGCGCCCCCTCCGGGTGGCCAGCCTGGCGGCTTCGTCCGTCCTGTGGCTGGCAGCCGCGCTCGAGCTGTCGGCAACCTGGACCTGCTGGCCGATCCTCCTCGCCGCGGTCTTGCTGGTAGCGTGGGCCGCCATGGAATTCGGCGCGCTGGCCGCGGCGCTCTGCGCGCTGCTGTTCTCCTGTGCCGCTGGCGTGGCGTTTTGCCAGGGAGCGGGCCCTCTCGCGACGGCCGACGTCGTCGGCGGACTCACGGCCACGTGGGGCTTCATCGGACTGCTTTGCTGCGTGACCCCGGTGCTGACCGTGATCCTGACCGTGAGGCAGCACAACGACCGGCGGCTCACCGTGCTGGCGGATCGCTATCGTTCATTGTTCACTTCCACTCCGACTCCGGCCTGGGTAGCCGACGCCGAGTCGGGGGCTATCCTCATGGCCAACGTCGAAGCCATCCGCCGTTATGGCTACACGGAATCCGAGTTCCTGCGGATGCGGATAGCGGAGCTCTCCGCGGAGCCGGCTGGACGCGACGAGCTTGCGCCTCCCGAAGGCGAGCTCATCGCCGCACCGCTCACCAAGCATCTGACACGCGACGGCAGGGTCATGAACGTCGAGCTCGTCTCGACGCCGCTCGAGATCGACGGCCGTGCCGTCACTCTCACCTATGCCGTCGACCTGACGGACCATCAGGATCTGCGCCGCCGATTGCTCACGACCGTCGACCGGGAGTCCTTCCGTGTGGCGCAGGAGCTCCACGACCGGCTGGGACACGCGCTGACCGAGCTCTCGGATGGCTCTGAGGCGCTCCTGAAGCGGGTCGAGCGTGCCGCGGCTTTCGATCTTTCCACGGTCGCTCATCTGCGGGAGCTGAGCGAGCACGCCGAGCAGGCCGAGTCCAGCCTGTTCCAGCTGACGAGCGGTGCGCCGCCGCTCGCGCGACAGCTGCGCGCCAATGCCGGGCAAGCCGCGCCGGTGGTCGAACGCTCGGGCGGTGAGCACGCTGCGGTGTCTGAGTCCCGGATGGCTGCCGGCGAAATCCCGGCTCCACTGCCGAAGGCGCGGCGGTTCTCTCTCCCCGCCTACCTCGCCTCGTCGATTTTCATCGTCGCGGCGTGCTGGCTCGCCGGCGCCGTCTCGCACGCATTGGCAAGTGCCTACAGGGCCCAATTCACCTATGTGGATGCGCGCGTCGCGGTTCCTTCATTGCTGGCGGGCCTCGTCGTCGCGGTGCTGCTGCGTGGCGGCCGGCGTTACTGGCCGGCCGTTTTCGCCGGCGTCGTACTGGCGCGTTTCGGGCAGATGCACGAGCCCATCACAACCGCGCTCCTCCTGTCCGCCCTGGGTACCATGGGCTGTGGCGCGCTGGTGGCGTGGCTCAGGCGGCGTGGGTTCACGCCCAGCCTGGATCGCTGGCAGGACCCCGTCGTGTTGTGCGTGGTTGCGGGAGCCATCTGGGCGGTGATCACGGCGCTCGGTGTAGTCGCCTACGCCTTGCGGCTCTCACACGACCCCGCGGCGGTCCCTCCAGGGGTGGCGGCGCTGTTCGCCGCATCGGCCACCCATCATCCCTCGCTCACCCCGACCGTGCTGGCAGCCGCCACTCGCTGGTGGTTCGACACGCTGACCGGCACCGTGCTCGTGGTGCCGACTCTCCCCCTGGTGAGCACGCTGCGCCGACTCCTCAAAGAGAGCCTCGCCGAGCTTTGCGCCTGGTGCGCCTGCCTGGCCCTCGGGACGCTGCTGCTGCTCGCCGGTCCTGCCCATCAGGTGCTGATGCCACTCCTCACGCTGAGCATCCTGCTCGTGGTGTGGGCGGCCGCCCGCCTCGGCGTCGCGGTCGCGTCTCTGGCGACGCTCATGTTCGCGGTGCTTGCGGCCGGGACCCTCTCGAGCCACCTGGGCGCATTCGCCATGGAGGACGCGGCGCCGGGGGTTACGTATGGCTTTGTGGGCGTGCTCACGGTCATCAGCCTGTTCCTGGCGGCGCTGCTCGCGGAGCACGACTCCCGCCGCCACAAGATCGCCGCGGTCAGCAAGCGCTACCGTGCGCTCTTTCAGGGTGATCCCCGGCCGCTCTGGCTGCATGACACCCGTACCGGACAAATCCTGGCTGCGAACGAGCCGGCAGCGCACGCCTATGGCTACTCGATGACGGAGTTCACCGCACTCAAGGTGGACCAGCTTCTCCCGCCCGGGGCCAGCCAGGAGCTGACCACCACGCCCGGGAGCGCGCTGGGACCGCTGGCGATGAAGCACCTGAGAAAAGGCGGCGATGGCATGGACATGGAAATATGGTCCTACGGGACCTTTCTCGACGGCCGCCGCGTGAGCATCTGCTTTGCCCACGACGTCACCGAGCGAAACACGCTTCGCCGCCTGTTGTTCGACCGGGCCGAGCTCGAGCGGCACCAGCTCGCCTCGGAGCTGCGAAATGCGCTGGCCGCGCCGCTGGCGGAGCTGCGTATCGTCGCCCACAAACTGATGCTCGAGCTGCGCCGACAGGCGCCAGCCGAGCGGCTGCGCGAATTGCTCGAGTCGCTGACACGTCAGGCGAGACGCTGCGCGGACCGCTGCCGTGAGCTCGCGCATCGGCTGTCACCGCTGCAGGCCAGCCG
>DATIXU010000086.1:0-5367 GCA_035518275.1 Steroidobacteraceae bacterium
CCAGTGTGGTCCCGGACGGCTCCGGGGCCGTTCGAGCCGTGCGCGTCCGGGTACGCGCAGTGGTTGGCGGGGCAGGGTTTCTCGCAAGGCAGGATCGACCGTCGGGTTGATCAGCTCGGTCATCTCAGCCACTGGCTCGCGATCGAGGGACTCGGCCCGGATGAACTGACGGCAGAGCATCAGCTGCGGTTCACCGAGGCTCGCCGCGCGGCCGGTTATCGCACTTGGGTCTCGCCGCGTAGCTTGCGTGTCCCGCTTGCGTACTTGCGCGAAGCCGGCGTCATGCCGGCGCCTGCGGCGGTGGTGCCGGAGGGACCGGTCGAGCGCTTGTTGGACGACTATCGGCGGTATCTGGCCGGCGAGCGTGGGCTCGTGGCGCACACGATAGAGAACCACGAGCGCGGCGCCCGGTTGTTCTTGGCTGAACGGGAGCGGCTCGGGGACGGGTTGGGGTTGGATCGTCTGGCGGCGCAGGACGTGAGCGCGTTCCTGGCGTCTGAGTGCCCGAAGCGCAGCGTCTCTGGCGCCCGGGATCTGATCAAGGGGCTGCGCGGCCTGTTGCGCTACCTGCACATCGCCGGCATGATCGCGACGCCGTTGCAGTGGGCGGTCCCGACGATCGCGCTTCGTCGCGATCACAACCTACCGCTCGGGCTCTCGCGATCGGACGTCGCGCGGCTGCTGGGCAGCTGTGATCGCCGGCGAGCGTCGGGTCGCCGTGATTACGCCGTGTTGCTGCTGCTCGCACGGCTTGGGCTGCGCGCTGGGGAGGTCGCCGCGATCGAGCTCGAGGACATCGACTGGCGCCACGGCGAGTTCCAGGTGCGCGGCAAAGGAGCACGACTCGAGATGCTGCCTCTGCCCGTCGATGTCGGCGAGGCGATCGTCAGCTATCTGCGCTACCGGCCGCACAGCGGGGATCGGGCGGTGTTTCTGCTCGCGCGCGCCCCGTACTGCCCGCTGACCGCGGGCACGGTCACCGGGATCGTGCATCGCGCGTGCATTCGCGCTGAGTTGCCGGTCGTTCACGCCCACAGGCTGCGGCATACCGCCGCGACCGAGCTGCTGCAGGCGGGCGGATCGCTGCCGGAGGTCGCGCAGGTGCTGCGACACCGACAGCTCGCGACCACGACGATCTACGCCAAGGTCGACCGCCACCGGCTCAGGGAACTCGCGCGGCCATGGCCGGAAGGTGGTGCGTCATGAGTTCGCTGCGAGACGCGGTCGATAGCTATCTGGCGCTCCGTCGCAGTCTTGGCTATCAGCTCTACGGCCACGAGTTGCTGCTGCACGACTTCGCTGACTTCGCCCAGCGCAACCGGGTGGACACGGTCACGATCGAACTGGCCGTCCGGTGGGCGCGGCTGCCGAAGGACACCCAGCCGCTCTGGTGGGCGACCCGGCTCGGAGTGGTTCGCGGGTTCACCCGTTATCTCGCGACAATCGACCCGCGGACCGAGATCCCGCCCCGGGATCTGCTGCCCGCCCGGGCGCAACGCCTCGCGCCGTATATCTACTCGCCGGCCGAGATCCTCGCGTTGATGGACGCGGCCTCTGCGCTGCAGCCACCGGTGCGGGGAGCGACGCACCGCACGCTGATCGGGCTGCTGGCTGTCACCGGGCTGAGGCTCGGCGAGGCGCTCGGCCTCGAGCGCCAAGACGTCGATCTCGAGGACGGCGTGCTGCGCGTCCGCGGCAAGGACGACAAGTGGCGGGAGGTGCCGCTGCACCCGAGCACGACCCACGCGCTCGCCGAGTACGCCCGCCTCAGGGACAGACACTGGCCGGACCCGAAGACCCCCGCGTTCTTCGTCTGCAGCACCGGCGAGCGGCTGAAAGGGTGGGTGGTCCACAAGACCTTCCCGCAACTGATTCGCAAGGTTGGCCTGGAGGGCTGCGGTCAACGAGCTCGACCCCGCCTTCACGACTTCCGGCATGCCTATAGCGTTGCGACGCTCCTGGACTGGTACCGCGACGGCGAGAACGTCGACGCGAAGCTGCCGCTCCTGTCTTCCATGCTCGGACACGCCAAGCCCGAGCACACATATTGGTATCTCCAAGCGGTCCCGGAATTGCTGGACCTCGTCGCCGCGCGGCTCGACGGACATCTCGGAGCGCAGTCATGACCGCGCTCGCCCCGACGCTCGAGGCGTTCTTCGTGGAGCGGTTGATCAACCAGAAGGACGCCAGCCCGCGCACGATCGCCGCATACCGCGACACATTCAAGCTGCTGCTGCGCTACGCGTCTGAGCGCACCGGCACGCCACCGTCGAAGCTGGACTTCGCCGACCTCGACGCACCACTGATCGCTTCGTTCCTCGATCACCTCGAACACGAGCGCGGGAACACCGCCCGGACGCGCAACGCGCGGCTGGCGGCGATCCACTCCCTCTACCGGTTCGCGGCTCTGCGTCACCCCGAGCATGCGCAGACGATCGCGCGCGTGATCGAGATCCCCACCAAACGCCACACCCGGCCGCTGCTCTGCTACCTCGACGTGCCGGAGATCACGGCGCTGCTCGCCGCCCCGGACCGCGCCAGCTGGCTCGGCCGGCGTGACCACGCGCTCCTGCTGACAGCGATCATGACCGGGCTGCGCGTCTCCGAGCTGACCAGCCTGCGCCTGCAGGACGTGACCCTCAAGAAGCCCGGTGCGCACTGCCGCGTGATCGCGAAGGGACGCAAGATGAGAACGGCGAGCCTGACCCCCGAGACCGTCGCGGTTTTGCGGGAATGGTTGCGCGAGCGCAAGGGCGATCCCGCTGACCCGGTGTTCCCGACTCGACGAGGCGATCCCTTGACCCCGCGCGGGGTTGCCTGGCTACTCGACAAACACATCGCGACCGCCACGGCCCAGTGCCCGTCACTCGCGGGCAAGCGCGTGACGCCGCATGCGCTGCGACACACGAATGCGATGTTGCTCAGAGCCAAGAAAGTCGACATCCTCACGATCGCGCTGTGGCTCGGACACGAGAGCGCTACCACCACCGAGGTTTACCTGCACGCCGACCAAACGATCAAGCAAGAAGCGATCGACCGCATCACCCCAACGGGCACGCCGCCCGGCCGATACCAACCCAGCGACGCCGTGATCGCGTTCCTCGACCGGCTCTGATTATCCGAAGTGAAGAGAGCACAAACCCCGCCCTGAGCAGGGGAAGCCAAGACGACTGCAGATAACCGGGTGCGTCAAATAGTCTCCACTGCTGAGGCCAGAGACGATCCGCTCGGACTCCCAGCCCGGGTCGACCTCGGCGAAGATCCGCTGGACGTGGTCCCATGAGGAGCCCTTCCTCGCCCGGGCTGAGGGGCCGATCAGCAGCACGAACTCGTTGCCGTGATGCTCGGTCGCCTCGACGGCGTAGTGGGCGCCGCGGCCGATCGCTGAGCCGAAGGAGACCAGCAGCTGGGCGAGGATCGCGAGCGGGTCTGACTCGCTGTGCGGCTCGATCGCGCGGGTGATCTCGCCCGCCAGCCCGGTGAACGCGGCCGCGCGCGGCGGCGCCGGCCAGTCATCGGTCGGCCGCTGCAGCGGGATCACGTTGGTGACGGGCTCAACTGGCATCGATCACGGCTCCTTTGCCGGCGCTGGGGTGAGAGGGGCTTGGGGTAGTTGGCGGCGGAGCGCGAGCAGCTCGCCGTGGGCTGTGGCCAGCTGCGCTTTGAGCTCGGCGATCTCGCCGCGGGCGTCGCGCAGCCGGGCGGTCAGTGCGACGAGCACGCCTCGATCGTCTGGATCTGTCGCGGGGATGGCGGGCGGCGACGAGGGCGACTTCTGTTGGCGCGAGCGCAGGTGCTCGATCCGCGCTCGCAGCTCCGGGTGGCGGTAGAGGAAATCAACCGACACGCCAGCGGCCGCTGCGACCGCGCGGAAGTTGATCTCCTCGCCGGTCTTGATCAACTTGCGCAGCGCGGCCTCGGCGCGCTTGGTCGTCGCGGTGCGCTTGGCCTGCGCCGCGGCGCGAAGCACCTGCGCCCGGCGCTCAGCACTCACCGGGCCGCTCCTTCCCTCTCGCCGGTCGTCTTGGTCGGCTGGCCGGCCCTGCCGGCGACGCCCGCGCCGCGCACGGCCTGGCCGTCCTCGGCGGACTGAAGCGCAGCGATGATCGACACGAGCGAGCGGCCCTCGGCCAAGCGCTGCTGGAGCCACACGTTGTCGTCTGTCATCTGGCGGCCGGTGCGCTGCAGGTGCTGCTCGCGCCGGCGCTCGATCAGCGCCTCGGTCTCCGACAGCTGCGCGTTGAGCTCTGGCAGGTGGCGGGCGTCAGTGGCGAACTGATCGCAGGTCAGGCACGCGTTGCCGCGCTCGCAGCGCTTAAGCGGCGGCAGCAGGCACACGCCGTTGGGCAGGATCCGGTCGGTGTGACGTGAGAGCTGCACCATCTCGTAGATGTCGGCCGGGTCGAGCGAGAGCGCGCGGCCATCGCGGCCGAGCTTCTTGAACCGCAGGAACTCCCGCTCGTGGGTCTTGGGCAGCGTGTCGGCGTAGCGCATCGTCATCTCGGGTGACAGATGGCCCAGATACCGCTGCACGACATGGATCGGCACGCCGCCGTTGAGCAGCTCGGTCGCGCGGGTGTGGCGCATCCGGTGGGTGCGCTGAAAGTCGACCAGCCGCCCCTGCTGATCGCGGATCTGAAGCTCGCTGGCCAGCCCGTGTAGACGATCGCGCAGCGTGTGCGCGCTATAGGGCTGCCTGCCCAGACGGTTTGATTGCCAGGCGACGAACAGATACCGCGGCTTGGTCGACGAGGCGGGGTTGATCGCAGCCAGGTGCTCGCGCAGCCAACGCTGTTGCTCTTCGATGATGTTCACGACCTCGCGCTCGACCAGGATCGTGTCGGGCGCGCCGCCGATCTTGGTCTGGCGGTAGCGCAGCCTGGCGACGAACGCCTCCGGGTCGCTCTCGCTGTTGGCGTCGACCCCAGGCAGCGGGGAGAGCGGCTCGGGTTCGATCAGCAGGATCTCGTTGATCCGCCGGCCGGTCAGCACCTCCAGCAGGAACGCTCGCATCGCCTGCGGGTCGCCGCGCCCGTGAACCCCGCGCCGCTCCCCACCGACCACCACGGTCTTGGTCTGATCGCGGGACAGCGCGAGGATGTCCAGGTGGCTGACGATCCGGCCCAGCGCCTCCGGATCGATGTAGTCGGCAGGACCGCTGCCACGGTCGCGGCGGACGAACTCGCCCGCCCGCCACAGGCGGGCGTGGGCGTCAGAGAGCTCTGTCCAGCGCGGGTCGCCCAGCGCCTTGGCGGCCTCGTGCCGGTGGTCGGCCATGAACAGGTAGAACCCCTGAACCGCGGTCTGGGACAGCCCGACGCTCACCGCCGACAGCGGCCCGTCGCTGCGTCGACTCCGACGCCCCCG
>DATIXU010000087.1:0-68234 GCA_035518275.1 Steroidobacteraceae bacterium
TTGGCATTGACGCCCACGTCGACGAACCGCTCGGCGCCGTGACTGCCGGGCCCGGCGTCGTCGGCGTCCTCGTCATCCGCCGCGGCGTCTTCATGCGAGTGTGAGTCGCCCCCGTAGCGCACGAAGGCCGCGAAGCGCGTGAAGGAATCCCCATCGACGTCGCGTCCGGCGGTCGCCTGGGCGCCCACCGTCACGCCGCCCCAGGGCCGCGAGTAAGTGAGGCTCATGTCGTAGTAGTGGTAGTAAGGGAACGGCAGAGGCTGGCCCGCAGTGTATTGGCGCGAGTCGCCGCCGTAGTAGCTCTGGTTGGCGAGCGTGCGTGCGCGCGCCTCCAGATAGCCGCCGAACGGCGGCTCCCAGCCGAGGCGCAGCATCTGGCTGCGCGCGCCGACGCCATCGTTGAAATTGCGCTGGTCGGCCCCCCAGGTGCCGAGTACGTCGCCGTAGTTGGTCATCCCGTCGAGGAAGATGAAATGCACGTACCAGATGTTCTGCCACTCCGAGAACTCGTAGGTCGCATCGAAGTGGCGCCCGAGGCGCGGGAAATCGATGCCGGCGGAGAGTGCGGCATTGCCGAGGAGATAGCTGCCGCCGTCGGAGTTGTCCTCGCCCGCGTACTGGAAGTACACGGCAAAGGGCGTCTTACCCGGGAAGATGAAGCGGCTCACGTAGGAGGCCTGCTGGTTGCCCTCGTTCTGCGATTGGCCGCTCGGCTTGAAGAAATGCGTCAGCAACGCGTTCGCCGAGGTCGGCAGGCCGCTGCCGCCGCCGTACTCGAGGTTGCGATTGACGCCGAGCGACCAGCCCGGGAAGGGCTCGATCGAGAACTGCGCGCTGAACAGCTTCGGGTCCCCGCGGCTCAGTACGCCGTTGTAGCTGATGTTGTCGCCCTGGACGCTCCTGCGACTGTTGGCGCTGGTCTGCGACAGCTTGCCGAGCGCGAGCTCGTACTGGAACCCTAATCGGGTGAGCGGCTCCCAGTTCGAGAGCGTCACCGTGGGGCTGGTGGGGCTCTCGGTGCTGTAGAGCATGCTGCCGGTATCGGTCATGGGCGAGAGCCAGTGGTCGCGGTAGCCGGCGTCGAGCTGCGCCCAGCTCGCCCCGATGCTGAGCATGGAGCCCGTGGCCTGGGTGCGTCCCGGGTAGGCAATCCCGCCGGCGCTCACCAGCAGGTAATCGCTCGGCTGCACATAGCCCTGAGCGGACAGCTCCCAGTCGTCGTTGCTCGTCATGCCATGCTGATTCGGCAGCACGACCTGCGCGCCGCTGGTGGCGGCGCCGGTGGCGCTGGCGTGAGTCACCGCGTAATCGCGCGAGTAGCGCTCGAGGTAGCGACGGACCCGCTCGCACAGAGCCGCGTCTTTCTTACACGCGTCGGGGAGAGCCGCCTTGACCAGCTCGACGGGGAAGGGACGCTTGAGGATCGGCTCGTCGGCGAGGATCAACAGCCGCTCGATCTGCCGCTCCATCTCGGGCTCGAGATTGAGGGGGAGGTAGGCGCTCAGCGGATCCGCCTGGGCCGCGGTCGCGAGCGCGCACGCGGCGCACAGCGGCCCGATCGAGCGCTTGAGTCGTCCGAAACATGACCGCACGATGCCGAGCTGACTCCTGATGATCCGGGGGCGACGCCCGGACCGGAGTACACACAGCTTAACGCGTGGCCGTCAAGCGCTGCGGGCGCGCAGCCGCGCGAGCACCTCGGCGACGATGCGCTCGGCGCGCGCGCCATCGAGCTGAAACACGTCCGGTGATGCCGGCAGCGCCGCGCCGCCGCTCAGGCGCCGGTGCGCGCGGTAGAGCCGTGTACGCACCGTCGTCACGTTGAGCCCGAGTGCGGCCGCGGTCTCGGTGCCGCTGATCCCCTCGACGACCCGCAGCACGAACACCGTGCGGAACACTTCGGGGAGCGCATCGATCGCGGGCTCGAGCGAATGGCGATGGACGGGCGCCGGGCGTGCAGACACGTGCGTCTCGCGCCGCGCCCTGAGCTGCTCGAGCGCCAGGCGGGTGAGCCAGACGGCGAATTTTCCCGCCGGCTCGTGGTGCTTGAGCTCATTGAACGCCGCGTCGCAGGCCTCCGCCACCGCGCGCTCCGCGGCCTCCTCGTTACCGAGCGCGCTGCGCGCGATCCTGAACAGCCGCTGCAGGTAACGGCGCAGCAGTGTCTCGATGGCGCACGCATCCGCGGCGCGCGCGCGCTCGACGAGCAGCAGGTCTGGCAGCCCGGGCGACGCGCTGCTGGCGGACGGATTGTTGCGGGCTGCAGTCAGCGGATCGAGCATGGACGCGGACCTCGTGTGTGTATCCTATGGCTCATGAGATTCGTGGCGAGGCGCTGCCTGACGATCGTCGCCTCCCTGACGATGGCCGGCGCGGCCGCCGCTGCCAGCCCGGTCGTGCACCCGTTCGAGTGGCCGCGTCCCGCGCGCGCGCTCGCGGCCGACGCCCGGCTCGAGGCACGGATCGATGCGCTGCTCGCGCGCATGACGCCCGCGGAGAAGGTCGGCCAGCTCATCCAGGCCGACATCGACAGCATCACCCCGGACGACCTGCGGCACTATCCCCTCGGCTCGGTGCTGAACGGCGCGGACCAGGCGCCTGGTCACGACAAGCTGGCTTCACCCCGTGAGTGGCTGCAGCTGGCCGACCGGTTCTACGCGGCATCCACGGCCGCAGCGCACCCGGTCCCGGTCATGTGGGCGACGGACGCGGTGCACGGGGATAACAACATCCCCGGAGCGACGCTCTTTCCGCACAACATTGGCCTCGGCGCGGCGCGCGATCCCAAGCTCGTCAAGCGCATCGGCGCCGTCACGGCGCTCGAGGTGCGGGTCACCGGGCTCGACTGGACGTTCGCGCCGGCCGTAGCGGTGGCGCGGGATGCACGCTGGGGGCGCACCTACGAGAGCTTCGGGGAAAACCCGCGCCTGGTGGCCGCCTGCACCGCCGCCCTGGTCGAGGGCCTGCAGGGCCGTGCCGGCACGCGCGGGTTCCTCGACGCGGCTCATGTGCTCGCGACCTCCAAGCACTTCGTCGGCGACGGCGGTACCGGCGGCCGCGACGAGGGCGACAACAGCGCGAGCGAGGCCGAGCTGCGCGACGTCGAGGCCGCCGGCCACGTGGCCGCGATCGCCGCCGGCGTGCAGACCGTGATGGCCTCGTTCTCCAGCTGGCAGGGCGAGAAGATGCACGGCAACCATGCGCTCCTCACCGGCGTGCTCAAGGAGCGCATGGGCTTCGACGGGCTCGTCATCGGCGACTGGGACGGGCACGCGCAGGTGCCGGGCTGCAGCAGCGTGAGTTGCGCGCCCGCCGTCGACGCGGGGATCGACGTACTCATGGCACCGGGGCGCTGGCGGCAGCTGTTCGCGAACATGCTCGCGCAGGTGAATTCAGGCGAGATCCCGGCGGCGCGGCTCGAGGACGCGGTGCGCCGCGTCCTGCGCGTGAAGCTGCGCGCGCATCTCACCGAGGAAGGCCGGCCCTCGGTGCGGCCGTTCGCCGGACGCTGGGAGCTCCTCGGTGCGCCCGCGCATCGTGCCGTCGCACGGCAGGCGGTGCGCGAGTCACTGGTGCTGCTCAAGAACGACCGCCGGCTGCTGCCGCTTTCGCCCCGCGCGCGCGTGCTGGTCGCCGGGGAGGCCGCCGACAACGTTCAGCAGCAGTGCGGCGGGTGGACGATCGACTGGCAGGGAAGGCGTGCGAGCGCGGACATCCGGCCCGCGGAGTCGATCTTTGCCGGCATCCGCGCCGCGGTGACCGCTGCCGGCGGCAGCGCCGAGTTGAGCCCGGGCGGGGAGTTCAGCGCGCGTCCCGACGTCGCGATCGTGGTCTTCGGCGAGCACCCGTACGCCGAGGGCGCAGGCGATGTGCCCTCGCTCGCCTATGCGGACGGGCAACGCGATCTGGCGCTGCTCGCGCGGCTGCACGGCCAGGGGATTCCGGTGGTGGCGGTGCTCATCTCGGGCCGGCCGCTGTGGATCGAGGCCGAGCTCGCCGCCGCCGACAGCTTCGTGGCGGCGTGGCTTCCGGGAGCGGAGGGCGGCGGGCTGGCGGATGTGTTGTTTCGCTCGCGCGACGGCAAGGTCGCGCACGATTTCCGCGGCCGCCTGCCGCTCTCCTGGCCGCGCGCGCCGGCGGCGGCCGGAAGCGCTGGACCGGCCGGGCCGCTCTTTCCGTACGGGTACGGACTCAGGTACGCGGTGAAACGCTAGCCGGCGCGGGGCTTCAGGACTCCGAGGAGCCGGCGCCGACCGCGACCCAGGCGAGATCGGAGTTGCTCACGGACCCCAGGTTGAAGCTGCGCGCCGCTGCCGCCATGCGCGTCAGCGCCTGGGCGAGCGGCATCGGCGGGGCCGTGACTCCCTTCTTCGCCTTGTGAAAGCGCACCGGGTTGATGCGCGCCACCACGTAGTTGCGCAGGTACGGCGACTTGAAGCCGCGCGCCTGCAGCGCCGCGACCAGGCTCTTCACGCGTGCATCGATCTGCTGCAGCCGCGCCGCGTAACCCTCGCGCTCGCGCAGGCTCGCGCTGAGGCCGCGCTCGCTGAAGCGATCGACCTTCTTCAGGAACGCGCTGTAGGCGCCGCCCGCGAAGCGCGGCGAGCTCTCGTAGACCACGCCGAGCGTCAGAAGCTCCGCCGCCTCGAACTCCGCCGCGAACCGTGTTTCCGGCTCACGCCCGCGGCTTTTCGCGAGGCTGCGCGCCATGCGGATCACCTCGAGGCTGCGGTCCTTGAGGTTATGGGCCTTCTCGGTGTTGAGGGCGAGGATGCGGTAGGCGAGGCTCTCCTCCGGGGAGATGAGCGCGGTGATCTGCTTCATGCCGAGCACCTTGGCGGCCGCCAGACGGTGCCGGCCGTTCGGGGTCCACAGCCGTCCGTCTTCGCCGCGCACCACGATGATGGGATCGAGGAACTCCTGCGTCTCGTCGATCTTCTGCGCCAGGCGCTTGGCATGCGTGGGTGAGAGGTCTCGCTGGAACGGTGTCGGCTGCACCGCCGCGAGCGGCAGACTCGCCAGGAGCAGTGCCCGGCCGCCGAGCGGCTCGCGGTAGGCGCCGATCGGCGCGCCGCCCGCCTCGCGTACCAGCGCGGTGAGCGGCGCGAGCACCGGATCCTCCATGGAGGCGGCCACTTCGGCGGCCTCCAGCCCGCGCGCCCTGGCGCCCGGCGCCAGCCGGCCGCGGCGGCGCGCCGCTGCGGGGCGTTTACCGGCTGCGGCGGCGCTCTTGCGTGTTGCCATGGACGACCTCGGCGGGACGAATCGATGTGCGAGAATGGCCGATTCCTCGGGATGTTGCCATGAATTCCCCCATGCACCGGACGAGCAGCGCCCGCCGTTTGCCCGCGCAGCGCATCGACGCCGCCGGCCACGCGCACGTCGACCAGCGTGCGGTGCTGGCGCTGGCGCTGCCGCTCATGGCCAACAGCGCGGTGCAGATCGTGCTCAATCTCACCGACATGTGGTTCATCGGGCGCATCTCGACCAAGGCGCTGGCAGCGGTCGGCGCGGTGCAGTGGCTGGTGGTGGTCGCGGTGTTGGTGTTGGGAGGCGCGGGCACCGCGGTGCAGACCATCGTCGCTCAGTCCTACGGCGCCCGGCGTTATCGCCGCGCCGCACAGGCCACCTGGACCGCGCTGTGGGCGACGCTGTGCGCGCTGCCGCTGTTCGTGCTGGCGGGGGCGGGGCGCCGCCTGCTGTTCGCGCCCTTCGGCTTCGACCCGGAAGTCGAGCGCCTGGTCGGCGCCTTCTGGTTCCCGCGGCTGGGCGGCGCGGCGACGGGGGCGGCCCTGTGGGCCATGCTCGGGTTCTTCAACGGCACCGGGCGCCCGCGGCTCACGCTGCTCATCACCGCAGTGACGACCGTCGCCAACGCGCTGCTCAACCAGCTGTTCATCTTCCGCTTCGGCTGGGGTATCGCCGGCTGCGCCTGGGCCACCAACGCCGCGCAGCTCATAGGCGTCGGGCTCGCGCTCGCGATCTTCCTGGACGCTCATTACCGGCACCGCTACTGCTCGCACCTCACCTGGCGGCCGCACCCGGGCAGGGTCCTCGAGCAGCTCAAGCTCGGCGTGCCGATGGGCCTGCTGCCGTCGGCCGATCTCATGGGGTATGCGATCTTTCAGATGATGCAGACCCGGCTCGGGACTGTGGAAGGCGCCGCGACGCAGATCGCCACCATTCTCACCTCGATCGCTTACATGCCGGGCTTCGGCATCGGCTGCGCGGGCACCACCCTCGTCGGCCAGTCGATCGGCGCGGGCTCGCGCGACTGGGCGCTCACGGTCGGCAATCGGGTGATCCTGCTCGCGGCGCTCTACATGGGAGCGATCGGCCTGCTCATTGCGCTCGGGGGCCCGTGGCTCCTGCCGCTGTTTGCCGGCGCGCACGATGCCGACTCCGCCGCGGCGGTCGCGCTCGGGACGCAGCTCCTGTGGCTCGCCGCCGGCTACCAGTTCTTCGATGGCCTCAATCTCGGCAGCAGCCTGTGCCTGCGCGGCGCAGGCGACGTGCGGGTTCCGGCGGCGCTGGTGCTGCCGCTCTCGCTGCTGCTCTTCGTGCCGCTCGCTCACTCCTTGACCTTCGCGCCCGGGCAGGGCTGGGTGCATTTCCTGCCGCAGTTCGGCTGGGGCGCGGTGGGCGGCTGGGTGGCGGTCCTCATCTATGTCATGGTGTTGGGATCGACGCTGTTCCTGCGCTGGCGCTCGCGCGCCTGGCAGGCGATCCGGATCTGAGCCCCAAGGAGCGCGGATGTTCGTCACACTGAAGACGCTGCTCGGGGCGCTGCTGCTTCCGCCCGCGGGGCCGCTGCTGCTCGCCGGCTTTGGCTGCTGGCTGCTGGCGCGCCGTCGCACGGCAGACGCTGCGCGCAAGGCCGCGCTGGTGCTCGTCGTCGCAGGCCTCGCGGCGCTCTGGCTGCTGTCGACACCGGTGGTCGCGGAAGCGCTCACGCGTCTTGCCGAGCGTTATCCGGCGCTCGACCTCAGCCGGCCGGTGCGTGCTCAGGCCGTCGTGATCCTCGGCGGCGCAACGGCGCGCGGGGCGCCCGAGTATGGCGGGCCTGCCGCGGGTCTCGAGCTCCTCGAGCGCGTGAGCTACGGGGCCTACGTGGCGCGCCGGACGGGGCTGGCGGTGCTCATCTCGGGCAGAGCATTCGAGGCTCTCGCGATGGGCGCCACGCTCGCGCGCGACTTCGGGATCACGGCGCGCTGGGTCAACGGCGCCTCACGCGACACCTTCGACGATGCGCAGCTCTCGGCTCGGCTGCTCGAGGCCGACGGCATCGGGCGCATCGTGCTGGTGACGAGCAGCAACCACGAGTGGCGCGCGGCGCATGAGTTCATGAGCGCCGGGGTCGCGGTCGAGCCGGCGCCGGTGCACGTGTGGGCGTCGCACTCGCACGTCCTCACGGATTTCCTGCCAGACGCGCTGGGGTTGCTCCAATCCAGCGAGGCGCTGCACGAGATCTCTGGCGACCTGGCGCGGCCGGTGCTCGCGGCGACTCACCTGCGCAGGCACGGCGATCGAGGCGCAGACTGAATGAGCGGTGACGTCCCCGTCACGGTGTTCCGGGCGCGCCGCCGCCGCTCCTGCGAGGAGCGCCAGCTGGTCCTGCTCGCCGTGGGGGTCGTGGCGGAGCTGGTGCCGGGCGAGGGCGAGTTCCTGCTGCAGGTGGATGCGCAGGATGCCGCCTACGCCGCGCGGCATCTCGCGCACTACGAGTCGGAGAACCGCGCGCCGCCACCCCCACCGCCGCCGCCGTATCTGCACCCACACGCCTGGGTCGGGTGCGTCCTCTACGTCCTGACGCTGGTCGGCGTCGCCTATCTGGTCGGCAACGGCCTGGTGCGGCTCGACGCCTTCGATCTCGGCACGCTCGATTGCGCGCGCGTGCAGGCGGGGGAGTGGTGGCGTGCCTGGACCGCGCTCACTCTGCACCTCGACGGCCCGCATCTCGCGGCCAACCTGGGCGCGGGAGTCTGGTTCGGCTATCTCGCCGCGCGCCAGACGGGCGTCGGCACCGCCTGGTTCCTCACCGTGACGGGAGCGGCGCTCGCGAACCTCGCCGAGGGGCTGACCGGGCCACCCGAGCACAGTGCGGTGGGCGCCTCGACCGCGGTATTCACGGCCCTGGGCCTCATGTCGGCGTACTCGTGGCGCGAGCGCTTCCACCTCCCGCAGCACTGGGGACGCCGCTGGGCGCCGCTCGTCGCCGGCGTGATTCTCCTCGGCTGGACGGGCTCGGCGGGCGAGGGGACGGACCTCGTCGCACATCTCGCCGGCTTCACGACCGGGGTGCTGCTCGGTGTCGCGCTGGCCACCGGCGCGTCCCGCCAGTGGCTCGAGCGCGTGCCGCAGTGGCTCACGGGCGCCGCGGCGCTCGCCGAGATCGCGGTCGCGTGGGGATTTGCACTGCGGAGTTAAGGACCCTCGACTTCGTAGCCGCGCTGCTTCAGCACGGCCAGGGCGCCGTGCTCGCCCAGCAGCCGGTCCATGGACTGCACCGCGAGCGTGCCGCGATTGTGCGCCAGGCTATCCTCGACCACCACGAGCCAGTCGTCCTGGGCACGCGCGATGAGTGCACGAACCCGCTCGGAGGTCGAGACCGCGGCGATGCAGGCGGTCTTGTCGTCGGGATGCGGGAGCTGGCGCAGTGTGTCCACATCGCCGAGCGCCCACGCGCGGGCGCGCGCCTGCATGGGACCTAAGTCCGTCTCGAGGCGGGTGACCACGGCATCGAGACACGCAACCTCCGCCGACAGCGGCGTCGCTCCCACGTCCTTGAGGACATCCACCGGATCGTCGATCTTCAGCTTGTCCTGGCGGATGCGCACACCCTGTTCACGGGCCAGGCCGAGGACCTGCTTCTGCACCTCGTTGCGGAGCGCGAGGCCGGAAGCGTCCAGGACCCGCGTCATCAGCCGCTCGGCCGCGAGCATCGGGCGCAGCTCCTCGAGATGCCTGTCGTGCGGGTCGTACCGGGCCTCGAGCGCCTCGACCCGCGCGTACAGCTGCGGCGGCAGCGTCTCTTTGAGGGGCAGGCGATCCGGCGGCTTCTGCATGCGGCGCCACTGGATGAAGACCCGCAGCGCCGTGAAGGGATTCGCGCCGATGCCGTACGTCGGCCAGGCGGGCACGACCTCCTGCGACTGCTGCAGCACCGCCCGTACCGCGTCCGGCTGCCACACCATCTTCTTCGGCAGCGGCGTGACGGTGCCGAGGATCCACAACATGTGAGAGCCGCGGCGCACCGTCCACATGCGTGGCCCCTCGTGCTGCCCCTCGACGACCACCTCGGCGAGCGGGGCTTCGGCGGAGGGCGTGGCGGGCCCCGCCGCCGGCGGCTGCGCGCGCACCCCGGCGGCCGCCGCCAGCGCGAGCGTGCCGACCAGCGCTGCGTGCATGGCTCTCGTGTTCAAGCTCAGTCAGTCGTGGGCGCTGCCCGCGGTGCCGTCTCGGTGGTGCGCTCGTACACCCGCGTCAGCGCCACGGCCGGCAGCTCCGCAGGTCCGATGCGCAGTTTCTCGATCAGCCGCTGGCCGTCGGGTGAGAGGCCGTAGCGGTCCACGATGTTCGGGCCCAGCTGCGCCTTGATGTTGATGACGTATTCGCGCCCGTCCCACCCCGAGACCTGATCCGCTACACCCATCTCCGCGGAGACGACGCTGTGCGCGCCGGGGGTAAAGCTGCGCACCGTGGTGCCGTAGTCGAACACCAGCTGCTCGCTCGACTGGCGCACGGTGAGGAAGTCGCCGCGCGCGAGCACCGCCGAGAGGGCGTGCATCATGGGGGAGTACTGCAGCGGGTTCCCCCGGCGCGTGCCGTGGCCGCCGCCGGCAACGGGCTCATCGGGCGTGAGCGCCGGATTCGTGTCCGGCGCCTGCCCGCCACCGCGGCCGCCCGGGCCGCCGCGCGGCGTGTCGTCCTGAGCCGCGCGCGCGCGCGCCATGATCTTGAGGGCCTGGGCGCGCATCTTCGCGATCACCTGCTGCGGATCGTCGCTCGCCGCGCGATTGAGTTTCCACGTGCCAGCGAGCGATACCCCGACGGGCGCCTCGGCTTTCGGACCCCCCACGCACCCCGCGACAGCCACCGCGCACGCGAGCAGCGAAGCATGGACTTTCCGCATATTGGCGTATCCTCGCACGATGACCCGGCGCAAGGCCACGGAGCTCGAGGCCCTCAAGGGACGGATCACGCGCCTCGATGCGGACAGCGTCGACCGGCTCTACGGCCTCGAGCCGGTGTACGAGCCCGGTGCGGACCGCTCCGCGAGCCTCGCACCCGAGGAGTTCATCGCGGTGCGCTGCCCCTGGTGCGGCGAGCGCCTCGAGACGCGCGTCGACATGACGGCGGACGATGCCGCGTACATCGAGGACTGCGAAGTCTGCTGCCGCCCCATCGAGCTCAGCATCGAGCGCGCCGACGGCGGCGCGCTGCTCTCGGTCGGGGTCAGGCGCGTGGACTAGTTAAATTGGCTGAAATCGCCTGCGGCGATTTCAGCGGACATTACTTCGATTACCGCCGGCGAAAGGTGCGACTTTCGCCGGCTGCGCAGCAGCTCACGCCACCGCCGCCTCGAGAAACGTGAGGCTGCGCGCGCTGGCATCGAGACGCACGCGCGCGCCGAGCGGCACCGGCTCGTTCGCCGCGCCGTGCCCGATGGGGAACCCGGCCGCGCACGGCAGCCCCGTGGCTGCGGCAAGCTCGCGCAACAGGTCGGCGGCGCTGTAGTCCGCGTCCTTCTCCTCGCAGCTCGTGAACGAGCCGAGCGCGATGCCACGCACCTGGCCGAGCACACCGGCGAGCTCGAGGTGGGTCCACATGCGGTCGAGCCGATAGGGCCGCTCGCCCACATCCTCGAGCAGCAGGATCGCGCCCTCGAGTGAGGGCATGTAGGGGGTCCCGAGGAGCCGCGTCACCACCGAGAGAGTGCCGCCGAGCAACGGTCCCTCCGCCACTCCGGGCGCGTAGGTATCGCTGGCGCTGAGCGCCGGCGCCGGCGCCGAGGATTCCAGCAGATGGAACAGCCGCTGCCGGGTCTGCGCGGGCAGCAGGCCGAGCTGCGTGAGCACCGGGCCGTGGATGCTCATGACCCCGCGGCTCTGCAGCCACAGATGCAGCGCGGTGATGTCCGAGAAGCCGACCAGGGGCTTCGGTGCCGCGGGCCCGACCGCCGCCAGGCGCGCGAGCAGGCGCGTCGCGCCATAGCCGCCGCGGGCGCAGAACACCCCCTTGATTGCGGGATCGAGCAGTGCGTCGGTGAGCTCCTCGAGGCGCCGGCTGTCGGAGCCGGCGAGATAGCGGTGGCGCTCGAAGATCGCGGGCCGGTAATGCACGTCGTAGCGCGCGCCGATCAGCGCGAGGCCGTTCTCGAAGGAGGCGCGGTCGAAGGCACTGGCGGGAGCGATGACCGCGACCCGCGCGCCGGAGGTAAGGGCCGGCAGGTGTTGGAATGCCGAAGCGGTCGTCATGTGCTATACATCGGCGCGCATCACGTGCGTGACTGTGGCGCGTCGCCCGGGGATCGTCAAATGGCCGCATTTCTGCTGTGGCTGCTGTTGCTCGTCATATGCTGGCCGCTGGCGCTGATCGCGCTGGTGCTGTACCCGCTCGTGTGGCTGCTGCTGCTGCCCTTCCGTCTGGTGGGCCTGGCGGTCGAGGGGGTGTTCGAGCTGTTGCGGGCGATCATCCTGCTGCCGGCGCGCGTGCTCGGCGGCCGGCGGAGCTGAGGCGCCCGGCAGCCGATGAGGCGGCGGGCGGGCCGCAGGCGCAGCTCAGTCGGCCAACGCTTTCAGGTCGCGGATCAGCGCGGCGCGTCCGCGGTCGAGCTGATCGAGCCGCTGCGCGGCGCTGCGCAGTGCGCCGAGGTCCTGCACCGGCGCGTCGTGGAGGCGGCGGTAGGCGTTGCGCGCCGTGAGCCACAGACGGTGGATCCGGGCGTAACGCGCCGCCACTTCGCGGCGCAGGGTAATGACGGCCAGCGGACTTGCCTGCATCAGGCCTCAGCTCGCGGCGCCACGGGGAGGGGTGCCGGTGCGCGCCAAGCATGCCGGCAGCTCATGACAACAACGAGACAGCGCTCCCACACGGCGCGCTATGACGCTTGAAAACCGCGAGCGGTGACAGTGCAGGCGTCACAGTTCGCCCGCGACGATCCCTTCCAGCGGCCTGCAGGCGGGGGGTCCAGGGTCGTAGCCGCGAGGTCGCCGAGCGCGCGTAACAGGCGCAGGCTCACTGCACAATCGCCCTGGGAGTAGAGGCGGATCTGTCCTGCTCCGGCGCAACCTGCTGGTCTACGGCCTGGGGGCATCGTCATTCCCTTTGCGGGGATCAAGCTCATCGACATGGGGCTCGTGGTGGCCCATCTCGTCTGACGCTCGCGGACTTGCATATGCCCTCACTCTTCCGTCCAGCGATCATCCTGTTCGTGATCCTTACGGCGATCACCGGCATCGTCTATCCGCTCGTGGTCACCGGAATCGGGCAGACACTCTTCCCGCATCAGGCGAGCGGCAGCCTGATCTTGCGGGACGGCAAGCCCATCGGCTCGACCCTGATTGCGCAGAGTTTCACGGATCCGAAGCATTTCTGGAGCCGGCCCTCGGCTACCACCCCTCAGCCCTACAACGGCACCGGGTCCACGGGGTCGAATCTGGGGCCGCTGAACCCCGCTCTGACCGATGCCATCAAGCAGCGCATCGATGCGCTGCACGCCGCGGACCCGGAGAACAAGGCCCCGGTCCCGGTCGATCTGGTGACCGCCTCTGGCAGCGGCCTCGACCCCGAAGAGAGCGTCGCGGCCGCGAGCTATCAGGCGGCGCGCGTGGCACGCGCGCGTGGCTTGCCCGAGGCGCAGGTGCGGGCATTGATTGCCGCGCATGCAGAGGGTAGGTTGTTGGGAGTTCTCGGTGAGCCGCGCGTCAATGTCCTGGAGCTCAACCTGGCCCTCGATGCGCTGAAATGACCTGACATGGCCGAAGCCCGGCCTGACCCCGACCAGCTGCTCGAGCGAGTCAAGGCCGAGGAGGCGCGCGAGAAGCGCGGACGGCTGCGCATCTTCTTCGGCGCCTCGGCCGGCGTCGGCAAGACCTTCTCGATGCTCGAGGCGGCGCGCGTCATGCACGCCTCCGGCCACGACGTCGTGGTCGGCTACGTCGAGCCCCACGGGCGCGTCGAGACCGAGCGGCTGCTGGAAGGCCTGCCGCGTCTGGCGACGCTGCCGGTGAGCTACCGGGGCATCGTCCGCCAGGAATTCGATCTCGACGCGGCGCTCGCCCGCCATCCCGAAATCCTGCTGGTCGATGAGCTGGCGCATTCCAATGTGGTCGGCGGCGAGCCCGCGCCGCGGCATCCGAAGCGCTGGCAGGACATCGAGGAGCTGCTCGCTGCCGGGGTGAGCGTCTGGACCACGGTCAACGTCCAGCACCTCGAGAGCCTGAACGATCTCATCTATCAGACCACCGGCATCCGCCAGCGCGAGACGCTGCCCGATCACGTGTTCGACGAGGCCGACGACATCGAGCTCATCGACCTGCCGCCGGATGATCTGATCGCACGCCTGCACGCCGGCAAGGTGTACATCGGCAGCCAGGCGGGCACCGCCATCGAGCGCTTCTTCCGCAAGCAGAATCTCATGGCGCTGCGCGAGATCGCACTGCGCCGCGTGGCGGACCGGGTCGAGGCGGCAGCGCGCGAGCTGGCGGCGGAGCGTCCTGAGGCTCGCCGCGCCCGCGACCGCGTGATGGTTGCGGTCGGCCCCGACGAGCAGGCCGAGCAGCTGGTGCGCGCCGGCAAGCGCATAGCAGACGCGCTCGACGCCGAGTGGACCGTGGTCTACGTCGAGACACCCTCGCTGCTGAGTCTCTCGGATGTACAACGCAATCGGCGCATCGACGTGCTGCGCCTCGCCGAGTCGCTCGGCGGGGAGACCGTGACCCTCGACGGCCCTTCGGCGGCGGATGCGCTGCTCGAGTACGCCCAGACCCGCCACGCGACGCGCGTGATCGTCGGGACGCCGAAGCGGCGCGGCTGGCGCGCCTGGCTGCGGCCCTCGACCGCCACCGAGCTCGCGCGCCGCGGGCGCGGCTTCGACCTGATGCAGATCGCTTCCGCCGGGCGCACGCCGCCCGCCGCACGCGCCGCTCCCGGGGTGCAGCCGGCGCCCACGGCCATACGCTGGGACCGCTACGCGGGGGCGGTCGCCGTCACCGCCGCGTGCACGTTGATGGCGTGGGTCATGTATCCGCATTTCGAGCTGTCCAACCTCGTCATGATCTACCTGCTCGGCGTGACGGTGGCGGGCCTCAAGCTCGGGCGCGGCCCGTCGGCACTCACCGCGGTGCTCAACGTCGCGGCGTTCGATTTCTTTTTCGTGCCGCCGCGCTTCTCGTTCGCGGTGTCGGACGTGCAATATCTGGTGACCTTCAGCGCCATGGTCACTATCGCGCTCGTGATCGCGACCCTCACGGCGAGCGTGCGGCAGCAGACGCGCGTGGCGGGCGCGCGCGAGCGGCGCACGGCGCTGCTCTACGCCATGAGTCGCGAGCTGTCGGTCACCCGCGGCATTACCAACATGGCACGGGTGGCGGTGCGGCACGTGGCGGAGGTCTTTCAATGCCAGGCGACGGTGCTGCTGCCGGACGCCGACGGCAAGCTGCACTACCCCGCGGAGGCGCCGCTCGAGGCCTCGTTCCGCGGCGCGGATCTCGCGGTGGCGCAGTGGGTCGCGGATAACGGCCGCCGCGCCGGACTCGGCACCGACACGCTGCCGGCGGCGCGCGGCCTGTACGTGCCGCTCGGCGACGAGCGGCGCACGGCGGGCGTGCTGGCGGTGTTGCCGGATAACGCGCGCCGCGTGCTGCTGCCCGAGCAGAGCCACCTGCTCGAGACCTTCGCCAGCCAGGTCGCGCTCGCCATCGAGCGCGCGCATCTCGCCGAGGTCGCCGTGCAGTCGAGTCTGGCTGCCGAGCGCGAGACACTGCGCAACACGCTGCTGTCCTCGATCTCGCACGATCTGCGCACTCCGCTCGCCGTGATGGCCGGGGCCGGCAGCGCGCTCGCGCAGCACGGCGCGACGCTCGATGAGGCGACGCGTATCCAGCTGGCGCGCTCCATCGAGACCACGGCGCACGAGATGTCGGAGCTCGTGTCCAACGTGCTCGACCTGGTGCGGCTCGAGTCGGGTCAGGTGACGCTGCGGCGCGATTGGCAGACGCTCGACGACCTGGTCGGCAGCGCGCTCGCCCGTTACCAGGAGCGCCTCGCCGCCCACCACGTGGAGACGCGCCTGCCGCCCGATCTGCCGCCGGTCTGGGTCGACGCCACGCTCGTCGTGCAGCTGCTGTCCAATCTGTTCGACAACATCGCCAAGTACACCCCGCCCGGAACGCGCGTGTCGGTGTCGGCGGTGCCGGCCGGCGAGTTCGTGCAGGTGTCGGTCGAGGATGACGGGCCGGGGCTGCCGGCCGGGGATCCGGCGCGCCTGTTCGACAAGTTCCAGCGCGGCAGCGAGGAGGGAACCGTGGTTGGCGTCGGACTGGGACTCGCGATCGTTCAGGCGATCGTGCGCGCCCACGGCGGTGAGATCGAGGCGCAGCGGCGCGAAGGCGGCGGCGCGCGCTTCGTATTCACGCTGCCGGCGACCGAGGAGGCCCCGGCCGCCGAAGTGCCCACCGCGCTCGCGGGCGCGCGCGAGACGCCGCCATGACGGAGGCGATGCACCAGGTGCTGGTGATCGAGGACGAGCCGGGGATCCGCGCCGTGCTGCGCGTGCTGCTCACCGCCGAAGGCTACCGCTGTATCGAAGCCGATACGGCGCTGCGCGCCGAGATCGAGGCGCGCAGCCACAAGCCGGACCTGCTGCTCGTCGATCTCGGGCTACCCGACGGCGACGGGCTCAAGGTGATCCGCCGCGTGCGCGCCTGGTCGCCGGTGCCGATCGTGGTGCTGTCGGCGCGCACCATGGAGGAGCAGAAGGTGGCAGCGCTCGATGCCGGCGCCGACGACTACATCGTGAAGCCCTTCAGCGCCCCGGAGCTGCTCGCCAGGCTGCGCGCCGCGCTGCGGCGGGTGACGCACGCCACGCCCTCGGCGGTGCTCAGGTTCGGCAGTGTGCACGTCGACCTGGCACGGCGCGAGGCCCGCGGCGCGGACGGTGAGATCCACCTGACGCCACTCGAGTACCGGGTGCTCGGCTGCCTAGCGCGGCAGCTCGGCTCGATCGTCATGCAGCGTCAGCTGATCCGCGAGGTGTGGGGGCCGGGGCGCGAGGATGACTCGCGGTCGCTGCGGGTGTGCATCAAGAACCTGCGCGCCAAGCTCGAGCCCGACCCGCGGCAACCGCGCTACCTGGTCACCGAGACGGGCGTCGGCTATCGGCTGCGCGCCGACGAGGACGCGGCGCCCTAGGTCAGGGAGACGACCAGCTTGGCCGAATGGCTGCGCCAGTTGATCGGGATGATGAACGAGCGCAGGCCCGGCTTCTGTGGAATCTCGGGCCGCTCGCCCGACAGCACCGCGGGTACGGAGATCACGAACTCGCGGCCGAAGTCGCGGCGCGCGTTGCCGGAGATGGTGTTGGCGACCTCGCCGACCAGATCGCGCATGGTCTCGTGGCTGAAGTCGTTCTCCTGCATCTTCATCAGCAGCACCGTCAGCATCGCCTTGGGCGCGGTGAAGAACACCACCCCTTCGCGCTTGCCGGAGATGTTGATGACGCCGGTGTACTCGTGTACCTGCGGCGTGCCTTCCATCAGGTAAGGGGAGCCGATCGAGGCCGGCTGCTGAGCCGCTACCTCGAAGAAGTTCGTCGTGCCCTCGACGAAAGTCTTCAGCTCCTGTTCGTGCAACATCAGCGCATCAGCTCCGCGATGGCCTCGTTCAACTGCCGGTCGGTAAACGGCTTGTTGAGGAAGCCATTCGCACCCTTTTCCATCGCCTCGACCGCGGTCGCCTTGTCGGCGAGCGCCGAGACCACCAGGATCCGTACCTCGGGCTTCAGGGCCACCAGGTGACTGATGCACTCGATCCCGTCCATGCGCGGCATGGTGAGATCCATGGTGACCACGTCAGGATCGGTGCGCTTGAACAGCTCGATCGCCTCGACGCCGTTGCCGGCGGTGCCGACCAGCTGCAGCTCGTCGAACTGCTGCGAGCGCTCGATGCGCCGGCGCATGATGTTCGAGTCGTCGACGATCATCAGCTTCATGGGCCGCTTGCCGTTCATCGCGTCTGCCTCAGGCGACCGCAGTAGCCTGGCCGGCCGGGAGCGAGATCTTGAAGCGCGTGTATTTGCCGGGGTGCGTGCTGACGCCGATCCTGCCGCCGAGGGCGTAGACGCTGCGCGCCACCACGTCCATGCCGACGCCGCGGCCGGCGTCCATCGACACCTCGTCCTGCGTGGAGAAGCCGGGGCGGAAGATGAGCGCCATCGCCGTGCGCGTGTCCATGGCGGCGGCCTCCTCCGCGGTGATCAGCTGCTGACGCACGGCGGCCGCCTTGAGCATATCGGGCGCGATTCCGGCGCCGTCGTCCTCGAACACCAGGTCGAAGCCGTCGCTCGAGCGGCTGAACGTGACCGCCACGACGCCGACGTCCTGTTTGGTGAGCGTGCGCCGCACGTCGGGCGCCTCGATGCCGTGCACCGCGGCGTTGCGCAGCATCTGGATCAGGCAATCCTTGATCGTGGCCACGTACGGTGCCGGCACGTCGGCGAGGCCGGCGAGCTTCAGCCGGAACCTCTTACCCTGATCCTGTGCCAGGCGCTCGGCCAGGGAGTGGAGCGTCGGCGCGAGGTCTTCTGCGCGCCGGGCGTAGGGCTGTGCGCCGCGCGCCGGGCTCTGCTGGGCCGGGGCGGCGGGCGCGGGCGCGGGCTGCCGCGCGGTCACGGCGGGCGCGGTGAAGGCCGTGGTGGCGGAGCCGGCGACGCTGTCCTTGAGCGCCGTGAGGCGTCCCGCCATCTCGCGTACCGAGCGCAGGTGCGCGAGCAGCTCGTCGAGCTTGAGCACCATCGGCAGGAAGTCGTTGCCGGAAAGCTCGGCCTTCTTCTTCAGCTCGCTGACGATGTCCTCGAGCGAATGTACGCGGGCGGCGATGCTCGCGAGGTTGAGCGCCGAGGCCTCGCCCTTGATCGAGTGCAGCTCGCGGAACAGGCCGGAGAGCTTCTTGCGGAACTCGGCGTCGGTGCGGGCCGGCTCCTTGAGGATGGCGTTGACGAGCTTCAGTCCCGTCTCGGCGCCGTCGAGGAACGACACCAGCTGCAGCGGGTCGACGTGCATCATCGCCAGCATCATGTCGACCTGCGCGTTGGCGTTGTCCTGCGACTCCTGCAGCTCGCGCGCCAGCAGTACGCCGGAAGTGATGTCGCCGACCGCGCACAGCACGTGCTTGATGCCGGCCGGGCCCATGACGCGGTGGAAGTCGAACTGCAGATAACGGGTCTCGCGTCCGCCGCGCCCGTTGTCCATGTTGACTTCGAGCTGGCCCAGCGGGTTGATGCTCTTCATCAGGTTCTCGTGGGCGCGCTCGCCCCACAGGAGCTTGATGTACTTGGTGGCGGTGGCGAGGGTCGCCGCCGGCACCAGGTCCTTGAGCAGCTCCTCGAAGGACAGCCCGGCGAAGTCGTCGCGCCCGAACATGTGCGTCAGGGCGTCCGACCACACCGCGCCGATGCGGTAATTGGCGTCGAGCAGGAAGAAGCCCTCGCGCACCGTCTTGAGGATGTCGCGGGTCTGCTCCTGCGCCTCGCGGGCCGTGCGCTCGTGGCGCGAGCGGGTGAACTGGAACCAGGCGGCCGCGGCCGCCAGCACCAGCGCGGCCAGCACGCCGATCGACAGCAGCGCGCGCAGCTGCGCGGCGGCGTCCGAAGCGTTCTTCTGCAGCGAGGTGGCGAGCGTCGCCAGCTGCGCCTGCAGGACCTTGGCGTTGTCGGTCGCAAACAGCTGGGCGCGCTTCACCTCGGCGTAGTGCTGCCGGCCTTCGCGCGACAGCGCGCTGCCCGAGGTATCGGAGTCGACGTAGGGCTGGGCGGTGAAGCTGACCACCGGCTCGAGCACCGGGCCGTATTCGTGCCACAGCTGCAGCGAGCGGCTGAGCTCGGTCGAGTGAACGTAACCGGCGGCGTTGAGCTCCTTCAGCTGCCGGTCGAAGCGGCGCACGGTGCCCTGCAGGTCCTCGAGCGCCTGGCCGGAGTAGGCGCGCGCCTCCAGCCGGTCGCGCAGCGAGGTGAGCTGCTGGGTGATGTCGTCGGGATAGTTCTGCAGAGCGCTCGCCGTCTGCAGCGCGGTGATGTTGGCGCGCATCTGCGTCGCCAGGCGGAAGCCGACGAACAGCACCGCGCCCATGACGAGCGTGAGCACCGTGCCGACACCGGCGGTGACGAGTTGGCGACGACGTTCGGTGCCGCTCGGGGCCATCAGGGGTTCTCCGGTTCTATTGCTTCGGCAGCTCGAAACGCACCAGCGTCCTGGTCGGCACTTCGACCGCGGCGCCGTTGACCATCACCGGCGCATACCTCCAGCGCTTCACCGCGCTCACCGCGGCGTGATCGAACACGCCGGCGGGCGTCGACTGCAGCACCTCCACATCGCTGGTATTGCCCCTGGCATCGACGGTGAAGGACAGCAGCACGCTGCCCGCGACACCCCTGGCAAGCGCGCTCTGCGGATACTCGGGAGGCACGGTCTTCACGGGCTTGAGACTGGCGGCGAGGGTGGCCGGATCGACATGCGCACCGGCCTTGCCCGAGCCGAGCTGCTGCACGGCCTGGACGTCCTTGGGGTCGGCGCCGAAGCGGCGCGCCTGTGCGAGGTCCTGATCGGCGCTCTTGCCGGACTGCACCGCGGCGCGGGCCCGGTCGAGCAGCCTGGCCGCGAGATCGCGGCTCACCGTGGCGAGCGACGCGCTGTCCGGATCGGCGGACTGCAGCTGCGTCAGGTAGTACGCGGCGCTGTCCTGGGCGGGATCGGTGAGGCGGCCGTCGCGCAGGCGCTCGCGTGCCAGCTGTGCCAGACGGTCGCCCTCGGCGCGGGCGGCTTTGGCCTGGGCGCCGGCCAGGTCGTGCTGGAAGGCGCTGACGTCGGCGGCCGATGCGCCGGCGGCACGCGCCTCGTTGAGCCAGCGGTCCGACTCGGCGGCGTTCCTGGTGATCCCGGCGTCGCGCGCCTTGTGCATGTAGGCGCTCACCAGACTGTGCTGGGCGCGCGCCGTGCTCGGGCTCGACGGATACGATGAGAGGAGCTGCCGCAGGTAGGACTTGGCGCTGTCGTCCGCGGGGTCGACCAGCTTGCCGTCATGAATGCGGTCCTCCACCAGGTCCGCGAGGCGCTGCACCCTGGCCTCGTCCTGGCGACGCGCTAACTCGCTCTTCCACTTGGCGAGCTGCTCGACCGGCAGGAGGCCCGCCTGTTGTGCCTGGCGGAGGAGCGCGGCCGCGCGCTCGAGGTTGAGCTCGGCGACGGCCTTGCTGATCTGGGCATTGGCGAGCCGGGCGCCGAGCTCCGCGACGCGCGCGTCGTCGGGCACCGCCGCCTTGAGGTTGGCGAGGTTCTGCGCCGCCTCCTCGAAGCGGCCGGCGTTGAGCGCCTCGTCGAAGCGGCCGGCGAGCACGCCGGCGACACGCTGCAGGCCGTCGCGCGCCTCGCCGTTGGCGGCATCGGCCGCGGCGGCGGAGCGGTAATAGATCAGGGCGTTGTCACCGGCGGGCTCGGTGTAGCGGCGCTCACGCATGGCGAGACGGGCCTTCTCGAGCAGCTCGTCCACCTTGCCGTGCACGATCGAGAGGTCCGCGCTCGGCGCGGGCGCAAGGGCCGCCTCCGGGGCCGCCGCAGGCGCCTCCTGAGCCGGAGCCGCAGGAGCCAGGACCGGCGCGGTGCCCTTGCCGCGCGTGAAGAGCCACGCGCCGGCTGCGAGCGCCGCGATGACCGCGAACGCACCGGCGATCAGCAGAATGCGGCCCTTGCCGGCGCTCATGCCGGGAACCTGGAGGGCTGCGGCGCTGCGCGTGGATTCGAGCTCGAGCTCCGCTGCCGCAACCGGCGTCGGAGCCGGTGCGGCCGGCTTCCTGCGCGCGGCCGCTTCCTCCATCACGCCGGCGAACACCGCGTGAGTCTTGCGCGGGTCGACCGGCGAGGAGGGCAGGACTGCGAAAACCTTCGAGCCCTTGACGGCCGCAGCCACCTGCCGCTCGAGCGCCGCGGCGGCGAATACCACGATCACGGCGTGCGCCGCGCGGCCCTGCACGGCATCGACCGCCGGGCGGACCTCGTTCGCCTGCAGCGCATCGATCACCAGCACCTGGCCGCGCTTGGCAGGGGAGCCGAGGCTCTCGAGCGCGGCCGCGACCGAATCTACGGGGCGGATGGAAGCCTGGCCGCCGAGCGCCTGACCGAGCTCGAGCAGAAAATCGTCGCGGGTGGTGATGGCGGTAACATCGACCGCAGGCTGCGTGCTCGCCGGAGCACCGGCGGCGCCCGCGGGCGTCGCCGGGGCGGGATTGCGCGATGATCTGGATGCTGCACTGGCCACGGGGCGTCTCTCCCACCTTTTGCTGTCACGGACGAAGCTAAAGAGTCCCCTCAGTCCGTGAAGTGAGGTTGCCACGCTCGCTCAAATGCGCAGCGCGCGATTCCTCGCCGATGGAGGATATGTAGCGTGGCAACAGGCGCAGTGCGTCAGTTCACAATAACGACAGGGCGCGTCGGGAGGCTGCGACGGCGATGCCCAAAGTCAGAGCCACTGCTCGCTTCGCGCCGCGGGTCGGGAAGTACGCGGCCGTCAGCCGCGATCCGCGCCCTTGCGGCCCTCGCGGCCGGCGACCGGGGCGTACCCGGGGCGGCGCGCCCCGAGGCCACCGGCACCTGAAAAATTAACGTGATCCGGGCAGCGAGGCGTGCGGGACGGGGTCTGCGGCGCGGCAAGCTTTGCAATCAGCCACTTAAGCCGTGCCACCCGTATCGGCCGCCGCGCTTTGCCTCGCGGGCAGCGGCCTGCAGCCTCTGGTGTGAACAATCCGTTGCTGTGACACTCTTAACGTAATCAGTCCACGGGGATCGGAAGGCCGTCACTTTTTGCGGCGGACGTTGGGACTAAGTTAAGCGCCAACGCGGATCCGCCGGCTCAGCGGCCGGCATCCAGGGATTGGTGACTGGAGAGCTCAACGGAGGGTAAGGACGATGCGACCACTCGGAGCCGACTCGGAATCTCACGGCACAAACGCCACCTTCATCGACAGTCTGAGCTCCTTCAGCCGGCTGCACCGCGCGCAGCGCTGGGAGGGCACTTTCGGCGACTTCCTCGCCAACATTCTGCCGACGAATCCGAGCGCGCTGGCGCGCACCAGCCACGAGTACATCTGGGACATGCTGCGCTGGCACGGCCAAGCGGCGGCGCCCGAGGCCGCCGAGAACGTGCGCGCACGCGAGCTCTTCAAGCACGAGCTGTTCGGCATCGACGAGCCGCTGTCGCGCCTGGTCGATTACTTCAAGGCCGCCGCCGCGGGCTCGGACGTCGGCCGCCGCCTGCTGCTGATGCTCGGCCCGCCCTCGGGCGGCAAGTCCACCGTCGCGATTCTGCTCAAGCGCGGGCTCGAGGAGTACAGCCGCACCGACGAGGGCGCGCTCTACGCGATCCGCGGCTCGCCGCTGCGCGAGAACCCGATCAACCTCATTCCCACGAGTCTCCGCGCCGAGTTCCGCCAGCGCTACGGCATCGCCGTGCAGGGCGAGCTCTCGCCCTGGGCGCGTGATTTCGTCGAGCGCGAGTACGAGGGCGACTTCGTGCGCGTGCCGGTCGAGCGCGTGTTCCTCGCCGAGGCCTCGCGCGTCGGCATCGGCACCTACGCGCCGCACGATCCCACCACCGCGGACATCGCCGACCTCGTCGGCTCGGTGGATCTCGCCAAGGTCGCGCAGATCGGCGACGAGGGCGACCCGCGCGCCTGGTCGTGGTCCGGCGCGGTGTACGCCGCGAGCCGCGGCGTGCTCGAGATGATCGAGATCCTGAAGGTGAAGCGCGAGTTCCTGTATCTGCTGCTCACCCTCACCCAGGAGAAGAACGTCAAGGTGTCGCGCTTCCCGCTGATTCACCTCGACGAGACCATCCTCGCCCACACCAATCTCGCCGAGTTCCACAAGTTCCTGCAGGAGAAGGAGAACGAGGCGCTGCTCGATCGCATGGTGATCATCAAGATCCCCTATGCGCTCTCCTATCGCGACGAGGCGCGCATCTACCAGAAGCTCACGTCGGGCGCGCCGGCGTTCCGCAACGTGCATCTCGACCCGCACGTGCTCAATCTCGCGGCGGTGTTCGCCATCCTCACGCGCCTGGTGAAGCCGGAGCGCGAGGGACTCGACACGCCGAAGAAGCTGCGGATCTATGCCGGTGAGGCGGTCGAGGGCATGCCCGAGAACGAAGCCACGCGGCTGCGTACCGAGGCGCCGGACGAGGGCATGACCGGGGTGAGCCCGCGCTTCGTCATCAACGCGATCTCGAATGCCATCACCCGCGGCAACACCCACAGCCTCACCAGCATGGAGCTGCTGCTGGCGCTCAAGGACTCGATCGAGAGCGATGCGCGCATGGACGCCAAGCAGAAGAAGGCCTGGATCGATCACCTGGTGACGGCGCGCAAGGAGTTCTACAACCGCTGGGTGAAAGAGGACGTGCACCGGGCGATGTTCGCCTCCTTCGAGGAGGAGGCGCAGCAGCTGCTCGAGAAGTATCTCGACGAGGTCGAGGCCTCGCTCGATCACCGCCAGGTCACCGACCCGATCACCGGGGAGACCCGCGCGGCGGATGAGCGCTTCCTGCGCTCGGTCGAGGAGAAGATCAAGGTATCGGACTCGGGCAAGCTGTCGTTCCGCCAGGAAGTGGTGCGCAAGGCGATGGTGGCTTTCAAGGCCGGCGAGAAGTTCAAGCTCGCGAGCCATGCGCGCATGCGCGAGGCGATCGAGCAGTACCTGTTCGAGGAGCGCCGCGACGTGCTGCGGCTCGTGACCTCGACCGCGCGTCCCGACGAGGAGGCGCGCCAGAAGATCTCGGTGGTGCAGGAGCGCCTGGTGAGCGAATACGGCTACGACGAGCACAGCGCCAAGGAGGCGCTCAGCTACGTCACCACGCTGCTCGCGCAGGAGTAGCGCCGCCGCCAAAAAAGGAGTACCAGTAATACCATGGAAGAGGAGGGCGGCAGCAGCAACTCCGGCGGGCAACCCCCGCTGAGCGCCGCAAAATGGTACGAGCTGTTCTCGCGCGGCGCCCGCGACTGGCTGCGCCACGACGAGAAGGTGCGCGAGGCCGTGCGCGCCAATCTCCCCGAGATCATCGCCGGCGGCGAAGTCATCAACGACGGCGCGCGTACGGTGCGCGTGCCGGTGCGCATGCTCGAGCACTATCACTTCCGCCTGCGCCGTCCCGAGGAGAGCCAGGGTGCCGGCCAGGGCAAGGCCAAACCGGGCGATGTGTTCTCCGATCCCTCGCAGCAGCAGGGCCCCGGCGAGAAAGGCGCGGGCGGGCGCGACGAGGGCGAGGTACAGCTGCTGCTCGAATTCAAGGTCGACGACATCGTCGACTGGCTGTGGGACGAGATGAAGCTTCCCAATCTCAAGGCGCGCGTCGGCCCGTCGGACGAGACTGACTGGACGCGCGAGGGCTGGGACCGCCGCGGCGCGCGCTCGCGGCTCGACCGGCGCCGCTCCTTCAAGGAGATGGTGAAGCGCCGCGGGGCACCGGGTGCCACGCCGACCTTCACCGACGAGGACCTGCGCTTCCGCCAGCTGGCGCGGCGCAAGCAGCCGGCGATTCACGCGGTGGTGTTCTTCATGCTCGACGTCTCGGGCAGCATGTCCGACCGCGACCGCAAGCTCGCCAAGACCTTCTTCTTCTGGGTGGTGCAGGGACTGCGGCGCCAGTATCGCTCGCTCGAGACCGTGTTCGTGGCACACACCACCGAGGCCTGGGAGTTCAACGAGCCGGACTTCTTCCAGGTGTCCGGCACCGGCGGCACGGTGGCCTCGACGGGTCTCAACAAGGTGCGCGAGATCATCGACGCGCGCTACAACCCCGGCCGCTGCAACCTCTACCTCTTCTACGCCTCCGACGGCGACAATTCGGTGAGCGATGCGGGCGATGCGCGCGCGGCGCTCGCCTCGATCGCCGCCGACACCTGTTTCACCGGCTACGTCGAGGTGTCCTCGGGCCTCTCCAGGCAGCTTGCCACCGAGACTGGCAAGCTCTGGGCGGAGCTCTCGGGCGCCGGAGTCGCCGCCGGCAGCTACGCGCTCAACGACTTCGACGACGTCTGGGGGGCGGTGCGGCACTTCTTCTCCGCCGAGACGCAGACGCCGGCGGACAAATGACGCGCCCATGAGCAGCGACTGGCGCGATTACATCCGGCGCACCGAGGAGCTCGCCACCCGCTCGGGGCTCGTGTTTCATCCGGTCGACTTCGAGGCCGTCCCCGACAGCTTCATGATGGAGATCGCCGTCTACGGGCTGCCGGTGCGCATGCCGCACTGGTCGTTCGGCGTGCGCTACATCTACCAGCTCATCCAGCGCCGCATGGGCCACTCGCGGCTGTTCGAGGTGGTGTTCCCGGGCAATCCCGGCCACGCCTACCTCGCCGCGAGCAACGGGCTCGCCGAGAACATCCTGGTGACCGCGCACGTGCTCGGGCACGCGGACTTCTCGCGCAACAACCTGCTGTTCCGCCGCTGCCAGGAGCAGGTGAGCGAGCACATCGTGGAGCACGCCGCCAATCACGCCCGCCAGATCCAGCAGATCATCGAGACCCACGGCGCGCAGCGCGTCGAGACGGTGCTCGATGCGGCGCTCGCCCTCGAGCAGCACATCGATATCGACCAGTCGCTGCGCCGCGAGCGCTACCCGGAGTACCTCGAGGAGCCCAAGGCACTCGCCGACGACACTTTCCGCAAGCGCTTCGCGGCGCTCGACCCGATCGCCGCCGGCACCGTCGAGACCAAGAAGCGCGCGCCGGTACCGCCGCATCCGGAGCGCGACCTGCTGTGGTTCGTGGCGAACTACGCCCCCGAGATGGAGAGCTGGGAGCGCGACATCTTCCTCGCGGTGCGCGAGGAGTCGTTCTATTTCTATCCGGTGTTCGCCACGCAGATCATGAACGAGGGCTGGGCCTCGTACTGGCACGCGCGCCTCCTGCGCGAGGCGGACTTCATTCCGCAGCAGTCGTACCTCGACGCGGTCAAGTGCCACTCCGACGTGGTGCGACCGATCGCCGCCGACGCGCAGGTGTCACTCTCCATCAACCCCTATCATCTCGGCTTCTCCATGTGGGAGAAGATCGTCGAGCGCGATGGTCTCGAGGCCGCGCGCCACATCATGGAGCAGGACGACGATTTCGCCTTCGTGCGCAACCACCTGACGCGTGAGCTGGCCGACGAGCTCGGCCTGTTTCGCTTCAGCGCGCGCAGCGACGGCCAGATCAAGGTGCTCGAGCCCGAGCTCACCTCGCTCCACGAGGCGATACTCGCGAGCAAGTACAACTTCGGTGCGCCGGTGGTCTCGGCGCAGCACGTGCGGACCGACGGCACGCTCGAGCTCATGCACGACAGCGGCACCGACGGCCGGGGGCTCGACCTCGAGCGTAGCCGCAAGGTCCTCGATTACCTGCAGCGCGTATGGCGGCGGCCGCTCGTCCTCACGACGGTGAATCAGGCCGGCTCGACTTTGGAGCTGACGGCTCCTTAGCGCCGGGCGCTTGGGCGCCGCCGGGCTGGTCCGTTTCCGCTCCCCAATCCTCCTCGTCCTGCGAGGTCACGATCGAGACCGGATCGCTCGCGGGAAAGCTGTCCTCCAGCGCCTCATCGAGCTGGCGCTGGATCTTCTCCTTCCTGCGGCGCTCCTGCGCCGCGTCCGGCTGTCGTTCGCTCATGGCTGCAAGCGCTCCTGGCGGCGAAGCAAGCCGCCTTCTGTCGCATGGTACTCCGGCGAGTAGCCGCCGGTACGCCCCCGGAGTAGGCTTTGAGGCACCGGTGATGCTCCTAGCGGGCGTCCGAACATTCATAAGCCGGGAGCATCCGCCATGGGGAACGCGACTTCGGGCATCAGAAATATTGCGCTGGTCGGACCGGCCGGCGCAGGCAAAACCTCGATCACCGAGACGCTGCTGCTGCAGGCCGGCGCCATCCGCGCTCGCGGCAGCCTCGCGCGCGGTACCACGGTCTCGGATTTCGACCCTCAGGAGAAGCGCCTGCAGCACTCGCTCGACACCGCGATCTGCAGCTTCAGCACCGACGGCACCCGCATCAACCTGATCGACACGCCGGGATACCCGGACTTCCTCGGCAAGACGCTCTCGGTGCTGGAAGCGGTCGAGGCGGTCGCGATCGTAGTGAGCGCGGTGAGCGGGGTCGACACCCTCACCCAGCGCCTCATGGACTTCGCGCGCGAGCGGGGGCTGTGCCGCCTCATCATCGTCAACAAGATCGACAGCCGCGACGCGCGCTGCGCGCAGGTGCTGCAGGAGCTGCGCGAAGCCTTCGGCACCGAGTGCCTGCCGCTCAATCTTCCCGCCGGCGGCGGCGACTCGGTGGTGGACTGCTTCTTCCAGCCCCACGGCCGCGCCGCGGACTTCTCCTCGGTCGAGGCCGCCCACACCCAGATCATCGACCAGGTGGTCGAGCTGGATGAGAAGCTGATGGCGCTCTATCTCGAGCAGGGCGAGGAGCTCTCACCCGAGCAGCTGCATGACCCGTTCGAGCAGGCGCTGCGCGAGGGGCACCTGGTCCCGGTGTGCTTCGCCTCCGCCGAGACCGGCGCCGGGATCCCGGAGCTGCTCACGGCCATCGTGCGCCTGATGCCGAACCCGGCCGAGGGCAACCCGCCGCCGTTCCTCAAGGGTGCGGGCGAGGACGCCGAGCGCGTCCCGGTGGCCCCGGATCCTTCCAAACACGTCATCGCGCACGTCTTCAAGGTGAGCATCGACCCGTACGTCGGCAAGCTCGGCGTGCTGCGCGTCCACCAGGGCACGGTAAGACAAGGCAGCCAGCTGTTCGTCGGCGACGCGCGCAAGCCGGTGAAGATCGCACACCTTTTCAGCCTGCTCGGCAAGGACACGATCGAGGTCGCGGACGCGGGCCCGGGCGACATCATCGCCACTCCCAAGGTCGACGAGCTGCATCTCGATGCGGTGCTGCACGACTCGCACGACGAGGACAACTATCACCTGAAGCCCGTCACCTTCCCGCCGCCGATGCTGGGAGTGGCGATCGAGCCCGATCGCCGCGGCGACGAGCAGCGGCTCGCCGACACCCTCCACAAGCTCACCGCCGAGGACCCGTGCGTGCGCCTCGAGCACCACGCCGCGGTGAACGAGACCGTGCTGTACGGCATGGGCGAATTCCATCTGCGGGTGCTGCTCGAGCGCATGACCGAGCGCTACGGCGTGCACGTCAAGACTCACCCGCCGAGCATTCCCTACCGCGAGACCATCACGCGGCCCGCCGAGGGGCACTGCCGGCACAAGAAGCAGACCGGCGGCGCCGGACAGTTCGGCGAGGTGTACCTGCGCATCGAGGCGCTCGGGCGCGGCGCGGGTTTCGAGTTCGTCGACGACGTGGTCGGGGGCGCGATTCCGGGGCAGTACATCCCCGCGGTCGAGAAGGGCGTGCGGCAGGTGCTGACCGAGGGCGCGCTCGCCGGCTTCCCGATCCAGGACGTGCGGGTCACCGTCTACGACGGCAAGCACCACGCGGTCGACTCCAAGGAGGTCGCCTTCGTGTCCGCCGGGCGCAAGGCGTTCCTGGATGCGCTGCAGAAGGCGACCCCGATCGTGCTCGAGCCGATCATGCGCATGGAGATCACCGCTCCGGCGAGCGCCATCGGCGACATCACCGGGGACCTCGCCACCAAGCGGGCGCGCATCTCGGGCAGCGACACGCTGCCGGGCCAGCGCGCCATGCTGCAGGCGCTGGTGCCGCTCGCAGAGATCTCCGAATACCAGTCGCGGCTCAAGGCGCTCACCGGAGGCCAGGGCGCCTACACCATGGAGCTGAGCCACTACGACCCGGTGCCGCCGCGCAAGCAGCAGGAGCTTGCCGCAGCGTGGAAGCCGCGCGAGCTGCAGGACTAAGTGACCGCCGCCAGCGCTTCGCGCACCGCGGCCAGCAGGATACTGCGAGACTTGTCGATCACGCGCGCGAAGTGCCACAGCGCCGGCAAGGTGCGCGCGCGAGCGAGGGGCGAGAGCGGTGTCGCCGCGAGCGCCGCGAGCGCCAGGCGCATGAACTTCCGGTAATGAGCCGCGCGCTCGCGGGCGGTTTTCGGCGCGTATCTGAGGTAGGAGGTAGGGCGGCCGCGCCGGTTGTAGAAGATCGCCTCGTTGCTGCCCGTCACGCCCCCGGCGAGTAACACGTGCAGGATCGTGAGCACGTCCTCGCCCCAGGGCTGGTCGAACGCGCTCGCCTGCTGCACGGCGCCCAGGAGCGTCTCACGATGGAACAGGCTGTAGAACCAGCTCGGCCGCGAACGGCGCAGCGCGAGGCGCAGGCGCGCAGCGCCCGCCAGCCGATCGAGCCGCTCCGGGTAGCGCCGCACCTTGACGGGCCTGTCCGGGGACTCGAGGAAGCTCACGACCCGCGGTACGGCCATCACGAGTCCGGGCCGTGCCGTAATCACCCGGTGCAAGGCTTCGACGCAGTTCGGGCTCCACGCATCGTCGTCCGCCGCGTAGGCGAACCAGGGTGTGTCCGCGGCGTCGAGGACCCAGCGGAAATTGGCCTTGGCGCCGATGTTCTGCGGCTGGCGGTGCACGCGCACACGCGCGTCGCGCGCCGCCCACGAGGCGATGATCCGCGGCGTCTCGTCGGTCGAGCAGTTGTCAGACACCAGGATACACAGGCCCGAGAACGTCTGAGCGCACAGCGACCCGAGCGCCCGATCCAACGACTCGGCGCCGTTGTAGACCGGCAGGCCGACGGTGACCGCGCTCATCGTCTGCGCAGCGGCTGCCACCCGGCGCTCAGGCCCAGGTCTTCCAGGGCGCGTGGCCGCTCGCCCACAGCTGCTCCAGGTAGTTCTTCTCGCGCAGCGTGTCCATCGGCTGCCAGAAACCCGCGTGCTCGTAGGCCATGAGCTGACCGTCCGCCGCGAGACGCGTGAGCGGCTCGAGCTCCCAGATGCACTGGTCTCCGGCGAGGTAGTCGAGGCAGCGCGGCGAGAGCACGAAGAACCCGCCGTTGATCCAGCCACTGCCGTCCTTGGGTTTCTCGATGAAGCCGCTGACCGCGCGCCCGGAGAGCTCGAGCGCACCATACCGGCCCGGAGGCCGCACGGCTGTGATGGTGGCCGAACGTCCGTGGGAGCGGTGAAAGGCCACGAGCTGCGTCACATCGACGTCGGCCACGCCGTCCCCGTAGGTGAAGCAGAAGTACGGTTCGTCGCGCAGGTAGCCTGCGACCCGCGCGAGGCGGCCGCCCGTTTGCGTGCTCTCACCGGTGTCGACCAGCGTCACGCGCCACGGCTCGGCCTTGCGTTCGTGCACGTGCATCGAGTTGTGTTCCATGTCGAAGGTGACGTCCGCCATGTGCAGGAAGTAATTGGCGAAGTACTCCTTGATCAGGTAGCCCTTGTAGCCGCAGCAGATCACGAATTCGTTGATGCCGTGCGCCGAGTAGATCTTCATGATGTGCCAGAGGAGCGGGTTGCCACCGACCTCGACCATGGGCTTCGGGCGCAGCTGCGTCTCCTCGGAGATCCGGGTGCCCATGCCGCCTGCCAGTATGACCGCCTTCATCGACCGCGCGTCCCCCAACTCGAGCGCCGCACACGGGCATCGACCCCGTGCCGCGCCGCATGCAGCCACGATTCGCTTACAATGCGCCCGCAGGGCGCACCCACTAACATTATAGCTCCGGGGGAAAGAACGGTTGTTGCCGCGGCGCGATTTCTGGCAGGGCCGGTCGGTGCTGCTGACCGGGCATACGGGCTTCAAGGGCGCCTGGCTCACCCTGTGGCTCGGGCACCTCGGCGCACGCGTACACGGCTTCGCGCTCGATCCGCCGACGGAGCCGCATCTGTTCGGCGCCGCGCGCGTCGGCGCGTTCCTCGCCAGCGATACGCGCGCTGATCTTGCCGACCGTGCGCGACTCAACACTGCCGTTGAGCGCTGCCAGCCGGAGCTGATCGTGCATCTGGCCGCCCAGTCACTGGTGCGCGCCGGCTACGCCGATCCGGTCGGCACGTTCGCGACCAACGTCCTCGGCACGACGCACCTGCTCGAGGCCGCGCGGCACTCGCAGACGGCCCGTGCAGTGCTGGTCGTGACGAGCGACAAGGTGTACGAGAATCGCGAGTCGCTGCACGCCTATTGCGAATCGGATCCGCTTGGCGGTCACGACCCCTACAGCGCGAGCAAGGCCGCGGCCGAGCTGGTCAGCGCTTCGTACCGTGTCAGTTTCGGCTCGCCTGCGCGTATTGCCACGGCGCGTTCCGGTAACGTCATCGGCGGCGGCGACTTCGCGCCGGACCGGTTGGTGCCTGACTGCCTGCGCGCCTTCGAGCGGCGCGTACCCGTGCGGCTTCGCTACCCGGGGGCGCTGCGGCCGTGGCAGCACGTGCTCGAGCCACTGGCGGGTTATCTGCGCCTCGCCGAGTTGCTGCATGGTGACGCGGCCGGCCGATTCGCGCGCGCCTGGAATTTCGGTCCCGACGCGAGCTGCGATGCGACGGCGGCACAAGTGGCGCGCAGCGTGGCGCGACTCTGGGGTGAGGATGCGCGCGTCGAAGACGATTCCGGTGCGAAGCATCCACACGAGGCCGGGCTGCTGCGACTCGACAGCGCGGCGGCCCGCGCGGCGCTTGGCTGGGCGCCGCGATGGCCGCTCGAGGTGGCGATCCGGCGCACGGTCGAGTGGCATCGGGCACGCGCGCGCGGCGAGGATCCGCAAGCGCTCTGCCTGCGACAGATCGACGCTTATGAGTCGGTGGCGATTCCGTGAGCACCAACTTCGAGATCATCGATACCGCTCTCACCGGGCTGAAGGTGGTGCAGCGCCGCCCACACGTCGATGCGCGGGGCTACCTCGAACGCCTCTACTGTGCTGAGAGGTTCGCGGCCCTCACCGCCGGCCGGGCGATCGCCCAGATCAACCATACGTCCACGACGCGACGGGGCATCGTTCGCGGGATGCACTACCAGCATCCTCCGTTCGATGAGTTCAAGCTCGTGAGCTGCCTGCGCGGCGCAGTGTTCGACGTCGCGGTTGACATCCGGGCCGGGTCGCCGGCGCTGCTGCGCTCTCACGCCGAGCTTCTCAGCGCGGACAATCACCGTAGCCTGCTGATTCCGCCGGGCTTTGCACACGGCTTTCAGACCCTGACCGACGACGCCGAGCTCCTGTACCTGCATACCGCTCCGTACGTCGCGGAAGCCGAAGGCGCTCTGAATGCCTGCGATCCAGCGCTCGCAATCCCCTGGCCCGAGCCGATCACCGGGCAGTCCGACCGGGATCGCAGGCACCCGATGCTGACGGGCGAGTTCACGGGGGTGGCGGTTTGAAGTGCCGGCACTGCGGCGCGTCGCTGCATCTGTCGCTCGTCGACCTCGGAACGGCGCCGCCATCGAATGCCTATCTCAGCGAAGCGGCGCTCGCCGCGCCCGAGGCCTGGTACCCGCTGCGCGTGCTGGTGTGCACTGACTGCTTCCTGGTGCAGACCGCGGACTTTGCGCGGGCGAGCGACCTCTTCGATGCCCGCTATGCCTACTTCAGCAGCTACTCGAGCACCTGGCTGGAGCATGCGCGCCGCTTCGTCGACGACATGGTCAGGCGTTTTTCGCTCGATGAGCGCTCACGCATCATCGAGGTCGCCGCCAACGACGGGTACCTGCTGCAGTACTTCAAGGCCCGTGGCATCCCCTGTCTCGGCATCGAGCCGACTGCGAGCACCGCGGCGGCGGCGCGCGCCCGGGGTCTGGAAATCATCGAGGAGTTCTTCGCCGTGCCACTCGCCGGGCGGCTGCTCGCCACCGGCCAGCAGGCGGACCTGATGGTGGCGAACAACGTGCTCGCGCACGTACCCGACATCAATGATTTCGTGCGCGGCTTCGCCCTGCTGCTCGAGCCCACCGGGATCGCGAGCTTCGAATTCCCGCACCTGCTGCGGCTCATCGAGCAGAGCCAGTTCGACACGATCTACCACGAGCATTTCTCCTATCTGTCCCTGCTCGCCGTGCAGCGTATCTTCGCCGCCGCGGGCCTGCAGGTGTTCGACGTCGCGGAATTGCCTACGCACGGCGGCAGCCTGCGCGTGCTCGCGCAGCGTGCCGACACGGGTGCACGGCCCGTGACCGCCGCGGTCGCCGAGCTGCTCGGGCGGGAGCGCAGCGCCGGCCTGGCAACGGCCGGGTTCTACGCGGGCTGTCAGCCGCGTCTCGAGGCGCTCAAGAACGCGTTTCTGCGGTTCCTGCTCGACGCGCGCGCGCAAGGCCTGCAGGTCGCCGCCTATGGAGCGGCGGCCAAGGGCAACACACTCCTCAACTATGCCGGTGTGCGTTCCGACCTCGTGCGCTTCGTGGCCGACCGCAACCCCGCCAAGCAGGGACACTACCTGCCCGGCAGCCGCATTCCGGTCGTGGCCGAGAGCGTGCTGCAGCAGCAGCGGCCGGACTACGTGCTCGTCCTGCCGTGGAATCTCAAGACCGAAGTGCAGCAACAGCTCGCGTACATTCGCGACTGGGGCGGGCGGTTCGTGACGGTCGTGCCGCGGCTGGAGATCGCATGAAACCGCGCATCCGCTATACGATGCCGTCGATAACCGAGCTGGAGGTGCGTTACGCGACCGATGCAGCGGCCACCGGCTGGGGTGAGCGCTGCTACGACTACCTGCAGCGCTTCGAGGCCGCCTTCAAGGCGAGCCTGAGCGTGCCCTTTGCGATCAGCACCTCGAGCTGCACGGGCGCCCTGCATATGGGGCTGGCGGCCCTCGGCATAGGTCCCGGAGACGAGGTGATCCTGGCCGACTCGAACTGGATTGCGAGCGCAGCACCGATCGTGCACCTCGGCGCGCAGCCGGTGTTCGTCGACATCCTGCCCGACAGCTGGTGCCTGGATCCTGACGCGGTGGAGGCCGCCATCACGCCCAGGACCCGGGCCATCATCGCGGTGCATCTGTACGGAAATCTGTGCGACATGGAGCGGTTGCTCGCACTCGGGCGGCGGTACGATCTGCCGGTGGTCGAGGACGCGGCCGAGGCCATCGGTTCCGTGTATCACGGGCAGCCCGCCGGGACCCTCGGGCGCTTCGGCTGCTTCTCCTTTCACGGCACCAAGACGCTGACCACCGGCGAAGGTGGCATGTTCGTCACCCATGACGCGAAGCTGTATGAGACCGTGCTGACCGCGTCGAACCACGGTCGCGCGCGCGGCGAGCGGCGTCAGTTCTGGCCCGAAATGATCGGCTTCAAGTACAAGCTGTCGAACGTGCAAGCCGCCATCGGTCTTGCCCAGGTGGAGCGGCTCGCCGAGCTCGTGGCGCGCAAGCGCGCGATCATGCACGGTTATCGCGAGCGTCTCGGGGCGCTGAGCGAGGTGACCCTGAACCCCGAGCCCCCGGGCACCCAGATCGGCGCGTGGATGCCGACCGCCGTATTCAGCGCGGCGAGCGGCGTCCGGCGCGAAGCGTTGCTGCAGGCCTTCGCGGCCGAGAACATCGACGCACGCGTGTTCTTTTATCCGCTTTCGGGCCTGCCGATGTTCACGCCCCGCCCGCAGAACCGATACGCCTGGGACATTCCCGGGCGCGCGATCAATCTGCCGAGCTACCACGATCTGAGCGCGGCGGACCAGGACCGGGTCGCGGCGGTAGTCAGCGAGGTGCTCGCCCGGCATGGCTGCTAGATCCTTCGTATTCTGGGGCGCAGCGGGCCACGCGCGGGTGCTGCGGGATCTGATTGTGCTGCTCGGCGATGAGCTGCACGCGCTGTTCGACAACCGCGCGGGACTCGTAAGCCCCTGGGGCACCGTACCCATTCACCACGGCGCGCAGGGCTTCGCGGCGTGGCTGGCAGCGAACGACGCCGCGCAATTCCATGCGGCGGTGGCGATCGGCGGTGCGCGTGGCCGCGAGCGCTGTCGGATCGCGACGCAGCTCGAGGCGGCCGGATTGACACTGCCGCCGCTGGTCCATCCGAGCGCGGTGCTCGCCGCGAGTTCCCGGCTCGGGGCGGCCTGCCAGCTGCTCGCAGCGGCGGTGGTCGGGTCCGACGCCACGCTGGCGCGCGGCGTGATCGTGAACACCGCCGCGAGCGTCGATCACGAATGCGAGCTCGACGAGGGCGTCCACGTGGCACCGCAGGCGACGCTTTGCGGCTGCGTGAGCGTGGGCGCCGGTACGCTGATTGGCCCGGGTGCCGTGATCGTGCCACGTGTGCGTATCGGCGCGGACGTCATCGTCGGCGCCGGCAGCGTCGTGACGCGGGACCTGCCCGACGGCGTGATAGCCTGGGGAACTCCGGCCCGCGTGATTCGCGACAATCCCACGCGGCCGTAGTCCCATGATTGTTGTGAAGTGGCAACGATTGCCGGCCGCCAGTCAGGGTATACACTTGGTTGTATGAATCGAATGCTCGCCCTGCTGTCGTTGGCGGCCGCGGTCGCTCTGCTGGCGCTTCCGGGGGGCGCGGCGGCCGGCACTGACCCGACGCACCCTAGACCCCCGAAAGCGAGCTCGTTCGCCCCACGCCACAGCAAGAGCCACGTCTACGGCAGCCCGGTCTCGAAGCCGATCCTGCACAAGCGCAACAAGCGCCCGCACGCCGCAGCTGCTTCTCCCGGCGCGGGCGCGCCGATCAAGTAGTCAGTGCGCCACCGCCTGCCTTAGAGTCGCCGCGTGCTCACAGCGGCCGAACTCGACACTCAGCTCACCCGGGCAACCGCGTCCCTCAGCCGTGGTGAGCTCGCACAGGCAGAGAGCATGTGCCGGGGCGTGCTCGCGGCGGCACCCAACAACGCCGCCGCGCTCCACCTGCTCGGGCTGGTGCGTGCCCGCGGCGGCGACCGCCGGGGAGGCGAGGAGCTCCTGCGGCGCAGCGTCGAGCTCGAGCCCGCCGACTCGCGGCTGCGGCTCAATCTCGCCACCTTTCTGCGCCGCGCCGGCCGTCTCGAGGAGGCCGAGCGCGTCTACCGCCGCGTGCTGCAGCTCGCGCCCGGCGAGCGCGGTGCGCGCCACGGCCTGGTGCTGACTCTCAACAACCTCGGCCACTCGCGCGAGGCGGAGATCCAGTGCCGCACCCTGATCGACTCCGACCGCGCGAGCCCCGACGGCTGGGCGGCGCTCGGCTCCCTGCTCGCCAGCCAGAACCGCCTGCTCGAGGCCGAGGGCGCCTACCGCCAGGCGCTCGCCCTGAATCCCGCCAATGCTCCGCTCCATCGCCGGCTCGGCTCGCTGCTCGCGCAGCTCGAGCGCTCCGAAGAAGCGCTGGCGCTGCTCGCGCGGGCGCAGGCACTCGGCGTGCGTGGCTTCGAGCTCGAGCTCGCCCGCGGCCGCGCGCTCGGTCAGCTCGGGCGCCTGGAGGAGGCCGAGCGCGCCTTCGCCGCGGCGGTGCAACTGAGGCCGCGCCACGGCGATGCGCAGCTGTACCTCGCGCGCGTGCGCCAGGCGCGCGGCGACCCCGACTTCTCCCGTTCGCTGGCCGCCGCGGCGCTCGAGGCGGGCGGCGATCTGAATCTGCAGGAGGCGCTCGCCGTATTGCTCCTCAACGCCGGCCGGGGCGAGGTCGCCGAGGAGCTGCTGCGCGAGGAGCTGAAGCGTGCCGGCCCGGTGCCGCGCCTGCGCTACGTGTTATCGCGCATCATGCGCGAGGCCGAGCGCCTCGCGGAAGCGGAGACCGAGGCGCTGGAAGCCGCCGCCGCGCTCCCCGACGACGCGGGCGTGGTCGAGAATCTGGTCTCGATCCTGCTGTCGCGCGGGCGGCCCACGGAGGCGCTGGCCTTCATCCGTGCGCAGCGCACACGCATGCCGGGGGCACAGGGCTGGATCGCCTACGAAGCGGTCGCGGCGCGCCTCCTGGGGCAACCCCTCTACGGCGAGCTCTACGACTACCAGCGGCTGGTGCGCCGCTACGAGCTGCAGCCGCCCCCGGGCTTCGCCTCGATGGTCGAGCTCAATGCGGCGCTGCTGCCGGTGCTCACGGCGCGCTACCGCGCCAACACCTATCCGCTCGGCGAGAGCCTGCGCAACGGCCGCATCACCACGCGCAATCTGGTGATGGATCCCGACCCGGCGATCCGCTCGCTCCTGCGCGCTTTCGAGGAGCCGCTGCGCGCCTACCTCGGCACGCTCGGCCGCGACCCCGGCCATCCCTTGAGCGCGCGCAATCAGGGCGCCGTGCAGATCGTCTCCGCCTGGTCGGTGCAGCTCACCCGCGGCGGCTTCCACGTCAACCACTTTCACAACTTGGGCTGGCTCAGCTCGGCCTATTACGTGCAGGTGCCGGAGGAAGCCGGCGACCCCGAGCTCAAGAGCGGCTGGCTGCGGCTCGGCGAGCCGCAGTTCCCGACGCCAGGAGCGGGAGTCGGCTGCGTGGTGCAGCCGCACGCCGGGCAGCTGGTGCTGTTTCCGTCCTACATGTGGCACGGCACGAGCCCGATACTCGGGGCGCAGCCGCGCACCGCCGTCTCCTTCGATGCGCTTCCCGCCGGAGGCGGCTGAACAGCTCAAAGCTCGCATCGGACAAAAGCGCTGCGCTGTCCTGCTGCGCGCAAGCCCTGGGCGCTTCGCGCCTCGGCCATGTTCCGGTTTAATCCGCGGCCGCCTTGCCGACCCGCTTCCAGCTGACCCGGTCTCCGACCTTGATTCCGAGCAGCCCCGCTTCGCCCCCGCGCAGCTCGAGCACCGCACCGACCGGCACATCGGAGCTCAGCAGGTCGAGCCGCAGCGGCGCGGCGCGGCTGGTGATCTTCGCCACGCGCCCATCGGCAGCGATGAACAGCAGGTCGAGCTCGATGTAGGTGTTCTTCATCCAGAAGTTCACGGCGCGCGGTGGCTCGAAGGGAAACACCATGCCGCGGTCGGCCGGCAGATCGCGCACGTACATCAGGCCCTGCTCGGAGCGTGCCGGCGTGTCGGCCACCCACACGTCGAACTGAAACCGGCGTACCGAGTCGCCCGCTTGCTGCACGATCTCGAGCGCAGCGCGCGGGTAGGTGGCGAGGTCCATGGGCGGCGGATCGGCGTGCGCCGCCGCGGCGAGAAACAACAGGATGGCGCAGGGTGACAGCAGGTGCCGCGTCTTCATGATAGTTACTCTCATCGGATCGCGTCGTCGCCGAATACGGCGTTGCCCGCGAAATCGAAGCTGCTGACCAGAATGCGCTCGGCATGGTCGAGCGTCGCCGCCGGGGCGACGCAGAAGCCGCGCGCCACCACGCGGTACTTGCGCGGCGTCCCAGGTGCGCGCAGCCGCTGCTGATTGAGCGTGTCCACGGTGCAGTGGTCGTCGCCGCCGGTGGTGTAGAGGCGCTGCGCGCCCTCGACGATCACGGTGAGGTTGGTCGGCAACGTGTGGCCGCTGCGCCCCTCGCGCGCCGCGCTCACGCCGAACACCATCCGCAGCCGCCGCCCGTCCGCGCGTTTCGGTCCCAGGAAGCTCATGCGGATGCCGCTGCCGTCCGGGCGCGGTCCACCGTCGCATTCGAGCTCGGCGTTGCGCCAGTCGATGTCGAGGTTGAGCGCTCCGCGGATACGCGCCTTGAGATAGCCGTTGCCGGTCGGCAGGCAACCGGGGGGCGCGACGGGCGGTGCGTTCGCCGGCGGCGGAGCGCCGGCAGGCGGCATGACGATCGGTGGCGCGGCGCTCGGCGGCGACGGCAGGGCGGCGCAGGGAAACACGGCCGCTAGCCCTAAGGCGCAGATGACTACTCGGGTGAGGCGCGGCATCCGGCGCAGTTTATCGCGCCGGTGCGACCGGCGCGTCTCACGCCCCCGGCACCACGAGGAGCGCCTTGGCGAGGTGCGCGTGCCCGCGCCCGATCGCGCGCGCCGCGTGCATGAGCAGGGTGACGATCAGCACGCCGATCGCGCCGAGGATCAGTGCCGAGACCATCGAGTGGTCGGAGAGCGCCCAGCCGCCGATGTGTACATCGTCCGAGAACGTGGCATTCGAGTCCCATCCGAGCCAGCGTGCCAATACCAGGAAGGGGAGCGAGGTGAATGCCAGGCCGACGGCGAGGCCGGTCACCGTGACCGTGAAGTACACGATGCCGAGCGGCAGCATGAGGAGCATGTAAAGGAGCGTCGTCCAGGTGCGCACGTCCCGCAGCATCTCGCCGATGCGCGTCAGCCAGCCGGCCGGGGGACCCGGGTGCACCGGTCGGCGCGGCATGCGCTCACCGGTCACCGCCTCGATCAGGCGCCCCTCGCCGAGGGCGATCACGCGCGTGATGCCGATGAAGACGAGGAAGAAAGGGATGCCGATGATGAGGATGGCGAAGCCCAACGACAGCGACAGCCCCGTCACCACGATCGTGAAGTAGAGGATCCCGGTGGCGAGCGCGAGCAGCATATAGAAGATAGAGGTATAGGCCCGCGGGTCGAGATACACGCCGAAGAAGCGCTTCCAGCCGCTCGCGTCCGCCGCCGCGGGCACCGGTGTCTTCAGCGCGGCTTTCACCTTGGCCTCGGTATCGCGGTAGGCCGCGGCGACTTCCTCGGGCGCGCCGTAGGTGCTCGCGATGAGCTCGAGCACGTCGGTTTCCGACTTGTCCGGGTGAGCCGCCACCTCGGCGCGCAGATATTCCTCCGCGTCGTAGAGCGCGTCCTGGATCAGGGCCGGGTCCTGGCCCTCGAGCGCGGCGCGCAGCTGTTTGAGATATTCATCGATCGAGCGGGGGGCGTTGGCACTCATGAGTCGGTTCCTTCAATGAAGCGGTCGACGAAGCCGCGCGTCTGGCGCCAGATGCCGCTCCACTGCGAAAGGAGCGACCGTCCCTCGTCGGTGATGCGGTAGTAGCGCCGCGGTGGTCCGGAGTACGAAGGCACGACGCGGCTGGTGAGCAGTCCCCCCGCGGCGAGCGTGCGCAACACCGGGTAAATGGTGCCCTCCTTGAAGAGCGCCTCCCCCTCGTTGGCCTTCTGCAGACGCTTGGCGATCTCGTAGCCATAGAGGTCCTCGGGACTGCGGTCGAGCACGGCGAGCAGGACGAGCGCCACGAGACCGGCGTTGAGATCCTTCTGAAACTTGCGTGCCTGACTATCGTCCATTTGCCAGTACTGTGTACTTAATAGTACTAGCTGTCAACCAGTATTATTAAGCGTACTGTGCTTTGCAACATAAAGTGCAGGTTTGGCATACGTATCCACAGGCTTGCGCCGGGGTCGGCCGGGCTGGCTTCGGGTGGGGTGCTGCTAGACTCCGGGCTGAACTTGCGCCTAAGGCCGGTGATGAGAAACTCGCTCCTAGAAGTCACTCCGGTCATTCCCCCGATCCTCGCGCGGCTTCCCGAGCTGGCCGGCAACCTTTTCTTCAGCTGGCATCGGCCCATCCGGGCGTTGTTCGAGGACCTCGATCCCGAGCTCTGGAAGCAGACCAACGGCAACCCGCGGCTGATGATCCGCTGCGTCGATCAGTTCGCCCTCGAGCGTGCGGCCAACGACGGCGGTTATCTCGAGCGCTATCGTGAGGCGCTCGAGGTCCTCGATGCCTACGTGCGGGTGAGCGCTCCGGGCGCGGATGAGCCGCTGATCGCGTATTTCTGCGCGGAGTACGGCTTTCACGAGAGCTTTCCGATCTACTCGGGCGGCCTCGGCGTGCTGGCCGCCGACTACTGCAAGGCGGCGAGCGACGAGCGCGCCAACTTCGTCGCGGTGGGACTGCTCTACGAGCAGGGCTACTTCACCCAGACGGTCGACAACGACGGCAATCAGCAGGCGGAGTACCGCGAGCGCGATCCGCGCGATCTGCCGGTCGAGCCGGTGCGCAACGCGGCCGGCGAGTGGCTCAAGGTGAGCGTGCGCGTCGCGGGGCGCGACGTCGTGGCGCGCGCCTGGAAAGCGCAGGCCGGGCGCGCGCCCGTCTACCTGCTCGACACCAACTGTCCGGAGAACGCGCCCTCGGACCGCGACATCACTCACCGCCTCTACGGCGGGGACGACTCGACCCGCATCCGCCAGGAGATGATCCTCGGCATCGGCGGCGTGCGGCTGCTGCGCTCGCTCGGACTCGCGCCGGCCGTATGGCACCTGAACGAAGGCCACGCGGCGTTCCTGATCCTCGAGCTGCTGCGCGAGCATCTCGGGTCCGGGCTGCCGTTCAACGCCGCGCTCGAGGCCGTGGCGGCCGACTGCGTCTTCACGACGCACACGCCGGTGGCCGCCGGGCACGATGCCTTCGGCCACGATCTGGTGGTGGCGCACTTCGGCGATTTCATCCGCGAGCTCGGCATACCGGTCGAGCGGTTCCTCGATCTCGCGCGGGCCCCGTCGGTGCCGCACCTCTTCAACATGACCCGCCTCGCGCTCAACGGCACGCGCCACGTGAACGGCGTCAGCCGCATCCACGGCGGAGTATCGGCGCGGCTGTGCGCTGACCAGTGGCCGGAGGTGCGCCCGGAGGACAACCCGGTCGGATACGTCACCAACGGCGTGCACGTGCCGACCTTCCTGCATCAGCGCTGGACGGCGTTCTTCGATCGCGAGCTCGGCGCCGAGTGGCGCGAGCGGCTGCGCGATACTGACTTCTGGAGCGCGCTCGAGCGCATCCCGGACGAGCGCTACTGGGCGACCGCCCAGGACGTGAAGTCGCGCATGCTCGCCAACGTGCGCGAGCGGTTGCAGCGCGAGTACGAGCGCAAGGGCCTGTCCCCGGCGCAGCTGCGCCACGTGACGCGCTTCCTCGACCCGCAGCGCCCCGGCGTGCTGACCATCGGCTTCGCGCGGCGCTTCGCCACCTACAAGCGCGCAACGCTCCTGATGCACGACCGCGCGCGCCTGGCGCGCCTCCTCAACAATCCGGAGCGTCCGCTGGTGCTGCTGTTCGCCGGCAAGGCGCACCCGGCGGATGAGCCGGCCAAGCACGTGCTGCGCGAGATCCGCCAGCTGATGATGAGCCCGGAGTTCCTCGGGCGCGTGGTGTTCCTCGAGGACTACGACCTGCAGCTCGCGCGCAGCCTGGTCTCCGGTGTCGACATCTGGCTCAACAACCCGATCGCCCCGCTCGAGGCGAGCGGCACCTCGGGAATAAAGGCGGCGATCAACGGGCGGCTCAACCTCTCCGTCCTCGACGGCTGGTGGGCCGAAGGCTGGATGCACGACAACGGCTGGGGCATCCCACCCGCAAACGTGGCCGATCCCGAGCGGCGCGACGTGCTCGAGGCGGACATGATCCTCGAGACCATCGCCGAGGAGGCCATGCCGCTCTATTACGACAAGGCCTTCCCCGCCTGTCCGCCCGAGTGGGTGCGGCGCAGCAAGCACGCCATGATGACCGTGATTCCGCGCTTCAACATGCGCCGGGTGCTGTTCGACTACACGCGCGGGCTCTACCAGCCGGCAGTCGCCCAGTACCGGCGCCTCGCGGCGGATGGCTTCACCGGCGCACGCACGCTCGCGGACTGGAAGCAGCGCGTGCGGGCCGCCTGGCCCAAGGTCAGCTTGAAGCTCCTCAGCGACTCGACGCGCGACCTGCCGCGCGGCGAGCGGCTGCGGCTCTCGGTCGCCGTGGCGCTCAACGGACTCGCGCCCGCCGACGTGCGGGTCGAGTTCCTCGCCCGCCGGCTCCTGCCGCAGGCCGACCGCACGCCGCCGGTACTGTGCTCCTACGGGTTGCCGGCGCGTGACGGCATCTGGCGGGCCACGCTCGAGGCGGCCGACGACACCGACCCGGCCGGCGAGACGCTGTTCGCGCTGGACGCCGAGCCTCCGGAATCCGGGCAGTTCGCCACCGAGATCCGCGTCTACCCCTGGCACGAGCTGCTCACCCACCCTTACGAGCTCGGGCTGATGAAGTGGCTGTGAGCGGGGCAAATTCCGCGGTTGCGCACCGGATGCGCCTTGCGCTGTAGTACCCGCCATGACCCGTCAGCCCGCCCGCGCCTCCTCCGGCCGTTACGTGAGCCGCCTCACCGGCGGCACACTCGCGGTGATCATGGCCGGCGGCCGCGGCGAGCGGCTGCGTGACCTCACGCTGAATCGCTGCAAGCCCGCGACTCCCTTCGGTGGCAAGTTCCGCATCATCGACTTCGTGCTGTCGAACTGCGTGAACTCCGGCATCCGCCAGATCTCGATCCTCACCCAGTACAAGGCGCAGTCGCTCATCCAGCACGTGCAGCACGGTTGGAGCTACCTGCGCGGCGAGTTCGGCGAGTTCGTCGAGGTGGTGCCGGCGCAGCAGCAGACCGGCGCGCACTGGTATCGCGGCACGGCGGATGCCGTGTACCAGAACAACGATCTGATCGCCTCGCACCACCCCAAGCACGTGCTGGTGCTCGCCGGCGACCACATCTACAAAATGGACTACGGCCCGATGATCGCCTACCACGTGGAGAAGGGCGCCGACATCACCGTGGGAGTCGTGGAGGTGCCCGCGGACCAGTCGCGCGACTACGGCGTGCTCACCGCCACCGAGTGGAACCGCGTGACGCGCTTCGCCGAGAAGCCGGCGGTGCCCGATCCGCTGCCCGGCCGGCCCGACACCATCCTCGCCTCGATGGGCATCTACGTGTTCAACGCGCCGCTGCTCGAGAGCATGCTGAGCGCGGATGCCGCGAGCGACGCCTCGTCCCATGACTTCGGCAAGGACATCCTGCCGGAGGCGATCAACTCCAGCCGCCAGGTGTTCGCCTATCCCTTCCAGGACGTGAAGACGCGCGCGCAGAGCTACTGGCGCGACGTCGGCACACTCGATGCCTACTACGATGCCAACATCGAGCTGGTGCACGTCAGGCCCGAGCTCAACATCTACGACGAGGACTGGCCCATCTGGACCTACCAGGTGCAGCAGCCGCCCGCCAAGTTCATCCTCGACGAGGACGGGCGGCGCGGCATCGCCATCAACTCCATGGTGTCGGGCGGCTGCATCATCTCCGGCGCCGTGGTGCGCGAGTCGCTGCTGTTCTCCGACGTGCGCGTCGAGGAGCGCACCACCATCCACCGTTCGGTGGTCCTGCCGCACGCCGAGATCGGCCGCGGCTGCAGCATCAGCAACGCGATCATCGACGAGAGCTGCGAGATCCCCGACGGCATGAGCGTCGGCAGCGATCGCGCCGCGGACGCGCAGCGCTTTCACGTCACCGGGAAGGGCGTGGTGCTGGTCACGCCCGACATGCTGCGCAAGCTCCGTCCCTGAGGAGGCTCATTGGTGGCACTCGCCGCACGGCTGCCGGTCGTCCTCCTCTGGCACATGCACCAGCCGCAGTACCGCGATGCGATCACGGGACAGTACGCGCTCCCCTGGACCTACCTGCACGCCATCAAGGACTACACCGACATGGCGGCGCATCTCGAGGCGAATTCGGCGGCGCGCGCCGTGGTCAACTTCTCGCCGGTGCTGCTCGAGCAGCTCGAGGACATCGCCGCGCGCATCGGCGCGCACCTCAAAAGCGGTGCACCGCTCCCCGATCCGGTGCTCGGGCTGCTCGGTCCCGACCCGCTGCCGACCGAGCCCGCGCCGCGCCTCGCGCTCCTCAACGCCTGCCTGCGCGCGCAGCGCAAGCAGATGATCGAGCGCTTCGGGCCGTATCTCGAGCTCGCGACCATCGCCGACACACTGGCGACGCCCGAGCGGGTCGGCTACGCCTCGGATCACTTCATCCACGATCTCGCCGTCTGGTATCACCTGGCGTGGCTCGGCGAGACGGTGCGCCGCGCCGACCCGCTGGTCGCGCAGCTCACCGAGCGTGGACGCAATTTCAGCGCCGCGCAGCGCCGCGACCTGCTGGCGCTGATCGGCGAGCTCGTCGCCCGGGTGATCCCGCGCTTCCGCGCGCTCAGCGCACGGGGTCAATGCGAGCTGTCGGTCACGCCCTACGGGCATCCGATCATTCCGCTGCTGCTCGACTTCGGTGTGGCGCGCGATACCGTGCCCGGCATGACGCTGCCCGCGCACGCCGCGTATCCCGGCGGCGCCGCGCGCGCCAACTGGCACATCGAGGAGGCGATCCGGGTCTTCACGCGCGCCTTCGGTGTGCGCCCGGCGGGAACCTGGCCCGCCGAGGGCGCGATCAGCTCAGCGACGCTCGAGCTGCTCTCGGCCCACGGTTTCCGCTGGGCGGCGAGCGGCGGGGCCGTGCTGCACAACAGCCTCGAGCTCGCCGACGCGCAGGCGGCGCGCGAGCTCTCCAGCTACAACCGCGCCTATCGCCCAACGGGCGCGGGTATCGACTGCTTCTTCCGCGACGACAATCTCTCCGACCTGATCGGCTTCACCTATGCCACCTGGCACGGCGATGACGCGGCTCACAACCTCGCGAACGAGCTGACGCAGCTGGCGCGGCGCTACGACGGCGACGCGAACCACGCCGTGCTGATCGCGCTCGACGGCGAGAACGCCTGGGAGCACTACCCGTTCAACGGCTATTACTTCCTGAAGGCGCTCTATGCGCTGCTCGCGAGTCATCCGCTCATCGAGCTCACGACGCTGTCCGCGTGCCTGACGCGCGGCCTCAAGGCGGCACCGCTCCCCAGGGTGGCGGCTGGCAGCTGGGTGCACGGCACGCTCGCTACCTGGATGGGTGACCCGGCCAAGAACCGCGCCTGGGACCTGCTGTGCGACGCGAAGGAGGCTTTCGATCGCGCCGTGAGCAGTTCAGCGCTCGACGCCGCCTCAACTGAGGCCGCGAGCCATCAGCTCGCGTTGTGCGAGAGCTCGGACTGGTTCTGGTGGTTCGGCGACTACAACCCGGCCGAGTCGGTGAGCCAGTTCGATCGCCTCTACCGGCGGCAGCTCGTGACGCTCTACCGCCGGCTCGGGCTCGAGGCGCCGGCAGCGCTCGCGCAGCCGATCTCCACCGGCTCAGGCTCGCCCGAGCACGGTGGAGTCATGCGTCGCGCCGGCGCCGGCTGAGCGGACCGAGCGCGCGTGTCCGGCATGCGCTTGCCTGTCTTCGATCGGCGTCGCGCCGGGGCGCTGCTGCCGCTCTCGGCGCTCGAGGCGCCGCTCGGGCGCGGCGGCCGCGCCTTCATCGACTGGCTGGCGGAGGCAGGCTTCTCGGTGTGGCAGATACTGCCGCTCGGACCCACGGGAGCCGACCGCTCGCCTTATTGGGTACGCTCCGACTGGGCGGGAAACGCGCAGTTCCTCGATGAGAGCGAGCTGCCCGATGCGCACGCGGCGCCCGACGCGCGGTTCCTCGCGGACTCGGCTTCCTGGCTTCCCGACTACGTGCTCTTCGAGGCGCTCACCCGGGCGCACGGCGGTGCGCCCTTCTGGCAGTGGCCCGCGGAGCTGCGCGACCGCGCGCCCGAGGCGCTCGCCGCGGCGCGCGCCACGCTCGCGGTGGAGCTCGCGGCGCTCACACGCGAGCAGTACGCCTTCCACGTGCAATGGGAGCGGCTGCACGAGTACGCGCACGGCCGCGGCATCCGGTTATTCGGCGATCTGCCCTTCTATGTCGCGCCTTCCTCGGCCGAGACCTGGGCCCACCGCGCACTGTTTCAACTCACGCCGACCGGTGAGCCCGCGGTGGTCGGGGGCGTGCCGCCGGACTATTTCTCCGAGCTCGGGCAGCTGTGGGGCAACCCGGTGTACGACTGGCACGCGCAGCGGCGTGAGGGCTACCGCTGGTGGGTGGCGCGTGTGGGCGCGCAGCTTGCGCGTCTCGACCTGCTGCGCCTCGATCATTTCCGCGCGCTCGCCGCCTACTGGGCGGTGCCGGCGGGAGCGCCGGACGCGCGCGGGGGCGCCTGGCACAGCGCTCCGGGGGCGGAGCTCCTCACGCGGCTGCGCGAGGAGTTCAGCGACCTGCCGCTCGCGGCCGAGGATCTCGGGGTGATCACGCCCGACGTGGTCCAGCTCCGCGACGGCTTCGGGCTCCCCGGCATGCGCGTGCTGCAGTTCGGCTTCGACGGCGACCCGGGGAATCCCCATCGGCCCTACCTGCACGAGCGCGCGAGCGTGGTCTACAGCGGCACCCACGACAACGACACGACGCCGGGCTGGTACGCGCACCTCGATGCGGAAACGGCCGCGCGTGTGCGGCTCTATCTCGGCGCCGCGGCGGACGCCGTCCCCGAGGCGCTGATCCGTACAGCGCTCGGCTCGGTCGCGCGTCTCGCGATCGTGCCGGTGCAGGATCTCCTGGGCCTGGGCTCCGAGGCGCGTCTCAACACGCCCGGCACGGTGAGCGGCAACTGGACCTGGCGGCTGCCGTCCGGCTCCCTGACCTGCGATCTCGCGCGCCGCTTCGCCGGGCTCAACGCGGTCTTCGGCCGCGGCTGAGGCTGCTAACATGAGCCGCATGAGAGCCTTCGCCGCTGCTGCCGCGGTCGCGCTGCTCGGCAGCGGCTGCGCGCTGGCGCCGAAGCTCACCACTCCGACTCTCAGCATCGTCGGTGTGCGGCTCGAGGGGAGCGACCTCCTCACGCAGCACCTCAAGGTGCGCGTGCACGTGATTAACCCCAACGACCGCACGCTGCCGGTCAAGGGGATCGACTACACGCTGGAGGTCGACGGCCAGCCGTTCGCGACCGGCGAATCGGCCGCGAGCTTCGTGGTCCCGGCGCTCGGCGAGGCCGAGTTCGACATGAACGTGACCACCAACATGGCGGGCATGCTGGTGCGGCTGCTCGCGCGCGGCTCGGACGCGGCCGCGAACGTCCCCTATCGGCTGGCGGGGAAGATCTCGCTGTCGCAGGGCTGGCTGCAGTCGATTCCGTTCGAGCAGCACGGCACTTTCAGGCTCCAGTGAGCCGCCGGTAAACGTCCAGGTATTCCCCGGTGCGGCGCTGCCAGGAGAAGTCCTGGCGCATGCCGTTGTGCATCATGCGCGACCACTGTGCCGGCTGAGCGTACAGGTCGAGCGCAAAGTTCAGTGCCCACTCGAGCGCCGGCGCATCGAAGTCGTTGAACACCACGCCCGTGCCGCTGCCACTCGCCAGGTCGTAATGCTCGACCGAGTCGGCGAGCCCGCCGGTGCGGCGCACGAGCGGCACGGTGCCATAGCGCAGGCTGTACATCTGGTTGAGGCCGCAGGGCTCGTAGCGCGAGGGCATGAGGAACAGATCGCTCCCGGCCTCGATCCAGTGCGACAGCACTTCGTCGTAGCCGTTCACGAACGCCACCCTGCCGGGGAATGAGTGTGTGAGTCCGGTGAAGAACTGCTCGTACTTCGCCTCGCCGCTGCCGAGCACCGCCAGCGCCAGCGGCCGCGCACTGAGCACCTTGGGCAGGGCCGCGAACATGAGCTCGAAGCCCTTCTGTATCGCCAGGCGGCTGACGACACCCGCGAGCGGCGCCTCCGGCGCGGCGTCGAGGCGCATGTGGCCGAGGAGCTCGCGCTTGAGCGCGCGCTTGCCCTCGAGATGATCCGGGTCGTAGTGGATCGGCAGCAGACGGTCATGCCGCGGATCCCATTCGTCGTAGTCGACGCCGTTCAGGATCCCGGTGAGCGCGCCGCTGCGCGCGCGCAGGCTGTCCTCGAGGCCCATGCCGTACTCCGCGGTGCAGATCTCGTGCGCGTGCGTGGGGCTCACGGTCGTGATGGCATCGGCGTACAGGATCCCGTGGCGCAGCGCGTTGATGCGCCCAGCCTTGAGATCGTCCTGGTGGAGGAGGTGCGTGTCGCCGGGCGCGAGACCAAGGTCGGCGACGTCGGCCGCCGGAAAGATTCCCTGATAGCCGATGTTGTGAATGGTGAGCACGGTGTGCGCCCGAGCGAACAGCGGCTGCCGCGCGTAGCCGGTGCGCAGGTAGAGCGGCGCAAACGCCGTGTGCCAGTCGTTGCAGTGGAAGATCTGCACCGCCCACTTCAGCACCGCGCAGCTCATGAGCGCCGCGCGGGTGAGCGCGATGAAGCGCAGATGCTCGTCGGGGCCGGTGGTGTAGAGGCTCGCGCGTGCGTACAGCGCCGGGCAGTCGATGAGGAACACCCGGGCGCCGCCCGCGCCCGGCAGCGCCGCCTCGAGCACCGAGAACACGTACTGGTGTTCACCCAGGGCGAGCGGTACCTGCTGCAGCGCCGCGAGCGGCCGTGCCTCGAGCGCGGCGCGGTCGATGGATGAGTAGCAGGGCGTAAAGAGCCGCACGTCGTGCCCGTCGGCGTGCAGGTATTTGGCGAGCGCTCCGGCGACGTCGCCGAGCCCGCCGGTCTTCGAGAGCGGGGCCACCTCGGAGGCGAGCAGGCAGATGGCGAGTTTCCCGGGTGCGGTGCTCATTTATTAAGATTGCTGCATGCGACGTTTCCTGATCGGACTCACGCTGGTGCTGCTGCTCGCGGTCTCGATCAGCGTGGGAGTGACGGTCGCCCGTTGGCCCCACTGCCGGCACGTGTGCCCGTGGATCTGCGCTTGGTGAGGCAGTGTAACCGAAGGCTCAGGGCCCCTTAGGCGCGCCGCAAGAATCGGGTCGCGCGCCGCCCCGGCGTCCCTATCATTACACTCCATGAAAACGCACAGCGACAGCTTCGTCGACAGCCGGGATTTCCGCCGCATCGCCCGCGCGATCCGCTTCATCGATGAGCATTTCCGCGAGCAGCCGCGGCTCGCGGCCATCGCCGCCTCCACCGGGCTTTCCGAGTTTCATTTCAACCGCCTGTTCCGGCGCTGGGCAGGGGTGACCCCCCGGCAGTACCTGGCCTTTATCACCGCGCGGGCCGCGCGCGGCACGCTGGCCGGGGACGCCTCGGTTCTGGAGACAGCCTATTCCGTGGGACTCTCGGGTCCCGGACGCCTCCACGACCTGCTCGTAACCCTCGATGCCATGACACCCGGTGAGCTCAAGGCGCGCGGGGCGGGTATCGAGATCCGCTACGGCTTCTCGGATACGCCGTTCGGCACGGCGATGATTGCGAGCACGGCGCGCGGCGTCTGCCACCTCGGCTTCGAGGATCGTCCCCGCGAGCGGGCGGCGGCCGCCGAGCTCGCGGCCCGGTGGGGAGAGGCGCATCTCACGCGCAGCGACGAGGACGCCGGGCGCAGGGCGTTCGAGATTTTTGGCGCGGGCGATAGCCGCGAGGGCGCCCCGATACGGCTCGCGGTCCGGGGGACCAATTTCCAGCTCAAGGTGTGGCAGGCGCTGCTCGAGGTGGGCGCCGGTGGTCCCACGACCTACCGCGCGGTGGCGCAGGCCGCGGGAGCCCCGGGCGCCGAGCGGGCGGTCGGCAATGCGGTCGGGGCAAACCCGGTCGCATGGCTCATTCCCTGCCACAACGTTCTGCGCTCCGATGGGTCCCTCGGAGGGTATCGGTGGGGCGAGGAGCGCAAGCGAGCGATGCTCGCCTGGGCCGGGCGCGACATAATCCTGACCCCCCATGAGGGGGGTCGCAGCCTCCAGGCAGGCCGCAGCCTGTCTGCATAAGTATTTGTTTTAATTAAATAAACTATCAAAATCGGCAGGCGGACCGGGCGGGGAAGTGGTAAACTTCTCCTCGTTTCCCCTTACGTCCATTGAAGCGTTCTGAACTGCGTGCCGAAGGCCTGACCTAAGCCCGGGCGCGCGACGAAAGACCATGTCCGCCTCGCCCTACAAGCAGCTCGAGCAGGAATTCAAGCGCCTGCATGCCTTCCGTGGCGCTCTCTCGCTCCTGCGCTGGGATGCGGCGGTGATGATGCCGCGGGGCAGCGCGGACGTTCGCGGCGAGCAGCTGGCGGCTCTCGAGACCGAGTACCACGCGCTGCTCACGGCGCCGAGGATCATTCGCCTCCTCGACCGGGCCCAGGCCAATACCCAGGGGCTCGAGGACTGGCAGGTGGCGAACCTCCGCGAGATGCGCCGCCAGCGCGACCACGCCATCGCTACCCCGGTGACCCTCGTCGCCCGCCTCGCGAAAGCCGCCTCGCGCACCGAGTCCCGCTGGCTCGAAGCGCGCGCCCTGGGCAAGTTCGAATCCTTCGCGCCCCATCTCGAGGAGGTGGTGCACCTGGTGCGCGACAAGGCCGCGCTCCTCGGGCAGGCGCTGAACCTCGCGCCCTATGACGCCCTGGTCGACGAATTCAGCCCCGGCATCACGACCGCGGATATCGACGCCATGTTCAAGGCGCTCTCGCGCCGGCTCCCCTCGCTCATCCGCGAGGCGATTGCGGTGCAGGAGAGCCGCGCGCTGCTGCCGCTCGCGGGCAAGTTCCCCGCCGGCAAGCAGCGCTCGCTCACCGTCGAGGTCATGAAGGCGGTGGGCTTCCCCTTCGATCGCGGCCGGCTGGACGAGAGCGAGCAACCCTTCACCGAGGGCGTGCCCGGTGACATCCGCGTGACCACGCGCTTCGTTCCCGAGGATGTGTTCTCGGGCCTGCTCGGAGCGCTGCACGAGACCGGGCATGCGATGTACGACCTGGGGCTCCCCCAGGACTGGCGTGACCAGCCGGTCGGGCGCGACCGGGGCATGGCGCTCGAGGAGAGCCAGTCGCTGCTCATCGAGATGATGGTCTGCCGCAGCCGCCCGTTCGTGCGCTACGTGCAGCCCCTGCTCGTGAAGCATTTCGGGGTGAGCGGACCGGAGTGGGACGTCGAGAACCTCTACGGCCATCTCACCCGCGTGCAGCGCGGCGTGATCCGCGTGGATGCGGACGAGCTCACCTACCCCTTGCACATCATGCTGCGCTACGAGCTCGAGAAGCAGCTGCTGTCCGGCGAGCTCGCGGTGCGGGACCTGCCCGAGGCGTGGAACGCCGGCATGGAGAGCCGTCTCGGCATCCGGCCGGCGAACGACCTCGAGGGGTGTCTGCAGGACATCCACTGGGCGGTCGGGTCCTTCGGTTACTTCCCCTCGTATGCGCTCGGCGCGGTGATCGCGGCGCAGCTCTACGAGAGCCTGCGCGCGGGAGTCAGCACGCTCGACGAGCAGCTCGCGCGCGGGGAATTCGCCGGCCTCTTCGGCTGGCTGCGCACGCAGGTGCACGGCCTCGGGGCGAAGGTGCCGGTGCAGGAGCTCCTGAAGAGCGCCACCGGGAAGCCCCTCTCGGCCACTTCCTTCATTCGCTACGTCGAGGCAAAGTATCTGGAGAGCGCTACCAGCGTAGCAGCGGCCTGAAGGCCCGCGCCTGACCCGAAGTGAAGCGCGCCGACGCAAAGCCCTCCCGCACCCTCGATCGCCTGGCGGCACGCCTGCGGGGCCTCGCCGGCAAGGCGATCGCCGACTTCCGCATGATTGTCCCGGGCGACCGGGTCATGGTGTGCCTCTCGGGCGGCAAGGACTCCTACACGCTGCTCGACCTGCTGCTGTCGCTGAAGCGCAGCGCGCCGGTGCACTTCGACCTGCTGGCGGTCAATCTCGACCAGAAACAGCCCGGTTTTCCGCCCGAGGTGCTGCCGCGCTATCTCGAGAGTGTCGGAGTTCCGTACCACATCATCGAGCAGGACACCTACCGCGTCGTGAAGCGCGTCGTGCCCGAGGGACGGACGCTGTGCGGGCTGTGCTCGCGACTGCGGCGCGGAGCGCTGTACCGCTTCGCTTCCGAGCACGGCATCAGCAAGATCGCGCTCGGCCACCACCGCGACGACATCGTCGAGACGCTGTTTCTGAACCTGTTCTTCGGCGGGCGGTTGAAGGCCATGGCGCCGAAGCTGCTCTCCGACGACGGCCGCCACGTCGTCATCCGCCCGCTCGCCTATGTCGCCGAGCGCGACATCGCCCGTTACGCACGCGGCCGCGCCTTTCCTCTCATCCCCTGCACGCTGTGCGGCTCGCAGGAGAACCTGCAGCGGCTCGCCATCAAGAAGATGCTCGCCGGCTGGGAGCGTGAGTTCCCGGGACGCACCGAGACGATCTTCCGCGCGCTGCGCAACGTCGAGCTCGAGCACCTCGCCGATCCGCGCCGCTTCGATTTCGCCCGCCTCGACTCCCGGCGCGTGGCGCCCATGAGCGAGCGCGAGGAGCGGCGGCTCGAGGCGCAGAGCCTCTCGGGCGCGCTCGCTCACCCTGCTGCGCGCGCCTGAGGTGCGCGCGTGCCTGCGTCTCTGCCACTCGCCAACTGCTACTGGGTCGTGCCGGGGAAGCTCCTCGCCGGCGAGTATCCCGGCGGCGCCAGCCCCGAGACGACGCGCGAGCGGCTGAAGCGCCTCGTGGAGGCTGGAATTGCCGCCTTCGTCGACCTGACGCAGCCCGGGGAGCTCGCGCCTTATGAGGCGGAGCTGCCGCCGGGCGTCGACTACGTGCGCAAGCCGATTCCCGACCACGGCCTGCCCGAAGGACGCAGCCACATGGCCGAGATTCTCGGGTGGCTGCGCAAGGCCCTCGACTCGCCGCGTCCGGTGTATCTGCATTGCCGGGCGGGGATCGGCCGCACCGGGATGGTGGCCGGATGCTTCCTCGCGGAGCAGGGCCTCGGCGGCGAGGGCGCCCTGACCGAGCTCAACCGCCTCTGGCAGCAGAGTGCCCGCTCGGAGCTTTGGCCGTCGGTCCCCGAGACCGACGCCCAGGTGGAGTATGTGCGCGGGTGGGCAACGCTGGCGGCGGCCGAGGGCGACCCGTTGCTCGAGCCGTCGACGCTCGCGGCGGCGCGCGGCCTGCGCGAGCGTTTCGTCGGCGCGCTGGTCGGGCTTGCGGTGGGGGATGCGATCGCCGTCGCAACCCAGTTCAAGCGCCCGGGCCGCTTCGCCCCGGTGGGGGACCTCCTCGGCGGCGGGCCCTTCGACCTGCCGCGCGGCGGCTGGAGTGACGACACCGCCATGGGGCTGTGTCTCGCCGAGAGCCTCCTCGAGTGCGGCGGCTTCGACGCCCGCGACCAGGTCGAGCGCTACACGCGATGGCAGAGCCAAGGGTACCTCTCGGCGACCGGCCAGTGCGTCGGCATCACCGCCGGTACCGCGCGCGCCCTCGCGGCGGCGCGCTGGCGGCGGCAGATGTTCTCCGGGTCGCACGATCCGAATGCCCTCGACCCCGAGCCGCTGTCGCGGGTGACTCCGGTGGTCATGTACTTCTTCGCCGATGGGCTGGCTGCGGAGGAACAGGCGGCCCAGGCCGCGCGCCCGACCTGCCAGGCGCCCGCGGTGCTCGCCGCTTGCCGCTCGCTCGCCCGAGCGCTGCATGCGGCGCTGGCGGGCCGGTCCAGAGAGACCATCGTCGCGGCCCGCCCCGGCGGACCGGCCGGCGGCTCATTTTCCGCCGAGACCGGCGCCACCGCCCCGCAGGCGCTCGGCGCCGCGCTCGATAGCTTCCGTAGCACTGGCAATTTCCGCGATGCAGTGCTGGCCGCGGCCAATCTCGGCGGCAACTCGGACGTGGTCGCGGCGGTCACCGGCGCGCTCGCCGGCGCCTACTACACTGCAAGCGCCATCCCCGCTTTGTGGCGCAACAGCCTGATGAAGCACGAGTTGATCGAGGGCTTCGCCGACCGGCTGCTCGCCCACGCGCTGGTCGAGCTGGGCGGTTGAGCCCTTTGCGGCGCGTTGCGGCTGAAGACATCGCCCGCGCGCTTCGGCTAAGCTGCGCTTCGCCGTCCGCTCCCGGAAAATTCGCGCTCGCACGTATGTCCCCGACACGCGCCGCCGGCCGCCGCTCATCTGCCGTGCGCTCGAGTTTCGGCCGCCGCGCCGGAGCGCGCGCGCTGCCGTACGCGTGGGAGCGCCTGAGCGACGAGGAGCTGCTGAAGAAGCGCTTCTGCGATCTGCAGCTCTCGATCAGCCGCTCGCCGCTCGCCACGCACGTACGGCAGCTGTATTCGGATCTCGAGCGGCGCGGACTCAAGGTCCGCCCGCACGTGTGGCTCTCGGAGGAATGGTTCTCGCCGGACGGCGTTCCCGGGATCGCCATGCCCTTCTACCTCGCGCACCCGCGGCTCGAGCGGCTGGAGCGGCGTCTGATGCACGAGGCCGAGGGCGGAAACTCCCGCCTGCTGATGCGCATTCTCCGCCACGAAGCCGGACATGCGCTCGACAACGCCTATCGCCTCCGCCGGCGCAAGCGCTGGCGCGAGGTGTTCGGCTACGCCTCGCTCCCCTATCCGGCGCGCTACCGCGCGCGCGCCGGCAGCCGCCGCTACGTGCATCATCTCGGGGAGTGGTACGCGCAGGCGCATCCCGCCGAGGATTTCGCCGAGACCTTCGCGGTGTGGCTCACGCCGAAGTCGGGCTGGCGCAAGAGCTACGCCGACTGGCCGGCGCTGCACAAGCTGAAGGCGGTCGACGAGCTCCTCGCGAGCGTGCGCGGACGGCGCCCGCCGGTGCGCAACCGCATCCGCATCGAGCCGCTCGACCTCAACACCCGTACGCTCGCGCAGCACTACCGCCGCAAGCTCAGGCACAACCGCATGATCCGCCGGGGGCTCGCCGACGAGCTGCTGCAGCGTGCCTTTACCCACGAGCGTGCCCGCCGCAGCACGCCGAGCGCGACGGCGCTGCTGCGTGCCGATGCGCGGCGCCTCACGGCTGCCGTGGCGCGCGCACTCGGCACCGAGCGCTACAGCGTGGAGCAGGTTCTGCGCATGTTGATCGAGCGCTGCGAGCACCTCGGGCTGTACCTGCGCGGCAACCGCCGCGAGGCGCTGCGCTACACGCGCTGGATGCTCGAGCGGCTGACGGGACTCTATTCCCAGGGCGAGACTCCGCAACTGCCCTTATGAGGCGACTGCGCGCGCTCGTCGTGGTGCACGCGAGCCTGGTGCCACCGGAGAGTCTCGAAGGCCACAGCGACAAGGAGATCGAGGAGTGGCGTACCGAGTACGACGTCACCACGACCCTGCGCCAGCTCGGTCACGACGTGCGCTGCGTCGGCGTCCTCGACAGCCTCACGGAGCTGCGCAGCGCGATCGCCGACTGGGAGCCGGATATCGTCTTCAACCTGCTCGAGGAATTCGACGGCATCGTCACCTACGACCAGCACGTGGTGGCCTTCCTCGAGCTGATGCGCCAGCCCTACACCGGCTGCAACCCGCGCGGGCTGCTGCTGTCGCGCGATAAGACGCTCGCCAAGCAGCTGCTCGCCTTCCATCGCATCGCGACGCCGCAGTTCGCCGTGTTCCGCCGCGGCGTGCGCTTCCACGTGCCACGCAAGCTGCGGTTTCCGCTGTTCGTCAAGTCCACGGTCGAGGACGCCTCGCTCGGCATCGCCCAGGCCTCGGTGGTGGAGGATGCGGCGCGGCTCAAGGAGCGCATCGCCTTCGTGCACGAGCAGATCAAGTCCGATGCGCTGGTCGAGGAGTACGTCGAGGGGCGCGAGCTGTATGTCGGCGTGATGGGCAACGAGCGGCTCACGCGCCTGCCAGTCTGGGAGATGGTGTTCGGCTCGATGCCGGACTCGCTCGCCGCCATCGCCACCCGCAAGGTGAAGTGGGACAAGCGCTACCAGGCGAAGTACGGCATCACCACGCACGCCGCCGCGGATCTGCCGCCGGCGGTACTGGCCGCGCTCGACCGGCTGTCGCGGCGTATCTATCGCGCGCTCGGCCTGTCCGGCTATGCTCGCATGGACTTCCGGGTGAATACGCAGGGTCAGGTGTACGTGCTCGAAGCCAACGCCAATCCCAATCTCGAGGCCGCGGAGGACTTCGCCGAGTCGGCGCGTGCCGCCGGCATCCCTTATGGAGAGCTGCTCGAGCGCCTCATCGACCTCGGGCTGAAGTACCGGGCGCAGTGGCGTGCCACCTATGGCTGAGGGCAAGAGCATCGATGCGGGGTGGCTGGCCGCGCTCGCGTGCGCCGCGGCGTTGGGCGTTGCCGGCTGCGCGAGCGGCCCGCCCAAGGCCACCGAAGCCGATCTCATGCTGATGCTCACCATGCTGCCGGGCCGCTACGACAACAGCGCGCAGGCGGAAGCCGACACGCGCGTCGGCGCGCACCCCGCGCACGAGGCGGTTGCGCTGCTCATCGTCCACGTCTATACGCCGCGGCTCGGTCACTACGTCTACTTCGCGCAGGAGTCCGCGGCCGACGATCCGCGCCGGATCCTCAGCCAGAAGATGTACAGCTTCCAGCTTGACGAGAAGCGCGGCATCGTCGAGACGCTGTACGAGTTCGCAGAACCGGGACGCTGGCGCGACGGCGCCCAGAGCAAGGACCTGTTCACCGCCGTGCAGATGGAGGACGTGCAGGCCGAGATCTGCCAGCTGATCTGGAAGAAGAAGAAGGGCGATGCCTTCCTCGCGGCTCACGACCCGAAGGCCTGTCCCGACAGCGGCGCCGGGGCGGCGGGCGCGCAGCTGGAGCTCACCGCCGGTGCACTGACCGTCGGCGATTACAAGTTCGTCCGCAGGGGACGCTGAGCGCGCGAAGGCAGCTTACGGGCTCGGCGTGCTGTTGCTGCGCGAGGTCAGTTCTTCAGGTGCGCGTCAAGCCCGAGCGCTCACATTTCGACGAAGTGCTCGGCTGGCGCAGCTAGTTTTTCAGGTGCGCATCGAGCCACTCAAACACCGCGTGATGCCACTGGATACTGTCGGCCGGCTTCTGCACCCAGTGGTTCTCGTTCGGAAACACCAGTAGCCGGCTCTCGATACCGCGCCGCTGCAGCGCGGTGAAGACTCCGAGCCCCTGAGACACCGGGATGCGGAAGTCCTGCTCGCCGTGGATGACCAGCATCGGCGTGCGCCACTTCGTGACGAAGTTGACCGGGTTGAATTTCTCGTAGAGCTGCGGTGCGTCGTAGTAGGTCCCTGCCATCTCCCACTCCGGGAACCACAGCTCCTCGGTGGCGTAGTACATCATGCGCTCGTCGAGCTCGCCGTCGTGACTGACGATGCAACGGAAGCGGTCCGGCCAGTTGCCCTCGATCCAGTTCATCATGAAGCCGCCGTAAGAAGCGCCGAGCGCGCACACCCGCCCGCCGTCGAGCCACGGATAGCGCTCGAGAGCCGCGGCCAGACCCTTCTGCAGGTCGATCAGGGGCTTCCCTCCCCAGTCGCGGCTGATCGAATCGGTGAACGCCTGGCCGTAGCCGGTGGAGCCGTGGAAATCGACCCCCACCACGCCGTAGCCATGGCCGGCGAAGACCTGCATGTTCCAGCGATAGTGCCACTCGTTGCCCATGCTTCCCTGCGGGCCGCCGTGCACGATGAACGCGACCGGAAAGCGCTTGCCGGGCTCGAAGCCGTAGGGCTTCACCACGTAGCCGTACACGGTCTCGTCGTTCCAGCCCTTGAACTTGAATTGCTCGAACTCGCTTAAGCGCCGCGCGGCCATCGGCTGGTGGTTGACGTCGGTGAGCCGTATCGGCGCGCCGCGGGCCGGGAGCGAGTAGAGGTCGGCGGGCCCGCCGAGGCCGGCGAGACTGATCACGATCGAATCGCGCCCCGCTGAGAAATCGGCCACCGTGCCGTTGCCGATGAGCTTCGTCGGTGTGCCGCTCTGCGCGTCGATCGAATAGAGCGCATGCTGCCCGAGGTCGTCGACCGCGGCGAGCAGATGCTGCCCGTCGCCTGCCACCGCGAGGCGTCCTACCGAGCGGTCCCAGGAAGCGGTGAGCGAGCGCAGCGCGCCGCTGCGCGCGCTGCGCAACATCACGTGATAGCGGTCGGACTCGAAGCCGGGCCGGTCCTGCGCCAGCCAGGCGAGGTCGCCGTTCGGCAGAAACACCGGCTGCGCGTCATCGGCGGGATTTGCGGCGGTGAGATTGACCGGAGCCGACGAGCCGTCCACCGGCACCTGGTAGAGGTCGAAGTTGGTCGACCACGCCTCGGTGCGCCCGGCGCTGCTGGCGGAGAACACCAGCGTCGCGCCGTCGGGGCTGAAGGCATAGTCCTCATCGCCGCCGAAGGGCTTGCGCGGAATGTCGGCGTCGAACCCCTTCGACACGTCGAGCGGCGCGCCTGCCGCTCCGTCCGCGCCGAGACGTGCGCTGAAGAGGTGCGAGCGGGTGCCGTCGCTCCAGGTGTCCCAATGGCGCACGAACATCCGGTCGTAGATGCGGCCGCTCGCTTTGTCCTTCTCCTTCGCGTCCAGGCGGCCCCTGGTGCAGGCCAGATCGGCGCAGTCGGGGAAAACAGCCATGGAAAGCGCGAGCCGGTCGCCGCGCGGCGAGACCTTGAAGGAGCCGACCTCGAGCGGGTAGTCGCTGATGCGCCGCGCCTCGCCCGAGGCGAGCGACAGCCGCCACACCTGCGAGCTGCCGCTGCGCTCGGAGAGGAAGTAGAGCGAGCGCGAGTCGCTCGCCCAGCGCGGGCTCGAGTCATTCGCCTTGCCGTCGGTGAGCCGCACCGGCGCGCCGCCCGGGCGGGTGCGATCGAGCAGCCAGAGGCTGGTGCGGCCCTTGTTGGCCTCCAGATCCGTCTCGCGCTGCACGTAGGCGACGCGGCGTCCGTCCGGCGACAGCTGCGGGTCGCTGACGCGCTTCAGCATCACCAGGTCCTCGGGCGTGAACGGCGCGCCTGGCGCGGCGGACGCGGGCGGAACCGAGCCCGCCGCGAGCGCGCACGCGAGCAGCAGGGCGGGGAGTCTCAGTGGACGCATGCGGGTTGCTTTCAGCCGACTTCGTCGGCGGGGATGGTCCAGGACTCGGCGTGCGCGGCGCGCAGCCACTCCTGCAGGGCGGCGTCCTCGAGCACGGTCGCCATGTACCAGCGCGCGGTGTCGGAGACGCGCGCGCCGTAGGTGTTGAAGCGCAGCACCACCGGCGCGTACATTGCATCGGCGATGGTGTACTCGGCGCCGAACAGCCACGGCCCGCCGGCGCCGAAGCGATGCCGGCAGTCGTTCCAGATCTCGTCGATCCGCTCGATATCGGCGGCGAGCGCGGCGGTCATCGCGGTGCGGCGGTGGCGCGCCCGCGCATTCATCGGCCAGAGCGCGCGCAGGTTGGCGAAACCGGAATGCATCTCCGCCGAGATCGAGCGTGCCAGGGCGCGCGCCTCCCTCTCTCGCGGCCAGCCCCGGCCGGTGAGCTCGGCCGCAAACTCGCAGATCGCAAGCGAGTCCCAGATGGTGAGCTCGCCGGCGCGCAGCACCGGCACGCGGCCGCTCGGCCCATAGCGTTCGAGCTGCTCGTGGGTATCGGCCTGGTCGAGCGGGATGACGATCTCGGTGAATTGCACACCGAGATGCCGGAGCGCGATCCACGCGCGCAGCGACCACGAGGAGTAGTTCCTGTTGCCTACGGCCAGAGTGAGCTGCGCCACTTGGTGGTAACCTTCAACTCGTGCTGAACGACGTGCACGCCGTCGCGTTTGATCTCGATAATACACTCTGGGATGTCGAGCCGGTGCTGGCCCGGGCCGAAGTGCGCCTGCTCGAGTGGCTGCACCAGCACTGCCCGCGCATTCCCGAGCAGGTCTCGCTCGCGGACATGCGCGCGGCGCGCGCGGAGCTGGCGCTCGAGGAGCCGCACAACGCCCACGACGTCAGCTATCTGCGGCTCACTGCGCTCGAGCGCCACGCGCGCGAGTGCGGCTACCAGGAGGACATCGCGGCACGCGCCTTCGAGGTGTTCCTCGCCGCGCGCTGCGAAGTGGAGATCCTGCCCGACGTACGTCCGGGGCTGGCGCGCCTGAAGCGCGCCTTCACGCTCGCCTCCTTCAGCAACGGCAACGCCGATCTGGCGCGCATCGGCCTCGACAGCGCGTTCGCCGTCTCGCTCAACGCGCGCCAGATAGGCGCGGGCAAGCCCGATCGCCGCTGCTTCGAGCGGCTGGCGGGCGAGCTCGAGCTCGCCACGCGCAACATCGTCTATGTCGGGGACGATCCCTGGCTCGACGTCGCGGCGGCGCGCGCCGCCGGATGCCGCAGCGCGTGGATGAACCGCTGGGGGTCGGCCTGGCCCGCCGATCTCGCGCCCGCGGACCTGGTTGTCCGGGATTGCAGTGAGCTTGCCGCGCTGCTGGGCGCCTGAGCCGCGGACGCCATTCTCAGGCCGGCAGCGTCCGGCCGCGGGTCTCCACGATGAGGAAACGCGCCAGCAGCGCGGCGGCGAGCGGCACCACGCCGAGCCACAGGAGCACGTGCATGAGCGCGGCCGCCGAGCCGCCGGCGGCGGAGCTCACCCAGCCGATGAGCAGCGGTCCGAGTGCGGCCAGCACGCGCCCGGTGTTGTAGCAGAAGCCCGCGCCGGTGGCGCGGATGCGCACCGGGAACAGCTCCGGAAGATAGAAGGTGAAGGCGCCGAAGATGCCGTACACGCCCGCACCGACCAGCAACAGCAGCGAGAGGCGCGTGTACGGCTCGAGCGGCAGGCCGAAGGTCGCGAACAGCGCGAGCGCCGAGTACAGGAAATAGACGCTGAACATCGGCCGACGGCCGAGGTGCAGCGCGAGCGGGATGGCTGCGAAGGTGCCGAGGAGCCCGCCGAGATTGAAGGCGTTGGAAGCGTGCGCCTGCCATGCGGCCGCCAGCGCCTGCGCCTGCGGCGGTGCGAGGCCGAGCCGCTGTGCCTCGTGGACGGACAGGCTCCCGCCGAGCAGCGGCACGAAGGCGTTGCAGCCCCACCAGCAGAGGATCGCGACCGCGGCCGCGAACAGGCCGCCCCAGGTTGCCGCCCGCACCGCGGGCGCGAACAGCTCGCGCGGGCCGGACGAGGCACCACGCGCGCGGCTCGCCCGCCATTGCTCGCTCTCGCGCAGGAAGATGCGCACCAGCAGCGCCAGCAGTACCGGCAGCAGGCCGGCGAGGAACACGTAGCGCCAGGCGATCTGCGGCTGGCCCGCGAACCACACGCCGCTGATCAGGTAGTTGACGCCGCTCGCGAGCACCACGCCGAGCGGCGAGCCGGTCTGCATGATGACGCCGGCCTCGACCCGGCGGTTCTCCGGAACCGCCTCGGCGACCAGCGAGGCGCCGACTCCCCACTCGCCGCCGATGCCGAGCGCGGCGACCGCGCGGCACAGGATGAGCTGTGCGAGGTTGCCGGCCAGCGCACACGCGCTGGTGCCGAGCGCGTACAGCGCGATGGTCACGAACAGCGCGCGCTTGCGGCCGATGCGATCGGCGACCAGTCCGAACACGAATCCGCCGAGTGCCCACCCAACCAGCAGTGTCGAGGTGATGACGCCGTTCCAGAACACCACGGCGGAGCGGGCGGCGGGGGTGTCCGGCGGCAGGTGCAGCAGCACCGGGATGCAGTTGCGCGCGACGAAATTGAAGAGCACGGCGTCGTAGACGTCGAAGCCCCAGCCGGCCCAGCCGGCCGCGACCACCAGCCACTGGTAGCCCGAGAGGCCGAGAAATGCCGCCTGTGAACCAGTTAACGGACCCGTCTGCACGGCTGCCCTCGGCGCGGCAGTCAGCACTCTGCTGGGTGCGCTGCCAGTTCTCTGGCCACAGTTTGCACTTATTCAGCGCAACACGTCACGGTATCGCCGTCAGGCTTGGAGAGAACCTGTCGGCGGGCCGTTACATATCGATGAGGAGGTGACGGACCATGAGTGCCGATGCCGAGCGAGTCGTACCGGTGGCGAATCTGCGGGAGTTCTTCCGGGACAGCCTGCACGAGGCGCTGCTGCGGCAGCATGTCGCGGTCGAGGATCAGACCGAGCACTACGTCGTCAATCTGCTCACGCTGTTCGCGCGCTCCGAAGCACTCTACGAGGGCGCGCCGGGATGCGTGCGCCTGAAGCCGCTCGTGGTCATGCTGTGCGAGGCGCTCGAGGCGCCGACGCCGGCGGAGCGCTACCGCGGCCTGCAGCGCCTCGGTGATGTGTCGCTGTTCGTCGCCGGATTCTTCGCGCGCGGCTTCGCCGCGCGCCTCATCGACATCGACTACCACATCGCCATGGGCGGGCGCGCCTATGGTGAGCTGGCGCAGTCGATCGCGCGCGGCCGCGGACGGGTGCTGGCAGCGGTGTTTGCCGAGCTGTCGGCGAAATTCCAGCCGATGGTGGATGCGCTCAACGACATCAGCGAGACCTCCCACCGCCACGCCGATCAGGACGTCCTGCGGCTCTACGAGCTGTGGCTGAAGACCGGCAGCGCGCGCAGCTATTCGATCCTCGAGCGGCTCGGGGTCAGGCCGACGCGCGGCGGCGCGGGAAGCGCGCGCGCTCACTGAAACGCATGCTGCTGTCGCGCCTGCAGGAGCTGATCGGCGGCATCTACGATGTCCGCGTCGCCTACGACGTCTACGATTTCCTGGTGACCGACCGCGGCCGGCTACCGCGCGCAGCGCACTCCGGAGTGGCCGACGAGGAGCTGATCGTCGCGCAGAGCGCCGACGGGAGCGAGCTGAGCCTGTCGCTCTATCTCGATCCGGCGCTGCTCGAGCGCCTCAGCTGCGCCGACCCGCTGGTCGAGCTCCACGGCGGCAACGTGGCGGACTGGTGGACGGCGCTCGAGGGAGTGAGCCACTTCCTGTACCTCGCCTGGAACGCCGGGCACGACAAGCCGGTGTCGCTGCTCGAGCTGGAGATGCAGGCGGAGGTCGACAAGTACATCGCGAGCTATCTGCTCATGCGGCGGCAGTATCCCGGGCACTTTCCGGCCGAGCTGCGCCGGGTGCTGTTCGAGCGCACGCGCATCGATCCGCGCCTGGCTGCGGAGCGACGCGCTCTGTACGGTGAGGCCAACCGCTACGCCGCGCGCTTCTGCCGCCGGCTCGAGCAGCGCCTGACGGATGCGGTGCACGGTGAGCGTCAGCACGGAGAGCGCGAGGTGCTGGCCGAGCTGCGCCGCTTCTATCGCCTGAGCAACGCGCGCAAGCGTGCCCACATCGAGCGGACGTCGTGAGGGGGCGAGCCGTCAGCTCTCGTCGTCGTCGTTGCTGTCGCGGGCCTTGCGCTCCTCGAGCGCGCGCTTCATTTTGATCCACTCGGAGAGCTTGCGCAGATCGGTGCGCGTGGTGTTGCCGGGAGTGGTCCTGGGGTAGGTAGCCGTGTGGCGCGAATAGGGATCGTAGCTCGCGTCATCGTCCTTCAGCTCGAGCGCGGGGCTGGCGAGGATCTCGAGCACCGGCCGCTCGACCGCGCCGCGCGGCGCGTCGTGCCATTCGACCGAGGCCATGCCGCGGTCGTCGTGCACGATCAGACCGATCCGCCGGCGGTTGCTCTCGGCTCCACCGGAATTCCCTTCGAGCGTCCTTTTCTTGCGAAACTCGTCCACGAGATTATGTCGTCCAGAATGCGATGCGCTTCACGCTTTGTGAGTGTAACCGCGCAGCCAGCGCGTTCTGCGACCTGCGTCACGGATCAAGCGGCGACAACCGTGTTGGTTATGGCAAAGCGCGCGCGCAGCAGTCCGACGACCGTCTTGCTGTCAGTGATGGTGCCGGCGAGCGCCCATTCGCAGGCGGTCTCAAAGGACAACCAGTGAATTTCGATCACCTCGGCGCGCTCGTGCGCCGCGGCGGCAGGCACGATTCCGGTCGCGAGGTAGAGATGGATAACTTCGGAGAACACCCCCGGCGAGGACAGAGAGACGCCGAGGCTCGCCCAGTGGCGGCCGGCGACTCCGGCTTCCTCGGCGAGCTCGCGCTGGGCGGTGCCGAGCGGCGGCTCACCCGGCTCGAGCTTGCCCGCCGGCAACTCCCACAGCCAGCCATCCGCCGCGTAGCGATACTGCCGCAGCAGGCACACGCGCCGCTCGGCGTCCAGCGCCACGGCGGCCGCTCCGCCCGGATGGTGCACGACCTCGAGCGCCGTGCGATGCCCATTGGGGAGCACGACCTCGTCGGTGGTGACGCGGATGATGCGGCCGGTGAAATTCACGGTCTGGCTCGAGGGTTTCATGGGACGCATCCTAACCCGACGCCCCGGCCGCCGGTCGCCAGCTCCTCCGGGCGGCGAGTATAGTCGGCGCGTCAATGCCCACCAGCGCGCACCTCGAGAAGCTCAACGCCGCACAGCGCAAGGCGGTGACGCATGGCGAGCCGCTTGCCGACAAGGGCTTCGCCGCGGGGCCGCTGCTGGTTCTCGCCGGCGCCGGCACCGGCAAGACCGACACTCTGGCGCACCGCGTGGCGCACCTGGTGATCCACGGCGTCGATCCGGCGCGCATCCTCATGCTCACCTTCACGCGCCGGGCGGCCCAGGAAATGCGCCGCCGCGCACACGAGATCACCAAGAAGGCGCTGAACGAGTCGATGGGCGGCGTCAGCGCCTCGATCTCGCAGCGCCTCGGCTGGGCCGGCACCTTCCACTCGATCGGCAACCGGCTGCTGCGCCACTACGCCGGGCATCTGCAGCTCGATCCGCACTTCAGCGTGATCGACCGCGGCGATTCCGCCGACCTGATGGACAGCCTGCGCGCCGAGCTCGGGCTCGCGGCCCGTGACCAGCGCTTCCCGCGCAAGGACACCTGTCTCTCGATCTACTCCAACCGCGTCAACACCCGCACCGCGCTCAAGGACACTCTCGAGCAGCACTTCCCGTGGTGCGCGCAGTGGGAGGCGGAGCTCACCACGCTGTTCCGCGCCTACGTCGAGCAGAAGCAGCACGGCCACCTGCTCGACTACGACGACCTGCTGCTGTACTGGCACGGCATGATGGGCGAGCCGCGGCTGGCGCAGCACATCGGCGCGCACTTCGATCACGTGCTGGTGGACGAGTATCAGGACACCAACCGGCTGCAGGCGGAGATCCTGCACGCCATGAAGCCCGACGGCTCCGGGCTCACGGTGGTCGGGGACGACGCGCAGGCGATCTATTCGTTCCGCGCCGCCGCCGTGGAGAACATCCTGGGGTTCGCCGAGCGCTTCAAGCCGCGCGCCGAGGTGGTCGCACTGGCGCAGAACTACCGCTCGACCCAGCAGGTGCTCGACGTCGCCAACGCGGTGATGGGCGAGGCGCCGCGCCAGCAGCGCAAGTACCTGCTGTCGATCCGCGGCCAGGGCGCGCGGTCGCGCGCGGTCACCGTGGATGAGCTGCAGACCCAGGCCGAGTACGTCTGCAGCGAGGTGCTGCGGCGGCGCGAGGCGAACGTGCCCCTGAAGCGCCAGGCGGTGCTGTTCCGCAGCGCGAGCCACAGCGACGTGCTCGAGGTCGAGCTGGCCAAGCGCAAGATCCCGTTCGTCAAGTACGGCGGGCTCAAATTCCTCGAAGCGGCACACATCAAGGATCTGCTGTCGGTGCTGCGCTGGGCCGACAACCCGCGCAACACGCTGGCCGCTTTCCGCGTGCTGCAACTGCTGCCGGGCATGGGCCCGGTCAACGCGAGCGCGGCGATCGAGCATCTGGAGGCCGGCGGCCATTCCTTCGAGTCGCTGAAGGCTTTCAAGCCGCCGCAGACGCACGAGATGGACTGGAAGCGGCTCATCGAGCTGATGCTGGCACTCTCGAATCCCGAGCTGCAGTGGGTCGGCCAGGTCCACCAGGTGCGGGAGTGGTATCAGCGGCACTTCGAGCGCATCTACGAGCACTTTCACACCCGGCTCGGGGATCTCGATCAGCTCGAGCATCTCTCCGGACAGTATCCGTCACGTGAGCGTTTCATCACCGAGCTCACCCTCGACCCGCCGCACGCCACCAGCGATCTCGCCGGCCAGCCGACGCTCGAGGAGGATTATCTGGTGCTCTCCACCATCCACTCGGCCAAGGGCATGGAGTGGGACACGGTCTACGTGCTCAACGTGGTGGACGGCAGCTTCCCCTCCGAGTTCGCCACCGGGAGACCTGAGCTCATCGAAGAGGAGCGGCGGCTGCTGTACGTCGCCCTGACACGCGCGCAGAACGACCTCGCGCTCGTCATGCCGCTCAAGTTCCATCTCACCCAGCAGTCGCGCCAGAGCGACGGCCATGTCTACGGCGGCCGCAGCCGCTTCATGACCGAGAAGGTGCTGAAGACACTCGACGCCGTAACCTTCCAGGGTTCGCTCGCCACCGGTGACGCCCTGCTGCGTACCGGCGAACAGGTCACGGTCGATATGAGCGCGCGCTTGCGGGAGATGTGGTAAGCGCGAACGGCGGTCGCGGCGGCTACTTCGCCGGCTTGACGAATTTCAGCGTGAAGCGGTCGCTCTCGCCGATGGCCGCGTACTTGTCGCGGTCCTTGTCGCCCAGACGGTAGGTAGGCGGCAGCGTCCATACGCCCTGCTCGTAGTCCTTGGTGTCCTTCGGATTGGCGTTGACCTGCGAGCTGGCCTCGAGCCGGAAGCCCTGCGCTTCGATGAGCTTGATCGCGTAGTCCTCGTTCACGTAGCCGCTCTTGGCGTGCGGGTCCTGCGGCACGGCGGGGTTGCCGCGGTGCTCGACCACGCCGAGCACGCCGCCGGGCTTCAGCGCCCGGTACATGGTGGCGAAGGCCTGACTCGCTTCATCGCGCGCCATCCAGTTATGGATGTTGCGGAAGGTGACGATCATGTCGAGCGTCCCCGGCGGAACCACGTCCGAGCCATCGAGCGGAAAGGTCACCACCGTCACCTTGCCGTAGATCTCGGGGCGCGCAGCGAGCTTGCGCCCGAAGTCATCGAGGCGCCGCGTGATGTACTGGCTCTTCGGATCCGGCGCGATCACGCCCGCGTAGTAATGGCCTTTGTCGGCGAGCAGCGGCGCCAGCACCTCGGTGTACCACCCGGGCTCCGGCCACACCTCGAGCACGCTCATCTCGGGACGGATGCCGAAGAACAGCAGCGTCTGCTTCGGGTGCCGGTAACGGTCGCGGGCGCGGTTCTCCTCCGAGCGCTGGTCGCCGGCGAGAATGCGATCGAGAGCGAGCGAAGTCATCTGGCGGGTGCTGTTGGCGGCGCAGGCGGCGGCCAGCAGCGCGCCGGCGACGACGCCCAGACGCTTATTGTTGTTGGTGAGAATCATGGGTATCCCGTGCGGCGGCTTGCGCCGAATAAAAAAACCCCGCAGGGAGCGGGGTTCTTTTCAGCCTGGCCTCACCAGCTGCCGACCGTCAGCGACGGAAAGGACCGCCGCCCTGGCGCGGGCGCTGCGGGCGCTCCTGCGCTTCATTGACGCGCAGCGGGCGGCCGTTCATCTGGAAGCCGTTGAGGGCCTGGATCGCGGCCTGTGCTTCGTTCTGGGCCATGTCGACGAAACCGAAGCCACGCGGCTTGCCGGTCTCGCGGTCGTTGATGAGCTTGACAGACTCCACCTTGCCATGGCGCTCGAACAAGGTCTTGACGTCCTGCTCGGTGGCGTTGAAGGGCAGATTGCCTACGTAAATCGTCGTCACTGGGAAGTCTCTCTCAAAAAAGCGGACAGCGGCGAGCCGCACGCGTCGGTCGCATGTACCGCGTGAACAGTCAAACAGGTCAAGGCTTCAAGGCACACGATCGGCAGTGTTTCAGTCAATGCGCAGCGCTTGGGCCGGCGGCCTGCACCTGCGTTCG
>DATIXU010000088.1:0-12814 GCA_035518275.1 Steroidobacteraceae bacterium
TCTCTCGGGCGAGATCACCCTGGACATCGAGGGCCGCGAGACGCGTTACGGGGTCGGTGAGGTCTTTCATCTCCCGCACGGCGCAGTGCACAAAGAGCGCTACGGCCCGTCGGGCGTGCGTTATCTGGTCGGCCGGAAATAACTCCCGAGACGATTCGGCAGGCGATTCGCGCCGTTGGCGCCAGCGTGGCCGTGCCGCCCGCGCGGAACCGTCTGCTGTTGACGACAAACGGCTGTTAGACTCCGTCCGCGGTAAGCTCAGTTGGCCATGACCCGGATCAACGTGGCGATTGCGGTTGGAGGCGAGGCACGCGAGCGTCTCTACGAGGTCGCCACCCTCTGTCGCGCGCTCGGCTTCGGTCATACCTCCACCCGATCCGACTTAGGTCTGCTCGTGGGCTCGGCCGAGCTCGAGGACCTGCCCTCGCTGCGCCTCGTTCCGGGAGTCATCGGCATCGAGATGGAGGAGCGCCGCGCGTCCCGCGGCGCGCGCCGCTCGCCTTCGGTCCGGATCCGCAGCGGCGCGGGCCTGCGCCGCGTTCCGCCGCGCGGGTCCTAGCGTCAGCCTCAGTCACTGCCCGTCGCGCGCTGCGGGTTGTCGTCGATCCGCACGTGATCGGTGCGCGCCTTTTCCCACGCCTGGAGCGTGAGCCCGTTTCGCTCGAGCAGCGCGCGTATTTCGCCAGGGCGCCAGTCGAGGATCTGGTCGAGGATCGGCACCATGATGCTGAAGGCGTTGTCGCTCAGCACCGTGCTGCGCGCGATCCGCGCGAGCTGCCGGTTGTCGGAGACCGCGATCGTAAAGCCGTCGTGATTGTTGACGTGCAGCATCACGTGCACGTCCGAGCTGCCGTCGCCGAGGTAGATCACACGATCGGCCGGCACCTCGAGCCGCCGTTGGAGCTCCTCGATCACCGCGACCTTGCCGTAGCCGGCGGGCACCCGGCGGATCGCGCGCACCTCTCCGGTGGCGTCGTCGAAATCGAGCTCGGTGCCGTAGATGTGGTCCGGCGCCACGATGCCGTCGAGTGCGGCGGCCACGATCTCACGCGGGGCGGCCGAGATCACGAAGAAGGAGAATTTGAGGCCGGGCAGTCCCTGCTCGAGAAAGCGCACCAGCGCAGGGATCGCGCCCTTGAGGCGCACGCGCTTGCCCGTCTCGATCAGATGCTCGTGCCGGACGCCGCGGAACTCGGGGTCATGGCGGATGAGATAGGCGAGCTCGCCACCCTGCTGAACGAGGTTGGTGCGCGCGAGTCCCCTGACGCGCTCCTGGTATCCGTCGATGCCGAGCAGGCTGCTCAGCACGAGTCCCGAGTCGTTGAAGCTCAGCGTCTGATCGAAATCAGACGCCACGAGATAGTGTCTGGTGATGTTTCCGTTCACTGGCGGCTCCATTCCCTTCACGAGGCACGAACGAGAGTGCATGAAACATGCCACTGCGGCGGCGCCGCATCCCCCGTACGGGAGAGGCGCCCGGCAGGGCCTGCGCCCGGTCCCGGGGCAGGCCCGGCGCGAGCGGCACGGCGGTGGTGCAAGCGGTTAAGATCGACAGCCAGGTGAACAAGAGAGTCACAGATCTGCAACATCCGCGGCGGCACGCGCTGCCGCTCGTGCGGCTGATACTCGGCGCGGCCTGCGCGTGCCTGATGGGCGCGGCGGCGGGCGATGACTTCGAGACGGTGCCGGACCGGGCGCCCGCCGAGCTGCTGCCGGCGGCGATGGTCTCGGGCACCAACTTCCACGTCGTCGATCCGGTGCGCGGCGACGGCCTGATGAATCACTTCGTGCTCGACACCCGATTCGGCAGCTTCGATGCCTACGGACGCGCGGCACTCGCGATCCGCATCCATGAGGTGGCGGCGCTCACCGAGCTTTCCAAGACTTCCGACGTGGCCGTCGCCGCCGGGGGCGTGGTGCAGGGAGTCGAATCCGAGGTGAAGACGGCCACCGGCGTCGTGACCCACCCGGTGCAGACCGTGACCGGAATTCCCAAGGGCATTGCGCACCTCTTCAGCGGTTACAAGGCGCGCGGCCAGGAGGTGGCCGCGGACGCCAGGAGCAGTGTGGAGTCGTCAGGATCAGGCAGCGGCAATTCCGCCGCGAGCACCGCCGCGAAGGGCGAGAAGGCGGCCAGAAGCTACGCCGAGCGCTATCTCGGCGTCACGGCGGCCGAGCGCGATTACTACAGGAAGCTCGGGGTGGATCCCTACACCGATAACAAGCCGCTGCGCGAGACGATCAGGAAAGACGCCAGGATCGCCGCCGGCGCGGGCTTCGGCATGAAATTCGCCGGTCTGCCCGGCATTCCCGCTATCGGCATCGCACAGCGCGCGGTCGATGCGATCTACAACGAAGATCCGGCGGTGATTCGCGAGCGCACCCGCAAGACGCTCGCCGGCTTCGGTCTGAGCACGCCGGAGATCGAGAGCTTCATGGATGCGCCGCTGCTCTCTCCCACGCGCCAGTTGCTGCTGCTCTCGGCGGCGCAGGCGCTCGACGGCGTGGCGCAGCGCGGCGAGCTGTTTCGCCACGCGATCGGACTCACCTCGGACGAGGAGGTCCAGGTTTACCTGCGCAGCGCCGGCCTGCTCGCTCAGGTGCACGCGAGCCATCCGGTCGAATCGGTGGTCGCCGGGCTGCGTCTGCCGGCGGCGCGGCGCGCCGGCGGCAACCTCGTCGTGTGCGGCGCCTTCGAGGCAGTCTACTGGACCGAGGATGTGGCCCGGCTGGACGAGCAGCTGCGCACGGCGCTGCCGCCGACACCCGCGGGAGCGACGCACGAGCTCTGGGTCGCCGGGACACTTTCGGAGCGCGCCCGGCGCGCCGCGCGCGACCTCGGCTGGGACGTGCACGAAGTGCCGGACAGCACGTGAGCGAGGCATGACACCCCGCCAGCGGCCGCCCCGGGAACGTCTCGGGGCGCGGCTTCGATTGCATCCCGCTTCACGAGGGGCTATAAGAAATGTACAAGTATTTACTTGTATATAAGGGGAAGGCTCATGTGGCTCATCATCGCGATCTTTGCCGTCGCCGCCATCGTCGGTCTCACCATGGCCATCGCGGCTTTCCAGGGGCATTTCCCGCCGGTGCCGAGCGCGATCCTGCACGGCGTTCTCGCGGCGACCGGGCTCGTGCTGCTGCTCGTTGCGGTGTTCGCTAAAGGCGCCGCCGGGCCCGCGCTCTGGGCGCTCGGCTTCTTCCTGGTCGCAGCGCTCGGTGGCTTCGGCCTCGCTTGGGGGTTCCACGCCCGCAAGAAGGCGTTGCCCAAAGGCTTCGTCGCCGGGCATGCGATCCTGGCCGTGATCGGCTTTCTGCTGCTCCTCGGGGGCGCGCTGCGGCTCCTCTAGCGGCAAGAGTCGTCCATGGCGAGCTCATCGCTTCCGCATCCGCTCCATCCGGCGCTGGCGCATTTCCCGGTCGCCTTCTGGCTGGGCTCGTCGGCGTCGGATCTGATCGCGCTGAAGACCGGCCACCTGGTCTGGTGGACCGTGAGCCACTACGCCGTGGCGGCGGGTGTCGTCATGGGCGCCATCACACTGCTCGCCGGCGCGCTCGAGCTGTGGCTGCGAAAGCTCCCGCTCGAGGCCTGGCGCTGGGCGGGGCTGCATGCCGGCCTGATGGCGACGGCGCTGCTCATCTTCATGGTGAGCCTGTCGTGGCGCAAGCCCGTGCCGCCGCCGCTCCCGGCCGTGTGGATCTCGCTGTTGGGTTCGGCCGTGGTCATCGCCGGCGGGTTCTGTGGCGGAACGCTCGTCTACCGCTACGGGGTGGGAGTGTCATGGCGCGCCGAAAAGCGCGAGTAGCGAAGGCGCGCGGGCGGCGCGTGGCGGCGCGCGGCGGCGCCGGGCGTCCGGCTGCCGCGGCGGTACCCTCCGCGCTCCTTCAGGCGTTGAAGCGCAGAGGCTCCATGACCATCCGCGAGCTCGCCACGGGCCTCGACATCACCTATGAGGGGGTACGGCAGCAGCTCGGTGAGCTCGTGCGCGCAGGCTGGGTGGCTCCGAGCCGCGCGCCGGCACCAGCCGGAGCCGCCGCGGCTGAGCCTTCCGCGCCAAAGCCCGGTCCCGCCTCGCGGCAGTATCGATTGAGTGCGGCGGCCGAGCATCTCTTCCCCAAGCACTACGATGAGCTCTCAGTCGAGCTCGTCCAGCACGTGCTCGAGCGCTTCGGCGGCGCGGGGGTGGTCGAGATCCTCGGCCGCATGACCGATGCACGCGTGGCGCGCTGGGCGCCGCTCCTCGAGGGGCTCTCCCTCGAGCAGAAGCTCAAAGCCCTGAGCTCGTTGTACGAGGAGAAGGATGCCTACATGCAGGTCGAGTGGCGCAAGGACGCGCCCGCGCTCATCGAGCGCAACTGCCCGTTCTTCAGCGTGGCGCAACGGCACCCGGCGATCTGCAGCGTCTCGGTCAACACGCTCGAGCGGCTGCTCGGGTTCAAGGTCGTGCGCGAACAGCGCTTCCAGGCCGGGCATGGGCGCTGCGTGTTTCGCGTACGGCTCGATGAGCCGCAGCCACGGGGCACGCCGTTCGCCCTCGAGCAAAAATAATTTTCGAAGTGGTTTCCGCGACTTAGCTCGAATCAGGGCCTCCCGCCCCGCCGCTCCGGTCGATATTCGGACTCCTCGTTCGTCTTAGGTACAGGAACGGGCGGAAGGCGCCCGCCCCCAACCGCTCTTGTTTCAAGGAGACCCGACATGCGAGTCATGGTGATCGTCAAGGCCACGCGGGATTCCGAAGCCGGCGTGCTGCCGAGCGAGCAGCTCCTCTGCGAGATGGGCAAGTTCAACGAGCAGCTGGTCAAGGCCGGCGTGCTGCTGGCGGCGGAAGGACTGCAGGCGAGCTCCAGGGGCGTTCGCGTCCAGTTCGGCGGCGGCAGGAGCACGGTAATCGACGGTCCCTTCACCGAGACCAAGGAGCTGATCGCCGGATTCTGGCTGTGGCAGGTGCGCTCCATCGACGAGGCGGTCGAGTGGATCCGCCGCTCGCCTTTCCAGAAGTCGAACGAGGCGATCGAGATCCGGCGCGTGCTCGAGGCCGAGGACTTCGGTCCCGGCCTGACGCCGGAGCTGCGCGCGCAGCGGCAGAGCCGGCTCGAGCGCATCTCGAAAAACTGAGCGGCGCGTCGACCCGACGTGCCGTTGCGACAGCTGACGTTCGAGGCGACCGGGACACCTCTAAACTCATCCGACAGGAAGGAGCCTTGCATGGCAACCACCCTCACGCACCTGCACTTCAGGGGCAACTGCAGCGAAGCCTTCAAGTTCTACGCCGCGACCTTCGGCGGCCGGATCGTCTTCTCGATGACCTACGGAGAAGCGCCGGGCGCTGCGCAGACCTCGCCCGAAGTGCGCGACCACATCATCCACGCGCGGGTTGATTTCGGCGACGACGCGCTCCTCGGGTGCGACGTGCCGCCGGATCGCTACGAGAAGCCGCAGGGCTTCAATGTCATGGCGAGCGCCGACCGGCCGGGCGATGCCGAGCGGCTGTTCCGCACGCTCGCCGAGGGCGGCACGGTCACCATGCCGATCCAGGAGACTTTCTGGGCGCATCGCTTCGGCATGTGCACCGACCGCTTCGGTACACCCTGGATGGTCAACTGCGCCAGGCCCGCGGAAGCACTGGCCCCGGCGGCCCGGAAAAGCGCCTGAGTGATCCTCGCTTGCGCCGTGCAGCTGGCGATGATGTCATCCGGGGCCATGGAGGCCACGGAAGTCCAGCGCACCATCGATGCGGTCTGGAGGATCGAGTCGGCGAAGCTCATCGCGCGACTCGCGCGCCTGACCCGCGACGTGGGAGCAGCCGAGGAGCTCGCGCAGGATGCGCTCGTCGCGGCGCTCGAGCAGTGGCCGCGCACCGGCATCCCCGACAATCCGGGGGCGTGGCTCACGGCGACCGCCCGCAACCGCGCCATCGACCGGCTGCGCCACCAGCGCATGCTGAGAGCCAAGCACGAAGTCCTTAGTACCGAGCTCGAGATGGATCAGGAGCGCAGCGACAGTGTCGAGGCGGCCGCCGACGATGAGATCGGCGATGATCTGCTGCGCCTGATCTTCATCGCCTGCCATCCGCTGCTGCCCACGGAGGCTCGCACCGCGCTCACGCTGCGGCTCCTCGGCGGGCTCACCACCGCCGAGATCGCGCGCGCCTTCCTCGTGCCCGAGCCGACCATCGCGCAGCGCATCGTGCGCGCCAAGCGCGCACTGAGCGAGGCGGGCGTGCCGTTCGAGATTCCGCGCGGCGAAGAGCTGCGAGGGCGGCTCTCCTCGGTCCTCGAGGTCATCTATCTGGTCTTCAACGAGGGCTATTCGGCGACCGCGGGGTCGGACTGGATGCGGCCGGCGCTGTGCGAGGAAGCGTTGCGCATCGGGCGCATACTCGCCGCGCTCGCGCCCGCGGAGAGCGAGGTCCACGGGCTGGTCGCACTGATGGAGATCCAGGCCGCGCGCATCCGCGCGCGTACCAACGCCAACGGCGAGCCGGTGCTGCTGCTCGAGCAGGATCGCGCGCTCTGGGACCGGCTGCTGATCCACCGGGGCCTGATCGCGCTCGCGCGCGGTGAGGCGCTCGGCGAGACTCGCGGGCCGTATCTGCTGCAGGCGGCGATCGCCGCCTGTCACGCGCGCGCGGCGACCGCGGCAGACACCGATTGGGTCTACATCACCGCGCTCTACGACGAGCTGGTGCGTCTCATGCCGACGCCCGTCGTCGAGCTCAACCGCGCGGTCGCGGTGTCGATGGCCTACGGGCCGGCGGCCGGGCTCGAGCTCGCCGACCGGCTGGCGGCTGAAGGCCGGCTCAGGTCCTATCACCTGCTGCCGAGCGTACGCGGCGATCTGCTCGCCAAGCTCGGCCGCTACGCCGAGGCGCGCGGGGAGTTCGAGCGCGCCGCACAGCTCACCCACAATGTGCGCGAGAGCCGCTTGCTGCTCGATCGCGCCGCCGCCTGCGTGCGCGGCTGAACGGAGTACCCATGTCCTACATGTTGTTGATCGTCGAGCCGCCCGGTCAGCGGCAGGAGCGCGGGCGCGAGGCCGGTCAGGCGGTCTACGACCGCATGCTCGAGTACAGCCGGAGCCTGAAGGAGCGCGGCGTCCTGATTGCCACCAATTCGCTGAAGTCCGGGGGCGCGCGCCTCACGATCCGCGGCGGCCAGCGCAGCGTGGTCGACGGACCCTTCACCGAGACGAAGGAGCTCGTCGGAGGGTTCTTCCTGCTCAACGTGCGGAGCCGTGACGAGGCGCTGGCCCTGGCGGGCGAGTGCCCGGCAGCCGAGTGGGCCACGGTCGAGGTGCGCGAGCTCGGTCCCTGCTACGAGTGACCCGCGGTTGCTTATCCCATCCCGGACGGCCCCGGGTACGCGGCATTCAACGTCTCGAGGTCCTGCGGAGTGAGTGCCGTGGACAGCGCCGCCGCATTCTCCCGGACATGCTCCGGCGAGCCCGATTCGGGAATCGCGATCACGTTGCCGCTGCGGATTACCCAGGCAAGCGCAACCGCGGCGGCCGAGCAGCCATGTGCCGCCCCGATCCGGGCCAGCATGCTGTCCCCGACCACCAGGTGCCGGTCGCCGCCGAGCGGCGAATACGCCATCACCGGCATGTTGTGCTGCCGGCACCACGGCAGCACGTCGGCCTCGATGTGGCGGTTGTTGAGACTGTAGGGGACCTGATTGGTCGCGCAGCGCTTACCGTTCGGGACGCGCAACAGATCCTCCATCTGGCCGACGTCGAAGTTGGATACACCCCAGGCGCGGATCTTCCCCGCCGTGCGCAGTTGCTCGAATCCGGCCACCACGCCCGCGAACTGCGAGCTGGGGATGGGCCAATGCAGCAGATAGAGATCGAGATAGCTGGTGCCGAGACGCGCGAGGCTGGCCGCGCAGGCCCGCGCGATGCCGTCGCCCGACACCTCATCGCCCTCGACCTTGGAGACCAGGAAGATGCGGTCGCGCTGATCGGCGATCACGTGACTCAGGAATTCCTCCGACTTTCCCCGGCCATAATTTCCCGAGGTATCGAGCAAGGTCATGCCGAGTGAGATGCCGCTGCGCAGCGCCTGCTCCTCGACCGCGGCCGGATGCCTTCCCTGGCCGAGATGCCAGCAGCCCTGACCGAGCGTCGTGACGGTGGTGCCGTCCGGAAGCTTGAGGCTGCGCGGAGCGGCCCTGGCTGCCGCGCCGGTGGCGGGAGTCTGCGCGCCCGCCCGCCCGACGAGCAGGCCGAAAGCCGCGCAGCGCGCCGTGAATTGACGCCGTGTGAGTAGGTGCTTGCTCATGATGTCCGCCTCCTTATCGAAAGCCGGCCGGCGCTCCCGTCACATCTGCGGGGCCCAGGACGTGCACCAGCCGGTGGCTTTGACTTCCCTGCCCGGGAAGATCTGACACGCGCCCTGCTGCGAGCCCTCGGCTCCCTGGTAGAGCGCGCAGGTGGCGCAGCTGCTGCCGGGCGTGGCGCCGTTTGCGCGCGTCGCATCCTCGACGTACTTCACCGCCCTGGCTTCGGGCGAGGCGGCATCGAGGAACGGAGCGGCGGCAGACGCGGCGCGCGCGCCCGGCTGCATGCGGAGCGCAGCGAGCGATACGCCGAGGGCGAGTCTTTGCAGCAGCCGCCGGCGCTCGGGCGATCTCAGGTCCGACATCTGATCTCCTTGACCCGCGAGAGACTATCACCCTCGCGGCGCGGCGATCTGTCGGGCGGCAGCGCCTCAGTTCGAGGCTTGGGCGTAGGTCTCCATCATGAGCCCGGTGCCGCCGCGCGAGACGTGCGCGACCACGGCCGTGCGCCGATGGAGTTTGATGATGGTGCCGAGATTGATGGCGAAGGAGAGCACGACCTGCTGTCCCTTGCGCAGGCCCAGATTCGAGGTCTCGATGAACACCCCGGTGGCACTCAGGTTCACCGCCTTGCAGAGTTTGCGGCGGCCGCCGGGCACGGTGATGTAGACGATCGTCCGGGCCCGATGCCGGGTGTGCAACCGACGCTCCACGGTGTCCTTCATCGATTCGTTATTCTCGAATGCCAAGCGCGGCCAGTCCGTTCCATCTGCAGGCCATGCGGTCATTATGCCCCGGCAAATACGGCCCGCTGCTGCTGAGTAAACTTAATTTTGTCACGCCGTTGCAAGGGTCGCGGACCAAGAACCGGCGCCGGCGGCGGCTCGGCACCCGCCGGCAGTTAGCCGGAACGCAAAAAAGCCCCGATTTCCGCGCCGAAAGTCTTCAGGTCGACCAGGAAGGCGTCGTGCCCCTCGATACAGGCCAGGGGCGAGAAGCGGGTGGTGACGCCGGCGGCCTCGAGCGCGCGGGCGACCGCCTGCTGCTCGCTCACGGAGAACAGCAGGTCGGTCTGCACCCCGATCACGAGCGCCGATTCGAGGGCGGCGCGCCGGAAGAGCGCCATCGGGTCCCCATGGGCGGCGAGATCGAAACGGTCCATGGCGCGGGAAATATAGAGATAGCAGTTCGCATCGAACACGTTCACCCAGCGCTGCGCGAGGGACTCGAGGTAGCCCTGGACGGCGAACTCCGAGGCGAAGGGGTCTTTCGAGCCCATATCGGTCCGGATCGGCGAGCGGCCGAAGCGCTCCTGCCACTCAGCGGCGGAGCGGTAGGTGACGGTGCCGAGCTTGCGCGCGATGCGCTGACCGGTGATCGGCGGGCGATCCGGGGCGTAATCTCCGCCCTTCCAGTCGGGATCCTTGGTGATGACCTCGCGCTGGATGGAGCGCAGCGCGATCGCGAAGGGCGCGGCGGCCATGGTTCCCGAGATGCACACGAGGCGCCGCGCCGCTTTGGGGAACATGGCCGCATAGGCGAGCACCACCATGCCGCCGAGGGAGGGGCCCATGACAGTATCGAGCCGCTCGATGCCGAGGCTGCGGACGGTCTGGTAGCCGCCGCGGGCGATGTCTTCCACCGAAAGGTCCGGGAAGGCGAGCCGATAAGCCTTGCCCGTGGCCGGGTCCGGGGAGGCGGGCCCCGAGGAGCCGAAACAGCTGCCGAGCGAGTTGACGCAGATGACGAAGTAGCGATCCGTGTCGATCGCGAGCTTCGGTCCCACCATGCCCTGCCACCAGCCATCCGAGGGATCCTGATCGGAAGAGGCGGCATGGGCCGGGGGCGAGAGCCCGGTAAACATGAGCAGCGCGTTGTCCCGCGCCGCGTTCAGCTTCCCCCAGGTCTCATAGGCGATGCGCCCGCCGTGCAGCAACCCGCCCCGCCACATCGGGAAGGGATCGGACAAGGTTGCGTAGCGGCGCGCGTCCATGGGTGTCAAGGATAGAGCACCCGCCCGTATTTCCGGGCGGCGGAGGTCAGTCACGGGTGTGGTCGGCCTTCAGGCTTCCGGATCGCCGCCGTCGGGGATGCCCTCGAAGAGGATGGTGGAGAGATAGCGCTCGCCGGTATCGGGCAGCATGGCGAGAATCACCGCCCCTTGCGGGGCCTCGGCGGCCACCTTGAGCGCAGCGGCGAACGTGGCTCCGGAGGAAATGCCGCAAAGGATGCCTTCACTGCGCGCGAGCGCGCGCGCTGTCTCGACCGCCTCGGTGTCGGTGACGGTCACGATCCGACGGGCCACGTCGCGCTTGAGAACCCCGGGAATGAAGTCCGGAGTCCAGCCCTGGATCTTGTGCGGCGCCCAGGGGTTGCCCGAAAGGAGTGCGGCGCCCTGTGGCTCGCAGGCGATGATCTCCACTTCCGGGCGGGCCAGGCGAATCATCTGCCCCGCTCCCGTGAGCGTGCCTCCCGTGCCCCAGCCGGTGACGAAGTAGTCGAGCCGCTTGCCGGCGAAGTCCTGGAGGATCTCGGGGCCGGTCGTGTTGCGGTGGTAGGCGGGGTTTGCCTCGTTGGTGAACTGCCGCGCGACGAACCAGCCGTGTTTCTTCGCGAGCTCCTCGGCTTTGCGCACCATCCCTGAGCCGCGCTCGGCCGCCGGGGTGATGATGACCCTGGCGCCCATGATTCGCATGAGCCGCCGCCGCTCGACCGAGAAGCTCTCACTCATCACGGCGACGAATGGGTAGCCCTTGGCCGCGCAGACCATGGCGAGCGCAATCCCGGTGTTGCCAGAGGTGGCTTCCACCACGGTCTGACCGGGCTTCAGCGTACCCGTGCGCTCGGCATCCTCGATGATCGCGATCGCGAGGCGATCCTTGACGGAGGAGAGCGGATTGAAAAACTCGCACTTCGCGTACAGGGTGGCGTGTTTCGGCCCGAGGCGCTGGATGCGGACAATGGGCGTCTTGCCGATCGTGCCGAGGATGTTTTCGTAGATCATGGGGTCTTTCTACTCTCGGAGGAGTTTCGCCGGCAAGAATACCGGGGTATCTCCTTAATACAGGGTGTTATGTGGCTCGCAAGTCAGGTCCGGCTCTGCCAAGAAGCGCAGCCCGGCGGGCCCGGCCCGCCATCGCTCTGAGTCCATGAGGCTCCAGAAGCTCCTCGCCGAAGCGGGCCTGGGCTCCCGGCGCACCGTCGAGGACTGGATTCGCGCCGGGCGGCTGTCCGTGAACGGCCGGAAAGCCCAGCTCGGCGACCGAGCGACCGCAACCGATGACGTGCGCCTCGACGGCAAGCGCCTGAGGCTCGAAGCGGGGGAGGCGGGCCCCCGGGAGCTACTCCTTTATTACAAGCCCGTCGGCGAGGTCACGACGCGCAGCGACCCCCAAGGGCGCCCGACCGTATTCGAGCGTCTGCCGCCCCCGCGGCGCGGCCGCTGGATCAACGTCGGCAGGCTCGACGTCAACACGACCGGCCTCCTTCTCCTCACCACCGACGGCAGGCTCGCCCACCGTCTGATGCACCCCTCGAGCGAGGTCGAACGGGAGTATCTGGTTCGGGTGCGCGGCCGGCCGTCGCAGGAAGTGCTGGCGCAGCTCCTTCTCGGGGTGAAGCTCGAGGACGGCGCGGCGTCTTTCGAGCGCATCACCGCCGATACCTGGGAGGAGCCCGGCGGCCGTGGGAGCACCGGGAGCCATAGCACCTTCCGCGTGGTGCTCACCGAGGGCCGCAACCGCGAGGTCCGGCGGCTATGGGAGGCGGTCGGGTTCGAGGTGAGCCGCTTGAAGCGCGTCCGCTATGGTCCTATCGAGCTGCCTCGGGACCTCAAGCCCGGGGGTACCCGGGTGGCCGGGCCTGCCTCCCTGGAAAAGCTTGCCGAGGCGGTGGCCAAGCCCCTGGACCGGGGCTCCAAGGCCAAGGTTTAGCTTCCCGAGAGTCCCGGACAAGCAAAACCCGGGCCAGGACGCATTGACACCCCGACCCTCCGAAATCAGAATACGCGGCTCGTTTTGAGGAGGGGTACCCAAGCGGCCAACGGGAGCAGACTGTAAATCTGCCGGCTTACGCCTTCGAAGGTTCGAATCCTTCCCCCTCCACCACCCGGTGGGCGGTGGAGGGTTGCGTGCGTTCGAAGGCGCGCGGTCGGCAGAGGAACGCCATCAGCAGCGGGTGTAGTTCAATGGTAGAACCTCAGCCTTCCAAGCTGATGACGTGGGTTCGATTCCCATCACCCGCTCCAGGTACGCCCGCGGTCGACATCTGAGCCGAGCCCATGTAGCTCAGTTGGTAGAGCACGTCCTTGGTAAGGACGAGGTCACCGGTTCAATCCCGGTCGTGGGCTCCAGTCGACTGGGTCTGTGAGTCGTCAAAGTTTCGGAGTTAGGAACTTCCATGTCCAAAGAGAAATTTGAGCGGACGAAGCCGCACGTGAACGTGGGGACGATTGGTCACGTGGACCATGGGAAGACGACGTTGACGGCGGCGCTCACCAAGGTGATGGCGGAGACCTACGGCGGGCAGTTCGTGGCGT
>DATIXU010000089.1:0-3081 GCA_035518275.1 Steroidobacteraceae bacterium
TTCCCGCGCCCACGTGGCCGGGTAAGCAATCTTGTGACGCCAGCGGATCCATTGCACATGCTTGGCTTCGAACAGGCCACCTTTGCGAGTGTGAAACCCGGTGGCATTGAGCTGCTTCGCAATCTGCGTGTTGGTGTGATGCTCGCAGGACAGGCGCCTGATCAGCTCGACCGCCGGCGAGGGCGTGCGTTGAGCATCGGCAGGCTTCAGCGGTCGCTCGATCACGTGCTCCTCTGCAGCACCCGAGCGCCAGCGGATCCCGACGGACAGCTCGCGGCTATCTGGTTTTGAGGTGAGCGTGACATCGGCGATCAGCGCGCGCAGCAGGCGCTTGCGATCGCGATGCGCTGTGCTCGGCGCGGCCCATAGCGCGGGCAGGTCTTTGGCGAGCGCTTCGATCTGCTCACGGGAGGGCTGTGTGCTGGGCACGACGTGCTCGGCCAGCTCGGCCTCGGCGCCCTTGAGCTCGCGCAGCTTTTGCTCCCAACGGTTCTCGAGGCTGCGGGCGACGAGGCGATTGTCCGGCTCGCAGGCGTGGAAGGCGCGCTCGGCACGAATCGCCTCATAGCCCGCGCGTTCGACGCGTAGCTCATAGACGCGGTCAGAGCGCGCGCGCCGGTCGGCGTGGTCATCAGCGGCGGGCAGCGCGAGCGCGATCTCCTGGGGCGCAAGCGCCTCGAGCAAGCGGCACGCGATCAGCTCGTCGACGACGGTCGCCTTGACCGAGCGGCAGCCGGGCGTGTTGACGTGGTCGGCGCGCGAGTGGCCACACTCGTAGTAGCTGCCCTCGCGGCGGTGAAGCGTCGTCATCGATCCGCCGCACGCTCCGCAGCGCAAGATCCCCTGGCAGAGCGCGGCGCTCTCGCGCGGCGGGCGCTGGCCGTTGCGGTTGTTGTTGGCGGCCAGGCGCTGCTCGTTGGCGAGGAACTGCTCCCAGGAGATGTAGCCCTCGTGATGGTCCTGGATCACGACCGCCCACTCCGAGCGCGGCAGCTCGACCGTCCTGGTGACGATCGCGCCGTCTGGCCTGACTACGCGCCGGGAGCGGTAGCGCCCGTAGACGTACGCGCCGGCGTAGCTCGGGTTGGAGAGCACGCCGAGCACGCGTGCGTGGGTGAGCCGGCCCCAGCGCAGCTCGCCCGCCCACGCGCCGCCGTAGGCGCGCCTGGGGAAACGCCGGTTCTTGAAGACACCGACACACCGTAGGCCGAGCCGGTCTGCCCGAACGCCTTGAGGACATCCGCGATCGCTGCCTGGACCTCTTGGTCGGGATCGATGATCGTGTTGCCCTCATCGTCGTAGACGAGGCCGACCGGCAGCGCGAAGTGCAGCTCACCACGCTCGGCGGCGTGGCGCTTGGCGCCGTGCAGCCGTGAGCTCATCACGTGCAGCTCGATCTGGGCGAGCTGACCCTTGACCCCCAGCACGATCTGGTCGTTCACGTCGCGCAGGTCATAGATCCCGTCGCCGTCGATGACCAGCGTGTCGGTCAGCCCGCAATACTCGAGCAGCCGCTGGGTCTCGGCGTTCGAGCGCGCAAGCCGCGAGACCTCGAGCCCGAAGATTGCGCCGACCTCGCCCAGGCAGACGCGGCCGACGAGCTCCTTGTAGCTGTCGCGCGCTTCGCTGTCACGCGTTGAGGAGATGCCGAGATCGCCGTCGACGGTCAGGATCTGCTCGGGCTGCCAGCCGAGCCGGGCCGCTTCCTCGGCCAGGCCATATTGGAGCTCGGTCGAGCGGAAGTTCTCGCGCACCTGACGCGGGGTCGACTGGCGCAGGTAGACGATCGCCCGGCGCTCCAGATGCTGCGGGCCGATCTTGTGCAGCGAGCCCGTCATCGGCTCCCGCTCCCAGCGCGGCGCCGAGCATGTTCGCCACGCAAGCGACCGCCTCGGCGCCGATGCTCCCCACCGTGCATCACCGCAGTGCCCTGCGTCTGAGCAGCTCGAGGTTGACCCGCGAGATCTCGGCCAGGAGCGCCTCTCCATCCTGAGTCACGTTGACGTGCTCGGCGGCGGTCACGACCACCGCCTGGGGCACATAGACCATGCGGCTGCGCCCCGAGCTGTAGGTGGTCAGGTAGGTGTAGGGGCCGTGCAGCTGCCCGCGCCGGCAGCGGCAGTGCTCGCCCGAGCAGCGGCGCATGTCCGAGACCAGCGTGCCACGCAGCGTGAGCGCGGGATCGCCGACGCCGGCAGCCAAGCGCTTCCTGAGCAGGTACAGCTGGCGCTCCGTGAGCTCCGCGAGCCTCTTGCCCATCCTGTGACCGTTTCGACACCAAGATGATTGGACCTCCCCCACGGTTCATCGCGCTCCCGCCCCGGCGAGCTCATGCACGTCGGCCCCCCGCGCCTCATCCGCGCTCCAGCCGACGGCACACAGCACTTCGGTGAGCTGCTGGGAGTACTCGCCCACCTCGACCGCGAGCTGCCGCCGCTCCTCACACGCATCCTGATATTGGTGAAGGGAACGGTGAATCGTCGTGTGAATCTGCTGCAGGGCCTCGAGCATCACGGCGTCGGCGACGGTCCCGTCATCGCGCAGGAGCGAGGCGACCTCGCTCCCACCAATCACCGCCGCGCCGGCGTCGTCGCAAACGAGGCCCAACGCGTCGGGCGCAAGCCCTGACCACAGCCGGTCGTTGGCCTGCTCCAGTCGGCGCTTCGCGTCATTCAGGCGCTTGACGATCACGACGTCACGTGTGAACAGCGCAGACAGCCGCGCGGACAGCTCACGTGCGCGGTCAGGACAGTAAGCCCCGGTCGCGGCCGTGGTCGAGCTGGGGGCGATCATCGCGCCACCCCCCGCCCGCCATTAAGATCCGAAAGCAGCGCGACCAACCCGGCCAGGACCTCGATGCTCAGCGGCCGTTCAGCGGGCTCCGGGCCACGATCGGTCGCATCCTCAGGCAGGCCCACGCTGCCGAGCAGCCCGCCCTCGCAGACGTAGATGCGACCGGCGCCGACGCGACGGACGAACAGCACCTCCAACCGCTCGCCGCACAACGGATGGAAGGGATGTGTCACGACCAGCGAACCCAAAGCCGGCTTGCGCGACCTTGTGATATGCGATGACCGTCGG
>DATIXU010000090.1:0-30637 GCA_035518275.1 Steroidobacteraceae bacterium
GAAGGGCGAGGTCTACGACGCGGTCGTGGTGCGTACCACGCGTGGCGTGCGCCGCCCCGACGGCTCCCTCATCCGCTTCGACGGCAATGCCGCGGTGCTGCTCACCAACAAGCTCGAGCCGATCGGCACGCGCATCTTCGGGCCCGTGACGCGTGAGCTGCGCAACGTGCAGTTCATGAAGATCATCTCGCTGGCCCCCGAGGTCCTCTGAAGCCATGAACAAGATCCGCAAGGGCGACCAGGTGGTGGTGCTTTCCGGGCGCGACAAGGGGCGCAAGGGCGCGGTGCTGCAGGTGCTGGCCGACGGCCGCGTCGTCGTCGAGAGCATCAACCGCGTGAAGAAGCACCAGAAGCCGAACCCCCAGGCCAACAAGCCGGGTGGCATCGTCGAGAAGGAGATGCCGCTGGCGATGTCCAAGGTGGCGATCTGGAACCCGACCGCCAAGAAGGGCGACCGCGTCGGCATCAAGACGCTCGGCGACGGCAAGCGCGTGCGGTTCTTCAAGTCGAATGGAGAGATGCTCGATGTCTGAGGCGACTCCGGGCAAAGAGGCCGGCAAGCCCGCCGGCAAACAGAAGCAGGACAAGCAGGCCGGCAAGCAGGCCGAGGGCAAGAAGGCCGAGGCCAAGCAGGCGGAGGCTCACGGCCACCGCGTAGCTGATCAGCGCTCGGCGCCGCCGCGGCTGCAGTCCTTCTACCGTGAGCAGGTGATCCCGAAGCTGCGCTCGGAGCTCAAGATCGACAACGTGATGCAGGTGCCGCGCATCGCCAAGATCACGATCAACATGGGAGTCGGCGAGGCGGTCGCCGACAAGAAGATCATGGACGCCGCGGTGTCCGATCTCACCAAGATCACCGGCCAGAAGCCGCTGGTGACCAAGTCGCGCAAGGCGATCGCGTCCTTCAAGATCCGCGCGGGGCTGGCGGTCGGCGCCAAGGTAACGCTGCGGGGAATGCGCATGTACGAGTTCCTCGACCGCCTGATCAGCATCGCGATGCCGCGCATCCGCGACTTCCGCGGCGTGTCGCCGCGCTCCTTCGACGGCCAGGGCAACTACTCGCTCGGCGTCAAGGAGCAGATCATCTTCCCCGAGATCCAGTACGACCAGATCGACCAGGTCCGGGGCATGGACATCACCATCACTACGACGGCGAAAGACGACCGTCACGGCCGAGCGTTGCTCGAGGCATTCAACTTCCCGTTCCGTAAATAATCTATGGCAAAGACGAGCATGATCGAGCGCGAGAAGCGTCGCGCACGTGTCGTGAAGAAGTACGCGGCCAAGCGCGCGAAGCTCAAGGAGCTGATCCGCAGCCCCAGGACTTCGCCCGAGGAGCGCGCGGCGGCGCAGGCGGCATTGCAGTCGCAGCCCCGGGATGCAAGCGCCGCGCGCCAGCGCAAGCGCTGCGCCATCACGGGCCGCTCACGCGGCGTGTACCGCAAGTTCGGCTTATCAAGGGTGAAGATCCGCGAAGTGGCCGCACGCGGCGAGATTCCGGGCCTGGCGAAGGCGAGCTGGTGAGGGAACCAAAGCCATGAGCATGACCGATCCAGTCGCCGATCTTCTCACCCGCATCCGTAACGGCCAGACCGCCGGCAAGGCCGAGGTGCAGCTCTCCTCCTCGCGGCTGAAGACCGCCATCGTCAAGGTGCTGAAGGACGAGGGTTACATCGCCGACTTCCGCCTCGACGCCGACGGCGGCAAGCCGCGTCTCACCATCGGACTCAAGTACTTCGAGGGCCGGCCGGTGATCGACCGCCTGGAGCGCGTCAGCCGTCCGGGCCTGCGGATCTACCGCGGCAAGGACCACCTGCCGAAGGTGCTCGGAGGTCTGGGGACAGTGATCGTCTCGACCCCGAAGGGCGTCATGACCGACAAGCAGGCGCGCTCGATCGGACAGGGCGGCGAAGTCCTGTGTATCGTCGCCTGATGTAGAGAGCCATCATGTCGAGAATTGCCAAAGCACCGGTCGAGCTGCCTCAGGGCGTGACCGCGACCATCGCCGCCGAAGCGGTGACCATCAAGGGCGCCAAGGGCTCGCTCAGCCTGCCGCTCGCCCCCGGCGTTTCCGTGGCGCAGGCGGACAAGAAGCTGCAGGTGAGCTTCGCGGACCCCGATCTGGCGCGTACCCGCGCCGGGGCCACGCGCGCGCACCTCGCCAACATGGTGCGCGGCGTGACCAAGGGCTACGAGAAGAAGCTCGAGCTGGTCGGCGTCGGCTTCCGTGCGGCCGTTCAGGGCAAGACGCTGAATCTCACCATCGGCTTCTCGCACCCGGTGAACTTCCCGATCCCGGAAGGCATCGTCATCGAGACGCCGAGCCAGACCGAGATCGTCATCAAGGGTATCGACCGGCAGAAGGTCGGCCAGGTGGCGGCCGAGATCCGCGACGTGCGGCCGCCCGAGCCCTACAAGGGCAAGGGCGTGCGCTACACCGGCGAGCAGATCACCCTGAAGGAAGGCAAGAAGAAATGATGCGGCTCTTGCCGGCGCGCAGCGCCATTACAACCCTCGCCGGAGGCGATGACCGATGAGTACGACGAAGAAGGAGCGGCGGCTGCGCCGCGCGGTCAAGACGCGCGCGCACATCCGCGACCTGGGCGTGGCGCGCCTCACGGTGCACCGCACGCCGAAGCACATCTACGCCCAGGTCACGACGGAGGCGGGCGCCAGGGTGATCGCGGCCGCCTCCACCGTGCAGGGGAAGGTGCGCGAGGGCCTCACGGCCACCGGCAACGTCGAGGCGGCCAAGGCCGTCGGGCGCGCCATCGCCGAGAAGGCCAGGGCGGCCGGGGTGAGCAGGGTGGCCTTCGATCGTTCCGGTTTCCAGTTCCACGGGCGCGTCAAGGCGCTCGCCGATGCGGCCCGCGAAGCGGGTCTTGAATTCTGAGCAGGTAGCACCATATGGCAAGAGCGGAAAAGGGTCAGCCCGCGGACGAGTTCATCGAGAAGCTCGTCGCAGTGAATCGCACCGCCAAGGTCGTCAAGGGCGGCCGGCAGTTCGGCTTCACGGCGCTTACGGTGGTCGGCGACACCGCCGGGCGCGTCGGTTACGGTTTCGGCAAGGCGCGCGAGGTGCCGGTGGCGATCTCCAAGGCCATGACTCAGGCGCGCAAGAACCTCATCAACGTGGCGCTGCGTAACGACTCGTTGCACTACGCGATCACCGGCGCGCACGGCGCGACGCGCGTCTACATGCAGCCGGCCTCCGACGGTACCGGGGTCATCGCCGGCGGCGGCATGCGCGCCGTGCTCGAGTGCGCGGGAGTGCGCAACGTGCTGGCCAAGAGCTACGGCTCGCGCAACCCGATCAACGTGGTGCGCGCGACCATCAACGCGCTCGCCAAGATCCGCTCGCCCGAGGAAATCGCGGCGAAGCGCGGCAAGAGCGTCGAAGAGATCACGGGCTGACGATCATGGCGGACAAGCAACTGAAAGTGACGCTGGTGAGGAGCCTGGCCGGGCAGCTGAAGAACATCCAGGCATCGGCACGCGGCCTGGGGCTGCGCCGTATTCATCAGAGCGTGACGGTGAGCGACACCCCGCAGAACCGCGGCATGATCCGCGCTGCCGTGCACCTGCTCGAGGTCGAAGGCGACGGCGCAGTGAACCGCGCGGCCGGGAAAGGCGTCTGAAGCTTATGCGACTCAATACTCTGAAACCCGCTCCCGGCGCCCGCCGCGCGCGGCTGCGCGTCGGCCGCGGTGCCTCCGCCGGCCAGGGTAAGACCTGCGGCCGCGGCACCAAGGGGCAGCGGGCCCGCAAGGGTGGCTACCACAAGGTCGGCTTCGAAGGCGGCCAGATGCCGCTGCAGCGCCGGATGCCGAAGGTCGGCTTCCGCTCCGACATCAAGCGCACGCGCGCCGAGGTGCGGCTGCACGAGCTCGCCAAGGTCGAGGGTGCGGTGGTCGATCTCGAGGCCCTGAAGAAGGCCGGGGTCGTGGCGCCCGAGGCCGAGCGCGCCAAGGTGGTGCTGTCCGGGGAGCTCAAGAAGGCGGTGACGCTCAAGGGCGTCGCGGCCACCAGGGGCGCGCGTGCGGCGATCGAGGCCGCGGGCGGCAAGGTCGAAGAGGCGCCCGCGCAGGCGCAGGCGGAAGGCTCCAAGGCCGAGGGCTAAGGACAGCGTCCAGTATGGCGAATACTCCCTTCAGCAATCCGGCCGCGACGCTCGGCGATGCCGCGCGTTTCGGCGAGATCCGCAGCCGCATCTTCTTCCTGATCGGCGCGCTGGTGGTGTACCGCATCGGCACCTTCATCCCGGTGCCGGGCATCAATCCGGCGGAAGTGGCGCGCTACTTCGGCGACAAGTCGAACACCATCCTCGGGATCGTCAACCTGTTCTCGGGCGGCGCGCTGTCGCGCCTGTCGATCTTCGCCATGGGCGTCATGCCCTACATCTCCGCCTCGATCATCATCCAGATGATGTCGATGGTGGTGCCGACGCTCATGGAGCTGCGCAAGGAAGGCGAGTCGGGCCGGCGCAAGATCACCGAGTACACCCGCTACGGCACCGTGATCCTCGCCGTGTTCCAGTCGTTCGCGGCCGCGGGTGCGCTCGAGAAGGGCGGCATGACGCTGATCAGCGGCTGGCCGTTCCTGATGATCGCCACCATCACCATGACCACGGGGACCTTGTTCCTCATGTGGCTCGGCGAGCAGATCACCGAGCGCGGCATCGGCAACGGCATCTCGATGATCATTCTGTCGGGCATCGTCGCGGGCCTGCCCGGCGCGGTCGGCAACACCATGGAGTCGGTGAGCAACGGTGAAATGCCAGGACCGGTGGCGCTCGCGCTGCTGTTCCTGGTCGCGGGCGTCACCTTCTTCGTGGTGTTCATGGAGCGCGCCCAGCGGCGCATCCCGGTCGATTACGCCAAGCGCCAGGTGGGCCGGCGCATGTATGCGGGCCAGAGCACCCACCTGCCGTTCAAGATCAACATGTCGGGCGTCATTCCGCCGATCTTCGCCTCGAGCCTGCTGCTGTTCCCGGCGACCATCGCCAGTTTCCTCGGCTCCAACGCCGACACCTGGTACGGCAGCATCGCCCAGGACGTGGCCGCCGCGCTCGGCTACGGACAGCCGCTGCATCTGGTGATCTACGCGGTGCTGATCATCTTCTTCTGCTTCTTCTACACGGCGCTGGTGTTCAACGCGCGCGACACCGCCGAGAACCTGAAGAAGTCCGGCGCCTTCGTGCGCGGCATCCGCCCCGGCCAGCAGACCGCCGAGTACATCGACCAGGTGCTGACGCGCCTGACGCTGTGGGGCGCGCTGTACGTCACCGCGGTGTGTCTGATCCCCGAGATCCTCATTTCCTGGTACGGCGTGCCGTTCCGTTTCGGCGGCACCTCGCTCCTCATCGTCGTGGTGGTGGTGATGGATTTCATGTCGCAGCTGAATGCGCACATGATGTCGCATCACTACCCGGGACTCCTCAAGAAGGCCAATTTGCTCGGCTACGGGCGAACGGGGCAGGGTGGTTAATCAATGAAAGTCCGTCCGTCGGTCAAGAAGATCTGCAAGAACTGCAAGATCGTGCGCCGCCGGCGCGTGGTCTACGTCATCTGCTCGGACCCGCGCCACAAGCAGCGTCAGGGTTGAGGTAAGGCACACATGGCACGTATAGCCGGTATCAACATCCCGATGAACAAGCACGTGTGGGTCGGGCTCACGCACATCTTCGGCGTGGGACGTGCACGCGCGCACGCCGCCTGCGAGGCGGCCGGCGTCAACCCCGCCACCAAGGTGAAGGACCTCACCGAGCCGGAGGTGAACGCGCTGCGCTCGGCCGTCGCCAAGTTCGCGGTCGAGGGCGACCTGCGGCGCGAAGTGTCGATGAACATCAAGCGGCTGATGGACCTGGGAACCTGGCGAGGGCTCCGCCACCGCCGCGGGCTCCCGGTGCGCGGCCAGCGCACCCGCACCAACGCGCGCACCCGCAAGGGGCCGCGCAAACAGGCGGTCAAGCTGAACGCACCGCCGGGAAAGGCATAAGGCATGGCTGAGCAGCAGAAACCTGAAGGCAAGGCGGAAGCGGCCCCGGCGGCTGGCGCGGCGCCGGCGGCGGGCGCGGCGCCTGCAGCGGCGGCGGCTCCCAAGAAGCCGAAGAAGGCGCGCAAGAACGTGCTCGATGCGATCGCGCACGTGCATGCCTCCTTCAACAACACGATCATCACGATCACCGACCGGCAGGGCAACACGCTCTCCTGGGCGACCGCCGGCGGCTGCGGCTTCCGCGGCTCGCGCAAGTCGACGCCGTTCGCCGCGCAGGTGGCGGCCGAGAAGGCCGGCGTGGCGGCGCAGGAGCACGGCGTGAAGAACGTCGAGGTGCGCGTCGGCGGCCCGGGTCCCGGGCGCGAATCGGCCGTGCGCGCGCTCAATAACTGCGGGCTCAAGATCACCAGCATCTCGGACGTGACGCCCATTCCGCACAACGGATGCCGTCCCCCGAAGAAACGGAGAGTCTGATGACCGCCGCCCGAACAACTTGCCCGCGGGCGAAAGCCACGCCTTTCGCCCGCCCCGAACGAAGCCGGCAGCGCTTTTCCGCTGAAAGCGCCGCAGGCGGCTTTCAGCCAGAGGAAAAATAATGGCGCGTTACACCGGACCGAAGTGCAAGCTCGCTCGTCGCGAGGGCACGGATCTGTTCCTGAAGTCGGGCGTCAAGCCGCTCGAGAACAAGTGCAAGTTCACCGTGCCGCCCGGCGGCATCAAGGGCGAGCGCCGCCAGCGCCTGTCCGACTACGGCCTGCAGCTGCGCGAGAAGCAGAAGCTGCGCCGCATGTACGGGGTGCTGGAGCGGCAGTTCAGCAACTACTACAAGGCGGCAGCGCGCACCAAGGGCGCCACCGGCGTGACCCTGCTGCGCCTGCTCGAGTGCCGTCTGGACAACGTGGTGTACCGCATGGGCTTCGCCGCGACGCGCGCCGAAGCGCGCCAGCTGGTCAGCCACAAGTCGATCACCGTGAACGAGAAGCCGGTGACCATCGCCTCCTATCAGGTGAAGGCCGGCGACATCGTCCAGGTGCGCGAGAAGTCGCGCAAGCAGCTACGCATCGCGAGCGCGCTCAACGTCGCGCAGCAGGTGGGGCTGCCGGAGTGGGTGGACGTGAACGCCGGCGAGTTCCGCGGCATCTTCAAGTCGGCGCCGGGCCGGGAAGACGTCCTGCCCGACATCAACGAGAACCTGGTCGTCGAGCTGTATTCGAAGTAAGCGAATTCTTCATGTTTGCGCCGGCGGTGCTGCCGGCAAGGTGAAACTGCAATGCAGGGTACTGTAAGCGAGTTCCTGAGACCCCGGGTGGTGAAAGTGCAGCCGATCGCCCCGCGCCAGGCGCGCGTGGTGATCGAGCCGTTCGAGCGCGGCTTCGGTCATACGCTCGGCAACGCACTGCGCCGCGTGCTGCTCTCCTCCATGCCGGGCGCGGCCATCACCGAGGTCGAGATCGACGGCGTGCTCCACGAGTACACCAGCATCGAGGGTGTGCAGGAGGACGTGGTCGACATTCTCCTCAACCTCAAGTCCGTGGCGCTGAAGATGCACTCGCGCGAGAGCGCCGAGCTGCGCCTGCACAAGAAGGGCCCGGGCCCGGTCACGGCCGGCGACATCCAGGTCGATCACGACATCGAGGTCGTGAACCCGGAGCTGGTCATCGCCAACCTCACCAAGGCGGGCGAGCTCTCGATGACGCTGCGTGTCGAGCGCGGCCGCGGCTACCGGCCGGCGGCCGCACGCGTCGCCTTCGAGGAGCAGACGCGCCCGATCGGCCGCCTGCAGCTCGATGCCTCCTTCTCGCCGGTGCGGCGCGTCACCTACTCGGTGGACGCGGCGCGCGTCGAGCAGCGCACCGACCTCGACAAGCTGGTGATCGACATCGAGACCAACGGCACGATCGACGCGGAAGAGGCCATCCGCCGCGCCGGCGCGATCTTGAAGGACCAGCTGTCGGTGTTCATCGACCTGCAGGGCGAGGAAGAGGCGGCCACCAAGGTCTCCGAGATGCAGTTCGATCCGATCCTGATGCGCCCGGTCGACGAGCTCGAGCTCACCGTGCGCAGCGCCAACTGCCTCAAGGCCGAGAACATTCACTACATCGGCGATCTGGTGCAGCGGACCGAGGTGGAGCTGCTGCGCACGCCGAACCTCGGCAAGAAGTCGCTCACCGAGATCAAGGAAGTGCTGCAGAGTCACGGCCTGATGCTCGGCATGCGCCTCGACGGCTGGCCGCCGGCGGGGCTCAAGCACGAGGAAGGCGCCCGGGAAGTCATTTAACTGACGGGTCGATTGGCCGGCGACCGACAGAGAATCGCCGCAGGCTTTTTCAGCCAAGAGGAATAGGAAAAGAAAATGCGTCACGGACTCTCCGGCCGCCAGTTGTCGCGTAACAGCTCGCACCGCCATGCGCTGCTGCGCAACATGTCGGTCTCGCTGCTGCGGCACGAGACCATTCGCACCACGCTGCCGAAGGCGAAGGAGCTGCGCCGGGTGGTCGAGCCGCTCATCACGCTCGCCAAGAGCGATGAGGAGTCGAACCGCCGCCTGGCGTTCGCGCGGCTGCGCGACGCCGCAGTGGTGGAGAAGCTGTTCGCCGACCTGGGTCCGCGCTTCAAGGCGCGCCCGGGCGGCTACACGCGGATCCTGCGCATGACGCCGCGCCCCGGCGACTCGGCGCCCATGGCGCTGATGCAGCTCGTCGAGGGGCCGGCCGCGGCTGCGGTCGAGCAGCCGCCGGCCGAAGAGGGCAAGAAGACCTCGCGCCGCGCGAAAGCCAAGGCGGAAACCAAGGCGGAGAGCAGGGCCTCAGCCAAGGCTGAAGAGAAGGCCGAGCCGAAGAAGAAGGCGAAGCCCGCCGCCGAGCCGGCCGAAGAGCCGAAGAAGCCGAGCCGCAGGAAGAAAGCGCCCGCCTGATTCTTTACGACCGGCACTCGAGGGGAGGAGGCCCGCCATGAGTTTCGCGTCTGAATTCAAAGAATTTGCGATGAAGGGCAGCGTCATCGACCTCGCCGTCGGCGTGGTCATCGGCGGAGCCTTCGGGAAGATCGTCTCCTCGCTGGTGGGCGATGTGATCATGCCGGCGCTGTCGCCCATCCTGGGGAGCGTGAATTTCAGCGAGCTGTCGGTTCAGATCGCGACGAATGCGGCGGGCAAGCCCGTGCTGCTGAAGTACGGGTCGTTCCTTCAGACGATCTTCGAGTTCCTGGTGATCGCCCTCTCGATCTTCGTCGTCATCAAGGGCATCAATAAGCTGAAGCGTCCTCCGGCGCCTGCGACGGATGCGCCGCCTCCGGCGCCGACCAAGACCGAAGTATTGTTGCAGGATATAAAAGATCTTCTGGGAAAACGCTAGTTATTGATTCTTCAGTGAATCAATAGAGGGGATTCCGGCCGTGGCTGCGCGGAAGGCATCCCGCGTCAGGTTCTCGCAGCCGGAGGCGGTGATGGCGAGGTCGTCCTCGATGCGGATGCCGCCGAATTTCATGAGCCCCGCCACCCGCGGCCAGTTGATGCAGCCCGATTGCCGGTCATCGGCCCGCGCCGCCTCGAGCAGCTGCGGGATGAAATAGATCCCCGGCTCCATGGTGACGACGAAGCCGCTCTCGAGAGTGCGTGTGAGCCTCAGGTACGGGTGGCCCTCGGGCCTGGGGATGTCTCCGTCCCCGCGCGCCTTCATGAATCCGCCGACGTCGTGGACCTCGATGCCGAGCAGATGCCCGATGCCGTGCGGCAGGAATACCCTGGTGACTCCGCTGGCGACCGCTTCCTCATCACTGCAGTGCACCAGCTCGGCTTCCTTGAGCAGCCGACCAGTCTCCGTATGGGCACTGAGCTGCACATCGCGCCAGTCCACCCCGGCCCGCACCCCCGCGCACAGCCGCTGCTGCAGCTCGTCCATGCGCGCGATCAGCGCGCGAAAGTCTGCATCCCGGTAGGCGTGGGTGCGCGTGATGTCGCAGGCGTAGCCGGCGAACTCCGCGCCCGCATCGATCAGCAGCGAGTGGCGCTCGCGCGGTGCCTGCTTGTTCAGCACCTGATAGTGCAGCACCGCCCCGCCTTCGTTGAGCGCGATGATCGGGTTGTACGGCAGCTCCTGCTCGCGCAGCCCGCAGGCGCTGAGAAACTCGATCTCGATCTCGAATTCGGACGCGCCGGCCTCGAAGGCGCGCGTGGCCGCGAGATGTCCGCGGGCGCCGAGGCGGTTCGCGGCACGCATGCAGGCGAGCTCATAGGGGCTCTTGACCGCACGGTCATAATCGAGCGTGCGCATCAGGGTGCGCGGATTGACCGCGGCCGGGCCCCAGGCGGCAATCTCGGGCGTGGCATCGCCGATGTACGCCGCCCGCGAGAGGTCCTTAGGCAGCGCGGCGCGCGCGGCGGCGCTGTCCGGGACGGGCAGGACCTCGAAATGGCGCACCCAGTAGCCGCGCGGCAGATCCGCCGGCTTGTACCAGTAGTCGCGGGGCTGGTTGAGGAGCAGCTTCGGCCGCGATCCAGGCTCGAACCAGATGAAGGAGTCGGGTATATCGGAGAGCGGAACCCACACCTTGAAGGGGGCGTGCGCCACGAAAGGGTAGGTCCGATCGTCCTCGAACACCGTGAGCGCCGAGCCCGAATGCACCAGCAAGCCCGTGAAGCCACAGGCCGCAAGTGCCCGGGCGGTACGTTCGCACAGCGCCGCCAGATGCGGGCCGAAGGACTCCTCGAGGCCTTGCGCCAGAGCGGGTTCGATGTCGGACATTCGCTTGTCTCCCGTCAGCCACAATGGCTGCCCGGCCTGTCGCATCAGCCCGACAGCAAGGCTGCGGCGCACAGCCCGTGGCAGTTTCCAATCGTACCGGGACTTCTATAGAATTTACCTCTTCCGCGGCTCGATTATGAGCCCGGAACGGCCTTCACCCGGCCGTGGCCTTATCAACACAACTCTTGCTTCCTTCGGGGAAATATCGATGAACACCAAACTTGCTCTTAGCGCGATCGTTGCGGCGCTGATGCTGACGGCCTGCGCGAAGCAGGAAGCCGCAGGCCCAGAAGCCGCTACTCCTCCTGCTCCGGCTGCTGCCCCGGCCGCGGCTCCCGCTGCTCCGGCTGACCAGGCCGCTCCGGCTGCTGGCACCACGGCTGCTCCTGCCGGCGAAGCCGGCGCCGCCGCGCCCGCTGCTGGCGCTGCTGCTCCCGCTGCGGCCCCGGCCGAGGCGGAGAAGCCGAAGCAGTAAGTCTTCAGGGCTTACGGCTGAACAACGCGGCCCGGACGGAGCGCAAGCGCGAGCCGTCCGGGCCGTGTCATTATTGGGCCTCAACTCGTGCCTGCCGTGACCGTCAGCGTGCGTGATGCACGCGCCCAGCCTGCCGACCGGCTCTGGATCCAGAGCGTCTATCGCGATTATCTGGACGATCTGAATCCCGGCACCGGACTGTTCCCCGCGCTCGGGGAGGTCGGGCACCGCGAGCCCGACCAGATCGCGCACTGGTTCGGCGATCCCAATACCTTTCCGCTGGTGATCCTGAAGGGCAGCGAGCCGGTAGGCTTCGCCCGCGTGCTGCGCGCGGGTCCCGCGCCGCCGCCGCCACGCCCGCGTACCGACTATCGCATGGCGGAGTTCTTCATCACGCGAGCGCGGCGGCGGCTCGGCGTGGGGCGCAGCGCCGTCGAGCTGATACTCAATCGCTTCGCCGGACGCTGGGAGATCACCGAGTACCTGCGCAATGCCGAGGCGGTGCGCTTCTGGCGGCGCGTGGTCGGCGGCTATACCAGCGGCAACTACCAGGAGCGCATCGTCAACGGCGAAGTGCACCAGGTGTTTGATTCGGGCGCGCCGGCGCGTCCCGCGTAGGCGCGCCGCCCGCGGCGCAACCGGCGCAGCCGCCGGAGAGCTGTGCGAGCGTACGGCGCCTGAGCGCCGCGAGCCACGGCGTGGTGAGCACCGGTGGCAGCGAGCCGAGCGCATCGATCACCCGCAGCCGTAGTTTCAGTGAGGCGAGCCGCCAGGCGCTGTAGAGCACGCACGCGGCCACCAATACACCCACCAGCACGCTCTGCAGCAGCAGGCTCATGCGGGCAGCGCTCCGCCGCCTAATGCCAGCGCCACGCGATAGGTGGCGAATGCTCCGAGGTACGCGAGCGCGAACAGGTACGCCGCCATCGCCAGCGGGTAGGTCCAGGAGTTGGTCTCGCGCTTCACCACGGCGAGCGTCGACAGGCACTGCGGCGCAAAGATGTACCACGCGAGCAGTGACAGACCGGTGGCGAGGCTCCAGGTATGGCTGATGATCGGCGTGAGCGCCCCGGCGACGTCGCTCGCGCCCGACATCGCGTAGACGGTGCCGAGCGCGCTCACCGCAACCTCGCGTGCGGCGAGTCCAGGCACGAGCGCGATCGAGATCTGCCAGTTGAAGCCGATCGGCGCGAACAGATACTCGAGCCCGCGGCCGAGGAGCCCGGCGAGGCTGTACTGAATGGCGGGACCGGTGGCGCCGGCCGGCGGCGCCGGAAAGCTCGCGAGGAACCACAGCACCACCATGAGTGTGAGAATGATGGTGCCGACGCGGGTGAGAAAGATCCGGGTGCGCTCCCAGAGCCCCAGTACCAGGTTCGAGAGATGCGGCCAGCGGTACTCGGGGAGCTCCAGCAGCAGCGGCCGGTACTCGCCGTGCATCATGGCGCGCTTGAGCACGAAGGCGACCGCGAGCGCGCTCACGACGCCGGCGAGGTAGAGCGCGAACAGCACGAGTCCGCGCAGATTCGCCGGACCCAGGTCGCGCTGCGGAATGAAGGCGCCGATCAGCAGCGCGTACACCGGCAGCCGCGCCGAGCAGGTCATGAGCGGCGCGATCATGATGGTGGCGATCCGGTCGCGCGAAGAAGGAATGGTGCGCGTCGCCATGATGCCCGGGATGGCGCACGCGAAGCTCGAGAGCAGCGGAATGAAGGCGCGTCCCGAGAGTCCCACCCGCCACATGAGCCGGTCGAGCATGAACGCGGCGCGCGGCAGATAGCCCGAGTCCTCGAGCGCGAGAATGAAGAGGAACAGGATCAGGATCTGCGGCAGGAAGACCAGCACGCTGCCGGTTCCGGCGATGACGCCGTCGAGCAGCAGTCCGCGCAACGGTCCCGCGGGCAGCACGCCGGCGAGCCAGGCGGTGAGTCCCTGGATTCCCGCGTTGATCAGGTTCTGCGGCTCCTTGGCCCAGCTGAATACCGCCTGGAACATGAGGAACAGCACGGCCGCGAGCAGCAGCGGGCCGGCGACGGGATTCAGCACGACGGCATCGAGACGCGCGAGCATCGCCGCACGCGCCGGCACGTGATAGCCGATCGCCTCCAGCACCCGGCGCACTTCGCGCTGAGTCGCCTCGATCTCTGCGGCGGTGGAGGGCGGCGGCGCCTCGGGGCGAGCGCGGGTGCGCGCGGCATTCGCGAATCCATAAGTGTCGATGGCGTCGACCAGCTCGCGCTCCCCGCCGGCACGGATGGCGACGGTGGGTACGACCGGGACGCCGAGCGCGCGCTCGAGAGCCTCGCGATCGAAGCGGTAGCCGCGCTGCGCGGCGACGTCGCTCATGTTGAGCGCGACGATCATCGGCAGGTTGAGGCGCTTGAGCTCGAGCACCAGGCGCAGGTTGAGGCGCAGGTTGGTGGCATCGACCACGCACACCAGCAGGTCGGGCGCGGGCTCGACCGCATGACGGCCGAGGATCACGTCGCGCGCGATGGCCTCATCGAGCGTCGCGGGCTCGAGACTGTAGGCGCCCGGGAGATCCACCACCCGATAGCTGCGCGCGGTACGCGGGCCCACCAGCCGCCCTTCCTTGCGCTCAACGGTGACGCCGGGATAGTTGGCGACTTTCTGACGGCTGCCGGTCAGGCGGTTGAACAGGGCGGTCTTGCCGCTGTTCGGCACGCCGATCAACGAGAGGCTGAGCTGCGGCGCGGCGACGGCCGCGGCCGCCGGGGCGTTCATGGCGCGGGGGCTGCGCCCGGGGTAGAGGCTCGGTGCAACTCGATCCAGATGCTTTCGGCCTCGCGGCGGCGAAGCGCAAGCGTCGTATGGCCGACACGCACGACGAAGGGATCACGTCCGGGGCGCGCCTCGGCGAGGATCTCGACGTTCTCGCCGCTCACGAAGCCGAACTCGAGGAGCCGCCGCTCGAGCGGGGAGAGGGCGGACGCGGACGAGCCGACGCTGACGACCCGCCCGGCGGCCCCGGGAGGGAGCGCGGCGAGACTCACGAAGCCGGGAGCGAGAGCGAGCCCGGCGGGAGCGGCTACGGCATCCATGATGCAATTATGGATGAGAACCGTTCGCATTTGCAATCGCGTTATGGTGAGTCAAGATTGGTAATTAAATCAATTTATTAGGCATCCGGATCGAGGCCTCGAAGACGGCTAAAGCTATACCGGGAAGGGCTTCCGGGCGATGCGTAGAGATGCCTATGCCGCGAGCGCCGCGCGGGGGCGTGTGTGCGTGAGGCTTCCAAAGCCAATAGTTAGTCACTCACCTAACTATTGCGAAATGGACACGCGACGCCCGCCGGCCTCAGGCGCCGACGGCGGTGCGGCGCTGATCGTCCCGTGCGAGCCGCGGCCGGAGGTAGGCGCCCGTGTAGGAGCGCTCGTTGGCCGCGATCGTCTCGGGCGTGCCGGTTGCGATGATCTCGCCGCCGCCCTCGCCGCCCTCGGGACCCAGGTCGATCACCCAGTCGGCGGTCTTTATCACATCGAGGTTGTGCTCGATGACGACGACCGTGTTGCCCTCGTCGCGCAACCGATGCAGCACATGCAGCAGCTGCTCGACGTCATGGAAGTGCAGGCCCGTGGTCGGCTCGTCGAGGATGTAGAGAGTGCGACCGGTGGCGCGCTTGGCGAGCTCGCGCGAGAGCTTGACCCGCTGCGCCTCGCCTCCCGAAAGCGTCGTGGCGTTCTGCCCGAGTTTCACGTAGGCCAGTCCCACGTCGGCGAGTGTCTGCAGCTTGCCTGCCGCGGCGGGCACGTTCTGGAAGAAGCGCAGCGCCTCTTCCACCGTGAGCTCGAGCACTTCGTGAATGTTCTTGCCGCGGTAGCGGATCTCGAGCGTCTCGCGGTTGTAGCGCTGCCCCTTGCAGACATCGCAAGGTACGTACACGTCGGGCAGGAAGTGCATCTCGACGCGGATGACGCCATCGCCCTGGCACGCTTCACACCGGCCGCCCTTGACGTTGAAGCTGAAGCGCCCGGCGTCGTAGCCGCGTGCCCGCGCTTCGGGCACGGCCGCAAACAGCTCGCGCAATGGCGCGAACAGCCCCGTGTAGGTTGCGGGGTTGGAGCGCGGCGTACGCCCGATCGGGCTCTGATCGATGTCGATGACTCGATCGATGTGCTCGAGCCCCTCGACACGCTCGCAGGGCGCCGCCTCCACGCGCGCGCCGTTGAGGCGCGCCGCGGCGTGGCCGAAGAGAGTGTCGACGATGAGCGTCGATTTGCCCGAGCCCGATACACCCGTGACGCAGGTGAGCAGTCCGAGCGGAATCTCCGCCGTGATGTTGCGCAGATTGTTGCCCTGCGCGCCGACGATGCGAATCTCCCGTCCCGGCGCCGGGCGGATGCGCAGCGTGGGTACCTCGATGCGCCGCCGGCCCGAGAGGTACTGGCCGGTAAGTGAAGCCGCTGAGCTCTCGACGTCACGCGGCGACCCTTGTGCAACCAAGTGGCCGCCGTGGGCGCCGGCGCCGGGACCCAGGTCCACTACGTAGTCGGCTTCGCGGATCGCCTCCTCGTCGTGCTCGACCACGATTACGGTGTTGCCGAGATCGCGCAGCTGCTTGAGCGTCGCGAGGAGCCGCCGGTTGTCGCGCTGGTGCAGCCCGATCGAGGGCTCGTCCAGGATGTACATGACCCCGGTGAGCCCGGAGCCGACCTGGCTCGCGAGGCGAATGCGCTGCGATTCCCCGCCCGAGAGCGTCTCGGCGCTGCGATCGAGCGTCAGGTACTCGAGACCGACGTCGGCGAGGAAAGCGAGACGCTCCACCATGCCCTTGACGATCCTGGCCGCCACCTCGCCGCGCCAACCGCTCAAATTGAGGCCGCGCAGGAATTCGAGCGCCCGACCCACGGTCAGGTGCGCGACTTCCGGCAGGCTCCGCTCCGCGACGAACACGAAGCGCGCGCTGCGATTCAGGCGCGTGCCCTGGCAGTCGGGGCAGGGGCGCAGGCTCCGGTAGCGCGCCAGCTCCTCGCGCACCATCGGCGAGGAAGTCTCGCGGTAGCGGCGCGTCAGGTTCGGGAGAATCCCCTCGAAGGGGTGGCGGCGGCGCGTGCGCCGCCCGGCTTCGGCGCGCTCGCTGAATTCGATGGCCTCCGTGCCGCTGCCGTGAAGCAGGACCTGGCGCACGTGCTCCGGCAGCTCCGTCCACGGCATCTCGATATCGAAGCCGTAGTGCCTGGCCAGTGACTGGATGAGATGGAAGTAGTGATCATTGCGCCGGTCCCAGCCGCGCACCGCGCCGCCCGCGAGCGAGAGGTGGGGATGCAATACCACGCGCTGCGGATCGAAGAATTCCTCGACCCCCAGGCCGTCGCAGCCGGAACAGGCACCCGATGGGTTGTTGAATGAGAACAGTTTCGGCTCGAGCGGCGGCACGCTGTAGCCGCAGACGGGGCACGCATGGCGGCTCGAGAAGATGAGCGGCTCGCGCCCGGGCTCATCGAGAAAGATCAGCTGGGCGAGTCCGCCCGAGAGCCTGAGCGCCGTCTCGAACGACTCGGCCAGGCGCTGCGCGGCGTCCGGCCGCACGCGCATGCGGTCGACCACCGCCTCGATGTCGTGCTTCTTCTTCGGATCGAGTGCCGGCAGGGCGTCGAGCTCGTGGATGCGTCCGTCGATGCGCACGCGCACGTAGCCCTGCGCTCCCAGGTCCTCGAGGAGCTCGAGGTGCTCGCCCTTGCGCTGCGCGACCACCGGCGCGAGCAGCGCCGCCGCCGTGCCCTCGGGAAGCTTCAGCACCTGGTCGACCATCTGGCTCACGGTCTGGGCGGCGAGATCGGTGCCGTGATCCGGGCAGCGCGGCGTGCCGGCGCGCGCGTACAGCAGACGCAGGTAATCGTAGATCTCGGTGACCGTGCCGACGGTCGAGCGCGGGTTGTGGGAGCTCGCCTTCTGCTCGATGGCGATCGCCGGCGACAGGCCCTCGATGCTGTCGACGTCGGGCTTGTCCATGGTCGCGAGGAACTGCCGCGCGTAGGCCGACAGCGACTCGACGTAGCGCCGCTGGCCTTCGGCATACAGGGTGTCAAAGGTGAGCGACGACTTGCCGGAGCCGGACAAGCCCGTGACCACGATCAGCCGCTCGCGCGGCAGGTCGAGGCTGAGGTTCTTGAGGTTGTGAGTGCGCGCACCGCGCACGCGTATTTGCTGCATCGAACCAGAAATTCTACGCGCCGGCGCCACCGAGACCAAAGCTCGCGGCTGCACGCGGCAAAACTGGGGGTACAGGGCCGATTTGGGGGCCGCGCGGCGCTCCTCAAGGGGTTCGCGCGGCCTGCGCGGCTCCTCTAGAATGCGCCGACCATTTCGAGGGCCCTCACCATGGCGCGTGGAGTCAACAAAGTCATCCTCATCGGCAACCTGGGCGCGGATCCCGAGACCCGTGCCATGCCTTCGGGCACCACGGTCGCGAACCTGCGCGTGGCGACCAGCGAGAACTGGCGCGACAAGCAGACCGGGGAGCAGCAGGAGCGCACCGAGTGGCATCGTGTCGCGCTCTTCGGTCGGCTCGCCGAAGTGGCGGGCGAGTACCTGCGCAAGGGCTCGAAGGTTTACATCGAAGGGAGCCTGCGCACCCGCAAGTGGACCGACAAGCAGGGTAACGAGCGGTACTCGACCGAGATCGTCGCTAACGACATGCAGATGCTCGATGGCCGCGGCGGCCAGGCAGGCGGTGGCATGGCGCCCGGCTCAGGCGCAGGCGGGGGCGGCGGGCGCGAGCACTTCGGCGAGGACACCGGAGGCGGCGGCGGAGGCCCTCGCGGCGGTGGCGGTGGCGGTGGCGGCGGCGGCGGCTCGGGCGAGGAATTCGACGACGATATTCCGTTCTGAGCGGTGAGCCGAGCGCCGCGGCAGGATGCGCTCAAAGCGGCTCGAGAAGGCTGGCTGTGGGGCTTGATAAGCCACTGACCCGCCTCAACTTTCTTGTCATTGCGCCAGCGGTTTCAGTGTCCGGCAGTGCACCCCCTGATCCGACCCCTTAAAATTCCGCAGCTGCCCATACCATGTCCCGCCGCTATTTCATCAAGACCTTCGGCTGCCAGATGAACGAGTACGACTCCGCCCGCATGGCGGACGTGCTCAACGCGGGCGCCGGCCTCATCGCGACCGAGGATCCGCGCGAGGCGGACGTGCTCCTCATGAACACCTGCTCGGTGCGCGAGAAGGCGCAGGAGAAGGTGTTCTCGCTCTTAGGCGAATGGCGGCGCCTGAAGAGCCGCCGGCCGGAGGTGATCATCGGCGTGGGCGGGTGCGTCGCGAGCCAGGAGGGCGAGGCCATCACCGAACGCGCGCCGTTCGTCGACCTGGTGTTCGGGCCGCAGACGCTGCACCGGCTGCCGCAGATGATCGCGGAGCTGAAGCGCACCGGGCGTGCGCAGGTCGACGTCAGCTTTCCCGAGATCGAGAAATTCGATTCGTTGCCTGCGCCGCGCGCCGAAGGGGCGCGTGCCTTCGTCTCGATCATGGAGGGCTGCAGCAAATACTGCAGCTTCTGCATCGTGCCTTACACGCGCGGCGAGGAGATGAGCCGCGGCTTCGACTCGGTGCTCGCCGAGGTGCGCGCGCTCGCCGCCCAGGGTGTCGCCGAGGTGACGCTCCTCGGCCAGAACGTCAATGCTTACCGCGGACCCATGGCCGACGGGGCGCGCGTCGACCTGGCGACGCTCATCCACCACGTCGCCCGCGTGCCCGGCATCGAGCGCATCCGCTTCACCACCTCGCATCCGCTCGAGTTCGACGCGAGCCTCATCGAGGCGTTCGCGAGCGTCCCAAAGCTCGCCAATCACCTGCACCTGCCGGTGCAGAGCGGCTCGGACCGGGTGCTCGCGCTCATGAAGCGCGGCTATACCACCCTCGAGTTCAAGGACAAGGTGCGGCGCCTGCGCGCCGTGCGGCCCGACGTCTCGCTGTCCTCGGATTTCATCGTGGGCTTCCCCGGCGAGAGCGAGCGCGACTTCGAGGCGACGCTGGCGCTCGCGCGCGAGGTGGGCTTCGATCAGTCGTTCAGCTTCATCTACAGCCGCCGTCCCGGGACGCCCGCGGCCTCGCTCCCCGACGAGGTGAGCCACGAGGTGAAGCAGCAGCGCCTCGCGCGCCTTCAGGCGCAGCTCGAATCCCAGGCGCACGCCATCAGCGAGGCGATGGTCGGCACGCGGCAGCGCGTGCTCATCGAGCGGCCGGCGAAGCGCAATGCGCGCGAGCTCGCCGGACGCACCGCCAACAACCGCTGGGTGAATTTCGCCGGCCCCGCCTCGCTCATCAACCGCTTCGCCGAGGTCGAGGTGACCGCGGCGCTGGCGCACAGCCTGCGCGGCCGGCTCTCCGACGCGGCGCCGCTCGCGGCCTGCGGCTGAATGGCCGTGACCGCCTCATCGCCGCACGAGCAGCAGCGGGAGTTCGATCTCCGCGGCGGCGACAACACCCGCCTGGCGAAGCTCTGCGGACCGCTGGATGAGAACCTGCGGCTGCTGGAGCAGCGGCTCGAGGTGCGCATCCGCCGCCGCGGCGACACCTTCCGCGTGAGCGGCGCCCGCGCCGCCAGCGCCGAGGACATCCTGCGGGAGCTATTCGGGCTCACCCGCACCGAGGAAGTGACCCCGGAGCGGGTGCACCTGGCGCTGCGCGATCGCGACGCCGGCGCGCCGCCCGCGGACGCGGACGTGCGCGAGTACGGCGTGCACCTGCCGCGCGGCGGGATCCGCGCGCGCGGCAAGCACCAGCGCGATTACCTCGCGCACATCCGCGGCGGCGATCTCACCTTCGGCATAGGTCCCGCCGGCACCGGCAAGACCTATTTGGCGGTCGCCTGCGCGGTCGAGGCGTTGCAGGCCGATCGCGTGCGCCGCATCGTGCTGGTGCGGCCCGCGGTCGAGGCGGGCGAGCGGCTGGGGTTCCTGCCCGGAGATCTCACCCAGAAGGTCGACCCGTATCTGCGTCCGATGTACGACGCGCTCTACGAGATGATGGGCTTCGACCGCGTGGCGCGCTTCATCGAGCGCAACGTCATCGAGGTCGCCCCGCTCGCCTTCATGCGCGGCCGCTCGCTGAATGACTCCTTCATCATTCTGGATGAGGCGCAGAACACCACCATCGAGCAGATGAAGATGTTCCTCACCCGCATCGGCTTCGGCTCGCGCGCGGTGGTCACGGGCGACGTCACGCAGACCGACCTCCCCGCGGGCAGGCAGTCGGGCCTCTCGCACGTCGTCGAGGTGCTGCGCGACGTGCCGGGCGTCGCCTTCACTTTCTTCGACGCGCAGGACGTGGTGCGCCATCCGCTGGTGCAGCGCATCGTGCAGGCCTACGAATCCCATGGGAGCGGCTCACCTTGAGCGCGCGCCCGCTGACTCTCGAGCTGCAGCGCGGGGTGCGGGCCTGGTCGCCGCGCCGCGCGGACCTCACGCGCTGGGCGAGTGCGGCGCTCGGCGCGCGCGCGTCGGGCGCCGAGCTCGGAGTGCGCGTCGTGGGTCCCGCCGAGAGCCGCCGCCTGAATGCGCGCTACCGGGGCCGCGATAAGCCGACCAACGTTCTGTCCTTTCCGCCGCCCGCCATGCCGGCGCGCACGCCGGGTGGCACGCGCGCGCTCGGCGACCTCGTGATCTGTGCAGGCGTGCTGCGCGGCGAGGCGCGTGCGCAGGCGAAGACCCTCGAGGCGCACTGGGCGCATCTCATCGTGCACGGAGCGCTGCACCTGATCGGCTACGACCATCAGCGGGCTTCCGATGCGCGCCGCATGGAGCGGCGCGAGATCGCCGTGCTGCGCCGCCTCGGTTTCGCCAACCCCTACCGGTGACTCTCATGACCAAGGACCTGAACTCGACCGGACGGTGGCTGAGGCGACTCAAACAGGGTCTCGCGTCCGAGCCGCAGGACCGTGAGGAACTGCTCACCGTGCTGCGCGATGCCGGCGAGCGCGGGCTGGTCGACAGCGACGCGCTGTCGATGATCGAGGGCGTGCTCCAGGTCTCTGACCTGCAGGTGCGCGACATCATGGTGCCGCGCGCCCAGATGGTGTTCGTCAGGCGCGACGAGCGCGCCGCGGTCATCCTGCCCAAGGTGGTCGAGTCCGGCCACTCGCGCTTCCCGGTGATGGACGAGGATCGCGACGACATCGTCGGGATTCTGCTCGCCAAGGACCTGCTGCGCCTCACGGGGGAGAAGCGCGAGCGCTTCGACATCCGCGAGTTCATGCGCCCGGCGCTGTTCGTGCCCGAGTCGAAGCGCCTGAACGTGCTGCTGCGCGAGTTCCGCCGCAACCGCAACCACATGGCGATCGTGGTCGACGAATACGGCGGGGTCTCCGGGCTGGTGACCATCGAGGACGTGATCGAGCAGATCGTCGGCGAGATCGACGATGAGTTCGACGTCGAGGACGATCTGAACATCCGCCGCGACGCGGAGCGGCAGTTCACGGTGCGTGGCGTGACGCGCATCGCCGAGTTCAACGAGTACTTCGGGGCGCAGCTCTCGGAGGAGGAGGGCTTCGACACCGTGGCCGGCCTCTTGATGAAGCAGCTCGGGCACCTGCCGCGGCGCGGCGAGAGCGCGACCATCGAGGGATTCGAGTTCCGCGTGCTGCGCGCCGACCGCCGCCGCATCGAGGCGCTGCGGGTGGTGGCGCCCCGCGATGTTTTGCCGCCGCCGGAAGAGCGCGCCGCGGGCGGCGGATCCTAGGTGGCGCTCTACGTCCTCGCGCGGCCGTCCTCGGCACGGCTGCGGGCCCTCATCGCGCTCGTGGCAGGCGCCGCTCTCGCCGCTTCCTTTGCGCCACTCTCGCTATGGCCGCTCGCGGTGCTCTGTCCCGCGGTGCTCATGTGGCTGTGGCAGGACGCCGCGCCGCGCGAGTCGGCGTGGCTAGGCTTCATCTTCAACGCCGGCACCTTCGCGGCCGGCACCTACTGGCTCCTCCTCAGCCTGCCGCTCGGCGGTGCGCCCCTGTGGCTCGCGCTCCTCCTGATGCTGGGACTCACCGGCATCATGGCGCTCTACCACGCGGGGCTCGGCTTCGCGTGTGCACGCTGGCTGCCGCAGAGCGGTGCCGTGCGCTCGCTGGTCGCACTGCCGGCGGCGTGGCTGGTGGTCGAGTGGTGGCGCGGGTGGTTTCTTTCGGGGTTCTCGTGGCTGTCGCTCGGGTACTCGCAGACCGATACCTGGCTCGCGGGGCTCGTGCCGGTTGCCGGTATCTACGGCGCGAGCGCGGCTTTGCTGCTCTCGGCCGGGGCGCTCGTCACGCTGGTGAGCGGCACGAAGCGGGCGCGGGTGAGTGCGGTGGCGGTGCTGCTGGTTCCCTGGGCTGCCGGGGTGGCGCTGCGCGGCGTGTCCTGGACCCAGCCCTCCGGCGCGCCGGTGTCGGTGGCGATCGTCCAGGGCGCGGTCCCACAGGATGAGAAATGGCTCGAGGCGAACCGCGAAGCGACACTCGACCTTTACCGCAAGCTCACCGAGCAGGCCTTCGGGAACGCGCTCATCGTGTGGCCCGAGTCGGCGACCGCCGATACCGCCAACGACCTGGTGTCCTGGCTGACGCAGATCTACCGCGATGCCCATGCGCACGGCTCGGCGCTCGTCATGGGAATCCTGCGCGCCGAAGGCGGCGTCTCGGACTCGGACACCGTGCGCTACTACAACTCGGTGCTGGCGCTCGACGCCAAGGTGAGCTGGTACGACAAGCACCACCTGGTGCCGTTTGCGGAGTACTTCCCGGTGCCGCACTTCGTGCGCTCGTGGATGCGCCTGATGAGTCTGCCGTACTCGGATTTCACACCCGGCGCCGCCTATCAGCCGCCGCTCGAGGCGGGGCACCTCAAGCTCGGGACCACCGTGTGCTATGAAGACGCCTACGGCGCCGCGATGCTCGAGGAGTTACGCCGTGGCGGAGCGGACGCGCTGGTGAACGTGACCAACGACGCCTGGTTCGACCACTCGAGCGCCCGGCACATGCACTTCCAGGTTGCGCGCATGCGCGCGCTCGAGGAGGGCCGCTACCTGATCCGGGCCACCAACGACGGCATTTCCGCGATCGTGGGACCGCACGGCGAGGTCCTGGCTCGCGCCCCGGAATTCCGCCCCGTGCTACTGGTCTCAAAAGTGACCCCGATGGCCGGCCTCACCCCCTATGCCGATGTTGGAAACTGGCTCATCGTGACGCTCGCGGCGCTCTCGCTGGCATGCGGCATAGGGGTGCGGAATGATAGGCTGTGGCGGACCCGTTCCGGGTCGGCCGGCGCGGCTACCCGAAGGACATGCACGTGAAAGCCGAATCGATCCTCGTTCCGCCGCTGCGCAGGACGCTCGCCGTGCTGGGGCTGGCGGTGGCGCTCGCGGGCTGCTCGCGCGACACCAGCGCCCAGCAGACGCACCCGGCGGCCGACCCGCCCGCCCCGCAGGCATCAAGCGCCGCCGCGCCCGTCTCGACCGCCGATTCCCCGGCCGAGCCCGCGATGCGGGCGCTCCCCGACTTCACCGCGCTGGTCGAGAGGTACGGACCCGCGGTGGTGAATGTCGAGGTGGTGGAGAAGGCGCAGCAGGGCGGCTTCCAGGGCCTCTCGCCCAACGACCCCTTCTATGATTTCTTCCGCCGCTTCGGCATTCCGGCGCCGGGCGAGGGACCGCGCGGCAACCAGCCGCCGGTGCGCGGCGCGGGCTCGGGCTTCATCGTCAGCCCGGACGGCTACATCCTCACCAATACCCACGTGGTGGCGGACGCCGAGACCGTGACCGTGCGGCTCACCGACCGGCGTGAGTTCCAGGCCAAGGTGATCGGCGCCGACGAGCGCACCGACGTCGCCGTGATCAAGATCAACGCCAGCAATCTGCCGATCGTCAGGCTCGGCGATCCCTCGCGCATCAAACCCGGCCAGTGGGTGCTCGCCATCGGCTCGCCGTTCGGCTTCGAGAACACCGTCACCGCCGGCATCATCAGCGCCACCTCGCGCTCGCTGCCGAGCGACAACTACGTGCCGTTCATCCAGACCGACGTGGCGGTCAACCCCGGCAACTCCGGGGGACCGCTCTTCAACATGGCGGGCGAGGTCATCGGGATCAACTCACAGATCTTCAGCCGCACCGGCGGCTTCATGGGCCTGTCGTTCGCGATCCCGATCGACGTCGCGCACAACGTCGAGGAGCAGCTGATCAAGACCGGCCGCGTGGTGCGCGGGCGCATCGGCGTCACCATCCAGGATCTCAACGCGCAGCTCGCCGAATCCTTCGGGCTCGACCGGCCGCGCGGCGCGCTGGTCTCCTCGGTCGAGAAGGACGGCCCGGCGGCCAAGGCCGGCGTCCAGCCGGGCGATGTGATCCTGGCCGTCGCCGGCCATCCGATCGAGCATTACGGGGAGCTCTCGGGGGCGATCGCGGCGATGAAGCCGGGGAGCGATACGACACTCTCGATATGGCGCGGCGGCAAGCAGCTGAACTTGAGCGTGGCCGTCGCTGAGCTGCACGAGCAGCAGCAGGTTGCCTCCGCGCACGGCCGCTCTCAGGGCGGCGGCCCCCGGGCGGCGCCGAGCGCTTTCGGGCTCACGGTGCGGCCGCTCAACCCGCAGGAGAAGAGCCAAGCCGGCACGCAGGGGAGCCTGGTGGTAGAGGAGGTCACAGGTCCCGCTGCCGCCGCCGAGGTGCAGCCCGGCGACATCATCCTCGGCGTCAACGGCAGGCGCGTGCACACGGTGGCTGAGCTGGAGGAGACGGCCAAGACCGCCGGCAAGAGCGTAGCGCTCCTCATCCAACGCGAGGACGCGCAGATCTTCGTACCGCTGCGGTTACCTTAGGCTTGCCATCTGCGCAGCCGGCGAAAGCCGCGCCTTCCGCCGCGGCAACCGGAGTAATGTCCGCCGGAATCGCCGCCGGCGATTTCGGCCAGTGAAATGAGCATGCACGAGACCTACGATCCAGCAGCTGTGGAGCGCGCCGCGCAGGACTATTGGCGGGAGCGGCACGCCTTCGAAGTGCGCGAGGACCCCGCCAAGCGCAAGTTCTACTGCCTGTCGATGCTGCCGTACCCCTCGGGCAGGCTGCACATGGGCCACGTGCGCAACTACACGATCGGCGACGTGCTGGCGCGCTACCTGCGCATGCAGGGCTACAACGTGCTGCAGCCGATGGGCTGGGACGCCTTCGGGCTCCCGGCCGAGAACGCCGCCATCAGCAACTCCGTGCCGCCGGCGAAGTGGACGCGCGACAACATCGCGCACATGCGCTCGCAGCTTCAATCCCTCGGCTTCGCCATCGACTGGCGGCGCGAGTTGGCCACCTGCGATCCGGACTACTACCGCTGGAACCAGTGGCTGTTCCTGCGCATGCGCGAGCAGGGCCTCGCCTACCGCAAGAGCGGCGTGGTCAACTGGGATCCGGTCGATCAGACCGTGCTCGCCAACGAGCAGGTGATCGACGGGCGCGGCTGGCGCACGGGCGCGCCGGTCGAGAAGCGCGAGATCCCGATGTACTACCTCGCGATCACGCGCTACGCGGACGAGCTGCTCGCCGCGCTCGAGCAGCTGCCCGACTGGCCGGAGCGCGTGCGTGTCATGCAGGCCAACTGGATCGGCCGCAGCGTCGGCTGCGACATCTCCTTTCCGTACGCGCCCGACACGGCGCAGGCGCTCGGCGGCGCGGGCGCCGTCAAGGTGTTCACTACGCGCGCCGACACGCTCTTCGGCGCTACGTTCATGGCGGTCGCCGCCGAGCACCCGGTGGCGCTCGCCGCGGCGCGCGGCAATCCCGCGCTCGCCGCCTTCGTCGACGAGTGCCGCCGCGGCAGCGTCATCGAGGCCGATCTCGCCACCCAGGAGAAGAAGGGCATGTCGACCGGGCTGCACGTACTGCATCCCTTCACCGGCAAGCCCCTCGAGGTGTGGGTCGCGAATTACGTCGTGATGGCCTACGGCGAGGGCGCCGTGATGGGCGTGCCGGCCCACGATGAGCGCGACTTCGAGTTCGCGACCAGGAACCGGCTGCCGATCGTCACGGTCGTGCGCTCGACGAGCGGCGCTTACGAGGAGGTGCGCGCGCCCTGGATCCCCGCCTATTCCGAGTACGGCACGACGGTGAGCTCGGGCGAATTCTCCGGCCTCTCCTTCGCGCAGGCGGTCGATGCGATCGCCGCGGCGCTCGAGAAGAAGGGCCTCGGCAGCAAACGTGTGCAGTTCCGTCTGCGCGACTGGGGCATTTCGCGCCAGCGCTACTGGGGCTGCCCCATCCCGATCATTCACTGCGGCGGCTGCGGCGAGCTGCCGGTGCCGGATGAGCAGCTGCCGGTGGTGCTGCCCGAGGACCTGGTGCCCGACGGCAGCGGCAACCCGCTGGCGAAGTCGCCGGCCTTCTATGAGGTCAAATGTCCGAAGTGCGGCGGCGCGGCGCGGCGCGAGACCGACACGATGGACACCTTCGTCGACTCGTCCTGGTACTTCATGCGCTATGCCTGTCCGGATGACAGCCACGCGATGGTCGACGAGCGCGTCGACTACTGGCTGCCGGTCGATCAGTACATCGGCGGCATCGAGCACGCGATCCTGCATCTGCTCTATGCGCGCTTCTGGACCAAGGTGATGCGCGATCTGAAGCTGGTGAAATTCGGCGAGCCGTTCACGCGCCTGCTCACCCAGGGCATGGTGCTGAATCACATCTTCTCGTTTCAGCCGCCCGAAGGGCGCAAGCGCTACTTCAATCCCGCCGACGTCGAGACGCTCCGTGGGCCGGACGGCAGCGCGCGCTATGAGGTACTGATCGCCGACGGCGACGCGCTCGAGGTGCAGCACGAGGGCATCGGCAAGATGTCGAAGTCCGAGGGCAACGGCGTCGACCCGGAAGGGCTCATCGAGCGCTTCGGCGCCGACACCGCGCGGCTCTTCACCATGTTCGCCTCGCCCCCGGAGCAGACGCTCGAATGGTCCGACGAGGGAGTGCAGGGCGCCTCGCGCTTCATCCGGCGGTTGTGGACCGCGGTGTACGAGCACGTGCGCGCAGGTGCGGCCCCGCCGCTCGATACGGGCGCGCTGAGCGCTGCGCAGCGCGAGCTGCGGCGCGCGGCGCACCAGGCGCTCGCCAAGGCCACCGACGACATCGGCCGGCGGCGCAACTTCAACACCGCCATCGCCGCGATCATGGAGCTCCTCAACGCCATTCAGCGGTTCGCCGACTCGAGCCCGCAGGGGCGGGCGGTGCGCCAGGAGGCGCTCGGCATCGCGGTGCTGGTGCTGGCGCCGATCACCCCGCACGTCTGTCACGCGCTGTGGCAGGCGTTGGGCCACGCCACCACGGTGGTCGATGAGCCCTGGCCGAAGCCCGACCCGGCCGCCCTCACCCAGGATACGGTTCAGCTGGTCGTACAGGTCAACGGCAAGCTGCGCAGCCACATCACCGTTGCAGTGGATGCCGGCGAAGCAACGGTGCGCGCGGCCGCGCTCGCCGATGAGACGGCACGGAAATTCATCGCCGACAAGCCGGTACGGCGCGTGATCGTCGTGCCCGGCAAGCTCGTCAACGTGGTGGTATGAGGCACCCCGCGGCCGCCGCGCTGGCCTGCGGCGCCCTGCTGGCGCTCGGCGGCTGCGGCTTCCACCTCGAGGGGCGCACGCCGCTGCCGGCGAAGGTGTTGACCCCGTACCTCGAGGCCGAGGACCGGCAGAGCGACTTCGTGCAGAGCCTCGAGCGGGCGCTGCTCGCGAACGGCGCGCAGCTCGCGCCCGACAGGACCAAGGCCTCCGCGGTGCTCACCATCCTCAAGGACAACGTGAAGCCGCGCGTGCTGTCGGTATCGAACCTCAATCAGCCGAACGAATACGAGCTCACCTACACGGTGAGCTTCTCGGTGACGGCGGGCGGCGAGGAGCTGCTGCCTCCGCAGGAGATCTCCACCACCCGCAGCTACAGCTTCGACGCCCGTTTCCTGCTCGCCAAGGGACACGAAGCGGACATCCTGCGCGGCGCGATGGCCCAGGAGCTCGCCGACATGGTCATGCGGCGCCTCGCGAGGCTCTAGGGCCGTGCCCGGAGCACCGGCAGGGGGCGCACCGCGCACGGGCCCGGCCTCGACCACGGCGACGCTGACCGCGCTCCCCGAGTTCGGCGCCCCCGCGGTGCTGCTCCTGCGCAGCATCGATCGGGTGCCGGTGGCGCTGCTGCTCGACCGCTTCGGGATCGACCTCACGCTGGTCGCGCACGGCGAGGAGATTCCCGGCTCCTACTGGGGCGACAGCGAAGCGGGCCTGAAGGGCGAGCAGCTCCAGGCGCGGCTCGACACGCCGGTGCATTCGATTCTGCACGAGGCGGGCCACTACATCTGCATGAGCCCGGAGCGGCGCGCCGGGCTCGACACCGACGCCGGCGGCGATGATCTCGAGGAAGCGGCAGTGTGCTATCTCCAGGTGCTGCTCGCGGGTGAGCTGTCCGCCGTGGGCCGCGCGCGCATGCAGGCCGACATGGACTCCTGGGGATACAGCTTTCGTCTCGGCTCGACGCGTGCCTGGTTCGAGGGCGATGCCGCGGATGCGCGCGCCTGGCTCGAGCGCCACGGCGTCATCGACGCGGCCGGGCGCGTGACCGGCGCTCTGCGGGCGGGGTGAGCGTGTCCCGCAAGGCGCGAGTCACGGCGACGCTGCCGGGCGAGTCGGGGTTCCTCCGCCGGATCTGGGAGCGCAGAACCGTCCGCTGGCCTTCTGACGTGAGGGCGCGTTAGACTCGGCACCCTTTGTCCGGCCGCTCGTGTTGTAAGCAAGTGCGTCGTCTTTCGCTTCCGTGGGTCCTGTCGCTGTTGCTGGTGTTTGCCCAGCAGGGCGCGGTGCTGCACGAGCTCGGCCACCTTCAGCATCGCGACCGTGGCCAGGGCTCTGCGCTGCGCGCGCAGCTGCCCGCGGACAGCACCTGCGCGACCTGTGAGGCCTTCGCCCAGGTTGCCAACCCGGCCTCGGGTGCGGCCAGCACCCTGTCCGCCTCCATGGCCGTTTACCTGCCGACTCCCGCCCCCAACTACACGATCGTCGCGGCCGATACCCCGACACCGCGCAACCGCGGTCCTCCGCAAGCCTGAGCCGAGTTCCGTTCTCAGGGCGCGCATTCCCGAACGCATCGGGGCTGCGTGACGTCCGGCTCTTGTGGAGTTAAATGCATGCTCAGTCGTCGAATTTCAGGCGCGGCACCTGTCGCGCTGTCCGTGGCCACACTCACTACATCCTTTGCGGTGGCACTGCTGGCTACGCCAGCGGTGCGCGCCGCCGACGCTGCGGCGGCGGCTGCTGACGCGGCCCCTGCCGCGGCGGGCAGCGCCGGCAACAGCGGTCAGCTCTCGACTATCGTAGTCACCGCGCAGCGGCTGAACGAGGCGCGGTCCGGAATCGAGACGCAGACCGGCGCCTCGACCTACACCATCACGAGCGATGCGATCGCCGCGACTCCGGGGGGCGAGAACCTGCAGATGAACCAGGTGCTGCTGCAGGCGCCGGACGTGGTGCAGGACTCCTTCGGGCAGCTTCACGTGCGCGGCGACCATAACGATCTGCAGTACCGCCTGAACGGCATCATCCTGCCCGAGGGCATCAGCGTCTTCAGCCAGACGTTGAGCCCGCGGCTCATCTCCTCGATGAGCCTGATCACCGGAGCGCTGCCGGCGGAATACGGCTTGCGCACCGCCGGCGTCATCGACCTCTCCACCAACAGCGGGCTGCTGCAGCCGGGGGGCACGGTGTCGGTCTATGGCGGGAGCTTCGGCACCTTCCAGCCAGCGTTCGAATACGGTGGCAGCTCGGGCAATCTCAGCTACTACGTAACCGGCGATTACAAGCAGGACAATGTTGGTATCGATTCGCCCGACGGCAGCACCAGCCCGCTGCACGATCATACCCGGCAGGTGCATGGCTTCGGTTACTTCGAGAACATCCTCGATCCGAACAATCGCCTGTCACTGATCCTCGGCACCACCGATGAAGCCTTCGAGGTTCCGAACCAGCGTGGCCTGCAGCCAGGGGCCGGCCTCACCGTCAATGGCCAGACGATGTTCCTGAGCGACGGCCTCAACGAGAATCAGCATGAGGCGGCGCAGTACGCGATCCTCAGCTGGCAGCACTCGCAGGGACCGCTCAACTGGCAGACCTCGCTCTCTGCGCGCTACACCACGCTGCACTACGCGCCCGACTGGCTCGGCGACCTGCTCTTCAACGGCATCGCCCAGGACGCCTACAAGTCCGACACCGCCTTCGGCTGGCAGACCGATGCCTCCTATCAGGCGGGCGATGCCCACACGGTGCGTGCCGGGTTGTACATCCAGCACGACAGTGCCAAGAGCAACACTACCTCGCAGGTGCTGCCGGTCGATCCCGTCACCGGCGTGCAGACGACCGACGTGCCACAGGTCGTTATCGACAACGGCACGCAGTCGCAGAGCATCGAGAGCGTCTACCTGCAG
>DATIXU010000091.1:0-38596 GCA_035518275.1 Steroidobacteraceae bacterium
CGGAGCGGGCGCGGTCTGCGGGGCGGCATGCGGCGGATCGGCCGCCGCGCCGATCGCGGCACAGCAGGCAATGACGGCGAGCAGCGCGGGTCGCACGAATCGCATCGGCAGCGGCTTCGCTAACGTCCGAGCAGGACGAGCAGCCACACCGCGGTGAGGAGCACGAAGGACATCAGCACCGCGGCGGAGCCGATGTCCTTGGCGAGACCCGCGAGCGCGTGGCGCTCGAAACCGATCCGGTCGACGGTCGCCTCGATGGCGCTGTTGACGAGCTCCACCACCAGGATGAGCAGCATCGGCGCGATCAGCAGCGCGCGCTCGACGCCGCTCCTCCCGAGCCACAATCCCAGCGGGATGACCACGGCGGCAAAGCCGAGCTCCTGGCGGAATGCCGCCTCGTCGCGGAACGCGCCGGTGAGCCCGCGCAGGCTCGCGCCGAGCGCGCGCAGCACGCGGGTCATGCCGCGGGGCTTGTACCGGTCTAGTGCTGCGTCGTGGGCGTCCATGTGAGGTCCAGGTGGCGGGCCGCGCGCACATCGTCGAGGCGCCGCACCGGCATGGTATGCGGTGCGCTGCGTACGCGCTCGGGTTCCTGCTGTGCCTCCTTCTGGATCTGTGACATGGCCGCCACAAAGGCATCGAGCACGTCCTTGGTCTCGGTCTCGGTCGGCTCGATCAGCAGGCACTCGGGCACGATCAGCGGGAAGTAGGTGGTCGGCGCGTGGAAGCCGAGATCGAGCAGCCGCTTGGCGAAGTCCATCGCGGTCACGTTGAGCTCGCGCGCCTGGCGCCGCAGGGTCACGATGAATTCGTGGCTGGCGCGGCGCGTGGCATAGGCCGCCTCGAAGCCCGCGGCCTGCAGGCGCTTCAGCAGGTAGTTGGCATTCAACGTCGCATACTCGCCCACGGCCCGCATGCCGGCACGCCCGAGGAGCCGCATGTAGATGTAGGCGCGCAGCAGCACGCCCGCGTTACCCATGAAAGCCGACAGCCGCCCGATCGACTGCGGCATGTCGCTCTCGGCCAGCCAGCGGTAGCGCTCCCCCTCCCTGGCGACGATCGGAATCGGCAGGAATGGCAGCAGGCGCGCGGCGACCCCCACCGCGCCCGCGCCCGGCCCGCCGCCGCCGTGCGGGGTGGAGAAGGTCTTGTGCAGGTTCATGTGCATGACGTCGAAGCCCATGTCCCCGGGGCGTACCTTGCCGAGGATCGCATTGAGATTCGCGCCGTCGTAATAGAGCAGCCCGCCGGCCTCGTGCACCACGCGCGCCACCTCCTCGATGCCGCGCTCGAACACCCCGAGCGTCGAGGGGTTGGTGAGCATGATGCCCGCGGTGTTGGGGCCGACCGCTGCCTTGAGCGCCTCGAGATCGACGTCCCCGGATGAGTTCACCGGGACCTCGCGTACCACACAGCCGCACATGGTCGCGGTCGCCGGATTGGTGCCGTGCGCGGCCTCGGGAACGATGATCTCGTTGCGCTTGAGGTCCCCGCGCGCGCGGTGATAGGCGCGGATCATGGCGACGCCGGCGAACTCCCCGTGCGCGCCCGCCATGGGCGAGAGTGCCACGCCCTGCATGCCGGTGACTTCCTTCAGCATCTCCTGCAGCTCGTACATGCAGGCGAGGAACCCCTGGCCGTGCGACTCCGGCGCGAGCGGGTGGCGCGCGAGGAACGGCGGCAGCATCGCGTACTGGTTGCACGCCTTGGGGTTGTATTTCATCGTGCACGAGCCGAGCGGATAGAAGTGCGTGTCGATGGAGAAATTGAGCTGCGACAGGCGGGTGAAGTGCCGCACGGCCTCGAGCTCGCCGACTTCCGGGAGCGCCGGCGCCTTGCCGCGCCTGAGCTTCGCCGGGAGGTCGGCGAGCGGCGCGGGACCCACGTCCTGCGGCCACTGATCGCTCGCGCCGCGTCCGGCGTGCGAGTACTCGAAAATCACTTTTTCACGGGTGGGCATCGGGTGAGTCCTTACTCAGGCGGCACGCACGGCGGCCTGCATCGCCTCGCTGAGCGAAGCGCGGTAGCGCTCGATGTCGGCCGCGGTCTTGGTCTCGGTCGCGCACACGAGCAGCGCGGGCCCCAGCTCCGGGTAGTAGGGCGCGAGGTCGAGCCCGCCGAGAATGCCGCGGGCGGCGAGCGCCCTGAGCACCGGCGCCACCGGCCGATCGAGCAGCAGCACCGCCTCGTGGAAGCACGGTCCGCTGAAGGCGAGGCGCACGCCGGGGGTTCGCGTGAGCGCACTGATGAGCTCACGGGAGCGGGCATGGGAGGCGGCCGCGGTACGCTCGAGTCCCTGCGGCCCCATGAGCGAGAGGTAGATCGTCGCCGCCGTCACAAGTAAGCCCTGGTTGGTGCAGATGTTGGAAGTCGCCTTGGCGCGGCGGATGTGCTGCTCGCGCGCCTGGAGCGTGAGCGTGAAGCCCTCCTGCCCTGCGACATCGAGGGTGCGGCCGACGATGCGGCCGGGCATCTGCCGCACGTAATCCATGCGCGTCGTCATGAAGCCGAAATAGGGGCCGCCCGATGACAGCGGCACGCCGAGCGGCTGGCCTTCGCCGACGGCGATGTCGGCGCCGCGGCTGCCCCACTCGCCCGGGGGCTTCAGGAGCGCCAGCGAGGTCGGGTTGACCACTGCGATGACGAGGATGTTGCGCGCGTGCGCCCAGTCGGTGAGCGCATCGACGTCTTCCAGACGGCCGAAGAAATTCGGCTGCTGGATGACGAGCGCGGTCAGGTCCTCGCTGTCGTACTTCGCGAGCGAGGCCGGCAGCATCACGCCCTCGACGGTGCAATAGGGCAGCTCCTCGAACCTGAGCCCCTGATTGCTCGCCATCGCGACCGCCACCCGCCGGTAGTGCGGGTGGAGCGTGGTGGGCACGAGGATGCGCGCGGACTTCGACTTGCGGTTGACGCGCACCGCCATGAGCGCGGCCTCCGCGGTCGCCGAAGCGCCGTCGTACATCGAGGCGTTGGCGACCTCCATGCCGGTGAGGCGCGCAATCATGGTCTGGAACTCGTAGGTCATCTGCAGCGTGCCCTGGCTGGCTTCCGCCTGGTAGGGCGTGTAGGCGCTGTAGAACTCGCCGCGCGTGGTGATGGCCCACACGGCCGCCGGGATGTGGTGCTCGTAGGCGCCGGCGCCGAGGAAGCTCAAGGGTGTGCCGTCCTGCGCGGCGCGCTCGCTCATCAGCCGGCCGATCTGCATCTCGTTGAGCTCCTCGGGGACTCCGGCGAGCGAGCTCACCCGCAGTTTCCCCGGAATCTCATTGAACAGATCCTCGACGCTTGCAGCGCCGATCGCTGCCAGCATCGCCGCGACGTCGGCGTCGGTGTGGGGAATGAAGGCCATCAGCCGCCCTCCGCTGCCAGGACTTTCTGATAGTCCGCCGCCGACATGAGTTCCGCCGCCGCCACCGCGCCGGCATCCGGCCGCACCCGCATCAGCCAGCCCACCCCGTAGGGGTCGGAGTTGACCGTTTCCGGCGTATCCGCGAGCGCGGGATTGCCGGCGGTGATCTTGCCCGCGAGCGGGGCATAGACGTCGGAGGCGGCCTTCACCGACTCGACCACCGCGCACGACTCGCCCTGTTTGACCGTGCGTCCGGCTTCGGGCACTTCGACGAACACCAGGTCGCCGAGCGCATGCTGCGCGTGATCGGTGATGCCGATCTCCACCGTGCCGTCGGCGAGGGTGCGCACCCATTCGTGGGACTTGGTGTACTTGAGATCCGCGGGAACGTTGCTCATGAATCAGGCCCTTTAAGTGACCAGGGATTTGCCAAAACGCACGAACGGCGGCTTCACCACTTTCGCATTCAGCAGCTTGCCGCGGATATCCACCTGCACCCGTCCGGCGGTCGCCGCGGGCACGCGGGCAAAGGCGATCGAGCGCTCGAGCGTCGGGGAGAAGGTGCCGCTGGTGATCTCGCCCTCGCCTACGCCGGGCACGAGGACTTTCTGGTGGCTACGCAGTACGCCGCGGTCTTCGAGCAGCAGGCCGACGAGCTTGGCGTGCGGTCCGCTCGCGCGGATCGCCTCGAGCGCCTCGCGCCCCACGAAGGCGCGCGTCGGCGGCTCGAGCGCCACGGTCCAGGCGAGGCCCGATTGGAGGGGATCGGTGCTCTCGTCCATGTCGTTGCCGTAGAGGTTCATGCCGGCCTCGAGGCGCAGCGTGTCGCGCGCCCCCAGGCCGCAGGAGGCGACCCCGAGGGAGTTGAGGCGCCGCCATGCCGGCGCCGCATCCGCGGCGGGCATCATGATCTCGAAGCCGTCCTCGCCCGTATACCCGGTGCGCGCGACGAACCAGGGCCCCAGCTCGCGCCCGACGAACACGCCGAGGGCGAACGCCGCGTCGCGATCGCCGGGGGCGAGCAGCTCCGCCGTCCTGGCGCGGCCTTCCGGCCCCTGGATCGCGAGCATGGCGAGATCGGTGCGCTCGGTGACCTCGACGCCGAAGGCGGCGGCGTGGCGGCGGATCCAGGCGAGATCCTTGTCGCGGGTGCCGGCGTTCACCACCGCGCGGAACCAGCTCTCGGTGAGGAAATAGACGATCAGATCGTCGATGACGCCGCCGCGCTCGTTCAGCATGCAGGAGTACAGCGCCTTGCCGGCGTTCTTGAGCCTGGCGACGTCGTTGGCGAGCAGCTGCGCGAGGAAAGCGCGCACGCGCGGTCCTTTGAGGTCGACGACGCACATGTGCGAGACGTCGAAGACTCCGGCGGCACGGCGCACCGCGTGGTGCTCACCGATCTGGGAGCTGTACTGCACCGGCATGTCCCAACCGCCGAAATCGACGATGCGGGCACCGAGCTCCTGGTGCAGCGCGAACAACGGGGTCTTGCGTCCCACTTGAGGTCCTCCAGCGGACAAAGATGCCGGCACACGCCCCGCACGCGAAGCGCCTGCCGCCCTTCTGTCCCTGTGACCTGAGAGATCAGGCACCCGTTCAGAGGTGCCGCTCCCCTTCGGTGGGTGGATGCCTTACGATCCACCGCTCTCCAGAAGCCCCGCGAAAGCGGATGACCGCCTCCGCCGTCTGCCGTTCTTGTGCCTGAGCGTTTCCGGGCGGAATTTGCGCCTTCGGCGTTCCGGCTTAAGCGCCGGACTCTCTCCGGACAGACCGTTTCGAGCCTTGGGATGATACTGTCTCCCGCGCCGCAACGGTAGAATCCGCCCCGCATGAGCCTCCCCCGCCGCTCCACAGTTGAGGTATCGATAGGGCCGGTTCGCGTCGGGGGCCGTGCCCCGATCGTCGTCCAGTCGATGACCAATACGGACACCGCCGACGTCGAGGGCACGGCGCGGCAGGTGCAGGCGCTGGCGCGCGCCGGCTCGGAGCTGGTGCGCGTCACGGTCAACACGAGCGAGGCGGCGGCCGCCGTGGCGCCCATCCGCGCCTGGCTCGACCACGCGGGGGTCGCGGTTCCGCTCATCGGTGACTTTCACTTCAACGGACACAAGCTGCTGCGCGAGCATCCCGAGTGCGCCGCGGCGCTCGCGAAGTACCGCATCAATCCGGGCAACGTCGGCCGGGGATCGAAGCGCGACCCGCAGTTCGCCGAGATGATCGAGATCGCCTGCCGCTACGGCAAGCCGGTGCGCATCGGCGTCAACTGGGGGAGCCTCGACTCGGACCTGCTGACGCGCCTCATGGACGAGAACTCGGCGCTGCCTCAGCCGCTCGACGCGCAGGCAGTCATGCGTAACGCGGTGGCGCTCTCGGCCTTAGGTTCCGCGCAGCGCGCCGAGGAGCTGGGGCTGCCGCACGACCGCATCATCCTCTCGGCCAAGGTGAGCGGAGTGCAGGATCTCATCGCCATCTACCGCGACCTCGCCGCGCGCTGCGACTACCCGCTGCACCTCGGGCTCACCGAGGCCGGCATGGGCTCGAAGGGCATCGTCGCCTCGACCGCCGGCATGTCGGTGCTGCTGCAGGAGGGCATCGGCGACACCATCCGGGTGTCGCTTACCCCCGAGCCGGGCGGCGACCGCACCCAGGAGGTGGTCGTCGCGCAGGAGATCCTGCAGACCATGGGGCTGCGCGCCTTCACGCCGCTGGTGATCGCCTGCCCCGGCTGCGGCCGCACCACCAGCACCTTCTTCCAGGAGCTCGCGCTCAAGATCCAGAGTCACATCCGCGCGCGCATGCCGCAGTGGCGGCGCGAGTATGCGGGGGTCGAGGAGATGACGGTGGCGGTCATGGGCTGCGTCGTCAACGGCCCGGGCGAGAGCAAGCACGCCAACCTCGGCATCAGCCTGCCCGGCACCGGCGAACGGCCCGTGGCGCCGGTGTACGAGGACGGCGAGAAGACGGTAACGCTCAAGGGCGAGCGCATCGCCGAGGAGTTTCAGGACATCGTCGAGCGCTACGTCGCACGGCGCTACGCGCGCCTGGCAGCGCCTGCGGGCGGGGGCGGCACATGAGCGACGCGCTGGCTGCGCGCAAGTGCAAGCCCTGCGAGGGGGGCATACCGCCGCTCACGCCGGAGCAGGCGGCGGCGTTATTGACCCAGATCTCGAAGGACTGGGTGCTGACCGATGAGGCGCGCGCCATCCGGCGCAATTTCGCCTTCCGCGACTTCTACCGCACGATGAGCTTCGTCAACGCGCTCGCGCACATCGCCAACATCGAGGATCACCACCCGGACCTCGAGGTCGGCTACAACTACTGCCGCGTGAAGTTCACGACGCACGCCGTGAAGGGGCTCTCGGAGAACGACTTCGTGTGCGCGGCGAAGGTGGATCTCATACCGCTGTCCTGATCGGCGCGCCGCGCGCTCACGCGAGCCGCTCACGATACGCGCCGTGCCGCCTCCGGCAGCTCCCCGCTGACCCCGAGCGCCCGGCGAATGAAGAAGCGCCGCAGCTCCTGGCTGCGGTTCACCCATCCGAGCCCGCGCTGCGCCAGGCGGGCGATGGGTCCGGTGCCGTGGGCGAGCAGGCGGTCGAAGGTATCGATGGACGCAGCCATGACGGCGATCTCGCTCTTGCGCCAGCGCTCATAGGCGCGCAGCACGCCGAGCGATCCCGGGTCCTCGCGCCGCGCCAGGGCGCCGACCACCTCCTGCGACAGCGCCCCGGCGTCTAGCAGCCCGAGGTTCACGCCCTGGCCGGCGAGCGGATGCACCACGTGTGCGGCGTCGCCGATGAGGGCGACGCGCTCGGCGATGTAACGGGGTGCAGTCAGGCGCCTCAGTGGAAAGGTCGCCCGCTCGCCCACCAGGCGCGTCGCGCCGAGCGCGAGCTCGGAGGCACGATCGAGCTCGTGCGCGAAGGCCGCGGCGCTCGCGCCTGCCAGCTCGGCCGCCAGAGGCTCGTCGGCCGACCAGACGATCGAGCTCGTGCCGTCGAAGAGCGGCAGGAAGGCGAGCGTGCCGTTCCTCATGAAGCGCTGCCACGCGGTCAGACCGTGCGGCCGCGCGGTGGCCACCGTGGCGATGATCGCCGTTTGGTGGTAGCCGCTCACCTCGGCCGTGAGGCCAGTGGCCGCGCGCACGGCGGACCGCGCACCGTCGGCCCCGACCACGAGCCGTGCGCCGAGCTTCCCGCGGCTGGTCGTGATGCGCACTCCGTCGGCTTCGATCGCGAGGGCGGAGAACTGTGCCGGCTCGAGCTGCCCGCCGGCCGCCGTGAAGGCCGCGATCAGCGCGGTCTGCAGCAGCCGGCTCTCCACGATGTACCCGAGGTTCGGCTCGCCGACGTCCGCGGCGTCGAAGATCAGGACGCCCTCGCTCTCGGGGCCCACACTCTCGTGCCAGATACGCATGCGCTCGTAGGCGCACGCCCGGGTACCCGCGACGCCCGGCCACGCGCCGGCGCTCCGCAGCAATGCCTCGCTGGCGCGCGAGATCGCCACTACGCGGGCGTCGGGCGGCGCGCCTTCGGCCGGAGGCGGCGGGACGTGCGGCTCGACCAGCACCACCCGCAACTGTGCAGCGCCCGATCCAGCTGCGCGGGCGAGCAGCGCCGCGGCACAGGCTCCCACCGGCCCGCCGCCCACGATGGCGACGTCGAACTCACGCATGGCGTACCGGGAGCCCGCGCGCCAGGCGCGGCGTCGGACCGCCGAACCCGAGGCTCACACGCGCGAGCGCGCTCTTGGCGGGCGGGCTGACATCGAAGAGCAGCAGTCCGAGGTTGCGCAGCAGCCCGACCCCGAATCGCTCATCGCCGAAGAGCCGCACCAGTCCGTCGGTGAAGCGAATGACGCCGCTGCGGTCGCGGGCGCGCCAGGCGGCGAACTGCTCGAGCAGCGCCGGCGCGCCGGCGTCGCCCGCGCTCTCCGCAATCACTTCCGCCAGCATCGCGGCATCGCGCAGCCCGAGGTTGAAGCCCTGGCCGGCGACCGGATGCAGCGCCTGCGCGGCGTTGCCGATGAGGACGGTGCGGGTCGCCATCGGGGAGGCCGCGCGTGTGAGCTTCAGGGGGTAAGAGGCGCGGCGCCCGGCCCGCATGAAGCGCCCGGCGCGCCAGCCGAAACGCGACTGCAGCTCCGCCAGCCAGGCGGCGTCATCGAGCGCCAGAACTCTCGGCGCGTCGTCACGGTGGCAGGCCCAGACGACACTCCGCGTTCCGTCAGCGAGCGGCAACAGCGCGAGCGGACCTGCCGGCGTGAAGCGCTCGTAGGCAATGCCGCCGTGCGCCGTGTCGCACGCCACGTTGGCGACCACCGCCACCTGCTCATAGTCCTCGACCGCAGCCTCGATACCGGCGGCGCTGCGGATCTGCGAATGTGCGCCGTCGGCCGCGACCACCAGGCGTGCCGTCGCCGCCTCGCGCCGGCCGCTGCTTAAGACATTGAGGCGTACGCCGGTGGCATCGATCGCGACGTCCTCGACCTGCCCGGGGACGCGCAGCGTGAGCTCCGCGGCTTCGCCGAGCCGGCTCCAGAGCGCCGCTCCGATCCGCCGGTTGGGTACGACGTAACCGAAGGCGTCGATCCCCTGCTCTTCGGCGACGAGGCGTGCGCTGCCGAAGCGGCCGGCGTCCGAGACCTGGATGGCGCGGATGGGGGCGGCCTCGGGTGCGATCCTCTCCCACACGGTGAGTCCCTCGAAGATCCTGCGGCTCGCGTTGCCGAGGGCGGTGGTGCGCTCATCGAAGCTCGGCTGGCTGCCCGCCCCGAAGGGCACCGTCTCGATGAGCAGCGCCCGCACGCCCGTACCGATGAGTCCCGCGGCCAGGCTCGCGCCCACCATCCCGCCGCCGACGATGGCTACATCGACTTCCATCAGCCCTGCGCCATCACGGCCTCGATCTGCTCGGGATCCTTCGGCGCGCGCGCGCTCAGCACTTCCGCCCCGCGCTTGGTGACCAGCACGTCGTCCTCGATGCGAACGCCGATGTTGCGGAAGCGCCGGGGCACGCCGCGCGCGCCCGCCGGCAGGTAGATGCCCGGCTCGATAGTGAGCGTCATCCCGGGCTCGAGCACCCGCCACTCCTCGCCCACCTTGTAGTCGCCCACGTCGTGCACGTCGAGTCCCAGCCAGTGCCCGGTGCGATGCATGAAGTAGCGCCGGTAGGCGCCGCTCCTGATCAGCGCGGCGAGGCGCCCCTTGAGGAGCCCGAGCTTCATCAGGCCCTGGGTGACGACCCGCACAGCCGCCTCGTGCGGCTCGTTCCAGTGGTTGCCCGGACGCACGCGCGCGATGGCGGCGCGGTTGGCTTCCAGCACCACTTCGTAGACCGCGCGCTGCTCGGGCGTGAAGCGCCCGTTGACCGGAAAGGTGCGGGTGATGTCCGAGGCGTAGCACTCGAACTCGCACCCGGCATCGACCAGCAGCAGGTCGCCGTCGGCGAGCGGCTGATCGTTGTCACGGTAGTGGAGGATGCAGCTGTTGGCGCCGCCACCGACGATCGGGTGGTAAGCGGTGTCGGCGTTGTTGCGATGGAACTCGTGCAGCAGCTCCGCCATGACCTGGTACTCGGTGGCGCCGGGGCGGCAGAAGCGCATCGCGCGCAGGTGCGCTCGCGAGGAGATGCGCGCCGCGGTGCGCATCAGGTCGAGCTCCCCGCGCGACTTGTAGAGGCGCATGTCGTGCAGCAGGTGATCGAGGGCCACGAATTCCTGCGGCGGATGACGGCCGTTCCTGGCCTGGGTGCGCAGGCCGTTCACCCAGCCGACCACCCGCTGATCGAAGTCCGCGTACACCCCCATCGTGTAGTAGACCCGGGTGCGGTTCTCGAGCAGGCCCGGCAGGATCTCGTCCATGTCGGTGATGGGGAAGGCATCGTCGGCACCGAAGTCGCGCGCTGCGCCGTTCGGTCCCGCACGCCGCCCGTCCCAGGCCTCGCGCGCCGGGTCGCGCTCGCGCACGAACAGGATGTACTCGGCCTGCTCCCGTCCCGGAACGAGCACCGCCACGGACTCGGGCTCGCCGAAGCCGGTGAGGTACTGGAAGTCGCTGTCCTGCCGGTAGGGATACTCGACGTCGTTATTGCGGTGCCTTATGGGCGCCGCGGGCAGCACCGCGATCGAATCGCGCCCCATCAGGCGCATCAGCTGGCGGCGGCGGCGCGCGAACTCGTCTCTCGCCATGGTCGTCAGTGCAACGGAGCCGAGTCGGGAAGCGGCTCGTGCCGCACCGGCGCGAGCTCCTCGTAGAGGAGCTGCACGCCGACCCGCACGAACTCGACCAGCTCGGCGTAGGCACCCTCGTTCGACTCCTCGCCCTCGCCGTCGTCGACGCCCGCGCGGGTGATCTCGGTGAGGTCGCGCACGATCTCACCGACGTCCCCGGGCAGTCCGCCCGCATCGGGTATCGAGCCGGAACCCAGGCCGTAGAGGAATCCCTGGCACCAGCGGGCGAGCGCGGCCGTGCGCAGCTCGAGCGACTGCGCATCGCTCGGCAGCAGCGGCTCGAACTCCATCTCGGTCTGCTCGAGCGCCGCGGCGGTGGCGGTATAGAGCCCATAGAGGGTGTCGGCCGCGGCCGCATCCGCGCGTCCCTCGGGGAGGATCTCGCGCAGCCAGTCCTGGAAGCTGTAGTCGGCCAGCGCGCACAGACAGCCCGCGAGCGTGCCGTGCGCCTCGGCGGCGTCAGTGAGCGAGCGCTGCTCGGAGAGCAGCTGCTCGATCTCGGTGTAATCCGGCTGATTCATGTGGGTGACGTATTATAATTGAGTCGAATTGACCGCACGAAGAGCGCGGCTCTATAGTCCTGCGCCATGAGCGACGCTACAAAAACACAACTCGATCTCGAGCTCACCCGACTCACGAAACGCATCGACGAGCTGCTGGCGATGCTCGAGCATTTGAAGGAAGAGAACCGCGCTCTCAAGGCGCGCCACGAGTCCCTGGCCGGCGAACGCGCCTCGCTGATGCACAAGAACGAGCAGGTGCGCACGCGTGTCGAGGCCATGATCGGGCGCCTGAAGACCCTCGAGCACGGCGCGTGAGTCCGCCCGACCAGGCACGCGTCAGCGTGCGCATCATGGAAAAGGAATATGTAGTGGCGTGCGCTTACGAGGAGCGCTCGGCGCTGCTGGACGCCGCCGAGTTCCTCAATACCCGCATGCGCGAGATCCGCGACAGCGGCAAGGTCGTGGGTCTCGACCGTATTGCGGTCATGGCGGCGCTCAATCTCGCCCACGAGTTCCTCAAGCTGCGTGATCGGGAGGCCAGGGTCGACAGCGGCGTCGGCCAGCGCGTGCGGGCGCTGCGGGAACGCGTCGAGGGCGCCCTCGGCAAGGGCCAGCAGCTCGATCTGTGATGCGACGCGAGTCTCAAGCGTACCCCGCAGGCATGGTGTACATTCTTCATCGGCGTCGCCTGCGGTGTTCGACAGCGGGCCGGGTTACCTCGGACCCTAATTGAAACACCCTCGGGACTCAGCGCTTGCGGCAGCATTGTGCAGGTCCGCATTTTTGAGCGGAAAGCCTTACCTGCCGCAGCTCGTCCCACCTGTTGCTCTGGTTCGAGAGCAACGGTTCGCACCGGCACATGCGGGTGGCGCTGCCTGATTCCACTCCGGGCCCGGCCCGCAGGTCACTGCGGGCCGAGCTCAACGCGCGGCGCCGCGCCGTCAGCGCCGCCGAGCGTACCGCGGCCGCCGAGCGCGCCGCGCTCAACGCCGACCGCTCTCTGCATCTGGCCGCCGGACAGCGTATCGCGGTCTACGCCGCCTTGGCCGTCGAGCTCGACTCCGCGCCGCTCATCGCGCTGGCGCGCTCGCGCGGCTGCCACCTCTACCTGCCGCGCATCGACCGCCGGCGGCGCTCGCGCGCCATGCGTTTCGTCGAGCTCGGCGGCGCGCTGCGTGAGAACCGCCTGGGGATACGAGAGCCTGCGGGCTTCACCACCATCGGCGCGCGCTGGCTCGATCTCGTATTCCTGCCGCTGGTGGGATTCGACCGGTGCGGGCTGCGCCTCGGCGCCGGGGGCGGCTTCTATGACCGCGCCTTCGCCTTCCGCCAGCTGCGCCGCGTGTGGCACAAGCCGCTGCTGGTAGGGTTCGGGTACGCATTCCAGCAGGTCGAGCGTCTCGCCGCGGCGCCGCACGACGTATTCATGGACGCGGTCGCGACCGACGAGGGGTTCATCCGATGCACTACTGGCTGATGAAGACCGAGCCGACCACCTTCGGCGTCGAGCAGCTCGCCGCCGCCCCGCACCACACCACCGGCTGGGACGGCGTGCGTAACTACCAGGCGCGCAACATGCTGCGCGACCAGATGAAGAAGGGCGATCAGGCCTTCATGTACTACTCGAGCACCGAGGTGCCGGGCATCGTCGCCATCATGGAGGTCGTGAGAGAGGGCTATCCCGACCCCACCGCCTTCGATCGCAGGCACGAGCACTACGATCCGGACAGCGACCGCAAGAATCCCCGCTGGTTCATGGTGGATGTGCGGCTCGAGCGACGCCTCGCGCGCACCATCGCGCTCGAAGAGCTGCGTGCGCATGCGGCCAGGGAGCTTGCCGGGATGGTGCTGCTGCGCCCGGGCAACCGCTTGTCGGTCACGCCGGTCGAGAGCGCGCACTGGAAGTTCATTCTCTCGCTCGAGTCGCGCGCGCCGTCGACTTGAGCGCGCTGCGAGCGCGTCACGCTCGTCATTCGCTGACGCGCGGAGCACTCATCGATGCATCATCGATGCTCATCGCCTAGCACACTTCGCTTGCGCTCGCTTGTAATTTAGATTCGCGTGTATATACTCGGACCTCGGACTAACCCGTCACACACTTGGAGAGCCAACATGGCGAAGGCAAAGAAGAAGGCCAAGAAGAAAGCCAGCAAGAAGAAATAGGCCTTACTCGGCGGTCGCGTAAGTGGCCGCCGAGTCGAATTCGAAGACTGTGCCCGCTCTTCAGAAGCGGGCACAGTCGTTTCTGATGCCGCAAAACGCACGAGGGAATGCATGACGGCGGACGGTGACGCAAAGAAGAGACGCGCAGCGCAAGCGGCGCTCGATCTGGTGATGGACGACCGCATCATCGGCATCGGCACCGGCTCGACGGTCAATCTCTTCATAGAAGCCCTCGCGCGGCTGCCGCAGCGTCCCCGCCGTGCCGTCTCGAGCTCGCAGGCGAGCAGCGCACGGCTGGCGGCCGTCGGCATCGAGGTCCGCGACCTGAACGAGGTAGACGATCTCAACCTCTACATCGACGGCGCCGACGAGGCGACCGCCGGGCGGCACCTCGTCAAGGGTGGTGGAGGTGCGCTGACGCGCGAGAAGATCATCGCGGCGGCCGCGCGCCACTTCGTGTGCATCGTCGACGACAGCAAGCTGGTCGCGACCCTCGGCCACTTTCCCCTGCCGGTCGAGGTGATCCCCATGGCACGCACGCTGGTGTCCCGCGAGCTCGCCGCGCGCGGCGGCCGGCCGCTGTGGCGGGAAGGGTTCGTCACCGACAACGGCAACCATATCCTCGACGTCCACGGGCTCATGATCACCGACCCGGTCGCCCTCGAGCGTGACCTCAACCAGATTACCGGAGTGGTCACGGTCGGCCTGTTCGCCGTCCGCCCGGCGGACTCGCTGATCGTCGGCACCGCGCGCGGGGTCGAGACCCGCTGACCTCAGTGCACGCCCGAGTGATCCGCGCCGTCGAGTTCCTTGCCTGGCGCCTGGCGGCGCGGCGACATGCACTTCCATCAAAGCCGCGGAGTGCATGTGAGAGCCCGCAAATGAACTGACCCCGCAATTGTTAGAAAAGCGTCTAACCATGGCCCCTTGAGGCCCGCTACAGGGGGTCCCAGGGGCCAAAATAGATGGCTTTCTAACATTCCGGCCAGAAAGCATTTCCAGGGGTCCTCACACGCATACAGCTTCAGCTGGTCGAACCTGCGACTCTCATCCTTGTCCCGTTCGTGACGGAATAAAAAAAGGCCCGTCGATTGACGGGCCCTTTCCGATTTGGCTGGGGGACTAGGATTCGAACCTAGGTAAACGGAGTCAGAGTCCGTTGTCCTACCACTAGACGATCCCCCATTGTCCATTGGCGAAAAGACGCCCGCGGCGCTTTTCGCGGATCGGGCATCGTAGCTCCGTTCGGCGAGCCACTAACGCTTGGAGTACTGCGTCCCGCGGCGGGCCTTGCGGCGGCCGACCTTCTTGCGCTCCACCTCGCGTGCATCGCGGGTGACGAAGCCCGCATCGCGCAGGGGCTTGCGCAGGCTCTCGTCATATTCGATGAGCGCGCGGGTGATGCCGTGGCGGATCGCGCCTGCCTGGCCGGTGATGCCGCCGCCGTCGACCTGGACGGAGATGTCGAACTGCGTATGCAGCTTCACCGCATCGAGGGGCTGGCGCACGATCATGCGGCCGGTCTCGCGGCCGAAGAACTCATCCAGCGAGCGGTCGTTGACGGTGATCTTGCCGCTGCCGGGCTTGAGGTAGACGCGCGCGGTGGCGGTCTTGCGCCGCCCGGTGCCGTAGTGATTCGGGGTCGCTGGCATGCAGGGGTTCCTATTGAATCTCGAGTGGCTTCGGCTGCTGCGCCTGGTGCGGATGCTCGCCGCCGGCGAACACGTGGAGCTTCTTGAACATGCGCCGGCCGAGGGGATTCTTCGGCAGCATGCCCTTGACCGCGAACTCGATCGCCCGCTCCGGGTGCTCGGCGAGCAGCTTCTCGAGCGCGATCGACTTGATGCCGCCGATGTGGCCGGTGTGGTGGTAGTAGATCTTGTCGCTGAGCTTGCGCCCGGTGACGCGGATCTTCTGTGCGTTGACCACCACGATGTGGTCGCCCATATCGACGTGGGGGCTGTAGTCAGCCTTGTGCTTGCCCTTGAGGCGATGGGCAATCTGCGAGGCGAGGCGCCCCAGCGTCTTGTCGCTGGCGTCGACGATGAACCAGTCGCCGCGGACGCCCGCGGGCTTGGCAAATACGGTCTTCATAGGTCACTCATGGCTAAAATCCCGCGGCCAGGGGTTAAACCCTCGGGGGCCGGGGTCAAAAAAAGGCGGGCAAGTTTACTCAAGCAGCTGCGCCAATGCAAAGCGCCGCTTCCCGGCCGCCGCCTGGCCCTCCAGGGGCGGCCCGGAAGCCTGTCGGGGTGGGGCTGCAGCCTATAATAGAGCCATAAATATGGAGTCCGGCCGCTCTCTAGACACTGCGATCGCCGCCCTGGATCGTGCCCTGCGATCGGTGTTCGCGCCCGCCCGGGCCTCCCGACCCGTTCCGGGCACCCGTGAGGAAGGTGCTGAGCGCGAGCTTACTGCCGCGCAGCAACGCGAGAGCGCGGCGCTGATGCGCGTCAATCACTCCGGCGAGCTCGCCGCCCAGGCGCTCTACCACGGCCAGGCACTGGTCGCGCGCTCGGCGGCGACCCGTGCCCTGCTCCTGGAGGCGGCGCGCGGCGAGTCCGATCACCTGGCGTGGTGCGAGACCCGTCTCACCGAGCTCGGCGCACGGCCGAGCCTTCTCGCGCCACTCTGGTACGCGGGGTCGTTCGCCATCGGCGCGCTTGCAGCGCTGGCCGGGGACCGGGCGAGTCTCGGCTTCGTCGTCGAGACCGAGCGCCAGGTGGAAAGGCACCTGGACGGGCACCTCGGCAGGCTGCCGGTGGGCGATGCCCGCAGCCGTGCCATACTTGAAACCATGAGAGCCGAAGAGATCGCGCACGGCGCGACGGCGGCCGCGGCCGGCGGCGAGCGCCTGCCGGCGCCGGTGCGAGCACTCATGCGGCAGACTGCCCGGCTCATGACGGGAACCGCCTACTGGGTGTGAGGGGCCGCGAAGGCTTATATTAAAGAAGTGATTGGGGGAGCCGGTATGGAAGAGAACATCAAGCCGCTGAGCGAAATCCCGGCGATCAACCGCTTCCTGAGCTATTGCCGCATTCGCGCGGTGCCATCCAAGACCGTGGTCATCCACGCGGGCGACCTCCCGGACGTCCTCTACTACATCATCAGCGGCTCAGTCGAAGTGATGATCGAGGACGAGGAAGGCAACGAGATGGTGCTGGCCTACCTCAACCGCGGACAGTTCTTCGGCGAGATGGGCTTGTTCTACGAGCAACCGACGCGCAGCGCCTGGGTGCGAACCCGCAACCAGTGCGAGCTCGCGGAGATGACCTACCCGCGCTTCCGGCAGATCGCCGCCGAGAGCCCGGGGCTCGTGTTCGAGCTCGCGACGCAGCTCGCCACCCGCCTCGATCGCACCAACCGCAAGCTCGGCGACCTGGCCTTCGTCGACGTCACCGGGCGCGTAGCGCACGCGATCATGGACCTGTGCGGCGAGCCCGACGCCATGACGCATCCCGAGGGCATGCAGATCAAGGTGAGCCGCCAGGAGCTTTCACGCCTGGTCGGCTGCTCGCGCGAGATGGCCGGCCGCGTGCTCAAGGTGCTCGAGGAGCAGGGACTGCTCCGGGCCACCGGCAAGACCATCGTGGTATTCAATGCCCGGCCGAAGATGAAGACCCGACCCGTCATCGTGCCGGCCAAGACGGCCGGTCCCGGCAGGCCCGCCGGGCAGGTCGCCATGGACGATGACGATGACGACGACGAGGAGGACGACGAGTAGCTAACGCGCCCGGCGCGCCGGCCGTCGGACCGTTATGGGTGTGGCTGCGGCCCCGATCTGCCGGCGCATCTCACCAATAGTCTGCGCGTAGTCGCGGCTGCCGAAGATCGCCGAGCCCGCCACGAAGGTGTCGGCGCCGGCCGCGGCCGCGGCGCCGATGTTATCGGTCTTGATTCCGCCGTCGACCTCGAGGCGCACCTCGCGCCCGCCCGCCCGGATGCGGGCACGCGCATCGGCGAGCTTGCGCAGCGTCGTGGGGATGAACTGCTGGCCTGCAAACCCCGGGTTCACCGACATGATGAGCACCATATCGATGAGCTCGAGCGTGTAGTCGAGATAGTCAAGCGGGGTGGCGGGATTGAACACCAGACCCGGCCGGCAACCGTGCTCGCGGATCAGCGCGATGGTGCGATCGATGTGCTCGGTCGCTTCCGGGTGAAAGGTGATGAAGGTGGCGCCGGCGGCGGCGAAGTCCGGCACGATGCGGTCGACCGGGCGCACCATCAGGTGCACGTCGATCGGGGCCACGACGCCGTGCTTACGCAGCGCCTGACACACCAGCGGGCCGATGGTGAGATTCGGTACGTAGTGATTGTCCATCACGTCGAAGTGGATCAGATCGGCGCCCGCCTCCAGCACCGCCTCGACCTCGGCGCCGAGGCGCGCGAAATCCGCGGACAGAATCGAGGGGGCGATCCACGGCTGCATGAGGCTAGTCTAACCCACCGCGATCAGGCTCTGGCGGATGCGCTCCCCGCCCGTGCTCATGGCGCTGTCAGCCGCGCGAGCGCCTCACGGTACTTGGCGCTGGTGCGCGCGATGACGTCGGGTGGCAGCTTCGGTCCCGGCGCGCGCTTGTCCCAGTCGAGCGTCTCCAGATAGTCACGCACGAACTGCTTGTCGAAGCTCGGTGGACTCACTCCGGGACGGTAGGTGTCGGCGGGCCAGAAGCGTGAGGAGTCGGGGGTCAACACCTCGTCGATGAGCGTCAGAGTCCCGGCGGCGTCGAGGCCGAACTCGAATTTGGTGTCCGCGATGATGATGCCGCGCGCGCGGGCGTGCTCCGCGGCAAAACGGTACAGCGCGAGCGCCGTGTCGCGCACCTTGGCGGCCAGCGCCGCGCCGACGCGCTGCGCCATGGTCTCGAAGCTGATGTTCTCATCGTGCGCGCCCGCCTCGGCCTTGGTCGCGGGCGTGAAGATGGGCTGCGGCAGCTGTCCGGCGAGCGGCAGGCCGGCGGGCAGCGCCATGCCGCATAGCTGGCCGGTCTTCTGGTAGTCCTTCCAGCCCGAGCCGATGAGATAGCCGCGCACCACCGCCTCGATCGGCAGCGCCTGCAAGCGCTTGACGATCACCGCGCGCCCTTCGAGCAGCGCGCGCTCGGCTGGATCCCTGACCACGCTCTCGAGCGCGCGGCCGGTGAGATGGTTCGGCACCAGGTGAGCGAGCTTCGCAAACCAGAAGTTCGAGATCGAATTCAGCACGCAGCCCTTGTCCGGGATCGGATCGGGCAGCACCACGTCGAACGCCGAGAGGCGGTCGGTAGTCACTATGAGGAGCGCACCAGGATCGACCGCGTAGATGTCGCGCACCTTGCCTTCGTGCAGGCGCTGCAGGCCCGTGAGCTGGGTGCGGTAAACGATGGGCGCCGGCATGCGCTTGGTACTATACGTTGACATGGCGGCGGGCATGAAATGGATTGGCAAGCTGACCGGCGGGATCATCGGGCTCGCCTTCGGCCCGATCGGAGTCGCGGTCGGCGTGCTGCTCGGCCACCAGTTCGACCAGGCCCAGGAGGAGGACGAGGAGCCCGGCGCGCCGCGCGGCGACGTCGCCGCGATCAGCGAGCGCTTCTTCCGCGCCACCTTCCGCGTGATGGGTTATGTCGCCAAGGCCGACGGCCACGTCTCCGAGCAGGAGATCGCCGCGGCGCGCGCCGTGATGACGGACCTGCGGCTGAATGCGGCACAGGTGCGGGAGGCCATCGCGCTGTTCACCGCCGGCAAGCAGCCCGATTTCGACCTCCCGGCCGAGCTCGCCGGGCTGCGCTCGGCGTGCCGCGGGCGCCCCGACATCCTGCGCGTCTTCCTCGAGATCCAGGTGCGCGCCGCGCTCGCCGGCAACAACCTCGACGGCCCGGTGCGGCCGATCATGGGGCGTATCGCCGCCGGGACGCGCATCTCGGGCTTCGAGCTGGCACAGATCGAGGCGGTGCTGCGCATCCAGCGTGGCGGCTTCTACCAGCAGCGCCCCGGCAACGGCGCCGCCGGCAGCGCTGCGGGCGCCGAGACGCTCGAGCAGGCCTACCGGGTGCTCGAGACGACCGCGGGCGCGAGCGATGCCGAGGTCGTCAAGGCCTACCGGCGGCAGCTCAACCGCCACCATCCCGACAAGCTCAAGGCGAACGGACTGCCGGAATCGATGATCGGGCACGCCAAGCAGCGCACCCAGCAGATCATCGAGGCCTATGAGCTGATTCGCGCGCGCCGCGGGATGCACTGATTTGCCTGCTATGCCTGCGTGGCAGCCCATTCGCTTATTACCGCCTGCAGCGCGCGCACGCCGTCGGTGAGGGCGGCCGGCCCCGGCTGCAGGATGATGGCGGACTTGATCTCGCGCACGAAGCCGGAGCGCACCGCGGGAATCGCGCTCCAGCCGGGGCGCGAGCCGACCTGCCCGGGGCGGAACTTCTTGCCGCACCAGGAGCCGAGCACGATGTCGGGCGCGCGCCGCACCACCTCGAGCGGGTCGGCAATGATGCGGTTGCGCCCGAGGCTCTGGCGGGCGAGCTCCGCAAAGCAATCCTCGCCGCCGGCAAGGCCGATGAGCTCCGATACCCAGCCTATCCCTGAGATCAGGGGCTCGTCCCACTCCTCGAAATAAACGCGCGGACGTGCGCCGAGCGTGCCCGCCGCGGCGCGCACCGCGGCGAGACCGCCCTCGAGCTCCTCGAGCAGTGCGGCGGTCTTCGCTTCGCAGCCGATCATCCCGCCGAGCGTGCGGATCATCGCCAGAATCTCCGCGACGCTCCTCTGATTGAAGACATGCACGTTGAGGCCAGCGCGTACCAGCTCGGCGGCGATGTCGGCCTGCAGGTCGGAGAAGCCCAGCACCAGGTCGGGGCTGAGCCCGACGATGCGCGCGATGCGCGCGCTGGTGAATGCCGACACCCGCGGCTTCTCGCGCCGGGCGCGCGGCGGACGCACGGTGAAGCCTGAGATGCCGACGATGCGCTGCTCCTCGCCGAGCAGGTAGAGCGTCTCGGTCGTCTCCTCGGTGAGGCAGACGATGCGCTGCGGATATCCTGAATTCGCGGTCACTTGCGGGGCGGCACTGTATCCTTAAGCCATGTGGCAGCGCATCTGGGGCTTCCTCGACCGGCGGCTGTTCGGGCCGGCCTCCCAGCGCGCGGGGTTCCTGGGAGGCGTACTGCGGCTCACGCGCTACCCCTACGCGGTGCTGCGCGACCTGTCGCGCGGCGAGATCAACCTGCGCGCCATGAGCCTGGTGTACACGACACTCCTGTCGCTCATTCCGCTGCTCGCCTTCTGCTTTGCGATCCTGAGGTTCTTTGGTGGGCACCGCGACCTGGTACCGATCGTGTACGAGTTCTTCCGCCCGGTCGGCGAGCCGGCGGCCACCGATCTCACGACGCGCGTGGTGCAGTTCGCCAACCATGCGAGCAACGGCGTGGTCGGCTCGGTGGGGTTCGCGCTGCTTGCCTGGACGCTCATCGGCACCATCAAGAAAGTCGAGGACAGCTTCAACTTCCTGTGGCACGTCGAGCAGCCGCGCAGCTTCGCGCGGCGGCTGACGGAATACACGGTACTGCTGGTGGCGGGACCGGTGCTGCTGGTGGGCTTCGTGGGCCTCACCCAGCACGCGCTCTCGAGCGCCCCGGTGCAGGAGGTGGTGCGGCTGCGCCTGCCGGTGCTGCCGGACTTGCGCGCCGCCGGCATCGCCCTCGCCCCCTACGCCATGGTGACCGCATTCTTCACCGCGCTCTACATGATGGTGCCCAACACGCGGGTGCAGTGGCGCGCCGCGCTCACCGGAGCCATCGTCGGCGGCGTCGCGTGGGCGGCGGTCGGCAAAGTGTTCACGGCCTTCGTCGTCTACTCGACGCGCCTCACCATCGTGTACGCCGGCTTCGCCTTCGTGGTCGCCGGGCTCCTGTGGACCTATTTCGGTTGGCTGATCCTGCTCGCCGGGACGCAGCTCTCCTTCTACGTGCAGAACCCGGCGTACCTGCGCTTGGGATTGCAGCCGCTCCTGCTCTCGGGCCTCGAGCTCGAGGAGCTCTCGCTGAAGCTGATGTACTTCGTCGGCCGCGCGCACGTCGCGGGCGGCGTACGCTGGACCGTCAACCGCCTCGCCGCCGAGCTCGGCCTGCCCGGGGTCGCGGTGGCCCACATGGCGGCGACGCTCGAGCGGGCCGGACTCCTCATCGTCACCGACGACGACGAGCTCATACCCGGCCGCGACATCGGCCACATCCGCGTGCAGGAGATTCTCGACCTCGCGCGCAGTCAGCGCAGCGGGCACGTGGCGCCGCGCAATCTCGACATCCCGCCGGTCGACCGGGTGCTCGCCGGCCTCGAGGATGCGCGCCGCAGGAGCTGCGGCGAGCTCAGCCTACGGGAGCTGGTGGAGGAGGCCCCGCGCCCGGCGCTGCAGCTCACTCACCGGCAATCGTCATTTCGCTGACGAGGACCGAGGGGGCGCGGACGGCGCCGCGCGCGTCGGTGTCGGCGCCGACGGCGGCGATGTCGAGATACATGCGCTTCAGGTTCCCGGCGATGGTCACCTCGTGCACCGGGTATTGAATCGCGCCGCGCTCGACCCAGAAGCCGCTCGCCCCACGCGAATAATCCCCGGTCACGCCGTTCACGCCCTGCCCCATGAGCTCGGTCACCAGGAATCCCGTATCGAGCCGGGCGAGAAACGCCTCACTGCCCAGCCCGCCGTCGCTCGCCGCCACGATCAGGTTGTGAATCCCGCCGGCGTTGCCCGTGGTCTTGAGTCCCAGCCGTCGCGCCGAATAGCTGCCGAGCACGTAGCCGTCGAGCACGCCGTCGCGAATGAGCTCGCGATCGTGCGTGGCCGCGCCCTCCTGGTCGAAGGGGCTGCTGGCAAGCGCCTTCGGCAGATGCGGCCGCTCGTGCATCTGCACGAACGCGGGGAATACCCGCGTGCCGGCCGCATCGAGCAGGAACGACGCCTTGCGGTACTGGCTGGTGCCGCGGATGGCGCCGATGAAATGCCCGATGAGGCCGCGCGCCATGTCGGGCGCGAAGGCGACCGGAGCCTTGCGGGTGGTGAGGCGCCGGGCGCCGAGGCGCGCCAGCGCCCGCTCGCCGGCCAGGCGCCCGACGCTCGCGGCGTCCTCGAGATCGGCTGGGTCGCGTGCCACCGTATACCAGTGATCGCGCTGCATCTCCCCGCCCTGCTCGGCAATCAGCGAGCAGCTGACCGAGTGGCTGGTGGAGGAGTAGCCCGCCAGGAACCCGAGAGAGTTGCCGTAGACGCCGGTGTGGCGCTGGCTGCCGACCGAGCCGCCCTCGGAGTTGCTCACGCGCGCATCGACGGCGAGACCGGCCGCCTCGCAGCTGCGCGCGATCTCGATCGCACGCTCGGGGCTCACGTCCCAGGGGTGGTCGAGGTCGAGGTCAGGAATGTCGCGCGCCAGCGCCTCGGGCTCGATGAGCCCGGCGTACGGGTCCTCGGCCGTATAGCGCGCGATAGCGCACGCCTTGGCGACCGTCTCGAGCACGGCGCTTGATGCGAGATCAGCGGTGCTGGCCGAGCCCTTGCGCTTGCCGAAATAGACCGTCACGGCAAGGCCGCGGTCGCGCTGGTATTCGACGGTGTCGACCTCGCCGAGGCGCACGGTCACCGAGAGCCCGCGGCTGACCGAGGCGTCCACTTCGGACTGCGAGGCCCCCTGGCGGCGCGCCTCCTCGAGCGCGAAGCTCACGAGGTCGGTGAGCTGCCCGGCACCCGCAAGCTCTGAGGTCGATGAGGTCGATGGCATGGGTGTTAAATTGTAGCAGTGAGCGACGCGACGTACCCCGAGCGGCCCAGCAAGAGCGCGCGCAAGCGCACCGCCCACGCCGCCCAGGATCTCGGCGAAGCGCTGATCGGCTTGCCCGACGCAGCGCTCGCCGCGCTCGACCTGCCCGAGGAGCTGGCCGCGGCGGTGCGCGCCGCCCGCGCCATCACCAGCCGCGCGGGCGCCGCGCGCCAGCGCCAGTACATCGGCAAGCTGATGCGTGCGCTCGATCCCGAGCCGATCCGTGCGGCGCTTGCGGCACGTGGCGCGGTGAGTGCGCGCGAGGCCGAGCGCTTCCGGCATGTCGAGGAGTGGCGCGAGCGGCTGATCGCGGGCGGTGCGAGCGCGCTCGGGGAGCTCGAGCGCGCTTACCCCGGCATCGAGACGTCCGAGTGGGCGCGGCGTGTGGCGGCGGCCCAGGCCGAGCGCAGCCACCGCAGGGGGACGGGCGCCGCGCGCGAGTTGTTTCGCGCTCTGCGCGCATTGTTCGCTACAATGCCGCGATGAAAGCCCTCGTCGGCATCATCATGGGCTCCGGCTCCGACTGGGAGACCATGCAGGCGGCCGCCGAGACCCTCGATCGCCTGGGCGTCGCTTACGAGGTGCGTGTGGTGTCGGCGCACCGCACGCCCGATCTCCTGTTCGAATACGCGCGCCAGGCCCGCGAGCGCGGCCTCGAAGTGCTGATCGCCGGCGCGGGTGGCGCCGCGCACCTGCCCGGCATGGCCGCGGCCAAGACCACTCTGCCGGTGCTCGGCGTGCCGGTGCAGTCGAAGACCCTCGGAGGTCTCGACTCACTGCTCTCGATCGTGCAGATGCCCGCCGGCGTTCCCGTGGCGACTTTCGCCATCGGTACTGCCGGCGCCACCAACGCGGCGCTGTGCGCCGCGTCGATCCTCGCCAACCGGCACCCCGCCGTGCAGACGGCGCTCGAGGCGTTCCGCGAGAAACAGACTGCGGCCGTGCTCGCCAACCCCGATCCGCGCCAACCCAAGCGCACATGACCGTCGGCATCGTGGGCGCCGGCCAGCTCGGCCGCATGCTCGCTTTGGCGGGCTATCCGCTCGGGCTCGATTTCCTGTGCCTGGATCCCGCGAGCGATGCGCCCGCGGGCCAGGTGGCACCGCTCCTCACCGGCGCCTTCACTGACCAGGCGCTGCTCGCCGAGCTCGCGCGCCGTTGCGAGGTCGTCACTTTCGACTGGGAGAACGTGCCGGGGGCGAGCCTGCGCGCCCTGCAGCGCGGCGCGCACGCCGCGCGCATCGCCCCGCCGGTGGCGGCGCTCGAGTGCGGGCAGGACCGGGTGAGCGAGAAGCGTCTGTTCGCGCGTCTCGCGATTCCGACTACCCGCTGGCGTGCGGTCGACTCGCGCTCCGGGCTCGACTCGGCCATCGCGGCGGTCGGGCTGCCGGGCGTCCTCAAGACCCGGCGCCTCGGCTACGACGGCAAGGGTCAGGCGCTGCTGCGCACACGCACGGACGCCGCGCGCGCCTGGGAGCGCCTGGGTGCCGCCCCGCTCCTCTACGAGGAGTGGGTGCCGTTCGACTGCGAGGTGTCGGTGATCGGCGCACGCGGCGCGCGCGGCGAGGTCGTGATCTATCCCCTGTGCGGCAACGTGCACGGCGCGGGGATCCTGCGCGTGACCTGTGCGCCCTACGGGCCGCGGCGCTGGCACAGCCAGGCGGCGCGCTATCTCAACCGCGTGCTGACGCACTTCCGCTACCGCGGCATTCTCACCCTCGAATTCTTCGTGCGCGCCGGTCAGCTCATCGCCAACGAGATGGCCCCCAGGGTGCACAACTCCGGGCACTGGACCATCGAGGGCGCCGCGACCAGCCAGTTCGAGAATCACCTGCGCGCGATCCTGGGGCTGCCGCTCGGCTCGCCGCGCGCGCTCGGCCACAGCGCCATGATCAACCTGATCGGGCGCATCCCGCCGCGCGCGCGCCTGTTGGCGCTCGAAGGGGTCCATCTTCACGACTACGGCAAGCAGCCGCGCCCGGGGCGCAAGGTCGGACATTGCACCGTGGTCGAGCCCAGCGCGGCGCTGCGCAATGCGCGCGCGCGGCGCCTGGCCGCCGGATTGGCCGTCAGGGTGCGCATCCCGTAACATCCCTCGGCGAGTGCTCTCGCATGTACCTCGAGCTGTTCAAACTCAGGGAGCTGCCGTTCCGGCTCAGCCCGGACCCGCAATTCCTTTACCTGTCGAAACAGCATGCGCGTGCCAAGGCGTACATGGAGTCGACCATCTGGTTCACCGACGGCTTCGTGGTGATCACCGGAGAGATCGGCTCGGGCAAGACCACCCTGATCGAGTCGTTCCTCAAGGAAGTCCCCGCCGACGTGGTGGTCGCGCAGATCAACCAGACCCAGGTGACGACCACGGATTTCCTGCAGACCGTGCTGGTGCAGTTCGGCTTCTCGCCGTTCAAGATGCGCAAGGCGGAGCTGCTCAGCACCCTCAATAACTTCCTCATCGAGCAGCACGCCGCCGGGCGCAAGGTGCTGCTGATCGTCGACGAGGCGCAGAATCTCGAGCCACGGGTGCTCGAGGAGATCCGCCTGCTGTCGGGCGTCGAGACCACCAAGGAGAAGGTGCTGCGCATCATTCTCGCCGGGCAGCCCGAGCTCAATGCGACGCTCAATGCGCCCCGGCTCGAGCAGCTCACGCAGCGCGTGCGGCTGCGCTTTCATCTCTCGACGCTGTCGGAGGCGGAGACGCGCTCCTATATCGAGCATCGGCTCGAGGTGGCCGGGGCCGGCGACCGTGAGATCTTCGCGCCCGACACCTTCCACGAGATCTACCGCTACAGCGGCGGGGTACCGCGGCTCATCAATACCCTGTGCGACACCTCGATGATGGCCGCCTACACCGAGAGCCGCGATTCGGTGCAGCGCGCCGACATCGCGAGCGCGGTTGCGGAGCTGCGCTGGCCGCTATACGCGGCGCGTGCCAGGGGCGCGGCGGCGGCGCCGGCGAGCGCGGGCGAGGCTCCCGTGCACGAGGCGGCCTCGCCGCAGTCGGCGCCGCACGAAGCGGCCGCCAACGAGGCGGCCGCTCAGCCGGCGGCCGGGCCCGAGGCGGTCGGCAAGCTCCTCGTCGCCACCGACGGGCGCACCGTACAGGAGGTCCCGCTGCGCATCGGGCGTCTCATCGTCGGGCGCACCCCCGACAACGACATCCACATCGACAGCCGTTTCGTCAGCCGCCACCACTGCCAGATCATCACTACCGCGCACTCGTGCGTGATCGAGGATCTCAACAGCACCAACGGCATCTACGTGAAATCGGCGCGCGTGCGGCGCCACTACCTCAACGACGGCGACGTCGTGCTGATCGGCAAGCACGAGCTCATCTACGTGGACGAGCGCCACGGGCGCACCCGCTCGGCGACCTCCGAGACTGAGCCGAAGCTGCCCGCACTCGGCGACATTCCGGAGCTGCACGCGCCACCGGCCGAAGGCGCGCAGGAGCACTCCAAGAAAAAGCGTAGCGCCGAAGGCTGAGGAGCACCCCAGCGTGGCAGCCGGTTCACTTCGAATCGTCGTCGCTGATTGAATCGGGGTTGCCGTACTCGCTGCGCAGCGCCCGGAAGTCACGCCGGCGCAGAACTACGACGATTCCGTACACCAGCGCGACCAGGCCGATGAGGCCGATGGCGTGGCTCAGCGCCCCGTGCGCCGCCAGCAGGTAGCTCACCACCAGGGCTGCAAGCCCCGAGGCCATGTAGAACCAGGGGAGCCCTTCATAGACCGGGCGGGAAAGATGGCGGCGCTCCATGCCGGCATCCTAACTTGCCGGCACGGCGGTGGATACTCGCCCCCCGGAAAACCGCCGGCGGGCGATGCCGCAGTGCGTTATTTCAGGGCTATTTCAGGCCGAACAACCCGAGCAGGCGGTCCATGAGGGAAGGCTTGAAGCTCTCGACGCGAAAGTCGGTCTTCTGCTTGGTATGGCGCTTGAGCTCCGCCAGCAGCTCCGCGGGGAGCTTCAGAGTGGAGGTGTCGGACATCGACAACATGTTGTGCTCGGCTTGCATCGTGACTTCCTTCCTGAGGCAGTGTCTGCCGGATGCACGCTACGGACTCCGCTTTCCCGGGAGCGTGTGGAAATTCACAAACCTGCCAACGCTCCCGATTATGTCCGCAGGGTCGTTGCGGGCCGCGCTGCCTGCGCACGCGGGTGCAATCCTGCTCCGCCCGCGGTGACAGCATCGCGAATCGCCATGTGCCCGTGCAGGGCACATATTGGCGCTCTGTGTCGAGAATGGCGAAATGTCGTGGAAAGCCGACGTCAGCGGCGAACGACAATCCTCACCCGGTGCCGCCTACGGTAAGGCTCTCGATCTTGAGGGTCGGCTGGCCCACGCCGACCGGCACGCTCTGGCCTTCCTTGCCGCAGGTGCCGACACCGTCGTCGAGCTTCAGATCGTTCCCCACCATGGTGACGCGCGTCAGCACATCGGGCCCGTTGCCGATGAGCGTCGCGCCCTTCAAGGGCGTGGTGACGCGTCCGTTCTCGATGAGGTAGGCCTCGCTCGCCGAGAACACGAATTTCCCCGAGGTGATGTCCACCTGCCCACCGCCGAAATTCACCGCGTAGATGCCGCGCGGCACCGAGCGGATGATTTCCGCGGGGTCGTGGGGACCGGGGCGCATGTAGGTGTTGGTCATGCGCGGGAGAGTGGTGTGGGCGAAGGACTCGCGCCGGCCGTTGCCGGTGGGTGCGACTCCCATGAGACGCGCGTTCATCCGATCCTGCATGTAGCCGCGCAGCACGCCGTTCTCGATCAGCGTCGTGCACTGGGTCGGTGTGCCCTCGTCGTCGATGTTGAGCGAGCCGCGGCGCTTGCTGAGCGTGCCGTCGTCCACCACGGTGCACTCCGCCGCCGCCACCCGCTCGCCGATGCGGTTGGCGAACGCCGAGGTGCCCTTGCGGTTGAAGTCTCCCTCGAGCCCGTGGCCGATGGCCTCGTGCAGCAGGATTCCCGGCCACCCGGGGCCCAGCACCACCGTCATCGCGCCCGCGGGGGCCGGCACGGCCTCGAGGTTCACCAGCGCCTGCCGCACCGCCTCGCGCGCGAGCTCGAGCGGCTTGTCGCACGCGACCAGCTCGGCAAGCGAGTAGCGCCCGCCGGCACCGGCATAGCCCTGCTCGCGCCGGCCGTTCTGCTCGACCAGCACTGAGACGTTGAAACGCACCAGCGGGCGCACGTCCGCCGCGAGCTCGCCCTCGCTGGTGGCGATGAGCACCACCTCGTGCACCGCGACCAGGCTCGCGTTCACGTGCACGATGCGCGGGTCGAGCCGCCGCGCCTCGCGATCGACGCGCTCGAGCCAGGCCACCTTGTCGGCGGTGGCGAGAGCGGCGGCGGGATCCACCGGCAGGTACAGCTGGTGGCCGTGCGCGGCGCGCCAGGCGCTCACGCGGCGCTCCCCGCCCTGCGCGGCGATGGCGCGGGCGGCGCGCGAGGCTTCCTCGAGCGCCGGCAGCACGATCTCATCGGAGTAAGCGAAGCCGGTCTTCTCGCCGGCGAGCGCGCGCACGCCGACACCCTGCTCGATGCTGGCGCTGCCGTCCTTGACGATGCCGTCCTCGAGCGACCAGGACTCCTGGTGCGCGAGCTGAAAATACAGGTCCGCGAAATCGACCGAGTGCGTCAGCACCTCGCCGAAGATGTTGTCAATGCGCCGATCGTCGAGCCCGCCCGGGCGCAGGATCAGCTCGCGCGCCAGCTTGAGCGGATCGGCAGCCGTCGGCGCTGCGGGCACGGGCGCGGGTGATTCGGAGGTGCTCACGGGCTGGTGTCCCCGCTGAACGTGCGGTGCCTGAGGGCCGGGAAGCTTTCGCGCACGGCGCTCTGGCGCGCCAGATCCACTTCGGCCAGGGCGCAGCCGCGTCCGCGCGGCACGCGCTTCAATACCCTGCCCCAGTAATCGACGATCATGCTGTCTCCATAGGTCTCACGTCCGTTCGGATGGATTCCGGACTGCGCCGGTGCGATCACGTAGCAGAGGTTCTCGATGGCGCGCGCGCGCAGCAGCGTCTCCCAGTGGGCCCGCCCGGTGGGCGCGGTGAACGCGGACGGCACGCACAGCAGCTGCGCCCCCGCGGCGCTCAGGTGCCGGTACAGCTCGGGAAACCTCACGTCATAGCATACCGATAGTCCGAGGCGCCCCACCGGTGTATCGATGACCACCGCGCGCGACCCCGGGGCAACGTTGGCCGACTCACGGTAGTTCTCGGCACGCCCGGGAATGTCGACGTCGAACAGGTGAATCTTGTCGTAGCGCGCGACCCGCGCGCCATCGGCATCGTAGACGACTGAAGCCGCGGCGACGCGTCCGTCTGCGCCGCTCTTGAGCGGCATGGTGCCGCCCACGATCCAGAGCTTCAGCCGCCGGGCGCTCGCGGCGAGGAACTCCTGCACGGGACCTGCTCCGTCGGTTTCCGCCACCGCGCGCTTGTCGGCGTCCCGCAGCCCGAGGAACGCGAAGTTCTCCGGCAGCACCGCGAGGCGCGCGCCGCCCGTGGCCGCCTCCTCGAGCAGCGCTCCGGCAACGGCGAGGTTCGCCTCGACCTCCGGACCCGAGGTCATCTGCAGGGCCGCTATTTTCATGGACTTACCATGGGGTCATCCCAGGTGCCACGCAAGCGCAACGCAGCGCGCTCGTGGTTGGCGCCGGTAAAGAGCTCGCGTAGCGACATCCAGAGCGCCGCCACCGAAGGACCGGGAGCCAGGTGCCGCACGGTGGCCGGCAGCCGCTCCTCGCCTTTCAGCACCCAGACCTGGGCATCGTAGTCGTGGGCCAGGAGCCCGATGCGGCCCCGCATCAGGATCTCCGTCTCCCCGTCCAGGTGCAGGTTGGACGTGGTGGCCTCGCCGTCCGCTATCCTGAAATCCGCACTCAGCCGCACGAACGGCAGCTGCGGCAGGCCGAGCCCCGCGATGAGCGCGGGGACGGCGAGGAGTCCGAGCGGACTGCCCTGAGCACCGGCCGCCGCGACGCTGCGGGCGAGGCCGTCGTCGAGCTCCACGTGGAGCTGGCCCCTGGCATCGGCCAGGGTTGCGGCGGGCGCGGTGGGCCATTCGAGCTCGCCGCTCGCCCACGCCCGCGCCGCGCTCAGGTCGGCGCGGAAGCCGAGCCGGGCGAGCGTGGCGGCGGCACCGTGACTCGCGAGATTGAAGCTCGCGCGGCAGGCGCCGTCCCGGCACTTGAGCGCGCCGTGCGCCTCATCGCCGGCTCCGGTGATGTGGAGGCCCTGCAGCTCGAGCGCGCCGCCGTGCCTGGCGAGAGTCGCATCGAGGCCGCCGAGCGGGCGGCCCTCCCATTGAAGATCGCCGATGGAAAGCTGCGCATCGGATCCGAGCGCGGCCAGCAGAGCGGCGCAAGCCGCGCCGCTCCCGGAGAGTTGCGCGAGATCGAGCCGCTCGAGATGCGCGCTCACGGGATGCGCGGCGTCGACTACGGCGGGCCAGTCCACCCGCGCATCGAGGTCCCGGGATTCGAGCCGCACCTGCCCGGAGGCGAGGCCCGCCTCCGCCGACACGTGCACGTCGGCGAAGCTCTGGTCGGCGGCGAGAAGCTCGGCGGCCGTGAGCTCGATGCGCAGCGCCGGCAAGGCGGAATTGCGCGCGAGCTGCCGCCAGAGCAATGCATACCCAGGCAGGTCGAGCCGGCTCACCGTGCCTTCGATCTGCATGACGGGAGCCGCCGGCATCGCGGGCGCACCCGCGGCAAAGCTCACCGCCCCGCGCTCGATCCGCCACAGCTGGCCGCGGCGGCTGACGGCGGCAAGGCCTCGCAACCGCTCGCCGAGCCCGACACGCAGCTCGCCCGCGTCTTCGGTACCGAAGAGCTCGACGTGCAACGGCAGCACGGATCCGGGCACCTTGGCGAAGGGCTCGGGCAGGCTGCTCGCGACGCCGGCGAGGCTCGTATCGGCGCGGACACGCCAGCCCGGGCGCACGCCGTTCGTGCCCGGAGCGAGCCTCAGGTCCGCGCTCCACTCGGCGTTGCCCTGCAACGGCGTCACGGCGGCAGGGAGTCCCGTGGCCGCGGCCACCGCCTGGCGCACGTCGAGCACGCCCTTTCCCGAGATCGCGACCGCCGTGGCCCCGTGGTCGCGGCGCTCCCCGACGCTGAGGGCGATCGGACCGCCGAGCCATTGGCCGGTGAGCGTCGAGCGTTGCAGGCGGCCGTCGGCAAAGGCGAGCGTGCCGCGCAAAGCCTCGATCCCCGGAAGCCCGGCCAGCGGTCGCAGCTGTGCCCCGTCGATGCGTGCGGAGAGCCGCGTGGCGAAGCGCGGCGCGTGCGCGGCGCCGGCGCGCCGCAGCTCGAAGTCGAGGACCGTGCCCCCGCTCAATGCGATGCCGTCGATCCCCGGAGCGTAGGGCTCGAGCCGCGGGTGATCGCGCAGCCAGGCGAGTGCGTCGGCCGCGTTGCCGGTGAGCCGGCCCGCGAGATGTGTAAGAGTCGCATCCCGCGCGTCCCACTCGGCACGTGCCGCGGTGAGCTGGAACCCGGCCGCGGCGGCGCCGTCCACGCGTACGCGCACGCGCGCCCCACGCCAGTCGATGCGCGCATCCAGGGCGTTCAGCTCGGGCCAATCCTCAAGAGCGGCGAGGCTGGCGCCCGTGAGCCGCAGCGTCCCCGCGAACTCGCGCCGGGCGCCGCTCCAGGGCAGCGGCTCATCGAGCGGGCCGCGAGCGATGAGCTGCGCGTGTTCGATGCGCCCCCCGGTCACCTCGGCGGCGGCGGTGCCGAGGGCGGCGAGCGCCGGCGCCCCGAGAGCCTCCCGCACCAGCTCCACCGGCACAGCGCTCAAGGTAGCGCGCGCGTCGACTCGCGGATGATCGCCGAAGTCCTCGCCCATGAGCGCGCCGGTCACGGCGAGGCGCGCATTGCCCTGATGGATCTCGAGCTCGCGGGTATTGATCCGCCAGGCACGTCCGTCGTCGGTGAGGGCGAGCCGCGCCCGCACCCCGACCGGGCCCGGCACCAGGGCCGGATCGGCCGCAAACGTCGCGTGTGCGCTCGCCGCATCGAGCGCCGCCTCGAAGCTCGCGCCGCTGCCGCGCAGGTGCGCCGTGAGCCCCGCAAGCGTCACAGCGTGCCCCGCAGGGGTGACGCTCAGCTCATCGACCTCGGCAGTGGTCTCGAGCCGCGCCTCCGGCGGCCTGGCGGTGCTCCAATCGAAGCTCGCCTCGCGCACCATCCCTTTGAGCTCGACCCCCGAGACGCGCAGCGGCGGCAGCGCGCCGCGCGCGAGACCGGCAAGCACCTCCGCCGGTGCGCGCCGCAGTCGCCCGCGCACCCAGCCGCCGTCGGAGGCGGCGTCGATGCTGAGAGAGGCGCGGGGTGAGCCCGCCCCGAGCTCGAGCGGCTCGACGCCCAGATGCCAGCCCGCGCGATTGCGCAGCAGCTGCCACTCGGCGTGCAGCTCATCGAGTGTCAGCCCCGCTGCCGGTCCCACCGCGGGCCATTCGAGCACCGCCCCGGCGATCGTGCCCTGGGCGCGCTGCACCTCGCCCCGCGCGAGATCGAGCTGTACGGTGAGATCGGCGCTGCCGGCAGCAGGCAGGTACTGCGCGAGCGGCGCGGACTTCAGCAGCGGCCCCCAGCCCGAGAGCTGCAGCCGGTGGCTGCTCAGCGTGAGCGTGCCGGTAAGGTCCGCGGCCTGCGCCCCATCGCCATGCAGGCGCAGCGCCGCCTCAAACGTCGTGCCGAGCGCTTCCGGGAGGGCGAGCAGCGCATCCGCGGTCCATTCGGCGCCCGCGCGCCGCAGCTCGATCCTCCGGATGCCGGCGTCGAGCGGCACGCCCGCGAGATCCGCGCGCAGCGTCCCGCCCTGGATGTCGATGCGGGTGCCGCGCCAGCGCGCGAGGAGGCGGGTCGGACTCGCGGGCGCGACCGTGAGCGCCGAGTGCGCCGAGTGCGCTGCGCGCACGGACGGGCCGGGTGTCAGATCGATGTTGGGATCGACGAGTGTGACGCGGCTGATCGCGAGGTCGCCGCTGCGCAGCATCCGCCACAGGTCGACGCCGAGAACGAGCTGCGGGGCGGCGAGCAGGGCGCGCGCCGCACCCGGCTCATGCAGCTCGATGCTCTGAAAGACCGCCTCGGGCCCGTACCAGCCCCAGCGCAGCCGCAGCTCGCTGAAGCGTACGTCGAGTCCGGTCTCGGCGTGCACCAGAGTCTCGAGCGTCGCGCGGTGCTCGGGCACGCGCGCCGCGGCGAGCGCATAGGTGAAGAGAATGACCGTGGCGAGCAGCGCTGCGCCCGCGAGCGTGATCAGCAGCACGCGCAGCAGCGTGCGCGCGCGGGCCGCCGCCGGCGCGCTCAGCTCCGGCGCGTCCGTCCCGGCAGCGCTATCCGCGGGCCTCACACGCATCACCTGTCCTAGACGAGCACGACGTCGTACTGGTCGACGCCGTAGAGCGCCTCGACCTGCAGGCGGATCGGCCGGCCGACCTGCGCCTCGAGCTCCGCGAGGGTGGCGGACTCCTCGTCGAGGAGCCGGTCGACGACGTCCTGATGAGCCAGTATCAGCAGCTCACGGCTGGCAAACTGTCGGCTCTGTCGCATAATTTCCCTAAAAATCTCGTTGCATACCGTTTCCGGAGTGCGCACGAAACCGCGGCCCTCGCAACTTGGACATGGCTCACACAGGAGGTGTTCCAGGCTCTCGCGGGTGCGCTTGCGGGTCATCTCCACGAGCCCGAGGGGCGAAAGGCTCACGATGTGTGTCTGGGCGCGATCGCCCGAAAGGGCGCGCTCCAGAGCCGCGAGCACCGCGCGCCGGTGCGGCTCGTCGCGCATGTCGATGAAGTCGATGATGATGATGCCGCCGAGGTTGCGCAGCCGCAGCTGCCGGGCGATGGCGACCGCCGCCTCAAGGTTGGTGCGGAAGATCGTCTCCTCGAGATTGCGGTGGCCGACGTAGGCACCGGTGTTGACGTCGATGGTCGTCATCGACTCGGTCTGATCGAACACCAGGTGCCCGCCGGACTTGAGCGGCACCTTGCGATCGAGCGCGCGGGTGATCTCCTCCTCGACGCCGTTCAGGTCGAAGATCGGCCGGGCACCCGAGTACAGCTCGATCGCGGGAGCCGCTCCGGGCACGAAGGCGGCGGCGAACCCGAGCATCGCGGCCTGCTCGCCCGGTGAATCGACCAGCACGCGGCTGACGCCGCGCGAGAGCTCATCGCGCAGCACGCGCAGGGTGAGCGGCAGGTCCTCATGCACCACCGAGCCCGGCGGAGCCAGGGTGGCGCGCGAGCGCACGTGCTCCCAGAGCCGCGCCAGATACGCCATGTCCTCGCTCAGACTCTCAGGCGCCACTCCCTGAGCCGCGGTGCGCACGATGTAGCCGCCCTCGGCTTCCGCGCCGATCAGGGCCGCGAGCGCGCCCTTCAGGCGCGTCCGCTCGGCCTCGTCCTCGATGCGCGATGAGACGCCGACACCGAGACCGCGCGGCAGGTAGACGAGGTAGCGTGAAGGCAGCGCGATGAAGGTCGTGAGCCGCGCGCCCTTGGTGCCGATCGGGTCCTTGATCACCTGCACCAGGATGTCGTCGCCGGGATTCACCAGGCGGCGGATGTCCTCGGCGGACGGCAGCCCCGCTGCCAGCGCGGTCGCCATGGTGTCGTCGGAGCTCGCGCGCGCGATGTCAGCGGCGTGCAGGAACGCGGTCCGCTCGAGCCCGATTTCGACGAAGGCGGCCTGCATGCCCGGCAGCACCCGCGACACGCGCCCCTTGTAGAGATTGCTCACGAATCCCCGCCGGCTGGTGCGCTCGACGTGAATCTCCTGCACCACGCCATTCTCGAGGATCGCGGCGCGGGTCTCGCGCGGCGCGACGTTGACGAGAATCTCGATGCTCACCCAACAAACCTACCAACGTAAGCCGGCCGCCGCGAGCAGCTGGCCGGTCTCGTAGAGCGGCAATCCCATCACCCCGGAGAAGCTGCCGCTCAGATGCTCGATGAAGAGCGCGCCGCGCCCCTGGATCGCGTAGCCGCCGGCCTTGTCGCGCGGCTCGCCGGTCTCCCAGTACGCGGCGCACTCCTGCGGTGTCACGGCCCTCATCCGCACTTCGCTCGCGCTCAGGCGGAAGGTGATGCCGGAGGCGGCCGCGAGCGCCACCGCGGTCAGCACCTGATGAGTGCGCCCCGAGAGCCGCCCGAGCATGACGAGCCCATCGGCCCGGTCGCGGGGCTTGGCGAGGATGAGTCCGTCGATCATCACCGTGGTGTCCGCCGCCAGCACCGGGAGCCCGGTGCTGCGTGCGCGCACCGCGCGCGCCTTGGCGCACGCCATGCGCACCACGTAGTCGGCGGGTGCCTCGCCCTCCCGCACCGTCTCGTCGATGTCGGCGGCGCTCACCACGTGCGCGACACCGATCTGCCCGAGCAGCTCCCGCCGCCGCGGCGACTCCGAGGCGAGGGTGAGGAGCGGCGCGGCCGACGGCATGCGTCAGTCCCGGTGATAGGGGTGGCCGGCGAGCAGGCTCGCGGCGCGGTAGAGCTGCTCGGCGAGCAGCACGCGCACCAGGGCGTGCGGCAGCGTGAGGCGCGACAGCGACCAGCGCAGCTTGCTGCGCGCGAGCACTTCGGGCGCGAGCCCGTCGGGACCGCCGATCACGAATGCCAGCTCCTCACCTTCCTGCATGCGGGTCTTCAGCCATGCGGCGAGCTCCCGGGTCGAGAGCTCGGTGCCACGCTCGTCGAGCGCGATCACGTAGTCCTGGCGCCCGAGTGCCGCCAACACGCGCTCGCCCTCACGCGCGATGGCACGCGCCGGCGGCTCACCGGCGCTGCGCGGGCCGGCTGCGATCTCGGTGATCGAGAGAGGCAGGCGCGAGCCTAACCGCCTTATGTAATCTTCGCACGCGTCGCGCACCCAGCCGGGAGGGCGCGTGCCCACGGCGATCAGCCGCACGCGCACGGGTAAAGCTCAGGTCGAGGCTTGGCGGCGCCCGGAGGCGGTATAGCTGAGCGCGGGCGCGGGGATCGTGTGGGTCTCGCCGCCGCCTTCCCAGAGCCGCTCGAGGCCGTAGAACTCGCGGACCCGCGGCAGCATCACGTGGACGATGAGGTCCTGCAGATCGACCAGTACCCACTCCCCGTCGCGCGCCCCTTCCGTGCCGAGCGGCCTGAAGCCCGTCGCCTTGGCCTTCTCCACCACCCGCTCGGCGATCGAGCGCACGTGGCGGTCGGAATTGCCGGATGCGATGACCATCGTATCGGCAATGTCGGTCAGCCCTCGTACATCCAGAACCCTCACGTTCACAGCCTTCATGTCATCGAGCGCAGTCGTCACGGCTTCCCTGAGAGGCGATACGCGCTCCGCAGCGGGGCGCAGGCTTGTACGAGTGGTCATGTGCTTAAGTGGTGTCTCCTGGTGGCCTGGGGTCTCCCGGACCTTGCCGTGCAGCATAGCACCTCGTGTCGAGAATGATCTGCCGTACTGCGTCGGGAACGAGATAGCGGGGATCGCGGCCGGCGACGATCAGCGAGCGCAGCTCGGTGGAGGAGATCTCGAGCTGCGTCACGGCGCGCACGTGCAGGCAACCTGCCGAGCGCTCGTGCAGCTCGCGAATGGAGCCCGTGCCGTGGTCGACCATGAGCTCTCCGAGAGGCCCCCGGGTCGGAGCCTTCCACCCGGGCCGGTGGGCCACGACGATGTGAGCGAGCTCGAGGAGCTCATGCCAGCGATGCCAGCTCGGCAGGCCGAGGAAGGCGTCCATGCCGAGCAGCAGGCACAACGGCCGCTGCGGGTACTCGCGGCGCAGCTCGCCGAGCGTATCCACCGAGTACGAGATCCCGGAACGGCGTACCTCGCGGTCATCGACCACGAAGCCCGGCTGGTCCGCGACCGCGGCCCGCACCATCTGCAACCGCTGCTCCGCGCTCGCCACCAGCTGGTCGCGATGCGGGGGGCTGCCGGTCGGCAGGAAACGTACCTCGGCGAGCCGCAGCTCCTGCCACAGCTCGAACGCGGTGCGCAGGTGTCCGCAGTGGATCGGATCGAACGAGCCGCCGAAGAGGCCGATGGGTGCGCCGCTAGGCACAAATAGCCTTGGTGAGCAGCGCGAGCTCGTCCCAGGCATTGCCGGCGAGACGACCCTTGATCACGCGGTCGGCGCGGGCGGCGCGCGCCGTGAGATCGGTGAAAGCCATGTGCGGTGCGCGCCGGCGCGCCTGCTCGAGGGCGGCGTTCTGGCGTTGCCAGCCGCGCTGCGCGCCGCCCGTGCCGGTGAGCGCGCCCCACGCATCGTGCAGGGCCCTGGTGAGTGCCCACAGCACGAGCGTCGGCTCGGTGCCCTCGGCGCGCAGTCCCGCGAGCACCCGCAGCGCGCGCGCGGCCGCGCCGCTCAGCACCGCCTCGGAGAGCTGGAACACGTCGAAGCGCGCGCTGTCGGCGACGCTCGCCAGCACCTTCTCGGGTGTCAGCCGTGCGCCGTCGGCGAGCAGTGCCAGCTTGGCCAGCTCCTGATGCGCGGCGAGCAGATTCCCCTCGGTGCGCTCGGCGAGGAGCTCGAGCGCCTCGTCGCTCGCCTCGAGCCCGAGCCTGCGGGCGCGCCCGCGGAGCCAGCCGAGGAGGCGGCCCGCATCCACCGGCCAGACCTGCACCCAGCCACCGTGCGCCTCGAGCGCACGCACCCAGGCAGCGCCCTGCGCCTCGCGGTCGAGGCGCGGTGTGAGGATGAGAACGAGGGTGTCGCGATCGCCGGCCTCGAGGACCTCGATGAGCGCGGCGTTGCCGGCGGCGCCGGGGCGCGCCGACATGCGGATCTCGAACAGGCGCCGTGCGCCGAAGAGGGAGAGATTGCGCGCCGAGCCGCGCACCTCTTCCCAATCGCCGGCGCGCTCGGCCAGGTGCACTTCCCGCTCGCTGAAGCCCGCAGCGCGCGCCTGGGCGCGGATCGCGTCCGCCGCCTCGCCGCTGAGCAGCGGCTCATCCCCCGAGACGAGATAGGCGGGCAGCAGGCGCTCGCGCAGGTGGTTCGCGAGTGAGTCGGAGGTCAGCTTCAAATGCAATCCGCGCGGGCGGCCACCCGCGCATTATCAACCATAAGCCGCCCGCGGTCAGGATCTCAGAATTTCCAGCTCAGCCCCCCATAGAGGCCGCGCCGCGGCCCGTACTGGGCCGCGAACACACCAACGCCGCTGCCGTCGCGAATCTGGTAGACCTTGTCGAAGAGGTTGATCACGTCAAGACGTGCCGTCAGCGGCCCGGAGCCGGTCAGCTGGAAGTCGTGGCTGAGCCCGAGATTGACCTGCAGGTAGCTCGGCGTGTGATCGCCGTTCGGGATGACGGAACCGTCGGGCAGAACCAGATCAGCGCGCAGCCCGGTGCCGAAGATGAAGTCGGTGCTGATGCGCGTGCCGAGCCACAGGTACGACACCCCGCCCGAGGCGGCCACACGTCCCTCGTGATCGAGATGGATGTAGTTCTGCGACACATACGCAAAGTCGTCGGGGTCGAAGCTGAACTGCGAGGATTCCCACTGCTTGCCGTGCGCGGCCTGGAAGGAGACGTTGCCGTAGGCGGAGAAATCCTGC
>DATIXU010000092.1:0-6026 GCA_035518275.1 Steroidobacteraceae bacterium
CTCGGCTTGCCGCGCGGCGGAGTACCCGTGGCCTTCGAGGTGGCGCGCGCGTTGCATGCGCCGCTCGATGTGATGCTGGTGCGCAAGGTCGGCATGCCGGGCCAGCCGGAGCTCGCCCTCGGGGCGATCGCGACCGGCGCGGTCACCGTGCGACAGCCCCTGAGGTACGCCGGCTACGGGCCCGACGCGCAGGAGTTTGCCGCACTCGCCGAACGCGAGCGCGGCGAGCTCGAAAGGCGCGAGCAGCTCTACCGCGTCGGCCGCCCGCCGCTCGAGCTCAAGGGAAAAACGGCGGTTCTGGTCGACGACGGCCTGGCGACCGGCGCCACCATGCTCGCGGCGGTACGCGCGGCCCGCAAAGCCGGCGCCGCCGCCGTGGTCGCCGCGGCGCCCGTGGCCTCCGATGAGGCCGCGGCCCTCATTGGTGCCGAGTGCGATGCGATCGTGATCCTCGGGATCCCGCCGTTGCTGCGTGCGGTCGGAGAATGGTATCTGGACTTCGGCCAGGTCGAGGACCGCGAGGTCTGCGAGCTGCTGCAGGACTCGGGAAGGAAGCCGGTCGGCAGATTGCGGGCTGCGACCCGCTAGCGGCAGGTACCTCACAGCCCGTACTGCTGGTGCAGGACCGGCATCTCGACCGCGGTTCCCTGCAGCCGTTCTGCACAGCGCTCCATCACCTCCGGGTCCCCGTGCACCAGATAGGTACGCGGTGCGTGAGTCGCGGCGTGCCAGCGCAGCAGCTCCGCCTGATCGGCATGCGCGGAGAAGCCGTTGATCGTGTGAATCCGCGCGCGCACCGGAATCTCCTCGCCGAAGAGAGTAACGCTCTCGGCCCCATCGATGATGCGTCGTGCCAGGGTGCCGCGTCCCGCGTAGCCGACGAAGATGACGGCGCAGTTGTGGCGGCCGAGGTTGTGCCTCAAGTGATGGCGCACGCGGCCGCCGGTGCACATGCCCGATCCCGCGATGATGATGGCTCCGCCGGTGATCCGATTGAGCGCGACCGACTCGGAAGTCTCGCGCGTCAGGTGCAGTCCTGGCAGGGCGAAAGGGTCGCCCCCCGCGCGAAACAGCTCACGGACCTCGGGCTCATAGCACTCGGGGTAACGCGCGAATATCCCGGTGGCCGAAATCGCCATCGGCGAGTCGAGAAAGACCTGGAGGGTGTGCGGCAGGCGGCCGGTCTCGATTCCGGTCCGCAGGCAGAACAGCAGCTCCTGCGCGCGCTCCAGGGCGAAGCTCGGGATGACCACGTTACCGCCGCGCGCGAAGGCCGCGGTGATGGCCTGGTAGAGCTCCTCGATCGACGGGCCGATCGGCTTGTGCAGTCGATCACCATAGGTGCTCTCCATGATCACCACGTCGACTCGCGGCGGCGGCGGCGCAGGGCGCAGCAGCGGCCGCCCTGCGTTGCCGATATCGCCGGAGAACAGCACCCGGCGGTGTACCCCGGATTCCGCGAGCTCGAGCAGGATGCTGGCCGACCCGAGGATGTGGCTGGCGTCGAGAAACGTGGCGGTGATGCCCGGCGCGACTCGCATCGGGATATCGTACTGCGCTGTCAGGCCGACGAAATCCATCGTATGCAACGCATCGGCGATCGTATAGAGCGGCGTCGCTGAGCCGGGCACGCCTCTGCGAGGCGAGTGCCGCGCGCGGCGCAGCGCCTCCTCCTCGTGCAGGTGCGCCGCATCGAGCAGCATCAGGCGCAGCAGCTCGCGCGAGGCGCCCGTGGTGATGATTCCGCCGTGAAAGCCACGCTTCACCAGCAGCGGCAGGCGGCCGCAATGATCGAGATGGCCATGCGTCAGCAATACGAAGTCGATCTCGCCGGGGTCGAAGCCGAAGTCTTGCGCATTCTCCTCATCGAGCTCGCGCCCGCCCTGGTACAGGCCACAGTCGATCAGCACTCGCGTGCCGCCGCACTCGATGAGATGGCAGGAACCGGTGACACTCCGGTCCGCTCCATGGAACTCGATCTTCATTGCCTCGCGCCCGATGAGCCAGGCCCACTGCATGCTGGCACGACCCCGGTGTGCCGGTACTACGTACAACTGCGGGTACGGCGCTCGGCGCCCGCCACCTATCATCGGCAGGCGAGGCTGACGATGGCGAGGTTTCATGAGCGCAGTCGCATCCGGTGTCCGCGATCCGCGGCCGATCGGGTCCATGGATGAGGTGACTGCTGCCAAAGTCGCCTTTCTCTCCGATCCGGCCTCCTATTCCGACCACCCACCGCGGGTGGAGCGGCGCGAAACGCACTTCGCCTGGGTGTTCCTCGCCGGGAGCCGCGCTTACAAGCTGAAGAAACCCTCGCACCTGCGGGGCGCGGACTGGCGCACGACGGAAGCGCGCGAGTTCGCCTGTCGCGAGGAGCTGCGGCTCAACCGCCGGCTGTCCGCTCCCACCTATCTCGGCGTCGAGCCACTCATCGAGACACCGGCGGGTTTCAGGATCGGGGGCGACGGGCGTGCCGTCGACTGGCTGCTGGTGATGCGGCGCCTGGACGAGCGGCGGATGCTCGACTCGCTGCTGACCACGGGCAAGCTCAGCGCGAGCGATCTCGACGCCGTGCTGAGATTCCTGGTCGATTTCTACCGGTCGCGCGACCCGCTGCCGTTCGCGCCGGAAACCTACCTCGGGCGCATCACTGCGCGAATCGACGAGGCCTTGACCGCACTGCAGCGGCCCGAGCTCGGATTACCGGGCGAGCGGGTTGCACCGCTGGCGCGCGAGCTGCGCGGTGCCTGCGAGTCTCTGCGGCCCGAGCTCGCCGGGCGCGCCAGCGCGCGGCGCATCGCCGAGGTGCACGGCGACCTGCGCGCGGAGCACGTGTGGCTCGGGCCTCCCGTGCAGGTGATCGACGCGATGGAGGTCTACGCGGACCTGCGGATGCTCGACACGGCGGAGGAGATCGCCATGCTGGCGCTCGACTGCCAGCGCACCGCGGTGCCCTGGGCAGCCGCCTATCTGCGGGACCACTACCGCGACCTGGCGAAAGACCCCTGCAGCAACCGGTTGTTCGAGTTCTATATGGCGCTGCGCGCGGCTACCCACGCCAAGCTCGCCATCTGGCATCTCGACGATCCGCAGCAGTTTCCCGACCCGGCACCCTGGCGGGCGCGCGCACTGAAATCCGTGGCCGTCGCACTGCGGCATTGCCAGGCAGCCGTGCGAGCCGATCTGACACTCTCGGCCTGACCCTGAGCTCAGATGCGTGCGACCCCCGAACCGCGGCTCTTCGCCCTGAGCGAGTCCCAGGAGCTGGCCCTGAGCATCGCGAGCAGCGCCGGGCTCAGCGTGACGCCTCTCGAGGAGCGCCGCTTCGAGAGCGGCGAATTCAAGCTCCGGCCGCTCGAGTCGGTGCGCGACCGCACGGCGTTGGTAGTCGAGTCGCTCGCCGGCGATCCGGCGGTGCCGACCGCCGAGCGGCTGGTGCGGCTCCTCTTCCTGCTGTCGGGCCTCAAGGACGCCGGGGCGACGCGCCGGATCGCGCTGGTGCCCTATCTGGCCTTCGCGCGCAAGGAGCGTCGCACCCAGCTGCGCGATCCGGTCAACACGCGGTACGTGGCGCAGCTGCTCGAGGCAGCAGGTCTCGATCGGCTCATGGCGCTCGATGTGCACAACCCCGCCTCGCTCGACAATGCCTTCCGCGTCCCGGTCGACCACCTGAGCGCCATGCCCATGATGGCCGAGCATTTTGCCCGGCAGCTCGCAGCCGCCCCGCTCACGGTCGTCTCGCCCGACGTGGGCGGCATCAAACGCGCGCAGCTCTTTCGGGAGCTGCTGCAGCGGCGGCTCGACTGCGAGGTGGAGATGGCGTTCATCGAGAAGCGCCGGACGCTCGATGTCGTCTCCAGCGGGGCGCTGGTGGGCGATGTCTCGCGCCGGGACGTGATCGTGATCGACGATCTGTGCGCCTCGGGTGGAACGCTGACGCGTGCGGCCGACTTGTGCCGCCGCGCGGGAGCGCAGGCCGTGCATGCCGCGGTCACGCACGCGCCTCTGCCTGCGGGACTTGCGGCCTTGCGGGCCGCGGGGAGCCTGGCGAGTGTCGTGGTCACCGACAGCGTCGGCCCGGGTCCCGCCGCAGCCTCCCTGGCGGGTGGCGCGACGCCCCTCAGGGTGCTCGCGGTTGGCCCGCTCTTCGGCCAGGCGCTGGGCCGGATGCTGGACGGCAAGCCGCTCGCCCCGCTGCTCGAGCGCTGGCCGGTCCCGCCGGCCGACTGAACGGCTGCCGCCATGGCTGCGAGCTATCTCATCACCGGAGGCGCCGGCTTTCTCGGCATCAATCTCTGTCGCCACCTGCTGGCACGCGGCGAGCGCGTGCGATCGCTCGATATCGCCGCCTTTCAGTATCCGGAGAAAGCCCGGGTCGAGGTCATCGACGGCGATGTGCGTGACGCGGCCACCGTCGAGCGCGCAATGAGCGGCATCGACATCGTGGTGCATGCGGCTGCCGCATTGCCGCTCGCCCCACGCGAGGAGATCCTCTCGACCACCGTTGAGGGTACCGCGCTGCTGCTGAAGAGTGCCGTCGCCCGGGGTGTGCGGCGTTTCATTTTCATCTCCTCCACCGCCGTCTACGGCATCCCTGACCACCATCCGCTGCTCGAGAGCGACCGCTTGCAGGGAGTCGGACCCTACGGCGAGTCGAAGATCCAGGCGGAGGCACTATGCGTCAGAGCACGCGCCGGCGGCCTCTGCACCCCCATCCTGCGACCGAAGAGCTTCGTCGGCCCGGAGCGCCTCGGTGCCTTCGAGCTGCTCTACAGCTGGGCGTACGCCGGCAGGAACTTCCCGGTGCTCGGCCGGGGGGACAACCGCTACCAGCTGCTCGACGTCGAAGACCTGTGCCGCGCCATCGAGCTGTGTGCGAGCGAGCCGCGCGAGCGGGTCGATGACACCTTCAACGTCGGCGCGCAGCAGTTCGGCACCATGCGTGAGAATTTCCAGGCCGTGCTCGATCGCGCCGGGCACGGCGCCCATGTGGTGTCCCTGCCGGCCAAACCAGCCATCCTGCTGCTGCACCTGGCGGACGCTCTGCACCTATCGCCGCTCTACCGCTGGATCTACGCAACCGCATCGCAGGAGAGCTTCGTCTCGGTCTCGAAGATCGAGAGCCGCCTGGGATTTCACCCCCGCTATTCCAATCGCGACGCCCTGATCCGCAACTACGACTGGTACGTGGCTCATCGACAGGAGCTCGGCACGCTGACCGGCACCACCCACCGCGTGCCCTGGAAAAAGGGAGTACTCCGCCTTGTTGAACATTTCTTCTGAGCTGCGCGGGCGCGGTGCCGGCACCCTCCTGCCAGCGGCGCTCGAGAGCCTGCGCCCCTATCAGTGGCTGAAGAATGCACTGGTGTTCGTGCCGCTCGCCGCCGCGCATCGCCTCGGCGAGCCGCAGCTCCTGCTGCGGGCGCTCGAGGCATTCGTTGCCTTCAGCCTGTGCGCTTCGGCCATCTATCTCCTGAATGACCTCGGGGATGCGGCGGCGGACCGGATGCACCCCCACAAACGTCTGCGGCCGATCGCCTCCGGGCGCCTGCCGCGCTCCGTGGCCTTGAGTCTCATGGCCGCACTGCTGGTCGCCGCCGCGGCCGCCGCCTGGCCGCTCGGCGCGCGGCCCGGGGCGGCGCTCGCCACGTACGTCGTGGTGATGATCGCCTACACGGTACGCCTCAAGGCAATCGTGCTGCTCGATGCGCTGATCCTGGCAGGCGGATATGCGCTGCGGGTCCTCGCGGGCGGGCTGGCGGTCGCCATCATCCCTTCGGCGCGCCTGCTCGCCTTCTGCATCTTCCTGTTCTTCAGCCTCGCTCTGGTGAAGCGCTATGCGGAGCTGGCGCTGCTGCGGCTGCGGGACGGACCGGCCGCTCATGCCCGCGCCTATCTCCTCGAGGACCAGGAGCTCATCGTCGCGCTCGGCACCTCGTGCGGCGCGCTCTCGGTTCTGGTGCTCGCGCTTTACATGAGCAGCGAGACGGTGGAGCGGCTCTATTCGCGCGCGGGATTCATCTGGT
>DATIXU010000093.1:0-6056 GCA_035518275.1 Steroidobacteraceae bacterium
AGCCGCCCCCGCCATCCGGAGCGCACCGGCCGCGCGTTTGACTGGCACACGACGCTTGATCCGCGCGAGGTCGCACGCGCGATCCGCCGAGCGCTCGCCGACGGCGAGCAGCAGCTCGAGGATCCAGCGCCGCCCGGCTAACCGGGCCGCGTAGGCACCGCTCGCCACCCCAGCCCACACTTCTCTTCTCCCCCCGACGGGGCGTCTCCCGACGGCCTGTTCGTCCTAATAGCGGCTTCCGAGCACCCACGAGTGGCCCTGGCTGTTCGCGCGGACGCGATCTAACCCAACGCAGCGGCCCCACGCCGTCCAGCGGCCGGCTGTCGGGCTGTGCGCGCGCCCCCGGTAGCCCGCGTGTTTGCGGCCACCCGCACGATCGGCGGGTGAGAACGCCGCCTCGACATCTCATCTCCGCGCCAACGCGGCCATCCCCGCACGTGCCAACGCCGGCGCCAGCCCCGGGCTGGCGCTCCGCGCGGCCCGCGCCAACGCGCCGCCCCCGCCATCGCCGATCGCCCGCCGCTGCAGGCAATCGGCTCACTCTGCGCACCGGGAAGCTAGGACCATCGAGGCGTTTCTTAGAAGCGCTAACGCTACTCGTCAAACTAGGACCGTCCCGGCGAGAGTGGCGCCCCTCAGATCTGTTCAAAAGCCAACCATCGAACAGCTGTCACCGAAGAAACAGGCAGTCAGAAGCCGCTAGCAAGCTTCCGAGCAGGCAACGAGCTTCAAGGCGTGCCGATGCTCTGCAGCCGAGCATCGAGCGTTAGCCTGCTCTCAGGCTATGCGAACGCTGTTGCCTGATCTCCCTCCCGCTCCGTTCGATGAGCTACTCGCACAACGCGACCGGGTGGGGGGTGGTCAGCCCTCCTTGGTGTTGGTGCGGCGTTTGAGGCCGTGGCGGAAGCGCGTCCCCGCGGTCGCGCTCCTGGCGCAGCGCCAAAGATCGCGCGAGCGCACCCGGCTTGCGCTGCAAGAGATCTTAGGTAGTGATCGAGCTTGGCGCTGATCTGATGCTTGTCGTCAAGCCGCTCGTGGACGGCGATCTGCTTGCCGTCGTGCCAGAACGAGATCTCTGACGCTTCGATCCTCGCGCGGATCCGCAGCCCGGCCAGCGACGCCGGCACCGAGTAGCGGTTCGCGCGGACCGGCGCCAGCGCCTTTGCATCCACCCTCGGGGTCGCCTCCTCCCACGTCGGGAACGGCTCGCGCGGAAGGTCGCCCAACCAGGGGGCTGCCGTTAACGGGGTCACGAGGGGCAATGTGATCGGCTGGCCCCGCGTCGCAGGGACGACTGAGGGCGACGACCGCTGCCTTGTCGCGTTGAAGCAGCAGCACCGTCGAGCGCGAACGAGAGCGCTGCAATCGTTCCGATGGGTAGTCTCGCTGGCCGGTCTGCGCCGATTCGAGTCCACTGGACGCGTTGTTCCCAGTCGAGCGCCCCCGGAAGCGATCCGCGAAGACGCGGCTCGACCGTGCCCGATTGAGGCGGGGCGAGAAGCTCGCTTACCTGTTCGACTTCGGCGACGAGTGGCGCGTTCTGCTGACCGCGAAGACAATCCGCGCCGATGACGGCCGGTCTTACCCGCTCGTGCTGGCGGCGGTCGGTGATGCGCCGCCCCAATACCCGGGCGAGGCCGACGCCGCCTGATCAACGGGTCGCCCGCCAATCGCGGGCGCGGCCTTCACCGGCGGAGCTTGCCGGGGGCTCCCGAGTGGCCGGCTGACGGTGGCGGAAATGGATCGCCGCCTCGCTCGCGCTCGAGCTCCCGCCCACGCTCCAGCGCAGCCCAAAGCGCAGCGGCTGATCGAGACGCTGCAGATCAGCCACTCAGATCGGCCAGCTCGCCAGCTTGGCCGCGAGCTGGCGCGCCACATCGGGCGGTAGGACGGACCTCGACCGCGCTGCCAGCTCACAGCAGACCACGCCGTTGCCTGAGGTCGACCAGCAGATCCAGGTCGCTGCCGTCCCGTCCTGCTGCTCTCCGCGTGCCACTGAGCCGAACACCCGTGCCAGCCGCTCGCGTCGTAGCGCGCCGCCAGCCGCTCGAGCTCACCCTCACCGCGTCACTGAACGAGCGCAGCGAGGCAGTGACGCGGCGAGGGAATCGGCGTGATCTCAGGCGAGGATGCGCATCTAGACGAATTTTGACCAAGTGATGAATACATCCGACCGATCATGTAGGTTGCGCCGCCTACCCATGTCCCTCTCGGACCCTGACAACTACCGGCGCGCCATCGCTTCGCGACCGAGGCCTGTCCACGCGGGCTTCAGGGCAACCCTCGACCGCGGTCGAGGAGACCCACGCGTCTGCGATGCGCGCCATCCGGTGCGCTCCACCTGCCAGCAACCCCGGGTCGATGCTGGCCGGCGTGAGCGAGTCGACCACCACCCAGAGCCGTGTGACGAATCCTCGACGAGGATCGCCACGGCGCCTCACCAAAGACCGAGGCACCACCGACCCGAACGAACGCCTTCCCGCCCGTGGCTGCGGCTGCGGACGGATCGACGACCGGCAACACCCCGGCCGGCGTCGATGGCAATAACACTTACCGCCATGGGGACAACAAATGACCACCTCCGACGGAACTCGCTCCGCCACGGCTGAGCTCGCCGACCCTGTTCAAGGCCAGTGGCGAGGCTCATCACGAGGGTCGCCGCCGGCTGTGCCCCGACGCGGCACGGATATGTTGTACATGAGACTCGCCAGCACTCGATGAGCGACGAGCCACAGCCAGCAGCACCCCGGGATCAGAGCGCCCGCGGCGGCGACGAGCGTATCGACGCCGCCCACTCCGCATACGCCCGCCGCACCGCCCAGCGCGCCCGGCGCCGACGCGCCGAGACCCAGGCGATGCGACACGAGCGCGAGCGCCTCGCGCTCGCCCACCAGCTACGCCGCGAGCTGCAAGCGCTCGCCCAAGGCGCAGCCGACCTCGCCCGTCAAGCCCAGACGCAGGGCAAGGCGGCCGAACAGGCAGCAGGCCGCCTCGCTGGCCGTCGCGCCCGCGCCCGTGAGGCGCTCACCCAGGCTGACCGGTTCGCGCTCGATCCCGGGCTGGCAGAGCTCGAGCCGGCCGACCGCTCAGCGCTCGAGCTGCCCGACCGCTGACAGCCGGCCGCGAGGTCTCGTACCCGTGCTTGATCTCGAATACGACCTCAAGACGATCTGCCGGCGCAACCGCGACGGCTCGCACATGACCCAGGCCCAACGCGAGCAGCGCCTGCGGATGATCGCCCGCGACCTGCACCGCCTCGGCTACCGCAACATGCGCGCCGGCTCGCTCAAGCCAAAGCACGTGCAAGCGCTCGTCGCCGACTGGCACGAGCGAGGCCTCTCGGCGGGAACGATCAAGAACCGGATGGCAGACCTGCGCTGGTGGGCGGAGAAGACCGGCAAGCAGTCGGTGCTCGCCAACGACAACGCCCACTACGGGATCGAGCAGCGGATCTTCGTCACCAACCAGACCAAAGCGCGTGAGCTCCCCACCGACGCGGTCGCGCTCGTCGACGATCAGCACGTCCGCATGTCGCTGCGCCTCCAAGAGGCGTTCGGGCTGCGGCGCGAAGAGTCGATCAAGTTCTCCCCCACCTACGCCGACCGAGGCGACCACCTGCACCTCAAGGCGTCCTGGTGCAAAGGCGGCCGCGTCCGCGAGGTCCCGATCCGCACCGCCGAGCAGCGCGCGCTGCTCGCGCAGGTGCACGCGTTCGCCGGCAAAGGGTCGCTGATCCCCCCCGAGCGCACCTACATCCAGCAGCGACGCGTCTACGAGCGCCACGCCGCCCGCGCCGGGCTCTCAAAGCTCCACGGCCTGCGTCACGCCTACGCCCAATCGCGCTACCGCGAGCTGACCGGTTTCGACGCGCCCGCTGCCGGCGGCCCCACCAGCCGCCAGCTCACCCCCGAGCAACAAGCGCTCGACCACCAAGCACGCCAGACGATCTCCCGCGAGCTCGGCCACGAACGCGAACAGATCACCGCCGTATACCTCGGCAGATAGCCGCTCTTCACAAGGGCAGCTCCAAAGGTCTCACAGATAAAAGCGTATAAAATGTCGAATTTATACGCTAGCCTCCGGTTGTGGAGACAAGCATCTACACGCCGGGAGCGGGGCACCGGCCGCCCGTGCTGGCCGGCCGCGACACGCTCATGCAGAGCTGGCGGCTGATGCTCAACGATGTCGCTGTCCGCGGCCGGGTCGTCGCCCGCGACATCGTCCTTGCGGGGCCACGAGGGATCGGCAAGACCGCCGCGCTGCTGGCGTTCGGGGACATCTGCCGGTCAAGCCACTATGAGGTCGTCAACCTACAAGCGGCCGCCGGGAACGCGAGCCTAGTCGAGAGCCTGCTCAGCGAGGCACGCGAGCAGATCGACGTCGACGCGGGGACGTGGCAGCGGGCGAAGCGCGCATTTGAGCGGATCGGCGGCGTCGACATCCCGGTCGCGGGGTTCGGCGCCGGGATGAGCACCCGCGACCACCGCCAGGCGCCGCCGCCGGTCAGTCCGGGTAGTCTCGCCCGTGCTCTGGCTGACCTGGCAGACGAGGTTCGCCGTGATCATCCGTCGGCTGGCGTGCTGATCACTATTGACGAGATGCAGGTCGCGCCGGCAGCGGATCTCGCCCTGCTGGCGGCCGCGCTGCAACGGCTCAACGCCGACTACCCACAGGCGATCGTGCTGTTCGCCGGCAGCGGTCTGCCGCACATGCCGGAGGTGCTGCGGGGCGCCGGCGTGACCCATCCCGACCGGCTGTTTGACATCCGACAGCTGCCCCTTACTCTGAGCTGCGAAGACGCGCGGTTTGCAATCGTCGAGCCCGCCCGCACGCACGATGTGCGGTGGGAGCCCGCTGCCGCCGATCTCATCGTGCAGGCCACCAATGGCTATCCGGCCCACCTGCAGCTGTTCGCCGACCACGCCTGGCGGCTCGCTGACGCCAGCGCACACACGATCACGCTCGCCGACGCCGAGAGCGCGCTGTCGGCAGCGGGCGCCGAGCTTGAGGAGCACACACTAGGAAACTGGTGTCAAACTCATCTTTGCGCTGATAGCCAAACATCCGGTGCGTGCCTAAACGCCGTCATACACAGCTTTACCGAATTCCGGGTATTTGAGTCTTTGGCGAAAAACACCAGCCTCCTAGGCCCGTGGCTTGAGCGGCTGACCGACCGGCAGGCCGAGCTTCTCACCGCAATCGCGCTACACGGCGGCACCGCCACGACGGCCGATCTGACGGCCACGCTTCAGCGTTCCTCATCGACGACCTACTCGCGCACGCGCGACGAGCTGATCACCGCAGGGGATATCTACGCCCTGCGTCGGGGCGAGCTCGCGCTGACCGTGCCCTTGTCCGGACCCTACCTGGCCGCGCATTACGAGGAGCTTCGCGGGCGCGCGTCTGTACCCGTGTTGGCGCTGGATGAGATGCGAAGCGTCGCCGAGGCGATCGCCATCGGCTCGTTTGGCCCGCGCCGGACAACGCTGATTCTCCCGTCCGCGTCATCGGGCAACCCCGACATGGCGACGGCCCGTGAGGAACAACGGAACGAAAAGTGCCGCTAAGGGTTTCCGATCAGACCGTGTACACGTGCAAGTGGCCGCGTCTGCTCCGTCCGCGCGCTACGCGAAGGCTGCGTCGGCTATTGGGCTGCTTTGCGTCGCGACCATGCCTGCTTGTAACCCTCGGTGCGGCGCGGGTGCTTGTCTTTGCTTCGCTTGGAAGGCGGCGCCGCCCATCGGCTTGCCCTGAGCCCTGCGGCGTGCCAGGCCGGCGCGAATCCGCTCGGATCGTCGGACTGACTCTTGCGTGGCGACCCATGCGGCGACGGCGGCCAGTAGCTCGGTGGTCGCGTCGGAGCCGTTGAGCCACGGCTCTTGATGGCTGACCAAGGAGACGTTGCGCTCGCGCAGCTCGCGGATGAGCCGCAGCAGCTCCTCGATGCCTTGGCGGCAGAGGCGGTCGGCTGCCCAGACGACGAGCACGGCGAACTCGCCGCGGTGCGCGTCGTCGAGCATGCGCTGTAGCGCCTGGCGGTGCTCGCCTTTGTAGGC
>DATIXU010000094.1:0-12206 GCA_035518275.1 Steroidobacteraceae bacterium
CAGCGTGGGCACGACCATGGACATCATCTGAATGATGATCGAGGCGGAGATGTAGGGCATGACGCCCATGGCGAAAATCGACAGCCGCGACAGCGCACCGCCCGAGAACATGTTGACGATCCCGAGGATGGTGTTGGAGCGATCGCCGAAGAAACGCGCCACCTCCGCCGGATTCACGCCCGGCACCGGAATGAAGGTGCCGATGCGGTATACGATCAGCGCGCCGATGAGAAAGAAAATGCGGCTGCGAATCTCCCCGTAGCGCGCGGCTTCGCCGAACGCGGCGGCGGGGTTGCTGAGGGTGGTATTCGCCATGCCTGTCAGGCCTCGACCTTGCCGCCCGCAGCCTCGATGGCCGCGCGCGCGCCCTTGGTGGCGGGGACACCCTTGAGCGTCACCGCCTTCTTGATCTCACCGGAGAGCACCACCTTGGCGCGCTCGGTGCCCTCGGGAACCACACCCGCCGCGACCAGCGCCGCCAGGTCCACCACGGTGGCCTCCACCCGCGCAAGCTCGCCGAGGCGCACCTCGGCGCGCGTGCTCTTGAGATGTGAGCGAAAACCGACTTTCGGTAGCCGCCGCTGCAGCGGCATCTGGCCGCCTTCGAAGCCGACCTTGTGGTAGCCGCCCTTGCGCGCGCGCTGCCCCTTGGTACCACGGCCGCAGGTCTTGCCCTGGCCTGCGGAAGCTCCCCGGCCGACCCGCTTCCCGGGCCGCCGGCTTCCGCGGGCGGGCTTCAGTGTGTTCAGTCGCATACTCAGGTGCCCTTCTCCTCCACGCGCAACAGGTGTACCGCCGTGGCGATCATGCCGCGATTCTCGCGTGTGTCCTTCACCGTGACGGTCTGGTGAATACGGCGCAGCCCCAGCCCGCGCGCGCAGGCGGCGATGTTCTTCAGCTGCCCGTTGAGGCTGCGTACCAGTGTCACCTTGAGCTGCTTCTCGGTCATGGCCTTCAGCCCGTGATCTCTTCGAGGCTCTTGCCGCGCTTGGCGGCGATCTCCTCGGGTGAGCGGATCTTCGCGAGCGCGTTCATGGTGGCGCGCACCACGTTGATCGGGTTTCGCGAGCCGTAGCTCTTGGCGAGCACGTTGCGCACGCCGGCGCACTCGAGCACCGCGCGCATCCCACCCCCGGCGATCACCCCGGTACCGTCGGATGCGGGCTGCATGTACACGCGCGTCGCCCCATGTGCTCCTGTGACCGCGTAATAGAGCGAATCGTTTCGCAGGGCGACATTGATCAGGTTCTTGCGCGCCTGGGTCATCGCCTTGGAAATCGCCACCGGGACCTCGCGCGCCTTGCCGAAGCCATAGCCGACGCGGCCGGCGGTGTCGCCGACGACGGTGAGCGCGGTGAAGCCGAACTGCCGACCACCCTTGACGACCTTGGCAGTGCGGTTGACGGCGACGAGCTTCTCGACGAACTCGTCCGCGGGCTGGCCCTTCTCTGGTCTCGCCATGATGTACGTACCCTTCCGGCCTAGAACTCGAGACCCGCTTCGCGGGCCGCATCTGCGAGCGCTTTCACGCGCCCATGGAACTGAAACCCGGAGCGATCGAAGGCCACGCGGTTCACGCCAGCGGCCTTGGCGCGCGTGGCAATCGCGCGGCCCACGGCCTTGGCGGCCTCCACGTTACCGGTGGTCTTGAGCCCCTCGCGCACCGCCTTCTGTACCGTAGACGCCGCGGCGATGACCCTCGCCCCGCCGGGGTCGGTGACCTGCGCATAAATATGGTTCGGCGTGCGGTGCACGCTGAGGCGTGCCACCCCGAGATCGCGGATATGCGCGCGGCTCTTGACCGCACGGCGCAGGCGTCGCCCTTTCTTGGTCGTGATCACTTCTTCTTCCCCTCTTTGAGGGTGATCTGCTCACCCGCGTAGCGCACGCCCTTGCCCTTGTAGGGCTCGGGGGGACGAACACCGCGGATCTCGGCGGCCACCTGGCCAACCTTCTGCCGGTCGATGCCTTTGATGATGATCTCGGTCTGACTCGGAGTCTCGATGCTGATCCCCTCCGGTATGGGGAGGCTCACCGGATGCGAAAAGCCGAGCGTGAGATTGAGATTCTTGCCCTGCACCTGGGCGCGGAAGCCGACACCCACCAGCTCGAGCTTCTTCTCGTAGCCTTTGGTGACGCCGCGCACCATGTTGGCCAGATGCGCGCGCGTCGCACCGGCGCGCGTGCGTGCCACACCCGGCTCGGCAAACGTGATCTCGAGCTTCTTCTCGTTCTGCACCACCGATACGCCGCTGGTGAGCGGCAGGCTGAGCGAGCCCTTCGCGCCCTTGATGGTGACCGCCGCAGCCTGAATGGTGGCGGTGACGCCCTGCGGCAGTTCGACCGGAGCTTTGGCAATTCTCGACATACGGCTGTTCCCTATCGGTCTCTCAGGCGACGATGCACAGCACTTCGCCGCCCTGTCCGCTGGCGCGCGCCTGCTTGTCGGTCATCACGCCCTTGGGCGTCGAGACGATCACCGTGCCCATGCCGCCGAGGATCTTCGGCAGCTCGTCCTTGCCGCGGTAGATGCGCAGCCCCGGGCGGCTGACGCGCTCGAGGCGGTCGATGACCGGCCGCCCCTCGAAGTACTTCAGCCCAATCGTGAGGCGCGGCTTGTCGCCATCGGCATCGAGACGGAAGTCGCTGATGTAGCCCTCCTCCTTCAGCACCTTGACGATGGCAGTCTTGAGGCGCGAGGAGGCGAGCTGCACCTCGCTCTTGCCGGCGCTCTGGCCGTTGCGGATGCGGGTAAGGAGGTCTGCAATCGGATCGGTCATGCTCATTGCAGCGTCCTCACCAGCTCGCCTTGGCGAGGCCCGGAATCTCGCCGCGGCTTGCGACCTCGCGGATCTTGACCCGCGACAGCCCGAACTTGCGGTACACGCCCCGCGAGCGCCCGGTGATGGCGCAGCGCTTGCGCTGCCGCGACGGACTGGCATCGCGCGGCATCGCCTGCAACTCCGCCTGCGCCGCGGCTCGCTCCTCCGGCGAGGTCCTGGGGCTGCGGATGCGCTCCTTGAGCTTCGCGCGCTTCGCCGCGTACTTTTTCACGATCCCGGCGCGACGCTTCTCGCGCTCGACCATGCTCGTCTTCGCCATAAGATTTCCGGTTACCTGCGGAACGGAAAGTTGAATGCCTCGAGCAATGCTCGTCCCATGCGGTCGTCGCCGGCCGTCGTAGTGATGGTGATGTCCATACCCCGCACCTGATCGATCTGGTCGTACTGGATCTCGGGGAAAATGATCTGCTCCTTCACGCCGAGCGAGTAGTTGCCCCGGCCATCGAAGGAGCGCGGTGACACGCCGCGGAAGTCGCGGATGCGCGGCATCGCGATGTTGATGAGGCGGTCGAGGAACTCGTACATGCGGCGACCGCGCAGCGTCACCTTGGCGCCCACCGCGAGCCCGGCGCGGATCTTGAAGGAAGCGATTGCCTTGCGCGACTTGGTGACCAGCGGCTTCTGCCCGGTGATCTTGGTGAGGTCGGCCACCGCGGCATCCATCACCTTCTTGTCGGCGACCGCCTCGCCGACACCCATATTCACCGTGATCTTGCTGATACGCGGCACCCGCATGATATTGGCGATCTGCAGCTCCGACCTGAGACGCGGCACCACCTGTTCGCGGTAGTACTGGTGCAGCCGCGGCGGGCCCGACGGCCGCTGCTCGGCGGCGCGCGCCGCCTGCGCCTCGGGCTGCTTGCCCTGCGTGTCGGCCTGCTTGCCACCCTGCTTGCTACCCGCCTGCTTGTCCGCCTGCTTCTGTTTGCCGGCGTGCTTGCCGGCTTCTTTGCCTGCAACCGCGTCAGACATCGAGCATCTCTCCGTTCGACTTGAAAAAGCGCACGCGCTTGCCGTCGGCGAGCGTCTTGATCCCGATGCGATCCGCCTTCTTGGCGGCGCCGTTCCAGATCGCGACCTTCGCGACCGGCAGCGGCATCTCCTTCTCGATGATGCCGCCCGGCTTACCGGCCTGCGGGTTGGGCTTGGTGTGCTTCTTCACCATGTTGACGCTCTCGATCACCACGCGGCCGTCGGCGAGCACCTGCAGCACCGCGCCGCGGCGGCCCTTGTCGCGCCCGGAAAGCACCATTACCTGATCGCCCTTGCGGATCTTTCTCATCACAGTACCTCGGGCGCGAGCGAGATGATCTTCATGAACTGCTGGTTGCGCAGCTCGCGCGTGACCGGGCCGAAGATGCGCGTGCCGATCGGCTCGAGCTTGTTGGTGAGCAGCACCGCGGCATTGCCGTCGAAACGGATGAGCGAGCCGTCGGCGCGGCGCACGCCGCGCCGGGTGCGCACCACCACCGCGTCGTACACCTCGCCCTTCTTCACCTTGCCGCGCGGGATGGCGTCCTTGACGCTCACCTTGATCACATCGCCCACGGTCGCATAACGGCGCCGCGTGCCGCCCAGCACCTTGATGCACATCAGGGTGCGCGCGCCGCTGTTGTCAGCGGCATTCAACATGGTGCGCAACTGGATCATGACCTTGCCGCCTTCTCGACGATCTCGAGCAGCCGCCAGGACTTGTGCCGCGAGATCGGGCGGCACGGCGTGATGACGACCAGATCGCCTTCCTGCGAGCTGCCGTTCTCGTCGTGCGCCAGCAGCTTGGTGGTGCGGCGGATGAACTTGCCGTACGCCGGGTGCCGCACCAGCCGCTCGATCTCGACCGCGATGGTCTTCTGCATCTTGTTGCTCACCACCCGCCCGGTGAGCGTGCGCTTGCCGCGCGCATCGGCCGCCGGGGCCGCGGCGGCCCCGGCCACCGCATTCGCCGCCGCGGGAGCTGCGACCTCGGCCGCATCCGCCGCCGCCACCGGGGCTTGCGCCTCCGCCGGCTGCGCCTTGGCGTGGGCCTTGGCCTTCACGCCCTTGGCCTTCGCGGCGGGCTTGGCCGCCGCCTTGCTGGTCTTCGCCTTCGTCGGGCTCATTTCCCTTTACCTCCGCCGCCGGCGAGCTGCTTCGCCCGCAACGCCGTCTTCACGCGCGCGATGTTGCGGCGCGCGGCACTGAACTGATCGGGCTTGGGCTGCTGCCCGGTGGCGCGCTGCATGCGCAGCGCGAACTGTTCCTTGCGCAGCGCGACCAGCTCGTCGGCCAGCTCGGCCTCCGAGTGGGTGCGCAGCTTCTCGCGGAACTGACGTACCTGGGCGAGTTTCATTCAGCGAACCTGCCGTTTCACGAACATGGTGGACACCGAGAGCTTCGAGCCGGCGAGGCGAAACGCCTCGCGCGCGGTGGGCTCGTCCACCCCTTCCATCTCGAACAGCACCTTGCCGGGCTGCACCCGCGCCACGTAGTACTCGACGTTGCCCTTGCCCGAGCCCATGCGGACCTCGAGCGGCTTCTTCGAGATCGGCACGTCCGGGAACACCCGGATCCAGATCTGTCCGCCGCGCTTCACGTAGCGCGCCATCGCGCGGCGCGCGGCCTCGATCTCGCGCGCCGTCATGCGCGCACGGCTGGTCGCCTTCAGGCCGAACTCGCCGAAGGACACGTTGGCGCCGCGGGTCGCAAAGCCGGGGTTGCGGCCTTTGAACTGCTTGCGGTACTTGGTGCGTTTGGGCTGCAGCATCTCGTTACGCCTTCACGATCAGGCCTGGGCCGGGGGCTCGGCGGCGGCGCTGGCTGCGGGCGCAGCGGCTGACGCCACCGGCACGGCCACGGCCGGTGCGCCCGCGGGCGCTGCGGCGGCGGCAGGCGCGGCCTCCTCGGCCGCGGCCTCCTGGGCGAGCTCGGTCTTGTCGAACACCTCGCCCTTGAAGATCCACACCTTGACGCCGATCACGCCGTAGGTGGTGTGCGCCTCGGACAGGCCGTAGTCGATGTCGGCGCGGAAGGTGTGCAGCGGAATCCGTCCCTCGCGGTACCACTCGGTGCGGGCGATCTCGGAGCCGTTCAGGCGCCCGGAGACGCGCACCTTCACGCCGAGGGCACCCGATCTCATGGTGCTCATCACGGCGCGCTTCATGGCGCGGCGGAACATCACGCGCTTCTCGATCTGCTGCGCGATCGAGTCGGCGACCAGCTGCGAGTCGAGCTCGGGTTTTCTGATCTCGGCGATGTTGAGCCGCACGTCGGTGACCGCCATGCCGAGCAGGGCCGCCGTCTCCTGGCGCAGCTTCTCGATGTCCTCGCCCTTCTTGCCGATCACGATGCCGGGACGCGCGGTCTGGATGGTGATGTTGACCTTCTTGGCGGCGCGCTCGATCTGGATGCGGCTGACGGAGGCCTCCTTGAGCTTCTCGTGGAGGAACTCCCGCACGCGGAAGTCGGTGTGCACGTGCGCCGGGAACTGCTTCTTGCCGGCGTACCAGCGGCTGGTCCAGTCGCGGGTGATCCCGAGTCGTATCCCCAGCGGATTGACCTTCTGACCCATGCGTTAATCCTTCTTACCGTCGCTCACGCCGACGGTGATGTGACTGTTGCGCTTGATGATGCGCGTGCCGCGTCCCTTGGCGCGCGCCGCGAAGCGCTTGAACTGCGGGGCCGCGTCCACGTGGATGAGCGACACCTTGAGGAGGTCAATGTCCGCGCCGTGATTGTGCTCGGCGTTGGCGACCGCCGACTCGAGCACCTTACGCACCAGCTTCGCGCCCTTCTTCGGCATGAACCTGAGCGTCGCGATCGCGTTGCCGACCGGCTTGCCACGCACGACGTCGGCGACCAGCCGGCACTTCTGCGGCGAGATGCGCGCATAGCGGAGCTTGGAGGTGACTTGCATGATTCTTTCCTGGGGCGCCTTCAGGTCGTGGGCGCCGGCGCCGCCTCGACCTTGCGGTCGCCCGAGTGCGCCTTGAAAGTGCGGGTCGGCGAGAACTCGCCGAGCTTGTGGCCCACCATGTTCTCGGTGACCAGCACCGGCACGTGCTGGCGGCCGTTGTGCACGGCGATGGTGAGTCCGACCATCTCCGGCACGACCATCGAGCGGCGCGACCAGGTCTTGATCGGCTTGCGGTCGTTCCTGGCGGAGGCCGCCTGCACCTTCTTCGCCAGGTGCAGATCGACGAACGGTCCCTTCTTCAATGAGCGTGGCATGTGCTTTCTCGCTCCGATCAGCGAATGCGGTTCTTGCGGCGCTGGACGATCATGTTGTCCGTGCGCTTGTTGTGACGGGTCTTCAGGCCCTTGGTGTTCCAGCCCCACGGCGACACCGGGTGCGGGTTGCCCTGGCCGGACTTGCCCTCGCCGCCGCCGTGCGGATGATCGACCGGGTTCATGGCGAGTCCGCGCACCGTCGGGCGGATGCCGCGCCAGCGCTTGGCGCCCGCCTTGCCGTAGCTGCGCAGGTTGTGCTCATCGTTCCCCACTTCGCCGATCGTGGCGCGGCAGTCGATGTGCACCTTGCGGGTCTCGCCGGACTTGAGTCTCACGTAGGCGTAAATGCCCTCGCGCGCGGTGAAGGACACGGAGCTCCCGGCGCTGCGCGCGAGCTGGCCGCCGCGGCCGGGCTTCAATTCCACGTTGTGGATGATCGAGCCGACCGGCACGTGCCGCAGCGACATGGCGTTGCCCGGCTTGATCGGGGCGTCGGCGCCCGAGCGCACCTCGTCGCCGGGCTTCGCGCCCTTGGGCGCGAGGATGTAGCGCCACTCGCCGTCCGGATACTTGATGAGCGCGATGTGGCTGGTGCGGTTCGGATCGTACTCGAGCCGCTCGATGACGCCGGTGATGCCGTCCTTGTCGCGCTTGAAGTCGATGATGCGGTACTTCTGGCCCGAGCCGCCGCCCTTGTGGCGCGTGGTGATGCGACCGAAGTGGTTACGCCCGCCGGTCTTGTACTGATGGGCGGTGAGATCCATGCGCGGCCCGCCCTTGTAGAGGTGCGAGCGGTCGACCTTGACGACTGCGCGCGTGCCGGGAGTGCGGGGCTTGTATTTGATGAGAGCCATTGCAGTCAGTCCTGTCAGGCCTTGGCGCGCGCTTCGTAGTCGATGGTCTGGCCCTCGTTGAGGCTCACGTAGGCCTTCTTCCAGTCCTGGGTGCGCCCGGCGATGCGGCCGAACCGGCGCTGCTTGCCTACCTCGTTGACCACCTGGACCCCGGCGACCTTGACGTCGAACATGAGCTCGACCGCCTTCCTGATGTCGGTCTTGGTCGCGTCGCGGCGCACGCGGAACGTGTACTGGTTATGGTTCTGCATCGCGAGCGAGGTCTTCTCGGTCACGTGCGGAGCGATCAGCACGCTCATCAGTTGTTCCCGATTCACTGCAGGCGCTCCTCGATCAGCTTCACGGCGCCGAGCGTCATCAGCACCTTGTCATAGGCGGCCAGCGAAACGGGATTCAGCGCGGTCACCTCGAGCACCTCGACGTGCGGCAGGTTGCGCGCCGCGAGCGCGAGCTTCTGATCCTGCGCCTCGACCACGATCAGCACCGAGGGCAGCGACCATTCCTTGAGCCGCGTCGCGAGCAGCTTGGTCTTCGGCTCGGAGAGCTGGATACCGTCGGTCACCAGCAGGCGCTCGGTACGCGCGAGCTCGGACAGCATCGAGCGCAGCGCGCCGCGGTACATCTTGCGGTTCACCTTCTGCTCGAAGCTGCGCGGCTTGGCGGCGAAAGTCTTACCGCCACCGACCCAGATGGGGGAGCGGTTCGAGCCGGCGCGCGCCTGGCCCGTGCCCTTCTGGGCGTAGGGCTTGCGGCCGCCGCCCGACACCTCGGCGCGCGACTTCTGCGCCTTGGTGCCGGAGCGCGCCGCGTTGCGGTAGGCGGTGAGCACCTGGTGCACCAGCGCCTCGTTGAACTTGTGGCCGAAGGCGGCTTCAGACACCTGAACCGTCGCCCCGCCGTTCACTGACTTGAGCTTCATGGCTTATTTCTTGCCTTGTTTGGCCGGGTCCTTCGACACGATCGAGCCGGCCTTGGTCGGCGCGAGGGTCTTGCGGTTCAGGCGCCGTGCGGCCTTCAGTGAGGGGCGCACGATCACCTGTCCACCCTCGACTCCCGGCACCGCGCCGCGGATCAGGAGCAGGTTTCTCTCGACATCGATCTGCACGACGCGCAGGTTCTCCGTCGTGCGGCGCACGGTGCCCATGTGGCCCGACATGCGGCGGCCCTTGAACACGCGGCCCGGGGTCTGGCGCTGGCCGATCGAGCCCGGCGCCCGGTGCGACAGGGAGTTACCGTGGCTCGCGTAGCCGCCGGCGAAGTTGTGGCGCTTCATCGTGCCGGCGAAGCCCTTGCCCATGGTGGTGCCGGTGACATCCACCGCCTGGCCTTCCTTGAAGAAGTCGGCCTTGATCTCGGCGCCGGCCTTCAAGTCGCTCTTGTCGGCCTCGGTGAGGCGGAACTCGACCAGCGCACGGCCCGGGGCGACGCTCGCCTTGGCGTAGTGCCCGGCGACGGCCTTTGAATAGAGCTGCGGCCTGCGCGTGCCGTAGGTCACCTGGACGGCGCGATAGCCATCCTGGTCCTTCGACTTCACCTGCGTGACGCGATTCGGCAGAACCTCGATCACGGTCACCGGCACTGTCTCGCCGGCGTCCGTAAACACGCGCGTCATGCCAGCCTTGCGGCCGACGAGTCCGATTGCCATTTCTGTCCTCGCTCCGAAACCCATGGGCATGGAGCTAAGTTATTGAGACAACAGGAGATTTGCGCGATCCGAGGCTGCGCTGGTCTCGAGTGGTCTTGGAGCCTTTGAGCCCGAAAAGGCCTGCTCCAACCTCGCCCGATGCCGCTTACGCGACTCGACCCTCCGGAAACCGGGGGCCCAAAAGGGCGCGCAGTATAGGCGCGCCGCTGCCCTCAATCAACCCCGGTAAAAGGCCTTCAGCAGCTTGAGCTGCAGCCGCCTGAGGGCGAACAGCTGATCGATCTGGCGGCGCTTCCGGGGCCCGTACGGGGGCAGGAATGTCTTGAAGGCCCCGCCCCAGCCTTTGACGAACATCCCGCGGGGATTGGAGAACTCGCGGAAGCCGTCGTAGCCGTGATAGCGCCCGCTGCCGCTCCTGCCGACGCCTCCGAAGCCGAGCTCATCGAGTCCGGCCTGGGCAGCGATCGCATTCACCCCATAGCCTCCGGAGACGGTCTCGCGGCGGAAGCGCTCCACCAGCGCCGCATCCCGGGTGTAGAGGTAGAGGGCGAGCGGCCGCTCGGCGCGCTTGAGCTGCTCGATGACCTCGTCGATGGAGTCGTAGGGGATCACCGGCAGGAGAGGCCCGAAGATCTCCTCCTGCATAAGGCGCAGGCGCGGGTCGGGATCGACGACGAGCGATACGGGCAGGCGGCGCGTGGCCACGTCCACCGCGCCCTCGGCATCGAGCTGGATGATGCGCGCGCCGGCGTTGCGCGCCTCCTCGAGCAGCTGCCGCTGACGCTCGAAATGCCGCGGGCTGATGATGCCGGTGCAATACACGGTACGCGAGTAGTCGCGCAGCGACTGCCCGAAGTGCGCCACCGCGAGCGCCACGAACTGCTCGAGCTGCGCGCGCGGCACGAGACAGTGGTCCGCCGAGACGCACATCTGGCCGCCGTTGACGAGCTTCACTCCGAGGGCGAGCCCCACGTGCTCGGCCGTGACGGCATCGGAGGTGAAGATCGCCGGATTCTTGCCGCCGAGCTCGAGCGTCACCGGGGTGAGATTCCCGGCCGCAGCGAGCGCGACCTGGCGTCCGACTTCCGGGTTGCCGGTGAAGAGCAGATGGTCCCAGCGCAGCGCCGCGAAGGCGCGCCCGAGCTCGACACCGCCATTGACCACGGCGACGTGATCGGCGGCGAAGGTGCGCGCGATGATCTCCTGCGCCAGCTGCCCGCAGGCCGGGGTGTACTCGGACATCTTGATGACGACGCGGTTGCCCGCGGCGAGCATGTCAACGAGCGGTCCGAGCGACAGGTCGAACGGAAAGTTCCACGGCACGACGATGCCGGTGACGCCCTTGGGCTGCCAGGCAACGTAAGCCTTGGCCGTGCCGAAAGACAGCCGTTCGACGCCGCGCCGCTCCGGGCGCATCCAGCGTCCGACGTGCCGCGCCGCCGCCAGCGCACGGCTCAGGGGTCCGCCGACGTCGACCAGATCGGCCGTGGCCTCCGGATGCACGGCGAAGTCGGTGCGCAGCGCCTCGCGCATGCGCGCGCGGTTGTCGAGCAGCGCCTGTGCGAGCGCGTACAGGTGTGCACGCCGCTCGCGCGCCTCGGGGAAGGGATGGCGCAGGAACGCCTGCCGGTGGGCGCTGAAGCGCTGCTGCAGCTCCGCAATGGCGGCGTTGTCGGTGTGAGATGGAGCGGGAATGGCAGCCATAATGTTCAGCATGGCGCAAAGGACGGCCTCACGCCATCGGGGCCGGTACGGATGCTGAGGACCGTGCGTGAGGGTTCACTGCGCAATAGTTAGGCACTTGCCTGACTATCGCGCGGAGGCCTATCACGCGCTGAGGCGAGTCACGCGCTGAGGCCAGTCACGCGCGGCCGCTTGCCGGCGGTCAATTCAGCTTGATCTGAACGTCCACGCCCGCCGGCAGCTCGAGCTTCATCAGCGCATCCACCGTCTTGTCGGTGGGGTTCATGATGTCCATGAGGCGCTTGTGGGTGCGCAGCTCGAACTGGTCGCGCGCGTCCTTGTCGGCGTGCGGGGAGATGAGCACGGTGAAGCGCTCCATCTTGGTCGGCAGCGGCACCGGACCCTTGACCGTCGCGCCGGTGCGCTTGGCCGTCTCGACGATCTCCCGGGCGGAGCTGTCGATCAGGCGATGGTCAAACGCCTTCAAACGGATCCGGATGTTCTGGTTTGCCATATGCTTACTTCAGGATCTTCGTCACGACGCCGGCGCCGACGGTCTTGCCGCCCTCGCGGATCGCAAAGCGCAGCCCCTGGTCCATCGCAATCGGGCTGATCAGATCGATCGTCATCTTGATGTTGTCCCCGGGCATGACCATCTCCACCCCGGCGGGCAGCTCGATCGTCCCGGTGACATCGGTCGTGCGAAAGTAAAACTGCGGCCGATAACCCTTGAAGAACGGCGTGTGCCGCCCGCCCTCTTCCTTCGTCAGCACGTACACCTCGCCCTCAAAGTGCGTGTGCGGCGTGATGCTCCCGGGCTTGGCGAGCACCTGTCCGCGCTCGACTTCCTCGCGCTTGGTGCCACGCAGCAGTACGCCCACGTTATCGCCCGCCTGCCCCTCATCGAGGAGCTTCCTGAACATCTCCACCCCCGTGCACACCGTCTTCGCCGTCGGGCGCAGACCGACGATCTCC
>DATIXU010000095.1:0-23554 GCA_035518275.1 Steroidobacteraceae bacterium
GGCGAACCGCTTTCACCCGAACTTGATTTTTCCCCGAGATCGCCTTGATTATTTGCCGAGAGGCTTCACGGCCCGTCCTGCAAGGCGCAGACGTGAAATATCTCTTTGCTAATCATGTGCTTGACACTGATCGGCGCGAGCTCCGGCGTGGTTCGGAACCGGTCGCCCTCGAGCCGCAGGTCTTCGATTTGCTGGTCCACCTGGTGGAAAACCGCGACCGCGTGGTGAGCAAGGACGATCTCATTGCCTCGGTATGGGCCGGGCGCATCGTGTCGGATTCGACCTTGACCACCCGTATCAACGCGGTGCGCCGGGCGGTGGGCGACAGCGGCGGCGAGCAGAAGCTGATCCGCACCTTCGCCCGCAAGGGTCTGCGCTTCGTCGCCGGTGTTCAGACCCTGCTGGAAGGCGAGGGCGCGCGTGCGCCCGGCCGGTCCGATGAGGAAGCGCGAGCGCGCCTCGCCCTGCCGCTGCCGGACCGCCCCGCGATCGCCGTGCTGCCGTTCACCAACATGACGGGTGACCCGGGGCAGGAATATTTCTCCGACGGCATCAGTGAGGACATCATCACCGCCCTCTCCAAGCTTCGCTGGTTTTTCGTGATCGCTCGCAATTCTTCCTTCATCTACAAGGGCAAATCCGTCCACATGAAACAGATCGCCGAGGAACTCGGCGTCGGCTATGCGGTAGAGGGCAGCGTGCGCAGGAGCGGCGATAGCGTGCGGATCACAGCGCAGCTCAACGACGTGGCCACCGGGAGCCATCTCTGGGCGGAACGCTACGACCGCAAGCTTGCCGACATGTTCGCCGTGCAGGACGAGATCACCGAGGCCATTGTCGCAGCGATCGAACCACATCTCTACGCAGCCGAGAATTTCCGCGCGAGCCGCAAGCTGCCCGACAGCTTGGATGCCTGGGACCTGCTGATGCGAGCGCTGTCGCACTTCTGGCGCTTAACGCGCCAGGACAACGTTGTCGCCCAGGCCCTGCTGGAAAAAGCGGTCGCTATTGATCCTGACTACGGCCGCGCGCTGGGCGTTCTCGCGACCAGCCACGCCTTTGGCGGCCACATGGGATGGGAGGACATCGCAACCATCGCGCCGATCGCCGAACGGGCAGCGCGCGCTGCCATCGTGGCCGACAGCGAAGACCCCTGGGCCCATCTCGCCCTCGGCAGCGTTCATCTGTATGCGCGGCGCTTCGATGAGTCCCTTGCCGCATTTGAGACGGCACTGCGGCTCAATCCCAGTTTCTCGCTGGCCCAAGGCTATTACGGGCTTGTGTTGTGCTATTGCGGGCGGTGGAGAGAGGGCGCCTTGGCGGCGGAACGCGCACTGCGCCTGAGCCCGCGCGATCCGTTTTCGGCAACTTATTATGGCATCGGCGGCTATGCGCAGTTCGTGGGTCGTAACTACGAAGAGGCGATGCGCCTTGCACGCCTGGGGATCCAGCGCGCCGATTTTTTTGTTGGCGCACACCGGGTCTTAACGGCAGCCGCCGCCATGGCCGGACAGAGCGACACTGCCGAAGCTGCGCTCCGCGAACTGCGCCGCGTCCAACCCAACATCTCGCTGGCGTGGATCGCCAGCCAGATACCAACCAAGCACGATGCCGAACGTGAGCACTACCTGGAGGCCTTCCGTCGAGCAGGTCTGGAGTAGCTTCGGAACTGAGCGAATCGGGAATCCGGACCTAAGTTGCTTCGGGTGCCGCTTGGGGCGCTAGCGCTCGCCGCGATTTTCCTGCGAGCCTGTACGCTGGAATGCAGAGCGACAGAAAGACGACTGCGGTTACGCCGGAGCGCCAATTGTCAACGATTGCGGCCAGTAGAAAGCCGACGGAGCCCATAAGAACGATCGCCGTCGACACCGGATACCCCCAAGCTCTAAAGGGCCGCGCCGCGTCGGGCAACCGGGATCTGAGCACGAACACCGACAGGAAGACCGCGACGTAGTTGAGCACGATCAGCACCGCAAATAGTGCGACGATCTCGTCGAAGGTACCCGTGATGATGAGCAAGGCCGCTCCCACCATCGTGGCCGCGAGCGCCGCTTGCGGAGAGCCGCCCGCACCGACATCGGCCAGCTTCGGCGGAAGCCACCCCTCGCGAGCGAGCGACAGTAGGATTCGTGGGCCCATGAGCAAACTCACGCTCACAAGACTCAGCGTGATCAAGAGTGAAAGAACCGTGATGATCGTTTCGCTGCCGTGCGGTAGCGCGATCCGGGCGGCATCTGCAGCCGGCAGTGTCGAGGCCGCAAGCGCCGGAATCGGCAAGACGCGCGTCCGATAGCTAACCGTCGCGCGAACGACATATACAAAGAGTGGGTAGAATCCCACCGGCGGACGGTACGACGAGCCTACGCTCGCCCCGCACCAGCCCTTTCGGCGATGCGGCAAACACCTCCAGAAAGAGAATCGAAATCAACTATAAGTTATTGTTTTTATTGGTGCCCGGGAGAGGACTCGAACCTCCACGGTGTGAACCGCTAGTACCTGAAACTAGTGCGTCTACCAATTCCGCCACCCGGGCACGGTGTGGAAGGCCGCGAAATGTACGCACGGGTTCCGGGGCTGTCAATTGAAGGCGCGTAGAGGGAAGTTCGGGCGCCGCGACGCCCGCGAGAGAAGTCCGACCCAAGCCCACGGTGCGAAATCGCACGGCCCCGCACGCAGCTCGCAGGCCGGGCGCAGCAGCGGGGTTACTGCGTCGCGCAGCCATCGCACCGGTGGCACTGCAGGACGCGCGCGATCCGCAGCCGCGCCCGCCGGATTCAAATCCGGTTCCGTCGTCGAAGGAACCGTGAGTGCCAACCGCGCGGGCTACGGGTTCCTGCGGATCGACGGCCTTAAGGAAAGTGTTTTTCTGCCGCCGCCCGAGATGCGCGGCGTGATGCACGGCGACAAGCTGCGCGTGAAGCTCAAGCGCGATGCGAGCGACCGCTGGTCGGGTGCGGTCGAGGAGGTGCTCGAGCGCGGCGTCAGCTCATTCCTCGGCACCGTCGAGGTGCAGGGTCGCAGTGCCTGGGTGAGCTCTGCCGACCGCCGCCTGCAGCTGCGCTGCGCGGTCGCACCGGCCGACCTCCATGGCGCGCACGCGGGCGATTGGGTGATCGCGAAGATCACGCGCCACGCGGGCTCCGCCTCCGTCGCGCAGGCCGCGGTCGTCAAATGCCTCGACCCGGATCGACCGGTCGAGCTCGGCACCGAATCCGCGATCGCGCGCTTCGACCTGCCGCACGAGTTTCCGGCGCCGGCGCTGCGCGAGGCGCAGGCCTTCGGCGAGCAGGTGGACCCCCGCGAGGCGAACGCGCGCATCGACCTGCGCGACCTGCCGCTCGTCACCATCGACGGCGAGGATGCGCGCGACTTCGACGACGCGGTGTATGCCGAGCCTCATCCGGCGGGCTTCCGCCTCATCGTCGCCATCGCCGACGTGAGTCACTATGTTCGGCCCGGGTCGGCGGTCGACGCCGAGGCACAGAAGCGCGGCACTTCGGTGTACTTTCCGACGCGCGTGCTGCCGATGCTGCCGACCGCGCTCTCCGATCACCTCTGCTCACTCGCCCCGCACGTCGATCGCCTGTGCTTCGCGGCCGACATGGTCGTGAGCCACAACGGGGCCTTGAAGGGCGCGCGCTTTTACCCCGCGGTGATGCGCTCGGCGGCGCGCCTCACTTACACGCTCGCCAATCAGGCGCTGATCGAAGGCCGGCCCGCCGCGCGCGCGCAGCTGGGACCCCTCACGGAGCGGCTCCTGATCCTGGTCGATGTCTATCGCGCGCTCTACAAGGCACGCAGCCGCCGCGGTGCGCTCGATTTCGACGCCGCCGAGGCCGAGTTCGTGATCGATGAGGCCGAGCGAGTACGCGCGATCGAGCTGCGCGCACGGAACGAGGCGCATCGGCTGATCGAGGAGTGCATGATTCTCGCCAACGTCGCGGTCGCCGAGGAGCTCGAGAAGGCGCACGTGCCGACGCTCTATCGGGTCCACGGAACGCCGGAAGACGAGAAGCTCGAGCGTCTCGTCACGACGCTGAGAGCACTGGGGATCGAGGCGCGCATCCCCAAAACAGTCACGACGCGGGATCTGCAGGCGATCGCCCGGCGCGTGCCGGACGCCTCCGAGCGCGCGTTCGTCGAATCACTGGTCGTGCGCGCCATGCCGCAGGCGATCTATCAACCGACCAACATCGGTCACTTCGGTCTCGCGCTCACCCACTACGCGCATTTCACCTCGCCCATCCGCCGCTACCCGGACCTGGTGGTGCATCGGACGCTGAAGAGCCTGGTCGGCGCCACGGGTGGATCGGCGGTGCGCTATGCGCCGGCCGAGCTCGGCGCTCTCGGCGAGAGCACCTCGCGGCTCGAGAAGCGCGCGGATGAGGCGGATCGCTACGTCTCGACGTTCCTTAAATGCACCTACCTGAAGGAGCGCATCGGCCAGACCTTCCGCGGCCTCATCACGACGGTGGTCGAGTTCGGCTGCTTCGTGCAGATTCTCGAGACGTCAATCGACGGCCTGCTGCATCTCGACAGCCTGAGCGACGATCAGTACGTCATGGAGGACGACGGTCACGCCTGGCGGGGCCGGCGCGGCGGGCGGCGCCTGCGCACCGGCAGCCATGTGCGGGTGGTGGTCACGGCGGTCAACCCGATCGAGGGCCTGATCGACCTCGCACTGGCGGAAGAGGATTGAGCACGGAAACGATCTTCGGCCTCCACCCGGTGCGCAGCATGCTCGAGCGCCATCCGGAGCGCGTGCTGACCGTGCGCCTCGCCGAGCGGCGTGATGACCCGCGGGTGCGCGCCATCGAAGAGCTGGCACGCAAGCAGCAGCGGCCGGTCGAGCGCCTCGACGCCCACGCGCTCAAGCGATTGCTCGGTGACGTCGTGCATCAGGGGGTGGCGGCCGACATCACACCGCTCCCGCCCTGGACGGAGGATGAGCTGCTCGCCGCGCTGCAGAGCGCCACGGCACCGCTTCTCCTCGCACTCGATGGCGTGCAGGATCCGCACAACCTGGGCGCCTGCCTGCGCACGGCGGATGCCTGCGGCGTGCTTGCGGTGATCGTACCCAAGGATCGCGCGGCGCAGCTCACACCCGCGGCGCGCAAGGTTGCCGCGGGCGCCGCCGAGACGACGCCGCTGGTGGCGGTGACCAATCTCGCGCGCACCCTCAGGCTCCTCAAAGAGGCGGGACTCTGGGTAGTGGGAGCGGATGCCGCCGCGGAGAAGAGCGCGGATGCGGTTGACCTCGAGGGTTCCGTGGTGCTCGTGCTCGGCGCCGAGGGGGCGGGACTGCGGCAGCTCACGCGGCAGAGCTGCGACTTTCTGGTCCGACTACCGCAGCTCGGCGCGGTGGAGAGTCTCAACGTATCGGTGGCCGCCGGCATGCTGCTCTATGAGGCGGCACGGCAGCGCGGCAGCTGGCAACGGCAGGAGTGACCCGTGGACTTCGAATTCAGCCGGAAGACTAACGAGTATCTCGGGCGCCTCGGCGCCTTCATGGACGCGCATGTGTACCCGAACGAGCAGCGCTACCGCGAGGAGCTCGACCGGGGTGGCCGCTGGCAGGAGCCGCCGCTCATCGGCGAGCTGCAGCAGCAGGCGCGGGCGCAGGGGCTGTGGAACCTGTTCCTGCCCGATTCGACTCACGGCGCCGGGCTCACGAACCTCGAGTACGCGCCGCTTTGCGAAGTGATGGGACGTGTCGTCTGGTCACCCGAGGTTTTCAACTGCGCGGCCCCCGACACCGGCAACATGGAGACGCTCGAGCGCTATGCCACGCCCGAGCAGAAGCAGGAGTGGCTCGAGCCGCTCCTCGAGGGGAAGATCCGCTCGGCCTTTGCCATGACCGAGCCGCGCGTCGCCTCGAGCGACGCCACCAACATCGAGAGCTCGATCGTCCGCGACGGCGACTCTTATGTGATCAACGGCCGCAAGTGGTGGACGTCGGGCGCGGGGAGCGCGCGCTGCCGCCTCTTCATCTTCATGGGCAAGACCGACCCCGGCGCGCCCAAGCACCGCCAGCAATCGATGATCCTGGTGCCGCGCGAGACGCCCGGGATCACGATCCTGCGGAACCTGCCCGTGTTCGGCTACGACGATGCGCCGCACGGGCACATGGAGATCGATTTCCGCGACGTGCGCGTGCCCGTTGCGAACCTGCTGCTCGGTGAGGGGCGGGGCTTCGAGATCGCACAGGGGCGCTTGGGCCCCGGGCGCATTCATCATGCGATGCGGCTCATCGGTGTCGCCGAGCGCGCGCTGGAGAAGATGTGCCGCCGCGTCAAGGCGCGCATCGCCTTCGGCCGGCCCATCGCCGAGCAGTCGGTGACGCTCGAGCGCATCGCCGAATCGCGCATCCGCATCGATCAGGCGCGGCTCCTCGTCTATAAGGCCGCGTACCTCATGGATACGGTCGGCAACAAGGCGGCGCGCGCCGAGATCGCGATGATCAAGATCGCCGCCGCCGACACCGCCTGCCAGGTCACCGACTGGGCGATTCAGGCGCACGGGGCGGCGGGGGTGTGCGAGGACTTCGAGCTCGCGAGCGCCTACGCGCACGCGCGCTCCATCCGCCTCGCCGACGGACCCGACGAAGTGCATCGCAACCAGATCGGCAAGCTCGAGCTCGGGAAGCATGCCTGACACGCTCGGGCAGGAATTCGCGGGCACCATGCCGGTCCCGGACCGGCAGCGCTTCGACGAGGCGGCGCTCGCACGTTACCTCAGCGCTCAGGTCGCGGGCTTCAGAGGCCCGCTCACGGTCGAGATGTTCCGCGGCGGCCAGTCGAATCCGACCTTTCTCCTCACCACCGGCGACGGCGCGCATTACGTCCTGCGCCGCAAGCCGGCCGGGCAGCTCCTGCCCTCGGCGCACGCGGTCGACCGCGAGTTCCGCGTCACCCGCGCGCTCTTCGGGCACGGGGTGCCGGTGGCCGAGCCGATCTGCCTGTGTGAGGACGAGAGCGTCATCGGCACGATGTTCTACGTCATGGGCTACGTGCGGGGCCGCAACTTCTGGGACCCGCGGCTTCCCGGATCGACGCGGGAAGAGCGCGCCGCGATCTACGACGAGATGAACCGTGTCCTGGTGGCGCTGCACACGGCGGACTTCGCCCGCCTGGGGCTCGCCGACTACGGTAAGCCCGGCAACTACTTCGCCCGCCAGATCGCGCGCTGGAGCAGGCAGTACCGCTCGTCCGAGACCGAACCGATCGAGGCGATGGAGAAGCTCCTCACGTGGCTCCCGGCCAACATCCCGCCGGGCGATGAGACCACCCTCGTGCACGGCGACTATCGCATCGACAACATGATCTTCGCCCCCGATCAGCCGCGGATGCTGGCGGTGGTCGACTGGGAGCTCTCGACGCTCGGCCACCCGCTCGCGGATTTCTCCTATCACGTGATGCTCTGGCGGGTGGGCGCGGGCGAGATCCCGGGACTGAAGGGCGTCGACCTGGCCTCTCTCGGGATCCCCACGGAGGCGGAGTATGTCGCCGCCTACTGCGGGCGAACCGGGCGCGGGTCCATCGAGCCGCGCGTGTGGGAGTTCTGCATGGCGTACAACCTGTTCCGCATCGCCTGCATCCGCCAGGGCATCATGAAGCGCGTCCTCGAGGGGACCGCGGCGAGCCGTCACGCACGCGAAGCCGGAGTGAGGGCCCGCCAGACCGCGGAGCTCGCCTGGCGGCAGGTCGAGGAGCGCCTGGGGGGCTGAGCTCCCAGAGGCGGCGCTTCGCGCGCACACTCCTCAATATGCGTGCGCCAGGACGCGGCATTGCAGCGCGGGTGCCCTTTGAGTATGCTTCGCGCCCCTTTTTAGCCGAAAGGGGCGTCCGAGCGGGCCGTGAGCCCGGCGACGTAGCTCCTTGCCGCACCGGCGAAAGCCTTACGACCGGGCGGCTCAACCCACAGGGAGACTTAAGTCAATGAGGCATTACGAAATCGTTTTTCTCGTGCATCCCGATCAGAGCGAGCAGGTGCCCGCGATGATCGAGCGCTACAAGGGCATGATCGCCTCCGGCGGCGGCCACGTGCATCGCCTCGAGGACTGGGGGCGGCGCCAGCTTGCCTACCCGCTCGCCAAGGTGCACAAGGCCCACTACGTGCTCATGAACGTCGAGACCGACCAGAAGACGCTCGATGAGCTCACCGGCGCCTTCCGCTTCAGCGACGCGGTGCTGCGTCACCTCGTCGTGAACATGGACTCCGCCGTGACCGAGCCCTCGCCGATGGCCAAGGCCGCGGACGAGGAAGGCGAGGGCGGCGGCCGCCGGCGCGAGCGTGCCCGCGAGGAGTCGGCCCCGGGCGGCGACGACGACGACAATTCCGCCTCCGACAACGCCTGAATACGCCATCCCGCGCGGACGCGAAGCACAGTACACTGAGCCAAATTCCGAGGATCTGATCCATGGCAATGTCCAGAGGACACGGTGGGGGCGGCGGCAGCCGCTTCTCACGTCGCAAGAAGTTCTGCCGCTTCACTGCCGAGGGCGTGAAGCAGATCGACTACAAGGATCTCGCCACGCTCAAGGGCTACGTCACCGAGACGGGCAAGATCGTTCCGAGCCGCATCACCGGCACCAAGTCCTTCTACCAGCGGCAGCTGGCGGTCGCGATCAAGCGCGCGCGCTTCCTCGCGCTGCTGCCGTACACCGACCAGCACTAAGGGGCGCGCTCGTGCAAGTCATCCTGCTTCAGAAAGTTGCCAACCTCGGCAACATCGGCGATCGCGTCAAGGTGCGCTCGGGCTACGGGCGTAATTTCCTCCTGCCCCAGGGCAAGGCGACGCTGGCGACTCCGGAGAACATCGCGCGCTTCGAGGCGCGCCGTGCCGAGCTCGAGAAAGCGGCACGCGAGCACCTCCAGTCGGCGAGCGAGCGCGCCGAGGCCATGAAGGAGTTCAAGCTCACCATCCCGGCCAAGGCGGGCACTGAAGGCAAGCTCTTCGGCTCGATCGGCACCGCCGACATCGCCGAGGCCTGCACCAGGCAAGGCTTCAAGGTCGAGCGCAGCGAAGTGCGCCTGTCGAGCGGGCCGCTGCGCACGCTGGGCGAGCACGTGGTCAACCTGCACCTGCACGCCGACGTCGACGTGCCGCTGGCGGTATCGATCGTCGCCGAAGAGTAGCCCGGGGGCAGCCTATGGCCGGTCCCGCCAAGGCGCGTGATTCGGGCTCGGTCGCACTGCTCGACGCGCCCGCTCCGCCGCACTCGGTCGAGGCCGAGCAGGCCGTGCTCGGGGGTCTGCTCATCAACCCCGTGGCCTGGGACCAGGTCGCGGACGTCGTACGCCAGGAAGACTTCTACCGTCCCGACCATCAGCTCATCTTCAGTGCCATCGCCGGCATCGCCGGCGAGGGCAAGCCCGCCGATGTCGTAACCGTCTCGGGTTTCCTCGAGCGCAATGGCCAGCTCGAGAAGGCCGGTGGACTCGCCTACCTCAGCTCCGTCGCGCGCGACACGCCGACCGCCGCCAATGTGCGCGCCTACGCGCAGATCGTGCGCGAGCGCTCGCTGCTGCGGCAGCTGATCCAGGTCGGAACGCAGATTGCCGCGGGTGTCTATAACAATGACGGTCAGAGCGCGCGCGACCTGGTCGACCAGGCCGAGCAGCGCGTGTTCGAGATCGCTGAGGGGTCCTTCCGCGGCCGCGACGGCGCGCGTCCGGTGCGCGAGCTCCTGCCGGCCGTCATCGACCAGATCGACGAGTGGCACACCAACCCCGACAAGCTGCGCGGGCTTCCCACCGGATTCACACAGTTCGACAAGGTCACAGGGGGTCTCCGCCCCGGCGACCTCGTGATCGTTGCCGGGCGGCCGTCAATGGGGAAGACCACACTCGCCGTCAATATGGCGGAGAACGCCGCGATTGACCCGAACACCCGCGCCTCGGTCGCTGTGTTCAGCATGGAAATGCCCTCCGAGCAGGTGATTACGCGCATGCTCTCTTCGATCGGCAGAGTGCCGCTCGCCAGCCTGCGTAGTGGCCGCATTTCCGATGACGACTGGGTGCGCATAACAGGCGCGACCAGCCAGCTGTCGGAAGCAAGAATCTTCGTTGACGAGACGCCGGCGCTGAATCCCACCGAGCTGCGCGCCCGTGCCCGGCGCATCAAGCGCGAGCACGGCCTGGATCTCATCGTCGTCGACTACCTGCAGCTGATGCAGGTGCCCGGCACGCAGGAGAACCGCGCCACCGAGATCGGGGAAATCTCCCGAGGGCTGAAGACGCTCGCAAAGGAGCTCAAGGTTCCGGTGATTGCTCTTTCGCAGTTGAATCGTGCCGTGGAACAGCGGGAACACAAGAAGCCCGTGATGTCGGACTTGAGAGAATCCGGATCAATTGAGCAGGAAGCTGACATGGTTCTCCTCATCTATCGTGATGAGGTCTACGACAAGAACACCACTAAGAAGGGCATCGCGGAGATCGACCTCGTCAAGCACCGCAACGGCGAGACCACCCACTTCCTCCTGACCTTCCAGGGCCAATACACCCGCTTCGACAACTACGCGCCCGATTCCTACGCCGAGGGTGTGCTGCGGTGAGCCGGCTGATCCGGGCCGTCATCGAAACGCGCGCACTGCGGCACAATCTCAACACCATCCGCGAGCGGGCGCGTCGCGCGCGCGTCATGGCCGTGGTCAAGGCCAACGCCTATGGGCACGGCCTGGTCCCGACCGCGCTGTCGCTCGCCGAAGCCGATGCCTTCGCGGTAGCGCGGCTCGAGGAGGGCCTGGCGCTGCGCGCGGCCGGGATCACGCAACCCATTGTGCTGCTCGAGGGGGTGTTCACCGCCGAGCAGCTGCTCGAGGCCGCGCGTCACGGCTTCGATCTCGTGGTGCACGATGCGCTGCAGGTCGAGCTGCTCGAGGAGATGACCGGCTCGCACCGCTTCGTGCTGTGGATCAAGATCGACACCGGTATGAACCGCCTCGGCTTTCCGCCGCGCGACTTCGCGGCGGCGCTCGAGCGCGTGCGGCGCTTGACGCCCGCGCCGCTCGAGATTCGCCTGCTCACCCATCTCGCGTGTGCCGACGAGCGCGATGGGCGCATGACCAACGAGCAGCTGGCGCGCTTCCGCGCGGCCACCCGCGGGCTCGACTATTCGGTGAGCATCGCCAACTCGGCGGGGGTGTTCGGCGATGTGCAGTTGAGCGGCGACTGGGTGCGCCCGGGGCTGGCGCTCTACGGCGCTTCGCCGTTCGCCGACAGCTCGGCGGCGCAGCTCGGGCTCACGCCGGTGATGAGCCTCGAGTCCTCCGTGATCGCCGTGCGGCACATCAGTGCCGGCGAGACTGTCGGCTACGGGGCCGCGTGGCGGGCGCCGCGCGACTCGGGTATTGCGATCATCGCGGCCGGCTATGGCGACGGCCTGCCGAGAAACCTCCCGGGCGGAACCCCGGTGCTGGTCGACGGCGTACGCGCGCCGCTCGTCGGGCGCGTGTCCATGGACATGATCGCGGCGGATGTCACGGCGCTGCCCGACGTGCACGTCGGCACACCGGCGGTGCTCTGGGGTGCGGGGCTCCCGGTCGAGGAGATCGCGCGCCACGCCGGCACCATTCCCTACGAGCTTCTCTGCAGCGTGAGCCAGCGCGTACCGCTCGAGCTGCGTTGATTTCGGGCCGGCCCACGCCATGTCCGACGCCCGCTTCATCGATCTCAGCCACGCAATCGAGGACGGGATGGTCACCTACCCGGGCATTCCCGCGCCGCACGTGTGCGATTACCTGAGCCGTGAAGCCTCGGGCACCCGCTATGCCGCCGGGACGACCTTCCAGATCGGGCGCATCGATCTCGTCGCCAACACCGGCACCTACCTCGACAGCCCCTTCCATCGCTTCGGCGACGGATGCGACATCTCGCAGCTGACGCTCGATGAGCTCGCGGATCTGCCGGCGGTCGTGGTGCGAGCAGTGGGCAGCCGCGCGATCGATGCGCCCGCGCTCGCGGGGCTCGAGGTGCGGGGCCGGGCGGTGCTGGTGCATACCGGCTGGGCGCAGCACTGGCGGACCGAGCGCTACGGCCGCGGCCACCCGTTCCTGACCGCGGCGGCAGCCGTCTGGCTCAAGGATCAGGGAGTGCGTCTGGTCGGGATCGATTCGCTCAACATCGACGACACGCAAGACGGCGAGCGCCCGGTGCACACGACTCTCCTCGGCGCTGGAATCCCGATCGTCGAGCACCTGCGCGGGCTCGAGCAGCTGCCCGAGGCCGGATTCACCTTCAGCGCGGTGCCTCCCGCGGTGCGCGGGATGGGATCGTTCCCGGTGCGGGCCTTCGCCCGGATCTAATTCAGGAAGAATCCCATCTTGACCCCGGCGAGCTGAATGACGTCGTTGTCATTCAACTTGGTCGCCTGGGCGCCGATGGGCGTGCCGTTCAGCAGCGGGAAGTCGCCTTCCTTGCCGCTGTCGACGTGCACGATGTAGTAGGCCTCGGCGCGGCGCGTGATCGCCGCCACCTGCACCCCGGGCCTTCCCAGGGTCGTGAGGGCCTTGCTGAGCTCGACCTCGCGGCCGGCAAAGGCGCCCGAGAGCACCTGCAGCTTCGCCTTCTTCACCGCCGCGGCGCCGTCGGCGAGCGCGCGCGAGCGGCCGGTGGCGGTCAGTGACGTGGACACCTTGTCGGCGCCCTCGGTCGCGGCGCGCACCTTCTCGACCGGCCGCGCGGAGGGCTGGATCACCATGGTCTTCTCGAACTCGTCCTGAGCCTCGTCGTCCTCGACGAAGCGCAGCTGGTGATGCCCGACCGTGATCACGTCGCCGTGCTGCAGCGCGTGCTTCTTGATCAGCTTGCCGTTGACGTAGGTGCCGTTGGTGCTGTTCAGATCCTCGAGGAACGAATCGTTGAGGATGTTGATGATCAGCGAGTGGTGGCCGCTGACGGCGGCGTTGTCGATGCGGATGTCGTTGTCAGGGAGGCGGCCGATGGTGTACCGCTCCTTGTTCATGTTGTATTCCGCCATCACCTGGCCGTCCAGGCTCAAGACCAACCTTGCCATTTGCTAGCCCCTATCGCGTTGTGTCAGCCGAACCAACTCAGGATCTTGTCGAAAATCTTCGTACGTGCCGGAAACGCGTCCTGTATGTGCGCCATCACCACCGAGATGTTGTCCCGGCCTCCATTGTCATTGGCCAGCTGAATCAACTGCTTGGCGACCGTATCCAGATTAGCACTAAAGGTGTTTATGGTTAAATGGATATCTTCATCCTCCACCATATCAGACAGGCCGTCCGAGCAGAGGATGAAGAACTCACCCCGGTTTACGGGGTACTCCTGGATCTCGACTTCGACCTGGGGCTCGACCCCCAGCGCCCGGGTCACGTAGTTCTTGTTGGACGCCCGCTGCGCCTCCTCGGCGGAGTAGAAGCCCCGGTCGACCAGCTCCTGCAGGAGTGAGTGGTCCATGGTGACCTGCTCGAGCCGGTCGCCACGCTGGCGGTACAGGCGCGAGTCGCCCACGTGGGCGATGGTGATCTTGTTGTCGAAGAACAGCGCCGCGACCACCGTGGTGCCCATGCCCTCGCATTGCGGCTGGGTGCGCGCGGTCTGGTAGATGATCTTGTTGGCGCGGTGGATGGCGTCGCGCAGGATGATGTTCGGCCGCGACAACCCGGTCTCCCGGTCCGCGATCGACAGGTCCTCGCGCTCCACGTGCTCGCGTACCAGGTTGACGATGGTCTTCACTGCGATGCCGCTCGCCACTTCTCCGGCGTTGTAGCCGCCCATGCCGTCTGCAAGCACCAGCAGGCCGATATCGGGGTCGACTGCGATGGTGTCCTCGTTGTGCTCCCGGACCTTGCCGGTATCGGTGGCGCCGACGAAACGCAGCTTACTTCGCAAACTCATGCTGCGCCCTGACCCACGTCTGGCCCACCGAATGTGATACGCGTCACTTTCCCGTCCCCGAATCGAGCTGCCATACGCTAGCATCGCCCGCTGGGGTGTCCCGGTGATTGGTCACAAAAGACCGCTTTCAGTGATCTCCCCCCGGCGAATCCTAGCCGAAAGTCGACCGATGGCGCATCGATGGCCCGTCTGAATCCAGTCTTCGTCTGTGGCTCCTGCGGGGGTGAAACCCTCAAGTGGCAGGGGCAGTGTCCCTTGTGCGGCGAATGGAATTCGCTCGAGGAGCGCCGTGCCCCCCGTGCACGCGGTGCTCCGGCCGCCGCGGCGGTGAGCCTTGCTCCGGGAGCCGCCCTCGGCGGTGCCGGCGAGCGCCATGGGAGCGGGCAGGCGGAGCTTGATCGGGTCCTGGGGGGCGGGATCGTCCCCGGCTCGGTGATTCTCCTCGGGGGCGATCCGGGGATCGGGAAGTCGACGCTGCTCCTGCAGGTGGCGGCGCACGTCGCCGGATCCAAGCCGGTGATTTACGCCAGTGGCGAGGAGTCCGTCGCCCAGGTGGGTCTGCGCGCCGAGCGTCTCGGCCTCGCGGCCGAGGGTCTCGGCGTGGTCGCGGAGACCGATTGCCAGGCGGTGCTGGGGCTTGCGGCGTCGCGGCAAGCGGCGCTCCTCGTCATCGACTCGATCCAGACCCTGCAGTCCCCCACGGTGCCGGCGGGCGCCGGGGCGGTGACGCAATTGCGCGAGTGCACCGCCGAACTGGTGCGTTTTGCCAAGTCGGGAGGCGCCGCGGTCGTCATCGTCGGACACGTCACCAAGGAGGGTGCGATCGCGGGACCCAGGCTCCTCGAGCACCTGGTCGACACGGTCCTGTATTTCGAGAGCGAGGCCGGCAGCCGCTATCGCATCGTGCGCGCCACCAAGAACCGCTTCGGCGCGGTCAACGAGCTCGGGTTCTTCGCCATGACCGGCACGGGCCTCAAGGAAGTGAAAAACCCGGCGGCCATCTTCCTCGCCCGCGCACCGCAGCCGGCCGCCGGCAGCATCGTCACGGTGACGCGCGACGGCGGCAGGCCGCTCCTCATCGAGCTGCAGGCGCTGGTCGATCGCATGCGCTTCGGCGCTCCGCGCCGCATCGCCCAGGGGCTCGATGCCAATCGCCTGGCGATGCTGCTCGCGGTGCTCAACCGGCACGCGGGGCTCGCGCTCCAGGAGCACGACGTGTTCGTCAACGTCGTCGGCGGCATCGAGATCCACGAGACCGCCTGGGATCTGCCGGTTGCGATTGCGCTCGCCTCGAGCCTGAAGAACGTGGCGCTCTCTGCGCAGCTGGTCGCCTTCGGCGAGCTCGGGCTCACCGGGGAGGTGCGTCCGGTGCCCTATGGCGATGAGCGGCTGCGCGAGGCGCAGGCGCAGGGCTTCAGGCTGGCACTGATCCCGCGCGACAACGCGCCACGCAAGCCCCCCGCCGGCCTCAGCGTGCACGCCGTGGGCACGGTGGCCGAGGCGCTCGCGGCCGCATTCGCCGGCCGCACCTCATGAGGCGCCCGCAACCGCTGCCTTCTCGGTAATGGGCGCGCGCACCCGTACGGTGCGAATGGCGTTGTCCGCGATCTGCAGCACCTCGAACTCGTAGTTGCCGACCCGCACCATGGCACCGGGATCGGGGATGGTCTCGAGGTGCTCGAGCAGCAGGCCATTCACCGTCTTCGGTCCCCCGGTCGGCAGCTGCCAGCCGAGTGCGCGGTTGAGCGCGCGGATGGTGGCGCTCGCGTTCACGATGAAGACGCCCGGCCGCTCGGTGTGCACGTCCTTGTGGCTGATGGTGGCGGGATCGGTGGTGAATTCGCCGACGATCTCCTCGAGGATGTCCTCCAGCGTCACGAGTCCCTCGATGTCGCCGTACTCGTTGACGACGAAGGCGAAGCGGCGGCGGTTGCGCTGGAACTGCGCGAGCTGCACGTTCAGGGCGGTTCCTTCCGGGACGAAGTACGACTCGCGTCCGCGCGCGAGCTCGATGAGACGCTCGCGGGTGAAGGTGCCGCGCGCGAACTCGCGCGCCACGCGCTTCATGTGCAGGAGCCCGATCAGGTTGTCGAGCTCACCGTCGTAGACCGGCAGCCGCGTGTGCGGCGTCTGCTTCAGCCGATCGAGGATGTCTTCCCAGCTCCCGCCTAGGTCGATCCCGGAGATCTCCTGCCGCGGGATCATGATGTCATTCACGGTGAGGCGCCCGAGGTCGAGGATCGAGAGCAGCATCTGCCGGTGGCGCGCGGGTATCACCGGGGCCGCATCGGTGACCACCGTGCGCAGCTCCTCGGCGGAGAGCGCGTGGCTTGCCTGGCTTGCGCGCCTGACGCCGAAGAGGCGCAGGAAGCCGTAGGCGATGTGGTTGGTGAGCCAGAGCACCGGACGCGCGATGAGCACCAGAGCGCGATAGATGCCGGCGGCGTGCAGCGCGACCGCCTCCGGCCTCGAGGCACCATAGATCTTCGGGGCGAGCTCGCAGAAGACGATCACGACGATCGTGAGCAGCGCTTCCGTGATCGGCACCGCGTAGGCGTAGCCGCTGCGCTGCGCGAGGATCGTGGCGATGGCGGAGGCGAACACGCTGGCCGGCGCGAGGATCACGAGGTTCGCCCCGAGCCACTCGTCGGGCTTGGCGAGCAGCCGCTCGAGAACCCGCGCGGAGAGCTGCCCGGCCTGGGCGCGGTGGCGGATGCGGTAGCGGTTGACCGAGAGCATCGCCGCCTCGGCCCCGGAGGAGAAGGCGGCGACGACGAGCAGCGCAAGCAGCGCCAGCAGTGGCCAGGGGGTCGAAGCGACGTTCAAGGCGGCTCTCCGGTCGGTGAGGCGGCGGCGGCCGAGCGACTAGCATAGCGCGGGCGAATCGGGGATCCTGACTGCATGTTCGACCAGCTCACGGCACGGTTGTCGGCGACGCTCGAGAGCCTCAGGGGCCGCGGCCGCATCACGGAAGACAACATCACGCAGGCCCTGCGCGCCACACGCATCGCGCTGCTGGAAGCCGACGTGGCGCTGCCGGTGGTCAAGTCCTTCATCGACGCCGTCAAGACCAAGGCGCTCGGTGCAGAGGTGGCCGGGAGCCTCACTCCGGGGCAGGCCTTCATCGGGATCCTGAACGACGAGCTCATCGCGCTCATGGGGGGCGGCGGTGCCGGCTTCAGCCTGCGGGCACAGCCGCCCGTCGTGGTGCTGCTCTCGGGCCTGCAGGGCGCGGGCAAGACGACGACGGCGGCGAAGCTCGCGCGCTGGCTCATCGAGAACGGAAGCAAGCGCGTGCTGCTCGCGAGCACCGACGTGCGGCGGCCGGCCGCGATGCTGCAGCTCGAGCGCCTCGCCGCGCAGGTGCATGCCGAATACTTCTCTGCGGAGCCCGGCGCGACCCCGGAGGCCATCGCGCACGCGGCACTCGAGCGCGCGCGTAACGGGGTCTTCGACGTCCTCATCGTGGATACCGCCGGCCGGCTGCACGTCGATGCGGAGCTGATGGACGAGGTGCGGCGCATCGATGCCGCCGTCGGCTCCGCCGAGCGGCTGTTCATCGTCGACGCCATGGCCGGGCAGGATGCGGTCAATGCCGCGCGCGCCTTCGGCGCCGCGCTCGATCTCACCGGGGTGATTCTTACCAAGGCGGACGGGGACGCGCGCGGCGGCGCCGCGCTCTCGGTGCGGCAGATCACCGGCAAGCCGATCGTGTTCGTGGGCGTCGGCGAGAAGACCGAGGCCCTCGAGCCCTTCGACCCGGCCCGGATGGCCTCCCGCATCCTCGGCATGGGGGATGTGGTGAGCCTCGTCGAGCAGGTGCACCGCCAGGTCGACGGCGAGGAGGCGGCGCGGCTCGCCCGCAAGGTGGTCAAGGGCCAGGGCTTCAACATGGCGGACCTGCGCGGCCAGCTCGAGCAGCTCCAGAGGATGGGCGGCGTCGGCGCCCTCATCGACAAGCTCCCGGGCGCGGTGGTCAAAAAGGGTGCGGTTTCGGCGGAGCAGGGCGATAAGGACCTGCGCCGCCAGATCGCCATCATCAATTCCATGACGCCCGGCGAGCGGCGCAACCCGGGGATCATCGATGGCTCGCGGCGGCGCCGCATCGCCGCCGGGTCGGGCGTCCAGGTTCAGGACGTCAATCGCCTGCTCAAGCAGTTCCAGGAGATGCAGCGGGTCATGAAGAGCATGAAGGGCGGGCGGCTCCATAAGCTCATGGGGGCCTTCAAAGGGGGGCTCCCGCCGGGCTTTCCGGGGCGCTAGGGCCCCACCCCCGGGAGGGGTCCGCGGGGCGCGAAAAACTGGCGCAGAATTGCAGTGTTGCGTAGAATCCGCGCTCTTTTTTGGGCGGCTCCTCCGGATGAGGGGCTCAAAGCCCGCCGAACGAGAGCAATACGACCATGGTTACCATTCGCCTGACGCGGCGTGGGGCGCGCAACCAGCCCTTCTATCACGTCGTCGTGACCGACAGCCGCAAGCGCCAGGGCGGCCCGAGCCTCGAGCACGTGGGATTCTTCAACCCGATCGCCCGCAAGGGGGAGATCAAGCTGAAGCTCGATCTGCCGCGCATCGACTACTGGGTCGGCAGGGGGGCGCTTCCCTCCGACCGCGTGCGGACGCTGGTCGCGTCCTATCGGAAGCAGGCGACGGCCTGACGGCCCAAAGGCCGGCGCGTCCGCGGTGAGCCGCCGTGGCCTGGATCGAGCTTGGGCGCCTCGGCGCGCCGTACGGGACCAAGGGCTGGCTGCACGTCGAGTCGTACACTGATCCGCCCGACGGACTGCTGAGATACCGCGAGTGGGCCCTGAAGCTTGCGAATGGCGAGCGGGTCACGCGGCGGGTGGCCGCCGGAAGGGGCCACGGCCGCAGTCTCGTCGCCCAGCTCGAGGGGGTGGCGAGCCGCGAGGGCGCAGCCAGGCTCACCGGGGCGATCGTCGAGGTCGAGCGCGCAGCGCTCCCGCCGCCGGGTGAGCACGAGTACTACCAGGCGGACCTGGTGGGACTCGCGGTGCGCAACCTCGAGGGCGTCTCGCTCGGCACGGTGAGCCATTTCGTGGACACCCCGGGCGGGGCGGTGATGGTGGCGAGGGGGCCGGACGGGAAGGAGCACTGGGTGCTCGCCTCGCCGAAGCACCTTCGCACGGTGGACCTGGTCCAACGGACGGTTGTGGTGGACTGGCCCGCGGAGCTGGAATAGGGCCATGAGGATCGAAGTCGTCACGCTCTTTCCGCGCATGATCGCGGGAGCGCTGGAATTTGGAGTGGTGGGCCGCGCCATCGAGCGCGGGCTCGTCACGGTCGGAACCGAGGATCCGCGCGCGCACACGCAGGACGCGCACCGTACGGTCGACGACCGGCCCTACGGCGGCGGTCCGGGCATGGTGATGAAGCCCGAGCCGCTGCTCGCGGCGATCCGCGCCGCGCACCGCCGGCTGCCGCCGGGGAGCCCGCGGATCTGCCTGAGCGCTCAGGGCGAGCCCTTCGGCGAGCGCGTGGCGCGCGAGCTGGCGGCGGTCCCCGGGATGCTGCTGGTGGCGGGGCGCTACGAGGGGATCGACGAGCGCGTGATCGATCTCGGGATCGATCGCGAGCTCTCGATCGGCGACTATGTTCTTTCCGGCGGGGAGCTGCCGGCGCTGACGGTGATCGACGCCGTGGCGCGGTTGCTGCCCGGGGCACTGGGCGATGAGCGCTCGAGCGAGGAGGATTCGTTCGGGCAGGGCCTGCTCGACTGGCCGCACTACACGCGGCCGGAAGTGTTCGAGGGCCGCCCGGTGCCGCCGGTGTTATTGTCGGGCGACCACGCCGGCATCGGCCGCTGGCGCCTGAAGAGCGCGGTCGAGCGGACCTGGCGGCGTCGGCCCGATCTGATCGCGGGAGCCAGGCTCGCCCCGGAGGCGCAGCGTGCGTTGAATGAGCTGCTGGCCGCACAGTCGGCCGCAGAAGAGGATCGAGGTAGCTGACATGAACAAGATCATCCAGGACTTGGACAAGCGGCGCATGAGCCGCAAGGTGCCGGACTTCAAGCCCGGCGATACCGTGGTCGTGCAGGTGAAGGTGGTCGAGGGTGACCGCGAGCGCGTGCAGGCCTACGAGGGCGTCGTGATTGCACGCAGCAACCGCGGACTCAACTCCTCGTTCACCGTGCGGAAAATCTCCCACGGCGAGGGCGTAGAGCGCGTGTTCCAGACCTACAGCCCGGCGATCAGCGACATCGTGGTCAAGCGCCGCGGCAGCGTGCGCCGCGCCAAGCTTTACTACCTGCGGGATCTCGCAGGCAAAGCGGCCAGGATCGAGGAAAAGATCTGAAGGCGCGCGCGAAGGGAAGGGCGGCCGCAGGCTGCTCGCCGCGCGCGAAACGGCGAGTGGTGTGAACGTGCGTTCGTTCCTGGCGGGCTTGTGGCGCGGCCTGGACGGCCTGCGCAAGGTCCTGCACCTGATCGTGCTGCTGGTGATCTTCGGCGCCGTGCTCGGGGCGCTGCTCGCCGGTGTGTCGCGCATCCCCTCGCGGGCGGCGCTGCTCATCGAGCCCGACGGCGAGCTGGTCGAGCAGCTTTCCGGCGACCCCTTGACCCGCGCCCTCGAGGCGGCCCGCGGCGATCGCCGCCACGAGACGCTCCTCTGGGATCTCACCGACTCGATCCGCGCCGCGGCCACCGACCGGCGCATCCCGGCCATCGCGCTCGACCTCGACAAGTTCGACGGCGGCACTCAGCCCTCGCTGGAAGAGCTGGCGCGGGCCCTGCACGACTTCCGCGCGACCGGCAAGAAGGTGGTGGCCTACGGCAACGAGCTCAGCCAGGAGGGCTACTACCTCGCGGCGCAGGCCGACGAGACCTACCTCGACCCGCTCGGCTTCGTGCTGATCGACGGCTACGACCGCTACCGCATGTACCTCAAGGAGGCACTCGACAAGCTCGGCGTCGACATCAACGTGTTCCGCGTCGGGCAGTTCAAGAGCGCGGTCGAGACCTACACGCGTACCAGCATGTCGCCGGAGGACCGTGAGGAGAGCCGCACCTACCTCGCCGTGCTGTGGAACACCTACCAGGAGGCGATCGCCCGCGCGCGCAAGATCGCCCCGGATGCGGTCGCGAAGTACGTCGATGGACTGGCGAAGGCGGTGCCGGCCGCCGGCGGCAACGCCGCGCACGTCGCCCTCGACGCCGGTCTCGTCAGCGGCATCCGCACGCAGATCGAGGTCGAGAAGCGCCTGAGCGCGCTCGTCGGCGAGGACAAGTCGACCGGCTCCTTCCGCGCGGTCTCGGTGGCCGACTATCTCAGCTATGCGCAGGCGCAGCGCCGGCTCCGTGCGAGCGGCAAGCCGCACGTCGGCGTCATCGTCGCCTCGGGGGAGATCCTCGACGGCGACCAGCCGCCCGGCACCATCGGCGGCGATTCGACCGCACGTCTCATCCGCCAGGCGCGTCTCGACTCCGACATCAAGGCGCTGGTGCTGCGCGTCGACAGTCCGGGCGGAAGCGTCACGGCTTCCGAGGAGATCTACCGCGAGCTCAAGGCGCTGCGCGCCGCGGGCAAGCCGCTGGTCGTCTCCATGAGCGGTTACGCGGCCTCGGGCGGCTATTACATCTCCGCCCCCGCCGATGAGATCTGGGCGAGCCCGGCGACCCTCACCGGCTCCATCGGCATCTTCGCGATCATTCCGACCTTCGACCGCACGCTCGGCAAGGTCGGCGTGAGCGTCGACGGCGTCGGCACGACGCCCCTCTCGGGCCAGCTGCGCCTCGACCGGCCGCTCGGCGCCGAGGCGCGGGCGCTGCTGCAGTCGCAGATCGACCGCGGCTATGACATCTTCCTCGAGCGGGTATCGAGCGGGCGCAACAAGAGCCGCGCCGACATCGACGCGATCGCCCAGGGCCACGTGTGGGCCGGCGTCGACGCCCAGCGCTTGGGCCTGGTCGATCACCTCGGCTCGTTCGATGAGGCGATCAAGGCTGCCGCCCACCGCGCCAAGCTCAGCGACTATGCGCCCGAGTTCATCGAGCCCGAGCTCACCTGGACTCAGCAGCTGGCGCTGGGGTTCCGGACGAGGCTCGCGCGCGAGCTCTTCCGGGCGAGTCCCGATCAGCTCGCGCTCGCGCGCCTGGCCGAACGCCTGGATCCGATCACGCGCGAAGTGACGCGCCTCAGCCGCTTCAGCGTCCCGAACCGGGTGTACGCCTACTGCTTCTGCGAAGTGCGGTAGCCAGGAGGGCGAGGTACGCGAGGGTCCATTTGGCAATAGTTAGTCGAGTGCCGGTTCAACCGGTCGACGCAACGTACGCGCTCAGTGTATCTGCGGGTGTGCTAAATCCTAAAGTCTCGCGAGGCCTCTGGTTGAGCCTCAAAGCGATTCGGTCGAGGTGAGCCTGCGAGTGGACCGAGAGATCGGTCTTTTTTGGAAAGTACTGACGCAGCAACCCATTGGTGTTCTCGTTCGAACCGCGCTGCCAGGGGCTGTGTGGATCGCAGAAGTAGACCTTCACATCGGTCGCGAGCGAGAACTCCTTGTGACGGGTCATCTCGGTGCCTCGATCCCACGTCAGGGAACGGCGCAGCTGCTTAGGGAGCTTGCGTACACGCCGGGTGAGAGCGCGGACCACAGTGTGGGTATCCCCGCTTGGAAGCTTCACCAGTATCACGAAGCGCGATTTACGCTCGACCAAGGTGGCAATGCGGGTGTGGCCCCTGCCCAGCAGCAGATCGCCTTCCCAATGCCCTGGAACGGCACGATCCTCGGCCTGAGCCGGCCGCTCGCGGATCGAGACGGCTTCGGGGATCTCGCCGCGCCCTGGGCCCTGATTGACGTACTGGCGGCTGCGCCGCAGCGTACGGCCGCGCCGCAGGTGCGCCGCCAGCTGCTTTTTCAGCACGCCGCGCGCTTGGATGAACAGACTCCGGTAGATGGTCTCGTGCGACACCCGCCTACTCTTGGCGTCGCCATATTCTCTTGCAAGCCAGCCGGCTATCTGCTGCGGGGACCACTCGAGGCGCAGCTTCTGTGCGACGAGCTTCGCGAGCTGTGGATGCTCGGTCAGGTGGCAGGGCTTGGGCCTGAGGGCTTTATCCCAGGCCCGCTGATCGGCCGCGTGAGCTCGGTAGTGCCACCACTGCGGGGTGTTGCGTGCAATCTCCCGGCTGACGCTCGAGGGCGCTCGCCCAAGCACCCGGGCGATCTGCCGCATCGAGCGCCGAGCGCACAGCCCACGCGAGATCTCCTCGCGTTCGGCCAGCGTCAGGGCCAGCCGAGAGCGACACCGCTCCCGCGGAGCGATCCCTCCAGAGGGCCGCACGACCCTGAACAGGGCGAGCTGGTGCTTGCCCATGGTCCTTGCGATCTGGGCGACCGTCTCACCGGCTTTCCAGCGCTGCCAAAGCTCCGCTTTCTCCTGGGGCGACAACCCACGACTCATATGCAACCTCCAATCCGACCTCAGGCCAGATCATGTTGCATCGACCGGTTGAGATCACCACCACCCAACTATTGCGAAAAGGAGGTATACATACGCTCCCCGAGGCACCTCGACCCACGAGGCGAGGGACTCGGGCGAGGCGAGCGAGCCGCCCGCTCAGGGGTTCGTGCCCGTCAATGCCGACAGCTTGCTGTGCGTGCGCGCCGCGTCGTCGTCCTCGCGTGGCGGCTGGTTGGCGTGCGACTGCTGCACCAGGGCCACGAACTTCTCGGCGGGGA
>DATIXU010000096.1:0-13020 GCA_035518275.1 Steroidobacteraceae bacterium
TGTGCTCCGCGACCTCAGCCTTGAATCCCATCCGCTTCAGCGAGGCGGCGCGCTGATCGGCGTGTGCGCGGTCGCTGAAGAGCCCGAGCGAGATCCGCCGGCCGGCATCCGCACTCGGCGGCATGATGAGCGCGTCCTTGACGCCCGCCTTCTCGAGGCTGACCCGCACCTTGTCAGCCTCGACATCGTCCTTGAGTGCGCCGACGTAGACCCAGTAGCCCGTGGAGGTCCCCGCCTCCTCGGCCCGTTGCTGCGGGGTGAAGCCTTTCGAGGTGAGGATCCCGGCGGCCCTGGCCGCGTTGGTGAGATCGCCGAACGGGCCTAGCGACATGCACGCGGGCGTCTCGTTGAGAACCGTCCTGGTATTGGCCGCGGGCCGCTGCTCCGGAGGCAGCTCCGAGATGAGCTTGAGGCGCGGCAGCTTCGCCAGCGCCTCGTTCACCGGTGGCGGCCTGGGCTCGTCGACCCACTTCGCCCAGGCGAAGTACACGAGGTTGACGACGAGCAGCGCGATGAAGGCGTTGCGCACGAAGCGGATTCTAGATCATCGGCAGGGCGTGCGTGCTGCGTCCCTCGAGAGCACCGCGAGTCCCCTGAGCACCAGGTCCGGAACGGTAACGCAGCGGCTTCTCACCAGGGCGCGCACGAGCTGCGCGTCGCCCCCGGTGAGAACCACGAGCGGCTCGCGCCCGAGGGGACCTGAGGCCTCTTCCACCGCCCGCTCGACCAGGGCACCGGCCGCGTAGCGCGCGCCCCGCTCGATCCCGTCGCGGGTCGAGCGACCGAAGAAGCCATGACGGGCAACGGTGCCGCCGCGCGCGCGGCGGCGGATGCCGTGCGTGTTGGCGAGCAGCGTCTCCACCATGAGCTTCGGGGCCGGGACGATCACGCCGCCCAGGTGGCGGCCGTCCGCGTCCACGAGATCGATCGTCATCGCCGTGCCGACCCCGACCACGCACACCGGCACGGCGCTGAAGATCCCGTGCGCGCCCACGATGGCCGCGAAGCGGTCCACGCCCAGGCGCCACGGCTCGCGGTAGCCGACGGTCACGCCGCCTGCGCGGCGCGCCACCGTAACAAACTCTGCTACGGCACCGGCGCGCCGCGCCGCCGCATCCAGTGCCTGGTTGACCTCTGATCCTGCGACGCTGGCAACGACGAGCCGCTCGATGCCGCGCGCGCGAGCCAACAGATGCCGCGCGTAGTCGGCGGTCCGCCAGCCGGAATGCGCCGCGGCCTTGCCCGTGCCGGGGCGATCCCCTTCGAGGCGCGCCCACTTGATGCGGGTATTGCCGATGTCGACGAGCAGAGTCGTCATTCCATGGGCCTCACGGTGACATCGCCCGAGATGAAGCGCTTCACTCCCGCCGGCGTGTCGAGCATCAGTGCCCCGTGCGCATCGATGCCGCGCGCGAAGCCGCGGGTCGTCGTACCTTCCGCCGCCCGAACCTCGACGGGCCGCCCCCGCAGGGCATCGGCGGCGCGCCATTCATCCATGAAGGGCTTCAAGCCCTCACGCTCGAACTCGGTGAGTCCGCGCAAGCACTCACAGATGAGGACCGCCGCCAGGCGGTTGCGGGAGGGAGCGACGGAGCCTGCGCTGGTGAGATCAGCCGCGGGAAGCCCCGCTGCCGCGATCTTCCTCAGGACCGCCTCACCGAGCGCCACGTTCACTCCCGTACCGATGACGACGTAGGCGGGCCCCGCGGACTCGGCGCGCAGGTCGATCAACACCCCTCCGAGCTTGCGCTCCCCGATCAGGAGATCGTTCGGCCACTTGAGCCCCAGATTCCTCACGTTGAAAGCCGTGAGCGCGCGCAACGCGCACACACCGATCACGAGGCCGAGCGCGCCGAGGTCCGGCGGCACCTCGCGGAACATCCAGCTCATGGAAAGACAGATCGCCCCTCCGGGGGGCGCGAGCCACGCGCGCCCGCGGCGCCCGCGGCCGGCGGTCTGGTACTCCGCGAGCAGCACCTCGCTCGCGCCGCTCTCGGGACCTGAGCGCTCGAGCAGGGTGGTGTTGGTCGAGGCGATCGACCAGACCGCCTCGAGCTTCGCGACCCGCACGCGCACGTCACGCGGCAGGTGCCCACGGACCGCAGCGGCTGCCAGCGGCTCGGTCGCGGTGCTCAGGCGATAGCCACGGTTGCGCACGGCGTGCAGCTGCGTGTCGAGCGCCCGCAAGGTCCCAGCCGCTTTCCACACGGCGCTGCGGCTGACGCGCAGGTGTCGGGCGAGCTCCTCTCCCGAGTGAAACCGGCCGTCGGCGAGCCGCGCGAAGACCTTGGCGACGAGCGGCGCGGCTTCCGCCGGGCGGCCCGACCGCGGCGCCTTCGGCATATCAGCTCTGTCCCCGCTTGAGACCGAAGAGCCACAGGCGCTTCGCGCGCGACTCGGTTCCAGCGAGCATGCGGCCGATGTTGGCGCGGTGCGTATAGAGAATGAGGAGCGCCGCGAGGATTCCGAACACCAGCAGCGGCAGCCGCTCGCTCGAGTAGCGCGCGGCGATGGCCACCGCCACCGCGCCCGCCGCCACCATGGAAGCCAGCCCCACGAAGCCGATGAGAACGACGACCACGAGCCAGGTGAGCACCATCACGAGCACGAGTGCCGCGTTGATGCCGAGCACGGCGCCCAGGAACGTCGCGACCCCCTTGCCGCCCCGGAAGCCGTACCAGAGCGGGTAGACGTGTCCGACGATCACTGCGAGCCCGCACACCATGAGTATCAGGGCGCGCATCTCGAGCTCCGCCGGCGGGATCCCGGGGAGCGCGAGTGGAGCGAGCACCCCGGTCGCGACCCAGCCCTTGCCGAGATCGATGAGGAGCACGGCGATGGCCGCGACCTTGCCCTGGGTGCGGAGCATGTTGGTGGCGCCGGCGTTGCCGCTGCCCATGGTGCGGATGTCGACGCCGCGGAGCTTGCCGATGAGGAGGCTGCCGACGAGTGAGCCGATGAGATAGGCGAGCAGCGCCTTGACGATGAGCTCGATCACGGTTGTCTGAACACCTCGGCGAGCATGCAGCGCACGCTGCCGCCGCCCAGCCTCTCGATGGTGGGAATGGGCACCGCCAGCACCGCATCCGTGCAGCCCGAGAGCCGCGCGTACTGCTCATCACTCAGCGAGCGGCGGGCGGCCTCCGACATCACGAGCACCCGCGAGTCTCCGAGCGCCTCGTCCCAGGTGCCGAGCTCGAGCATGTTGCCGGCGAACTGCGCGATCTCCCGCTGGCCGATCTCGAGCGTCTCGCGTCCGCTGGCGCGCAGGCGCTCGAGGATCCGCTGCCGATCGCCGGCCGCGATCGCCTCGCTGCCGACGACCGCGACGCGCTCGCCGATCCACATGAGGACGTTGGTGTGATAGAGCGGCACGCCGGCGCGGTCGGCGGCCTGAAAGACCAGCGGCTCGTAGCGCAGCTCCCGCGCCCATTCGGCGACCAGCGCGGGGTGTGTGCGCGGGGAGGCGCAGGCGTAGGCCACCCGCTCGGCGTGATCGAGCACCAGGCTCCCCGTGCCCTCGAGGAACATCCCCTCGCCCTCGAAGTGAGTGAGGTCGAGGAGGTGCGCCACCTTGAAATGCAGCCGCGCGAGCACCGCATCGATCACGTCCTGGCGCCGCTCCGGGCGGCGGGTCGCGCTCGCCATGGGGTAGAGCACGAGCGTGCCGTCCTCGTGGAACGAGAGCCAGTTGTTGGGAAATACCGCGTCGGGTTTCACCGGGTCCGCCGTGTCCGCGACGGCACACACCTCGACCCCCTCGCTCTCGAGCGCCTGGCGGAGCCTGCCGAACTCCGCGAGTGCCTGGGCCCGCGCGGCCGCAGCACCGGCCGAGCCGCCGCCGTCTTTCTCGGGACGCTGGAAGGTGTTGGTACGGGCGGTGTCAGGGTTATAGCCGAACGCCTGCGGCTCGATCATGAGCACGGCGTCGGCGCACTGTTGGGCCCGTCCCATGGCCCATTCTCGCACGTCCCGTGCCGCGGCTGACTTCGCCCTGCTACTTGATGAGGCGCAGCGGTCGGGCGTCCTGGGTCCCGGTTGCCTCCAGCATGTCGAGCGCCGGTAAGCGCTGGGTGAGATCCAGCGGATCGCCGGTCAGATAGCGGGCGCAATCCTCGGCCGTAGCCGGGCGGGCGAACAGATAACCCTGCGCGTACGCGCAGCCCAGGTGGCGCAGCTTCTCGAGCTGCGGCCATCCCTCGATGCCCTCGGCGACCACCTCGATGTGCAGGTGCCGCGCCATGGCGATGATGGCGCTCACGATCGCGAGATCCGACATGTCCGTCACCAGGTCGCGCACGAAGCTGCGGTCGATCTTGAGTGTGTCGACGCGCCAGCGTTTGAGGTACGACAGGCTCGAGTAGCCGGTGCCGAAATCGTCGATGGCGATGTGGACGCCGAGCTCGCGCAGCTTGGCGACCGCGTCCTGCGCCGCTTCGCGGGCGCGCTGCTCACGGCGCTCGAACACGGCGCTCTCGGTCAGCTCGACCTGCAGCATCGAGGGCTCGAGCCCGTGCTCCTTGGTGAGCCTGGTGATCGAGTCGGCGAGGTTCGAGCGCTGCAGCTGCACCGCGGACACGTTGAGCGCGACCGGCACCGGAGTCGCGCCCGCCCGCCGCCAGCCCACCATGTCCTCGATCGCGCGCTGCAGTACGAAATCCCCGATAGGGACGATCAGGCCCGCATCCTCGGCGATGCGCACGAAGCGCTCGGGCCGCACGAATCCCTGGCTCGGATGCCGCCAGCGCATCAGTGCCTCGAGCGCCACCACGCGATGCGACTCGATGTCGACGATCGGCTGGTAGTGCACCTCGAGCTGGCGGGTCTGCAGCGCGGTGCGCAGCGATCCCTCGACCGCGATGCGCTCCTTGAGGCGCCGATCCATCGCGGGACTGAAGAGCTGGAAGTTGTTGCGGCCGCGGTCCTTCGCCTGGTACATGGCGGTGTCGGAGTGGCGCAGCAGCTCGCCCATGTCGAGGCCGTCGCGCGGATAGAGCGCCACGCCGATGCTCACCGTGGTGACCAGCGTGCGCCCGTCGACCACCATCGGGGCGCTGAGCGCCTGGTTGATGCGCTCGGCCGCCTCGTTCACCTTGTCGGTGTTCTTGACGTCCTTCATCACCACCACGAACTCATCGCCCCCCATGCGCACCACCACGTCCTGGGAGCGCATGGTCGAGCGGATACGTTGCGCGACGGTCTTCAGGAGCTTGTCGCCCGTCTCGTGTCCGCGCGAGTCGTTGACATGCTTGAAGCGGTCGAGATCGAGGAACAGCACCGCGAGCAGCGTCCCCTTCTCCTTCGCCTCCGCGATGGCGTCGGGGAGATGGGCGGCGAGATAGAGCCGGTTGGGGAGGCCGGTGAGCTGATCATGGTGCGCAAGGTGATCGAGGCGCTGATGCCGCTCGAGCATCTGGCTCTCGACCACGCGGCGCACGGTCACGTCGTGCACGGTGACCGCCAGCACCGGCCGCCCGTCCAGATCGAGCCGGTGAGCCGTGGCCTCGACGTTGCGAAGCGAGCCGTCTTTGCAGCGCTGGCGCATCTCGACCGGCGCGCGGGCGGTGGCATCCTGGAGCCGCGCGAGCAGCACGCGCTCGTCAGCGGCACCCTCGGCGCTGAAGAGCTGGGCGAAGCGCAGCTCGCGGACTTCGTCGTGTGAATAGCCGGTATTGCGCAGCGCCGCCGGGTTGGCCGCGACGATCTGCAGCCTGGCGGGGTCGAGGACGAGCGCGGTCGTGGGCCACTGCTCGAACACGGCCTGGCGGGCCGCGTCGGTACCGGGAGCGAGCCGGCGCCAGCGCATGAAGTACCACACGCCGAAGCCGAGTGCGGCACACCAAAGTCCGGCTAGGGCGCCGAGGCCGAATGCCAAATGATTCACGCTGCTTCCCTACGTCGAGCCTGGAAAGTTTGGCGGAAGCGGCTTGGGCGCGGCCGTGCGCTGCGCACAGTTTGCGTCGCGGAACGGCGACGAAAGCGTGTTCCCGAGAGCTGGGTCGCGCCCGGGCCGTGTGCTCAAAACCATTTGACTTACAAGGGAATTCTGACTTACGTCAAGCGGACGTGCGGCTTGCGGCTTCGCAGGAGGCCGTGACGGACGCGCCGCGCTCGATCGCCGCGCCTGAGCCTTCCACGATCACGGCATTCTCACCAAACATAACGCCGCGGAGCTCCCTGCTGAAGCGGAATTGCCTGAGCGTCGGGGCGGGATCGGTGGATGGCTCGCCGCTGCTCTGGTCGATCGAGGGAATCGTGCAGCGGATGCAGGGCTTCACGAGCCGCAGCGTCACGGGGCCGAAGGTCAGCGTGTCGATCGAGTCCTCGGCCCAGGCGGGAAAGCCGCCGAGCACGATGTTGGGACGGAACCGCTCCATGGGAATGCGCTCAGGTAACCGCCCATTCAGGTCCTCGAGCGAAGCCTCGTTGCAGACGAGCACCGGATAGCCGTCGGGAAAGCCGATCGGCGCGGGTGTGGCGCCGGCGAACTTCGGGTTCGCGACGCGCCCCATGTCGGCTGCCACACGCATCAGGCGCGCGGACTCCCCGAGCGCGCGGCTCACCCATTCATGCGCCTCGCTCCCCTGGTCGATGCCGACGCAGGCATCGTCCCAGACCTTGACGGCCGCGCGCGCGCCGCCCGCATCGAGCGGCACGGAGAGCGCGGGCAACCCCGGAGCATTCAGCGCCAGCGCGCCCGGCCGCACCTCCGGCACGATGCGCGCCAGCCGCGGGTGGCTGCGCTGGCTGAGGAACACGCCCCGGCTGTTGACGATCATCCACTGCCGGTCCCACTCGAGCCCGGTCGCGGTGAGGAGAACGCGCGCGCGCGCGACGCCGCGTGCCGACTTCACCGGGTAGACGAACAGACCTGTGATGGAGCCCTGCATCGCGTGCACTTCGGCCTCGGGGCGTGCGCCGGAGCTAAGTCTGCCATATGCTGCCTGCCCTGCCCGTGAAGGAGGCGCGCATGGCGAGGCCCAGGAAGCCGCACAAGAAGTCCCCGGCCCGCGCGGGCGGGATCAGCCGCACGGTGATCACCGCGGCGGTGAGCGCCAGCGTCATATTCGGCGGACCTCAGGCGCTCGGCCGCACCCAGAAGCCTCCGCTCTACGGCCAGCACTGGATGGCGGTGACGGGCAAGCCGATCGCGGCGAGCGCCGGCGCGCAGATCTTCGCGCGCGGCGGCAATGCCGTGGATGCCGCGTGCGCCATGCTCGCGGCGACCGCGACCGCGTGGACCACGCTCTCCTGGGGCGGCGAGACGCAGGCACTCATCTTCAATCCCAACACCGGCAAAGTGATCGCCATCAATGGGCTCGGCGTTGCGCCCAGCGGCGCGACGCCCGAGTTTTTTCACAAGATGGGGCTCAAGTACCCGCCCGAATACGGCCCGCTCGCCGCCGTGACCCCCGGCACCCCAGGGGGCCTCATGACCATGCTGGCCGAGTACGGGACCCGGAGTCTCGCCGAGGTGCTCGCGCCTGCCATCGAGATGGCCGACGGCTTTCCGATGGATCTGGCCCTCTCCAACACCATCGAGCACTACAAGGAGCAGCTCAGGCAGTGGCCGGACTCCCGCCGTGTGATGCTGCCGCACCTGGGATCCGCGCACGAGGGCCCCGCGCCGGGTGAGATGTTCCGCCAGCCCGATCTCGCCGTCAGCTTGCGCAAGCTGGTCGAGGCCGAGCGCGAGGCGCTCAAATCGGGCAAGGACCGCAAGGCCGCGATCTATGCCGCCTATGACCGCTTCTACCGAGGCGACATTGCCAGGGACCTGGTGCACGCGGTGCGTGAGCTCGGGGGTCTCTTCACCGCGGAGGATCTGGCGAACTGGAAGGTGAAGATCGAGGAGCCGGTCCACACTACTTACAAAGGCATCGAGGTCTACAAGCTCCAGCCCTGGGTGCAGGGCCCGGTGATGCTGCAGGCTCTCAACATCCTCGAGAACTTTGATCTCAAGTCGATGGGCTACGACAGCGCCCGCTACATCCACACCCTCTATCAGGCGATGAATCTCGCTTACGCCGACCGTGACTTCTACTACGGCGACCCGAGCTACTCGCCCGCGCCGCCGATCGCCGGACTCCTCTCCAAGGATTACGCGCGCGAGCGCGCCAGGCTGGTGCTTCCCGACCGGAACGATCCCGACATCCGCCCGGGCGATCCCTATCCCTATCAGGGCGGCAAGAACCCGTTTCGCAGGTATCTCGACGCCTGGCACTCGAAGATGCCGGCGCAGGCTCCGGTGTCGATGGAGGAGTTCGACCGTACGTTCCGCTTGGGGACCACCAGCGTACAAGCGGCCGATGACAAGGGCTGGGCGGTGTCGGTGACGCCGAGCGGCGGCTGGACGCCCGCGGTGATCGCCGGCCACACCGGCATCGGGCTGTCCCAGCGCATGCAGAGCTTCGTGCTCGATCCACGCGACAACCCTTACAACGTGCTCGAGCCTGGCAAGCGACCGCGCGCGACGCTCACCCCGTCGATGGCCCTGAAGGACGGCAAGCCCTACCTCGTCTTTTCGGTGCAGGGGGGCGACACCCAGGATCAGAACCTGCTGCAGTTCTTCTTGAACGTCGTCGAGTTCGGCATGTCGATTCAGGAAGCCACCGAGGCCGCCAACATCACCAGCTATCAGATGCGCGACTCCTTCGGCCAGCACGAGTCGTTCCCTGGCCGCATCACGCTCAACAGCGAGACCCCGGCGTGGGTGAGGACCGAGCTCGAGCGCATGGGCTACAAGCCCGAGTACGAGGAGCGCACCTCAGGTCCCCTCACGGCGATCTTCGTGGATCGCGCCCACGGAACGCTGTGGGGAGCCGCGAGCAACTACGGCCAGGATTACGGCGTCGGGTGGTAGCGCCTCGCTCGACGAGGCTCGTAGCTGACGAAGAGCTCTGCTTCAGGGCGCCCGGCCCATGATCGTGAAGTGCTGCGCCGTCAATTCTCGCATTGAACGGGTGTTCAGGAACACCGCTTTGCCACGCGATGGCCCGGAAACGCTGCAGCGGCCGCTCGCCACGCAGACCGGGCCGGGCCCCATGTGACGTTGCGCACAGTTCCGCCGGCTTCGGCCCGCGCTGCACGGGCCGTGGCCGTTATAGGGATGAGCGGTAAAGTGCTAACATCCAATTATAAGGGACTGAGCATCATGACCAACCCTGACCACACGAAACCCGGGCTGCGCCCAGGCGGTGGTGGGCCCGAAAAGCCGGCGTCATCGCCGTCCGCTCCTGCTTCCTCCGCAACCAAGGACAAGGCCGACGCCGCCGATGGCGCCAGCGGACGCGTGGTGCACGACTCGCGCGGCAACGCCATCTGGCAGTGGGTCAAGGACACGGGCCGTCACGCGATCGAGAGCACTTCGGCACTGCTCAAGAAGCTCGAGGTGCCCGAGCTCAAGGTCGAGGATCACAAAGACGACGAGCTACGCCTCGAGGACGATGTCGATGCAGGCGGCGGATACGATCCCTACGGCACCCGGGTTGGATCGAAGCGGCCGCCGCCGCCCAAGCCTCCCGTCAAGAAACGCTGATCCGCCGACTACTGCTTCGGGATCAGCGCGAGCGCCCGGAGGCGCTGAGTGTCGCCGGTACACCGGCGGATCCGCACCTCGCGCCACTCGCGCTGAGTCTGCGGCATGGCGAGGATCGCCTTGCGCGCCTCGGTCACGCGGTGCTTGAGGAGTGGCTTCAGGGACTCCTGCGCGAGGCACGCCTGCCTCTCCTCCTCGGTTTCGGCAAGCTCGACGTCGCAGAAGGCGTGGAAATACTCCGCGTACCATTCCTCATAGAGCGCGAGCGGCTCATCGAGCGCCGGGTCGTGCATCAGCTGCTCGGCGAGGTGCCGTGTGCACAGGTAGCTCGAGCTGCTGCGCACGTAGTTGCCGTGCTCGACCAGCACGGCGTTGGTGTAGTCGGCGCAGCCGTAGAAGACCGCGAGCAGCTTCCTGCGCTGCGCTCCGGCGATCTGCCGTTGGCGCAGGTACTCGAACAGCGCCTTGCGATGCACCAATGAGAGAGCGGTCGCGCGCAGCGCCACCATCTGCTGCGGCAGCTGGCTGCGGGAGGACACGGCACGCATGAGAAAGTCGTGGTGAGCTTCCCAGCGGGTGAATTCGTCCGGACGCACGAGTATCCGCTGCGCCACGAGGATATCCGCCGGCGCCAGCGAATTCGCCGTCATCTCAACGCGCGACTCGGATTCCTCCATGAGTCGCGCATGCTTGTAGGCCCGAGCGAGCACGTGTGTCCTTGCCGGCACGTACCGGTGCAGCTGCTTGGGCTGCTGTAGTTATTTCCCCCATCTCAAGTGTCCGCTTTTTTTGTGGCAATGCAATGTCCGGGAGATTGCCGGAGGGCCCGATTCGGCCCGGGGAGGCCGGCCGGGGTCTGGACAGTGTCCAGTCCGTTGCGCAGGAGCCACGGAATTGCTATCTGAGGGCCGCAGGGAGGGTGCATGCGGCCCTGGATTCGCTCGACGACAGTGAGCGCAATCGCCGGTTGGGCCGAGGCGATCGGTATGAACACGATGCGGGTTTTCCTGCACGACCTCCTCTGGCAGCAGGACCCCGCCGGCTTCAAGCTCCGGATCGATGAGTTCCTGAAGCTGACCTCGAGACACCACATGCGGGTGGTGCTCGTCCTCTTCGACAGCTGCTGGGAGCCGGAGCCGAGACTCGGGCCCCAGCATCCGCCGATCCCCGGGGTCCACAACTCCGGATGGGTTCAGAGCCCCGGGGGTCACGGCGCTCAAGGACCGCGCGCAGGAAGTGCGGCTCGAGGCCTACGTCGAGGGAGCCGTAGGTGCCTTTGCGAAGGATCCGCGGATCATCGGCTGGGACGTCTGGAACGAGCCTTCGAACTCCAAGGACAGCCTCGAGAGTGTGCACGAGCTCCTACCGAAGGTCTTTGCCTGGGCGCGCAGCGCCAATCCGGTCCAGCCGCTGACGAGCGGCGTGTTTCAGGAAGGGACCTGGGACGCAGGCCGGCCGACGCCGGCGGAGGAAGTGCAGCTCGCCGAGTCGGACGTGATTTCCTTCCACGACTATCACTGGCCGGAAGTCTTCGAGCGGCGCGCCACCCGGCTGCTGGCGCTCGGCCGGCCCGTCTGGTGCACGGAATATCTCGCGCGCGGCGCAGGCTCGACGTTCGATCAGTCGCTCCCGATCGGCAAGCGCTTACATGTCACGATGATCAACTGGGGGCTCGTGGATGGGAAAACGCAGACGCGCCTGCCTTGGGACAGCTGGACGATTCCGTACGTCAATGGCCGCGAGCCAATCGTCTGGCATCACGAAGTGTTCCACGCCGACGGCACGCCCTGCCGTCAGGCCGAGGTCGATCTCATTCGCGCGCTGACGCGCGCTCCCTGAGCAGAAAGACATTCCAATCGGTGGCCGGTGACAGCCGGTGGATGGATTGACGAACATATATCGCTGGTCCAATGTCGATCGCCCATGAAACCGATCCCGAACGGCGCGCGCGGCCACCATGCGCATCGCGTCGAGACCGCGCATCTCGCGAACCGCTTCAAGGACAGCATCCTGCCGCCGGTGTTCTCGACGCCCTATCTGATTCTCATCATGGAGAACGCGGCGCTGAATGCCATCAAGCAGTACCTCGAGCAGGGCGAGAGCGCGGTCGGCACGCGCGTCGATGTGCGCCACCTGGTGGCGACCCCGGTCGGGCGCGAAGTGGCTGGCCATGCGGAGGTTACGCGCACCGACGGACGCCAGATTTTCTTCCGCGTGTGGGCGATGGACGGCGGGGAGGTGATCGGCGTCGGCATCCATGAGCGGATGGTCGTCGACACCGCGCGCATCGTCGAGCGCATGGCGCAGAAGTACGGGCCGCCGTGAGCTGCCGGGGCATCATCTTCGACTTCAACGGCGTGCTGTTCTCGGACGGCGACCTGCAGGAGAAGTCCTGGCAGGTCATGGCACGCAAGCTGCGCAGCCGGGAGATGACGGGTGAAGAGTTCGACCTGCACATGCACGGGCGGTCGAACGCTTACGTGCTGAGCTATCTGGCCGGCCGGGAGATCACGGGGGAGGAGCTCGCGGAGCTGATCGAAGCCAAGGAGTCGCTGTTCCGGAGGCTGTGCCTCGAGACCCCCGACCGGATGAAGCTCGCGGCGGGCGCGCAGGAGCTCCTCGCGTGGCTCGAGCTCGCGCGCATTCCGCGCACCATCGCCACCTCGTCGGGAATCAGGAACGTGGAGTTCTACATCGAACGGCTGCACCTCGAGCGCTGGTTCGAGGTCGAAAAGATCATCTACGACGACGGCGTGCGCCCGGGAAAGCCCGCGCCCGACATGTACCTCGCGGCGGCACGCAATATTGGAGTCGATCCAGGCAGCGCTGTCGTGGTGGAGGATGCGGCCTCGGGTGTGATGGCGGCGCAGGCCGCGGGAATCGGCTACATCGTCGGCATCGGCGCCGCGGCGGGCCACGCGAGCCTGCTGAAGTCCAGGGGCGCGGCGCTGGTGATCGAAACGCTGCGGGATTTTCCGCGCGAGCGCTTGCAGAGGGCATGAGGCAGAGCGGCTGGTATCGGGGGATGGAGCTCAAATAGAAAAAGCCCCTGAGATCTCTCGACCTCAGGGGCTTTCTGTTTGAAGCCTGGCGGTGACCTACTCTGGCATGCCTGAAAGGCACACTACCATCGGCGCAGAGCGTTTTCACTTCCGAGTTCGGAATGGGATCGGGTGGTTCCCACTCGCTATGGCCGCCAGGCAAGCTTTTTGAGGATCATGAAGCGGCTACCCAAGCGGTAGCCGCTTCACGCGCCTCCAATCCAGTTAGTTTCCGTTTCGACGCTTGTCGCGTTCACGATGGATCGCTCCATCGACATCAATCCTCTCGTGGTCAGACCACTTGAGGTTATATGGTCAAGCCTCACGGGCAATTAGTACTGGTTAGCTGAAGCCATTACTGGCCGTACACACCCAGCCTATCAACCACGTAGTCTTCGTGGGCCCTTTAGGGGAGTCGAGCTCCCAGGGAGATCTAATCTT